>JARYMI010000100.1 GCA_029907205.1 Clostridiales bacterium
GGTCGGGGTTATCGACACGGAGGTTGTCGTAAGAAACCTTGGCCCATTCGAGGGCGAGGTCAATCTTCTTCACAGGTGTTTTGATGCGGAGGGTGCTTCTCCGCAAATTCGGGTAATGGTCCTTCGCCGCCGAATAAATCGCCTCGGGATCTGCAGCCAGCCTTTCATAAATTTCCCTGATGTCCTCCCTCTTCCCCTTGCCTCCAGCCAGGATGACAGGGACAAATTTCCCTCTGGCCTCATCTGGTTTCTCGACGGCGATCGTAAACTCGTTGGGCGTGTCAGAGAGCATGTGGGCAGGCGTGTAGGAAATGCCCTGCGCCGCCGGCGACCCAACGAAGGCATGGTTCATCCTCGTCGGCTCTGAAATCAGGTAGGCCTTGAGGTCCCCGTCCCAATAGGCATACTGGCCGCCGATACCCGCCGGCCACATCGGCTGGAGGACGGGCAGGAATCCAGCCACGATCGTGAGCGGTTCGGCCGCGTCAATATCGAGGAGAATCACCGCGCCGGGGTCGGCGATGGCCGTCACGAAAATGATTTTCACCGTGAAAGACTGATACGTGTAGGTCAGGACGGTCGCTGCCGGGGTCACTTCAACAAAGCGAACAATCTCTTTTCCCGGGATCGGCCTGGTGCTGTTCTTCAGGAGAAAGGAAAACTCGAAGTTGCGCAAAAGCTTTAAGGGATAGGCCCAGGCCTCGAACGTCCCGCTTTCATACCCGAGGATGGCGAACCGCCGGCCGACCTTGTCGAAATAGGTGTTGGGCTGGGCCAGTCGCTCGAGCGTCATCTCGTCCCTCTCGATGGCGAAAGCCGGGATGAACCCATCCTCCGCCGAAACCAGAGCCGGGAGAAGTAAGGCAAAAATCATCGCCCAGACGGATAGGAAGCGGACAGTATTTTCTTTCATCATGATCCTCCCCTGACCAAGAGGATTGTGTAAAGTTTCCTTACCATGGACTTTAGAATTATATGTGACGGACGAGGCGTTTTGTCAATACAAACAGGGCTGTATTACGAAAAGTGGGATAAGCGAAGGCAACATGAGACGATCATCAGCCACGCGCCTCGTTCCCGTTCAGGTTTTTAACGCCGTTCCCTCAACGCTTTTCTCGGTGGCTGCGGAACTCGCCACTTTATCGAGTCTACCGTCCGCCGACACTTTCCTTCTCTTTCCCTCTGTCCCAGATCTTCCTGGGCTCAGACATCCTCGCCACCCCGAAGGCAGGGTTCCTTCGAAAAGCATTTCGGGAAGGCTAAACCTTCAATGGTCGCTACGGCTCGTGGCTGATGATCCTGATCTCTGCCTAACCCCACTTTTCGTCACAGAGCCCACAAACAGGAAATCCCGCACGGCAAAAGACATGAAAAAGAAAATCCTGCGCAAGAAATGAGGACTCAAGAACGGTTTGCCGTCAAAACGGGACCGGGCGTCTTTTTTTGTTCACAGAATTTTCTATTTTAGCCAATGATACCGGCTAAAAGGTCAAGATAATCGAGGAGGAGTCTGGTCATGAGGAATTTCTCTTTGACTGTTTTCTGCCCCCTTTGCCCCATTTCCCTCGCCTCTTTCTCGTTTCTTAAGAGATAGATAATTCTCTCGGCGAATCCCTTGTAATCAAGGGGATCCACTAGAAAGCCACTTTTTCCATCTTCAACCTGAACGGGAATCCCTCCCACATCAGAAGCCACAACGGGTTTCTCTTTGAACAGAGCTTCCGTGACGGTCAAACCGAACCCTTCCCGCAACGAGGCTTGAATGATAACCGATGAGCTCCGCTGGAGAGCATTGACCAGGAGGCTGTTCTCGCTTGTGATGAGGATGATTTCCTTATCCCTCAGATATCTTTTTGCTTTTTGGCAGGCTTGCTCATAAATTCTCATACCCTCGGGGTCGTCAGCAGCCATGCTGCCGCAGAGCACCAAACGGCAATCCACCTTCCTGCGTATGAGCTCAAAAATTTCAATAACTCCTCCAGGGTTTTTCCATTTATCGAACCGGGAGACCTGAGTCAAAAGAGGCTTATCAACAGGAATGTTATATTTCTTCATATACTTCGATATTGTTTCTTCTGGAATTTCCATGTTCTTGGGAACAAGCGGGTCAATGGCAGGATAGATAACCTTCTGATGTAACGGAAGATCCCCTTTTTTGAATTTCTCATTGGAAACGATAACGGTGTCATACCTGAGGATGAATTTCTTAAGAAATTTCCAGAGCTTCTCGTTGGGGCTCGATAAATCCAGATGACACCGCCAGACCCACGGCTGCCTCTTCTTGAAGAAGTTAATCAGCGGCAACGGCTGAGGATCGTGGATGATCACGCAGTCATGGTCGATATGAGTATAAACTGAAAAACGCTCGTTAGCTTGAACATAGAGCTTCTTCTTCATTTCGGTCAAGTCCAGGGAATCCCCTTGGAGACCGTTGTGGAATTTTTTGGTGATGGAGAAGAAATCCGGGTTTCCGGGAAAAATGCGCCAGCCGGCGTCAATCCCCACATCATTCATCAACGGCACGAGAGAGCTCAGAATCTCGGCCACACCTCCCCCCTGGTAAGTTGAATTAATGTGAAGAACGTGCCTGTCGAGAAGCTTCCTGGCTTTCTTGTGAATCAGGGAGATTGTCTCATCGCCGACAATATCCAGATAATCCTCCAGGTTAATCATTTTTTGTCCTTTCAAGCTCCTTCAGCAATCCCCTGGCTTCCACAAAGGAATCAAGATGATATTTTGCTCTTGAGGGAGCCAGGCCCACTCTGATCGTGTATGCAAAATCAGGAAGGGCGGCGAAAAGGTCCTCATCGGACCAGTCATCTCCCA
>JARYMI010000101.1 GCA_029907205.1 Clostridiales bacterium
CGAGAGAGCGTGTGTAAAGTTCTTTCCAAATTGCGGTTAACTCCTGAACCTCCACTGATATAGATAGACGGATTCCTAAGTCCGTCCATCCCGGATGATTTACGGTAGAGCTCTCAGGTGACATGGTTGAAATCGACTTCGACGGAGACATCGGGCTCTCACACGACATCGAAGCGAGGAATAGAACCGCTACTAACCAAGGAAGCTGCCTTTCCATAAAAAAGCCCTTTAAAAAATCCCCACGCCGCAACCGCTTAATTACCTAAGTTTATCCCCTATTTTATACACTACGCAGATGCCTGAAGGGAATCGAAATATTTGTAGAGTTTTTTCTCCAACAGCACATCGGTATTCCATCGATGCCCGGATTTCCGGTCTTTGAGATGCACCCGGTAGCCTCTCCTCAGTTTCTCCAGGAACGCAACGGCGGAATACTCCGATTTCCTGAGATGATACTCCAAGGCCGAGAGAATCGCATAGGCCAGATAGCAGACCCGGACATGGCCCTCGATGTGCTCTTTCTGCCAAACCCGGATCGGCCGCAACGACAACACCCCTTTGAGCTTCTTGAAGGCCCGGTCAACGATCTCTTTCTCAAAGTATTGCCGTGTCACGGCCTCGATCGTTTGGTCCGTATTGTGATAGAGGAGAGAGTAACCCTCATCCCGAAAGTCCTTTTCCCTCATCTTTTCCGTCCCGTAAGCGAGCTCCCGGCGGACGACCTCCAGCGAAGGGTTGTAGACGACGATGAGCTCGCCGCCAAGATACGGGAACGCCTGGACATAGACCCCGGCGCTCTGGAGCGCCACCCGATGCTCCCGACGATAGAGCGCCTCGCGATTAATCCGGGCCAAGAACCTCCGGCGCAGACCGTCGTCCTTGCGGACGCCGGCGATGATCTTCATCTTGGCCTCCAGGATGCGGCGGATGTTATCCTCACAACTCATTCCTCTGTCTAAAATTACGGCCCTGTAGCCCCGTTCCAGGAGCCTGTTATAGAGGTCTTTGAAGATCATGATGTTGGAGGTCGTCCCGGGATATGTTCGCATCAAGATGGGAAAGCCGTGAGCCTGGGTCACTCCCAGGCCGATCTGGAGGAGCTTGCTGACCTTGCCGTCTTTGCCCCGCCGGGAACGTTCCGTCAAGCTGCCTCCTTCAAAGTAGGTGTCCGTGACGTCGATGATCGCCGAATGGTTCTTGGATTCGTATCGCCGCAGCCGTTCCAAAATCTGATCTTCGATCCGGCCGAAATCCAATCGGCTGAGATGTCCCAGAGTTTCGTACGGCCGGCCGGTCGAAATCTCCTGGAGTCCCAGAAGTTCGGGAATCTCTGTGCCGCCGAACCATTCCTCCAGCTTCCGGATGCTCGGCCGTTCCAGAAGATGGGAATAGACAAACGAGAGGATGTAGGGGCCGTGTTCGCCGAACATCTCCCTCAAACCCAATCTCTCGGCCACCCGGTGGACGGCCAGGACGTCGGCGCAATGGCGGACGGCCTCGACCTCGACGTCGGTTGTCACGACCCGTCTTTGGATCTGACCGTTGACCTCCTTGCCGACGTAGCGGAGGACTTTTTGGACGACCTTGCCCTGGACTCGGTGGTTTTCGACCTCGGCCAGGTAAACATAGGGACCCTTTTTGATCTTTCTTATGAAGCTCATGCTGTATATAATATACACCACATTTATTCGAAAGCCAAGAGTGACGCTCATTTTCCCCTGGAAATTTGGGACCCTTCCTGTAGTGTGAAAAATCAGCTAAAATTTAGGTAATTAAGGATAAGAAACTCGTTTTCTGCTGGGCTGGCTGAATGAGCGTTGGTGGCACTGATTTTGCCTCATCCCATCGTCGGGAATGATAAATCGAGGCGTCGTCGGATGTCAACTTTAACAAAAAATTGGGATAGGCGGGGTCAGAAGACGAAGGGGAGCATAAAAGGGCGAGAAATCGGCCAGAGCCCTGCTCCCGCTCAAAGAGGGAATCACAAAGAATATTCAGTCGGGGCCTCGGCAGCCATCAGAACTTCCTGATAGGCGATATGAGGCGGAGGAGGCCTCTCCGCGACAAACGGCAGCTTCAGGTGATCGATGATTCTATCCACCACGGCATAATCGGTGAGGAAGGAGATGATCTTCATCGTCCCGCCGCATTGGGGACAGGTTAAAGGGTCGACCTCATAAACTTTTCTGATCATCTCGGCCCAGCCCTTGGAAGGGAGACGCCGGAGCTCTTCCTCCGCCATCCGGAGAGGGAAAGCGGCCAGGCTCGCCTTTTTGACCTTCCCGCGATGGGATAACCATTTTTCCCCCATCTTATCAAGGCCAACAAGGCTCCAAAAGAATATCGAGGGAAGAGCTAAGCCATAAGAGATAAAGAGCAACAGGACCGTGGATTTCATGTTGTCGTAGATAATCTCATGGGGAACGCCACCGAAATGATCAAAGGCTTCAAGATGGCAAGCAATGAACGTCGGGAGCTTCTCATCCCGGCTGGCCAGGCCGAACATCTTGCGGCTATAGCCAAGGGTCATGACGAAAATATGGACTTTAACATGCTTACCCCCCAGCGTCACCCAGGCCTGCCCCCAATCCACCTGCGCCTGTTGTCCCGGCGGAGTCTCAAACCTCACCGTCGCCTCTCTCTGGGCCTCTTCCCTCAAAGGATGAACGAACC
>JARYMI010000102.1 GCA_029907205.1 Clostridiales bacterium
GAACAATTGGGCTTTCAGGGCTGGTGCCGGCTGAACTTGACGGCGCAAACTTGACAGAAAATGCGGCAAAATTATGTAATCTAAGAAAAATAACAAAAGAATTCCTCGCTTATACACTGAATTCGCGGATAGGAAAGAAACAAATTCTTGCCCTAATCGGAAAGGCACAACAGCCGAAGCTTGCTTTATTTAGAATTAAAAAAATTAAAATCCCTATCCCACCGCTTCCCGAGCAACAGAAAATTGCCGAAATTCTTGGATCGGTGGATAAGCGAATCGAAGCATTAAAAAATAGAAAAGAAATGCTCGAAAAGGTCAAAAAGGGGCTTATGGAAGACCTGCTAACTGGAAGGAAAAGAGTAAACCTGGAAGCCTAATATGCCGTTTGCTGAAAAGAAGCTTGTTGAGGATTATATTCTCGAAAAACTCAAGGAAAAGAGGTGGAAGTTTGTTGCTGCCGATGAGCTCGAGAGGGATAGCCTCGAAGAGCCGCTGCTCATGCCTAATATTGTGCGGGCGATCGAAAGAATCAACAAATCTGCAGGCATCGGAGACGAAGAGATCCACAAAGTCCTCAATGAGCTGAAGCTCGCCCCAACTGGAAGCGAAGGGTCAAAAAAGATCCTTAACTTCTATAGGTTCGGCGTGCCGGTCAAATTCGAAAAAGAAAAAGTCGTCAAATATGTCCACCTCTTCGATTTTAATAATCTGCAAGAAAACGAATCCATTGCCACACGCCAGGCCTATTTCAAAGGGCGAGACATCATCAGGCCGGATATCGTCCTCTATGTGAACGGGATACCTTTGGTCAATATTGAATGCAAGGACCCCACCAAAATTTCAGAAAGCTGGCTGAACGCCTATAATCAGATTAAGGATTACGAACGGATAGCCCCAGAACTCTATAAATACGCCCAAATCGGGGTAGCGGCTGAAAGCATCGCCAGATATTTTCCCATTGTGCCATGGCAAGAGGATGTGAATACGTACGAATGGAGAGAAAAGGGCAACGATTCTATAGATTCGGCAATCGAGATGCTTTCCCCTGGGGCGCTTCTTGACATCATCCATAATTTCCTTTTCTTCCGAGTCGAGCACGGACAGGCGACCAAGGTCATGGCCCGGTATATGCAGTTCAGAGCAACCAATAAAATAGTTGATCGCGTCCTTAAGAATCTACGTGAAGAAGACGACAAAGATAAGGGACTCACCTGGCACTGGCAGGGAAGCGGAAAGACACTGACGATGATCTTTGCCAGCCATAAGCTTTATTATCATGAGCAGCTTGAAAACCCGTCCATTTATTTTATTGTCGATCGCGCCGAGTTAGAATCGCAGCTTTATGATGAATTCACGGCCCTGGATATCTTCAGCCCTGAAATCATAGATTCGATAGCCGCGCTGAAGAGAGTCTTAAAACACGATGATTATCGGAGCAAGAGGGGAGTGTTCATCGTCCTCATCCATAAGTTCAGACCTCAGGAGCTAAAAAGCCTTCAGAAAGAACTCGAGACCGTCTCCAAGCGAAAAGAGACGGTTATGACCAGGAAAAATATCATCGCGTTAGTGGATGAGGGGCACCGGTCTCAGTACGGCACCCTCGCCTCGCAGATGAAGGCCATCCTCAAGAATGCTTTCTTTTTTGCCTTTACGGGCACGCCCATATCAAAGAGAGGGCGGGACACTTATTTAGAGTTCAGTTATCCTCCGCGGGAAGCCTATCTGGACTCATATTCAATCGTCGATTCGATCCTTGATGGTTTCACTGTTCAAATCGTTTATCAACCGAGGCTGGAAGAAGAACTGCACTTGAAAAAAGCCGACCTCGAAGCTTTCTTAAGATCGGAATATGAGGAATTGCCCGAAGACATGCGGGGCGTCGTCGAGAAGGAAATCAAGGAAAAGCTCGATGCCATCAGAGTCATCCTGGAGAATCCGGGAAGGATAAAAGTGATTGCGCAGGATATTGCGCAGCATTTCAAAGAGAATATTGACGGGAAGTTCAAAGCCATGGTGGTGGCGGGAAGTAAGCTCGCCTGTGAGCGATACAAAAGAGCGCTGGACAGTCATTTGCCCAGGGAATATTCCGAGGTTGTCATCACGACAGAGGGAGATCGGAGAACACCGATTCAGCAGCTTGTCACCGAATCAAGAGAAAGATACGGGCATTTGGATTCAGAAAGCATTCGGAAGAAGGTTGTCGCGAATTTCAAAGAAGAAGAGTATCCAAAAATTCTCATAGTCACCGAAATGCTTCTCACCGGGTTTGACGCTCCGATTCTGCAGGTGATGTATCTGGATAAGCTCCTTAAAGAGCACAGGCTTCTTCAGGCGATCGCCCGGACAAATCGTCCTTATAAAGACATCAAAGAGGCTGGGCTCGTCATCGACTATGTGGGAATTCTCAAAGAGTTCAGAAGAGCCTTTGAGGTTTATAGCTCTGGGGATATCGAGCGGGTCCTTTTAAATTATGAAAACCTCAGGGAAGAGTTCGGCAAAATCATCAGGGAGGCGACCGGGATATTCCGGGGTATTCAAAGAGACTATAAGAGAGAAACTCTGCTCCGGGCT
>JARYMI010000103.1 GCA_029907205.1 Clostridiales bacterium
CATAAAAAATGAGGAAACGGTGTTTTCCCTCCTCAAGAGGCAATAAAAACAGATTACTTTTTCAGAGACCTGACACAAAATGCTTGACATTGCCAGTTCATCGCCCGCCTCACCTCCCATATCCCTGACAAGGGCCAGGTCACAATTCGTTACTCCGGCCTCTACGCCAATGCCCACCGGGGCAAGGTGCGCAAGGGACAGCTGGACAAGCATCCATTCATCATCATCGAGGAGGAGTGCCCGAGAGTCCCGCGCCGCGGCTGGGCGGAGATGATAAGAAAAGTCTTTGAGGTTAATCCCTTGACCTGTCCCAAATGCCAGGCAGAAATGCGCATCATCGCCTTCCTCACCGACTCTGCCGTGGTCGACCGCATCATCAACCACCTCAAGCTGACCTTCGTTGCAGACAAACCTCCGCCGCCTCATATCGTCTATCAGGATCTTCTGATGGCCGCCGAGGCTTCGGCCGAATATTTTCCATGATCTTCCCTGTAACCAGGGGTAGGTCCGGCTGATTTCCGGCGCTTTTGACCTTGTCCACGGCTTCCTGGCTCATTCACACCCACTTTGAGTTCGATTTGACAGTGGAGGGTCTTTTTTCTTCAGAATTAACAAATTGAGCCAATAGCAGAAAGCCAAACAGCAAAGCTAAGGGTTTTAGTGTGTTTTTCAGCTTGTTTCCATGTCAGGGGAAAAGTTCCCCCTTCGTGCCGAATTATCGCATATAGATTCGCTCCTACTTAACTAACCTGAAAAATTCATAAAAAAAGCTGTTTCCCCTCGTAACGTATTGATTTATAATACGTTTTGAACAAATGAAGGAGGAAACAGCTTTGAACGAAGTTTATCATACCACCGAACGGTTTCTTTTTGAAGACCTCCAGGGAAAAAAGCTCGAAGTCGACTTTGACGGCGGCGAAGTCTCCTCCGACGCCGGAGTGCTTTTCCTCCGGGAGGTTGAACGCCGGATGAGGCTTCTTGACCGCGTGGCCAAGATTCTTCACGATCGCCGTCATCCCGGCTACACCCAGCATTCGCTCTTAGACATGCTCAAACAACGGGTTTTCCAGATCGCTTGCGGCTACGAGGACGCGAATGACGCGGATACGCTGCGCCAGGATCCGGCGTTGAAGATGGCCTGCGAGAGGCTTCCCGACGATGCGCCGTTGGCCAGCCAACCGACGCTCTCTCGGCTGGAGAACGCCGTCTCGCGGACGTCCTGGTCGATGCGTTTATCGAGTCGTACCGAACGCCGCCGGTGGCGATCCTTCTGGACATCGATGACACGGAAGACATCACTCACGGTCATCAGCAGATGGCTCTCTTCAACGCCTTCTACGACGAGTACTGTTATCTGCCGATCCATATCTACGAAGGAAAAAGCGGGAAGCTGGTGACGACGGTGCTGCGGCCGGGGAAACGGCCTTCCGGTAAGGAGGTCGTGGCGATCCTCAAGCGGGTGGTCCGGAAAATCCGGAACGCCTGGCCCGAGGTGGGGATCCTGCTGCGGGCCGATGCGCACTACACCGCGCCCGAGGTCATCGAGTTTTGCGAGGCGGAGAACCTTCACTATGCCCTGGGACTGACGCCGAATGCCGTGCTGCGCCGGGAGGCGGCTTCGCTGGTCGAAGAAGCCGAGCGGTGTTACCGACTCAAGCGGCAGCCGGTCCGCATCTTCGGCGAGTTTTCCTACGGGGCGGGGAGCTGGGAGGAAAACAGCCGGGTCGTCGTCAAGGCTGAGCACAACGCCCTGGGACCGAACCTGCGGTTCGTGGTGACGAACCTGGAATGCCGATCCCGGCGCGTCGTTTACGAAACGATTTACAGCGACCGAGGGCGGATGGAACTGATGATCAAGGATCACAAGACCCATCTTCTCTCCGACCGGACCTCTTGTCATCGGTTCGAGGCCAATCAGTTCCGGCTCTTCCTTCATTCCCTGGCCTATGTGCTTCTGCACGCCTTGCGGCGACGTCATCTTCAAGGGACGACGTGGGCGCGGGCTCAGTTCGACACGATCCGGCTCGAGGTTCTCAAGATCGGAGCCCGGGTCCGGCAATTGCGGACGCGGATCAGGGTGCATCTGCCGACCTCCTACCCTTGGCAGGCGGAATGGGCAAAGATCTGGGCGTCCTGCCGCGGCTCTCCGTGATGATTTTTTTGGGCAGTTGATGATCCCGGTGGGGAAGTCTGTCTCGCGGCAGTAAAAATGGACATCCGAGCCTGATTTTCAGCATAGACGCCCGGAAAACCAGCCGGCTGAAATCGGAATTCTTGATTGCCCGTTATCGTCGCCTCTTTCATGAGTCCAATCTTGCGTTTTTTGGAAATTTATGAATTATAGGGCTTCACAAAAATAGTTTATAAATTCAGATTTGGCACGAAAGTTTTTACGAAACGTATTTTATCATGAAAACCTAAACAATGAGCCGCCAAGGCGATCAAGAGCACAGAGATATGAGCGATGGTGCAGTGGTTTTGGGTCGCTTGGAAATGGTAAGCTGAATTCCTAGGGCAATGGTAAGCAGAAATCCCATGGTCACGGTAAACAGAAATCCCATAG
>JARYMI010000104.1 GCA_029907205.1 Clostridiales bacterium
CAGTGATTCAGGATTCCATAACGGTAGCGGCACAAGGTATTGGCAAACTTTTTCACGGCCGGATGGTTCACAGCCCGAGCCAAGGCACACCACTCCGAAATGGCTTTATCTGCCCATGTCCGGGATCGGTACGTCCAGATGTGTTTGAGTTTATCTTTGAGGATCAGGACCGCATTGATGACTTTGTTCAGGCGCAAGAGCTCTTCCAGGTGCCGGCGATCTTTAGGTCTGCGGATGTTTCTGCGGTTTTTCAGAAGAAGATATTTGGCGCCTTTGAAGACCTCTTTATTGGCTTGGGAGGCTTTTCGGTATTCGCTGTTACGCACTTTATCGATGATCCTGGAGAACTGGGCGACGACATGGAACAGGTCGAAAACGATCTTGACGTGGGGGACTTTCGTCCGCACGGCCGCGATATAGGGGTCCCACATATCCATCACCACGGCTTCCAACTTCTGTCTTTGCTCCCGACTCATACCCGAGAAAAATCTCCGGAGGGTTCTCGCTTTGCGGTCTTCGCCGACCCAAACCACACGGCCGGTCTCGTAGTCCAGGACCACGGTCAGATAGCGATGGCCTTTGCGGATCGAGACCTCGTCGACGGCCAGGATCCGCAGCCCCTGATAATTGGTCTGCCCGTATTCTCTCTCCAGGAATTTGTGATCGATGGCCTTGACCGTTTTCCAGTCCGGTCCCAGATGGCGAGAAACCTCCCGGACGGTCATGATCTTCGACAGTTCGAACACATAACGCGCCAGCCTCTTGGTCACCCGCAGGTAGGGATCGAAAAGATCCAACTCTTCGATGCGAGTCTTCCGGCAGTGGGAACAGATGATCTTCCGATACTGACAGCGGATCCACACCCGGGCCGGCCCGAAATCCAGGTCGCGCACCCAGCGTCTTTCTTGACTGTGAACTCGATCTGCCCGCTTTCCGCAGATATGGCAAATGGGACGGAAGCGTTTGTTGGGTACCGCCTCCAGGTAGGCTTTCCTTGCATCGCTGGAAACCCGCTGTCGGAGAATACGGATTCGCGGGAAGGGGAAATAGTGTGCTATACTCAGAGAGGACATCGTCGGCCTCCTTTGGATGTAGGGTTAGAGATGACATATCTCTATTATCCAATGGAGATACCGGATGTCCATTCTCCTTCTTAAGCATGATAAATATATACATTCTTTTCAACTAATCGGGAGATGATCCAGAAATAGCAAAAGTCCGCCCTATATCAAAAACAAAAAACCATAATTTTTTTCTTGTTCATCACCTGCTCAATGTCCCTTCTAAATGCTATTCTGAGTCCCTTGGTGAATCATTTCTTAAAGCACTTCACAACGTTTGTTAAGAAGACATTTTCGAATAAGTTCGCGGTATTTCAAGGAATTTGAGTTTTTTTAGAATTTTGATCCCTTTCTCAAAATTCCTATACTCAAGTAAACAGCCAGGGCAACTGGCCAAATGGTCCCTGACTGCAGTTTCGCTTTCGCGGCTCAGCTCATGATCATAATATTCCGAGAATAGAAGCTGAATATCTTGACAGTTCACAGTTCCAAAATTCCTTGACAAATGCAAAGATAATTGTCAGCAAAAGCTTTACAAGCTCCTTTAATGAGTTCTTTCTTGAATAGTCGGCGAGCGCGATAGAGGTTTATCCTCACCTGGCCGACATTCCATTTCATGATATCAGCGATTTCCCTGTAACTTATATTGTGAAGATCCCTCAGCACCAGAATGATCCTATATTTTTTGGGGAGATGACTGAGCATGTGAACAATACACCATTGCAGTTCACTCTTGTAAACAGTTCTCTCAGGACAATCTCCATCAGAGGGAATTTGAATTTCTTCAATGCCTTCATAGTGTCCGTTTTTGAATTTGGCCCGACATTCCTTTCGGAAGAGATTGAGGGCTATTCGGCTCAGCCAAGTCCGAAAGCTTGATTCGCAGCGGAAGTCCAGGAGTTTTTTATATGCGAGGATAAACGCCTCTTGTGTCAAATCATCGGCTTTGGCAATATCTCCGCAGAGTTGATACATGAGGTTAAAAAGATATTTTTGCTGAGACAAAAAGAGCTCATCAAAGGCCTGGCTATCGCCTTCTTTAGCTTTTTCAATTAGCTCTCTTTCATTTTCCCTCATAAGCCTGTGCCTATGCATACCATTTTTTTGGGGGCCACGTCAAGAGTGGCCAGGCCTGTGGCTGAGGCGACGTATTGGATTTTAAAAAATGGAGGATCCGGCGGGGAAAAGCAAACAAAAAAGCCTGCTTCGTCTGCCCGCAGGAAATAATGCAACTTTTTGTCCGGAGAAAATCTCTAATAGATGTAAGATGGAAGAACAACGTAGAGGAGAAGATTTCTGGTCGAGGAGACTAATGAAAAAGATGCATGCCCTTTCCATTTTTTTCTTCCTGCCGGTTGTCTTGGCCATGGGTGTTTTGCATTCCGTTATTCAATTCCGGAAGAAAAGAATTTATCA
>JARYMI010000105.1 GCA_029907205.1 Clostridiales bacterium
CTTCCGCGGTCACCCGCGCGGACAGATTGGGACGAGCCGCTTCAAATGTGACCAAGAGTGAGAAGCTGAATATTGCGGGACTCTTTGAACAAGCAGACTGGAATGGCCGGTTGCAGGCTCCCCGGCAGCAGTTGGAAGCCATCGCCCGATATGTCGAAAAACACGGTTGGAACGAAAAAGCTAAAAAGATGCGGGATGCTGTCCAATGGCTGGTTACTTTCTCCGCAAAGCTCCAGCCGCAGGGCCCGTGGTGCGAGTATGCCGAAAAACATGGGTTAAGGACCGATCCTCGATACCGGCCCCATGCCGATGAAAACAAAAACCGCAAGGGCCACGCCCGGCTCATCCTCTCCCGTCTTCCCGACCTGCGCGTGCTTTCCGTGGATCTCGGCCACCGCTACGCCGCCGCGTGCGCGGTGTGGGAGGCCCTGAGCAACGAGACTTTCAAGGAAGAGATCAAACAGAGGAAAATCTTTCGCGGCGGAACAGATAAAGATGCCCTTTACTGCCATGCCGAGCACGAAGTGGATGGGGAAAAGCATGTTACCATCTATCGCCGCATCGGTACGGACATGTTGCCGGACGGCACACCACACCCCGCCCCCTGGGCACGGCTCGACCGCCAGTTCCTCATCAAACTCCAGGGCGAGAAGGAGGGAGCGCGCGAGGCCTCGAACGAAGAGATATGGGCAGTTCACAAAATGGAAGCCGAGTTCGGCCGCGCCTCGCCGCTGATTGACCGGCTGGTAGCGGCAGGATGGGGCGAAACGGAACAACAGAAGGCGCGGCTCGAAGCGCTCAAACAATTAGGCTGGAAACCTCTGCCTACTGCTGAATCGGCAGACGATAAATCCAGCGAGGACGATGGGGCTGACATTTACACACGCTCTCTTGCCGTGGACGAACTGATGTTTTCCGCAGTCCGCATTATGCGGCTTGCGCTCAAACGCCACGGCGACCGGGCGCGGATCGCCCATTACCTCATAACCGACGAAATGGTCAGGCCGGGCGGTGTCAGGGAAAAACTCAACGAGAACGGGCGCATTGATCTTCTTCAGGATGCCCTGTCCCTCTGGCACAATCTGTTCTCGTCGCGAGGATGGCGGGACGAGGCGGCAAAAGAAGGGTGGGAAAAGCATATCGCCACATTATCCGGATACAAGACCCTTGAAGAAATCGACGAGGAATCTTCAGGTTTGGAGCGCAGGAAGAAGCAAAAGGAGAATCGAGAAAAGATCCATGATGCGGCGAGGGCGCTGGCCGCGGACAAAGAACTTCGAGAGGAGCTTCACGAAAAGTGGAAGAAACGATGGGAAGAGGACGACGAGCGGTTGAAAGAACAGCTTCGGTGGTTCAAGGATTGGCTATTCCCCCGCAGAAAGAGCGCCGACAGCAAGGCCATTCGCTATGTCGGCGGACTTTCTCTCACCCGCCTTGCCACGCTGACCGAATTCCGCCGCAAAGTTCAGGTGGGATTTTTCACGCGTCTTCATCCCGACGGGACCAAGGCTGAAATCAAAGAAGGATTCGGGCAGAGCACCCTGGACGCACTGGAACATCTACGCGAGCAGCGCGTCAAGCAACTTGCCAGCCGCATCGTCGAGGCGGCGCTCGGTATCGGCAGCGAAGGCGGCAAGGGATGGAAAGGCCGCAAACGGCCGCGCCAGCGCATAAATGATCCTCGCTTTGCTCCGTGCCACGCCATTGTCATCGAGGACCTCACCCACTATCGGCCCGAGGAGACCCGCACCCGGAGAGAAAATCGTCAACTCATGACCTGGTCCTCCTCGAAGGTCAAAAAGTATCTTTCCGAAGCCTGCCAACTCTACGGCCTGCACCTCCGCGAAGTCTCGGCCGCCTACACTTCCCGCCAGGACTCCCGCACCGGAGCTCCCGGCATCCGCTGTCAGGACGTGCCGGTCAAGGAGTTCATGCAGTCTCCCTTCTGGCGGAAGCAGGTCGAGCAGGCCAAGAAAAAACTGGCCGAGGGCAAGGGCGGCGAGCGAGAGAGTTTTCTCAGCGAACTAGAGGCAGACCTGAACGCAAAGGGGAAGGACAAACCCAATAAGACGGTCCGCGTTCCGCTCAGAGGGGGTGAGATATTTGTCTCTGCCGATGAAAGCTCCCCGGCAGCAAAGGGGATCCATGCTGATTTGAACGCCGCCGCCAACATAGGCCTGCGAGCGCTTACTGACCCGGACTGGCCGGGAAAGTGGTGGTATGTGCCCTGCGAGCCAACCGGCTTCAGGCCGATAAAGGATAAAGTTGGCGGCAGCACTGCAATTGATTTCAACGAGCCCCTGAAAACTACCGCCACAGAAGATACTGCTGAAGACTCTTCCGGTGGGAAGGGCAAAAAGAAGCGTGCGAAAAAGAGTGAAGGCAAATCCAAAGAAGTCGTCAACCTCTGGCGCGATATTTCGTCTGCGCC
>JARYMI010000106.1 GCA_029907205.1 Clostridiales bacterium
ACAACAAAATGGGCCTGGTTACGGAGCTCCAAAGGAGAATCATGGGCGCGTTGGCTCTGCATTTCACCGGCGGGGGCGCGCGCGAACTGACCCAGAAGCTGCGTCAGCCTCCCGTTTACGAGGCTTTCCAGGAGTATATTAAGGGATTGGAGCTTTTCGGCGTGGATTACGAGCAGGCCGTCCGTCATTTCACCCGCGCCGCCGAGCTGGATCCGAAATTTGGCGCAACCAAACTCTATATAGCTGTGGCCTATGGGAATCAGGGCCGGTACGAGGAAGCCGATGCTATCTTGCAATCCATTCGGGAAGCCCGCGATGAGCTTTCCTCCCTTGAAAACCTGATATTTGACTGGTATGATGCTGAACTCAAGGGCCAGAACGAGAAAGCTCTCCGGCTTATCCGGGAGGCCGAGAAGCTGACACCAAACTTTTTCACGATCAAATACATCGTCGGATTGGAAGCTTTGGGAGTCAACCGCCCGCACGAGACTATCAAAGCTTATGCCTGGATGGATTCTCAGGACCCGAAGATCCATTTCACACGTGCCACCGGTGCCTGGTGGTTTAATGTCTTGGCCGCGGCTCATCACATGCTGGGCGAATACAAGAAAGAGATCGAGGTCGCAAAACAGGGGAGAAAGTATTTTCCTAAGGACTTGAGTTTTGCTGAGATTGAAGCCCGGGCCCTGGCGGCGCTCGGGAAAACAAGCGAAGTCAAAAGAGTCATTGAGGGATGTTTCAATGTCGACGCGACCAGCCGCACTCCCGGCAGCGTCATGATGGAAGCGGCCGTGGAATGCTATGCCCACGGACGCAAGGACGCATCGCGGGAGTTCGCCGCCCGGGCTATCGAGTGGGCCGAGAGCCGGCCCGAGGCCGAGAGAAAAACGAAAGCGCACCAGGAGTTTTATGCCGATGCGCTCTATTTTGCAGGGCGCTTAGATGAGGCCGGAAGGATCTTCGAGTCCCTGGCCGCTGGAGACGCGGAGAATATCGACTACAAAGGTTATTTGGGGACATTGGCGGCCCGGCGGGGAGATCGGGAAGGAGCCATGAGGGTTTTCGAGGAATTGGGGAAGCTCGAGCGGCCCTTTCTTCTAGGCCAGCATTTGTGGTGGCAGGCCCGCATCGCCGCGCTCATCGGCGAAAAGGAAAAGGCCGTCGCACTTCTTAAAGAGGCGTTCAGTCAGGGCAGCGACTACGGCGTTTCCCTCCACCGCGACATAGACCTCGAGCCATTGTGGGACTACCCGCCTTTCAAGGAGCTCCTCCGGCCGAAGGGCTGATTCAATTCGGGGGACACTAACCTTAATTCCCAGCCGCCAATTTTCAAAGAAATAGGAGAAAGAGGAGGACAGCATCACTGCTGTCCGGGAAAGAGGGATGCCATACGTAATACACAAAATTCGGAAGAGTTGCACGGCAGACAGCGGCAGGTAAAACAGGCGCAGGGCAGAGAGTCACGCCACAGAGAGTCTAACCCCAGATAGTCGCATGGCAGACGGAGGGAAGTAAGATAGGGCAGGCAAGATAGGTGGAAGCAAAACTTGGAGAATCATTAGGCTTTTTGAAGATCACGCGGACCGGAGAGCAGGAGAATTAAGTGCATTACGTATGGCGTCCCTCAACTGTCTCTCCCCCAACTGGCTGAAAGAAGTTGTAATGAAGCAAAGAAAGATTACTTGACAGATTCCTTACAATATGGTAGATTTGATCCAGAGGATTAAGATGCTTTGCAAGAGAACCTATAAAAATCAAATCACGCTGCCCAAAAAAATCATGGAGGATTTCAAGGATGTAGAATATTTCCAGGCGAAAGCGGAGGCTGGCAAGATCATCCTGGAGCCGATGAAGATAACCCCGGCGAGCGCCCCGCCGATAGAAAAGGTCAGGCGAAAAATCGCCGCTCTTGGCCTGACTGAGAAGGATATCGAGGAAGCAATTGCATGGGCGAGGAAGAAGTAAGGAGGAGGGCAAGGCCACGCGTCGTCCTTGATACGAATGTCTTCATTTCGGCGCTGCTTTTCGGCGGGCTGCCGGGCCGGCTCGTTTCTCTGTGGCAACAAGGAAAGATTGTGCTTCTCGTTTCGTCGGAGGTGCTGAAGGAATACCTGCGGGTTCTTTCTTACCCGAAATTCCGCCTGACAAAGAAAGATATTAAATCCCTAATCGAAGTTGAGGTGATGCCGTTCGCCGAGCCGGTCACCGTCCAGACACAGTTACGGGTCGTCGAAAGAGACCACTCCGACAATAAGTTCCTGGAGCTGGCTGTCGATGGAAAAGCGGTTGCTGTCGTGAGCAGTGACAAACATCTTCTGGAAATTGTAAGGCACGAAGGAATTGAGATCATTAGTGTGGTCGAGTTTCTCAAACGACTAGGGGCACGACAATAGGGGGACGCCATAAGTGATGCA
>JARYMI010000107.1 GCA_029907205.1 Clostridiales bacterium
AGCCCAGGTATTCACGCGTGTAAGCGGCGTAGCGCTGGGGTTCCGAGGTCAGTTTGTCTCGAACATCTTTCGCAAACTCATCGTCAGGATTGGCTTCAAGCCACCGGCGCATGGTGAGCCATTTGGCCGCCTCGTATCGGTCCCAGCTATCTTGGTCAGCCAGAACCATTTCAACGACATCGTAGCCAAGATTGCCGAAAGACGCGAGAAGCTCTGGAAGCAGGAGAAAGTCGGAGATTAAGTTGACAAGACAGCCCCTGGCAACATCCTCCGTCGGCGGTAACTGCCGCCAGTAGGGCTCGCCGATGAGGATGATCCCTCCGGTGCGCAGGCTTTCCGCCAGAAGCTCGATAGTGCCGGCTACTCCTCCACCGATCCAGGTGGCTCCGACACAGGCTGCCACATCGACCTTTTCGTTTGCGATGTAGCCGGTAGCATCGCCATGGATGAATTTGACTTGATGGGCGACGCCCAGTTCTTCAGCGCGGAGTTTCGCTTGCTCGGTGAACAACCGGCTCATGTCGATGCCGGTGCCGATGATTCCGTAATCGCGTGCCCAGGTGCACAGCATCTCCCCCGAACCGCTGCCGAGGTCGAGAACTCGGGTCCCTGGTTCCAGGCGCAGCGCCGCGCCGAGAACGGCGAGCTTTTCGGGTGTGATCGGGTTGTGGATGCGGTGAGCACTCTCAGTTATGTTGAATATTCGCGGGATGTCCACTGCGGAAAATTTCCTTTCGGGTGTGAATAGATTCGGTCACGGCCTAACGCTCGGCATCAGCAGCGCCGCGGAGCGCCGTCCGATGCATGCCGTTGTTAGACCATCATTCTGTACTTCTAAATTGATCACCTCTGTCATTACATTTGACGATAGCTTTTCTTCAATTTAACAAACGGGTTCAGGTGCGAAATGCTTCTCCCGCGATATATGTGTCAAAGAATTCCTGAAATCTCACCACCTTGCCGGATTTGATCGTCACCAGGTGCACGAAATCTGACTCATAAACTTTGCCTGTCGGGATTGCACGGCACTTCATATACCCGACAACAGCAACAGAATCATCATCCTCCAACATTTTTTGTGGCTCCAAAACTAAGATGTCCTCTGACTGTCGTCCAATATTGAGCCACTCTAAGAATCCCTCGTGGCCATGGCGGGTTCCTCCCGCTGGATTGTATGGATTTGAAGGTTCTCCCCATTCAACATCAGGGCTTAACATGCCAAGGATGGCATCGATGTTTCTTTTGGCAAACGCTTCATATAGTCGCTGCACGATTTTAATGTTCTCTTTTTGAACACTCATCTTTTCTCCTTATGTAGTCTAACGGGGCCGCGGCTGAGCTGGGAGCCGAAGGCCCGTCCGTTCTAACCACGGGTTCGGCCGGCGCAGGCGGCCGTACACGCGGCGCCCTCAGACGCGGCCACGTTCAGCCGGGCGCCTGCGTCCGGCTGAAAAATGATCAAATGGATTCGTATATTACATGGCCCGGCAGCTTTTTGCCAGGGGTTATTCGCATCATGATAATTTATGATTTCTTGAATTTTCCATCGCCAGGCGGGAATCGCAAAGTGTGCCCAATTTTTCCTGATTTCGGTAGGAATCCTTTCAAAAACGCGTCGATTCCGACCCGATATTCAGCACCTGCCCTAATGCTTTTGCTTAGCCGGCGGCATACAGATCCACAGGATGACGTAGGCAATCAGACCGATCCCGCCGAAGAACAACGAGGTAAGAAACACGACCCGCCACAACCACGCGGGGAGAGGGGTGGACTCTCCAAACCCCCCGCATACCCCGGCGATCTTCTTGTCGCGGGCTGACTTGGTCAACTCCCTGAGCTTCCAGGACGTTCCCGGTTTGAATTCCAGCTTTGGTGTTTCATCCATGCAGTTTTTCCTTTCCATCTTCGGGCCGAAAATCGTTTACAGGGTGACTGGGAGTCGGGTCCGGTTTTTTGCGATGGCGCAAAAGCCATACCTTATATTATCTCTCCCCCGCCGACTTGCGCTTAAAACCGCCAATAGCCCCTCAGGATGATTTGTCAAGGATCCGGTTCAGCGCACCCGGCATTCGCTAACGCCCCCTCCTTTTTCCGGCAGATTCTTCGCGTCGCACAGGACGCCCTGGGAACGGAACATGTTGCGAAGGAGTTCGACGTAATGGCCGAATTTTTCAGAGCCGAGGAGATCCCAGGTGCGGGGGCGGGGAATGT
>JARYMI010000108.1 GCA_029907205.1 Clostridiales bacterium
TAAGTATATATATCAGAATATTTAATTAATACGAGATTTTTATCTTACTGTGATGATGAACCAATGCAACGATTCAGAAGATTTGACTTTGAACGCGGATCTCCTCATGAAGAATTTGGACATTACCCGCCGAACAATCGAAGCCCTTGACCGCTCCATAATCGGTATCAGGCAGCTTTTTTTCGTTCTTCTGAGCATTACCATAGCCGGGGCGTCGAACGCGGCCGTGAGAGTCGATTTACAAGTTGGTTTGATAATTATCGCAGCCGTGGCGATTTTCCTAATAACTTTGTCCCCCCTATTATGGGATCTCGATGTGCATTACCATACTTACCTTAGAGGAGCGGTCAGAACAGCTGAGAGCATAGAAAGGTTGCTTGGATTTAATGGAAACGCCCGCATAGGTGTAACCATAAATTTGGAAAAAATAAGAGGCGGCGATGAAAAAGGCTTTCTTATACCAGGCAAAATATATTTCTACCCAAGTGTGTTGTTCTACGTAGCATTGGTTACAGCTGTTGTATCCTATGTTGCATTCATCGGGTACGACGTTTTCTATCTCGTTGGCCTTATTTGTATGTGTTATACTGGAGTGATAATAGCGGGATGGTATATTCAGTTGCGTCGACAATTCAAAAAGACAAACAATTGAATGACTTTTATTAAGAATCTATTAAGAAAAATAAATATCATTTATAAATATCATCTTACTGCTTCCAATCTCTTCCTCACCCATTCCATCCATCGCTTAAGGCTCAAAAGCCCCAAAGTCAGACCAACTACGGATCCAACCAGCGTAATTATTATGAAATTTTGGTCAAATACCATTTTAAATTCCCTCCCACAAGATTTCCTGATTTCATTCTATTAGATTCCCCCTTATTCTGCTATCCTTATTCTGCTATATATGTATGTAATTAATTGTTTATAAAAATTTATCTATTGCAAGAAATCCAGTTCTTCGCATCAAAGAAGAATCCATCTCCAAACCTTCGATTAATCTTCTAAAGTCTTGTGCACTGCTATTTACCTACAGTGGCAATTATGTTACCTACATTTGTTACAATGCCTATGACTGCAACATTTTTTTGCTAACTGGGCTCATATTTCCTCGCTCTCCTCGTACCTGAATCTCTCGATCCTCGCATTGTACTCCGGCTCGAATTCGTGAACCCAGACGATATCGTCGGGCCTGAAGCCTCTTTTCGGATGGATCTTCTTCCATCTCTCGACGAACTCCTCCCTGCTCCTGAAGCCCTCGAGCTCGTAATTGTCCGCGACCTCGCTCAGCCTCGCCCTGAACACCCTGACGATTTTGAAGCAGTGGTGGAGCACGTCGAAGATGTCGCCCGGTCTTCCCTTCGGCTTGTACCGCGCGGTCCACCGCTTGAACACTTTCCTTCCGTCCAGCATCTCGACGCCGTATACAATCGCCTCGGCCATGTCCGGGGCGAATGGCATGTCTATGAAATTCGTCATCATCTCCCAACTTCCTCCTTTACAGACTTGCATTTTTGCAATTGTTTTATGAGGTCAAAAGATGCCCTTGGTTTTCGGCTATCGCCGCTGCGACCGAATCGTATCGCTGGGATAGCTCATCATCATCTTTGATCATCACGAAAAGCCCGTAGAGAGCGTTCCAAAACAAGAAGCCAAAATGAAGGGCGTCCTCGATCGTATCATTTACACATTCGTTAAGAGTTTTCATTCTTGAACCTCCAATCGCACTTCCTTCTGGCCATCGTTTCCATTCGCCCTGTTTGCCCTGTACATCCTGATGCACCAGGCCGCCTGCCCCAGCGTCGGCACCCAAGTCCTGTAGCCCATCTCGATCATGTATCCGATGATCTGATGAGGCGTCGCATTGGGGTGCTTCTCGAGGAACGAGAAGATGATGTTTTTCGGGTGCCAGGCGAGACCGTTACTCACGGGCCTCACCTCCAGGGAGAGCTCGCGCTCGTCGTGTATGATGACGAGCTTCCCCGAGCGCCTCAGCTCGGAGAGCCTAGCCTGCTCCGTCGCCCAAATCCTGTAGGACTCCTTGAGCGCCCTGATTTTAGAGCGGTTTTGTGGAAAAAGGAAGCCAGCAAGAAGGATGGGCCCGGTCGGATTTGAACCGACGACCATCTGGTCTCTCAGAAGGATCTTATGAGCCAGACGCTCCGCCAGACTAAGCTACGGGCCCTTTGGTTTACG
>JARYMI010000109.1 GCA_029907205.1 Clostridiales bacterium
TGAAGAAAGCCAATGGCTCCGACAATCCAATGGTAGCCTTGCTCAACGAAAATCTTGGCCTTGTCCTGCGAGAGCTAGGAGACATTGAAAAAGCAAGGGAATTTATTGAGAGGGCGCTAGAGATCAACAAGAAGACGTTACCACCTAACGATCCCGAGACAGCAAGATCTGCTGGGAACCTAGTGCTCTGTAACATTAATTCTGCAAATTAATGTAATGCCTTCGTAGTTTCTGTCTTGCGTTATCTTTGTTGAATCTCCACCTCACAGTTGCGCCGATTGAATTCCTCTCGCGCTCCCAAGCGCCGACTTCATAAGCCAGCGTTTTTATGCTCGCGATTCTGCGATCCAAGCATTGCTTTGAAAGTGCTGACAGCTCTATCTCAGCCATATTAAGCCAGCTTCCCTTTTTTGGAGTATAATGGTATTCGAACCTCTTTGCAAGATTGAAAGCGTCTTCAGGATTAAGAGCCTTATAAAATGAGCCGGCAGTATGAGTATTAAGATTATCCTGAACCAACACGATGGTCTCAGCTTCAGGATAACTATCAGAAAGAATTTTCATAAAATCTGTATAATCAACCATCGTTCTTTGTTCCCTGACACAGATTATCCTTTTGCAGGCCAAAGGCTCAAAGGCTAAGAAAATACAGTATGTACCATTTCGGATGTATTCATAATGTTCCTTCTTGGAGCTACCAGGTTTTATAGGAATCGGCACTATGGCATCGCCGATCAACTGGGACGGCCTTTCATCGAAACAGATAACAGGGCGTTTAGGATCATAAGGTTGTTCATAAAGTTCAAGAATATCCTCCATGCGCCAGATGAAATCGCCTGTCATCTTCCCAATACACCAGCGGGTCTTTAGCCAAGGTTTAACTTCATTTTTTTCAATAGTCTTTGGACGCTCATGTGAGAGATCGAATCCACAGCCTCCATCTCAACAAGCTTATCTGCAAGAAGCCTAACTGTCCATTTAGATCTGCCATCGGGCGGCTCAGAACAAGCCAGGAGGGTGAGTTGTGCTTCTATCCGCCCATCTATCTTCGTTGGGGCTCCAATACGCGATTTCTCATGTAAAGCAAAATCAAGGCCTCCTTCGCAGTATCTCTTTCTTATACGACTTGCAGTTGACTTACTCACCTTCAATACATCCGATATTTCTTCGTCGCTTCGACCTTCATCTGCAAGAAGCAGTATCCTGGCCCGAGTGAGACTTCTTGAAGAGGATTTTCCACGCCTAAGATAGCTGGTTAGTTCCTCCCGTTCCCCTTCCTCAAGTCTTATACAATACAATTTTTTCCGTGACACAATACTAGAGGTATGGCATGTTATATGATTTAAAACTTATGTTACAGAACACTAGGTACGATAAGCTATTCATCCGATGGCATAGTCTTGAGAAAGGGATAGTCTATGATGATATAGCTTATTTATCATTACTAAAAAATTTCAGAGATTTAAACTACCTCGAAGATTATGACAATTGCTACTTTGAGTATAGAAAAAATCGCCGAAGCATAGCTCGTCTAACTTTGGAGAATATTTTATTTAAAAACCCTATTGATTATTTCCTTCAGGTGAGCTATGGATACGGCACAAAGCCCCTCAGACCGCTAGGTTTCTCGCTGATGATCATATTAGTATTCGGGATATTCTGGCGGTCAATCGGTCTGGGCAGACCAAACGAGGCGCTAGACGAGTACACTCTGTCAGATTTCGAGCACGATAGCATCCTTGAAGTCCTCGCCTTCAGCGCCACGGTCTTCCTCTCCGGGACGAGACTCTTCATCGATCCGCCGCCCCTCCCGAAGATAAGGGGACGGTCCCGATCTCTGATAAGGGGGGCCTTCATCTTCGAGAGGGTTCTCGGGGCGCTCTTCTCGATCCTCTTCTTCCTCGCCATCAGCGGGACGGTAGTGAGGCAGATATAACCGAGGAAACCGAGGACGCGATCGATACCGGCAGACAGCGAAACCACTGATCTTCTATCACATCTAATTGAGATTCCAGAATGACATTTTCGATAACCAGCTCGAATATTTCGGCTTGATGGGGAAAACTCTTTCAGAAAGAAAATCCCCATAAATAACAGGACTTTTGCCCC
>JARYMI010000010.1 GCA_029907205.1 Clostridiales bacterium
AAGATTAGCTGCAGTCCGAAGGTGGTAATCTCGCCCGTGTTGCCGAGGATGGAGATGGGAACGCTGACTGTCGTGCCAGGATACGCTTCCCCGGGAATGCAAGCGACCGAGATTTCGTTATTCGTCGGGATCGCGGTCACGCGAAGAGTCACGCCCACCTGTTGAGGGCTGTTCGTGGCGTTGGGGCTGGTAACGGTAATCAATGCGGTATATGTCCCAACCACGAGCCCGCCAGCGTTCACCGATACAGCGTGAACTTTGCTTTCCCCTGTGGATGTCCCGCTGCCCGGCGTGACCTCCAGCCAGGCCGCATCATCGGTGATAGTATAAGCGAGGGTACTCTTGCCGCTGTTCCGGATAGAGATCGTCTGGGGAGCCGGATTGCCGCTTCCGAACTGGATGGCGAAAGCGAGCGCCGGCGGATTCACGGCGATTTCCGGCGGCGGCTCTTTGCTTATCTCCAAGTTCACGCTCACCCTTTGCGGGTTGTTATAAGCCTGCGAGGACGTCACGGTTATGGTGGCCGTGTACTTGCTCGCCTGGGCCGCCAGGCCTTCTTTGTTGACAGCGATGGCGTGCTCGTTAATTTGGCCGTTTGATGTGCCGCTTGCTGGCTCGATCGTCAGCCATTCCGCGTCGTCAGAGATGGTGTATTCCAGAGTGCCCGGGCCTGAGTTCTTGAGCTTGAGTGCTTGCGAAGAAGGGTTCGGGCCGGTTTCGTAGGCCGCGAAGGAGAATTCAAATGTGTTCAGCCAGATGATGGGGCGGCTGAGCTCCTCTGCGTCCGGCGTTATCGGGCTTTTTTTGCAGCCTGGCAAAAATGCCGCACCCAAGATGACGGCGCATAAAAACACCACAAGCAGCAGCGCCGCATGGATATGCCTCATGATTGGCACAAGCGATACTCCTCTTTTAACCGCCGTCCGCCCGAGCCAACCCTTCTCCCGGTTTTCGCTATCTAAACGCATTATTTGATGTTCCGGGCGGCTGGCTAAGTATGTCAATGCATTTATGAGCCGCAACGCTAGGGATCATCCTTCCAGAAGACCGCCTCCCATATTACTTTTTATAAAGCTCTGAAAAGCTCTCGAGCGCCGGGAGGATTTTAGTCGTTTCGTAGCGAATCCTCTCCCATTCCTCGAGCCTGACAGATGAGAAGGCGTCGACGACCCGGGGGTCAAACTGGAGGGCCTTGTTCTCCTGGATGTCTTTCCCGGCCGCCCTGAAATCCCTCTCTCTCCGGTAGGGACGGTGCGACGTTATGGCATCAAGCGCGTCGGCGACGGCGAAAATGCGGGCCTCCAGAGGAATGGCTTCTCCCTTCAACCCTCTGGGATACCCCTTCCCGTCGTACCTTTCGTGATGGCACAGGATGATGTTGCCGATTTCCTTGACGAGCTTGATTTCCTTGATGAGGCCGAATCCTAAGACTGGGTGGAGCTTGACCTTCTCCCATTCTGCGGCCGAGAGCCGGCCGGGCTTTTTCAGGATGGAGTCAGGGATGGCGATTTTCCCGATGTCATGGAGAAGCGCGCCCTTCCGGATGTTATCGAGGGCCGGCCTGTTCCTTATGCCTGTGAGCTGGGCGAGGGCCTGGCTGTATTTAGCGACAGTCAGTGAATGGCCGAAGGTTTCGACATCCCGGAGGTCGAGAGCGGTCATGAGGTTTTCGAGGGTGGCGTTATAGATTTCCTCGAGGTCAGTGGCTTTCCTCTTGTTTTTCGCCTGCTCTAACTCGAGCCGGCTCAGTTGCCGGGCATAGGAGGCGTTTTTCTCTGTCAACTGCCGCCTGGCGATTTCATTCCTTATGGCCGCATAGACATTGGCGGGGTGGTCGGGGCTGGCGACGTGGTCGATGAGGCCGTTCCGGAGAAAGGACGCGGCCGGTTCTGCCCTCCGTGAACCTGAGAGAAGGACCAGGGAGAGGCGAGGCCGGCTTCTTCTCAACCTGCGGAGCTGGGTCAAGCCCTCGGCCGGAAGGCGGTCCAGGCTGAAGAGGACAATTGCGGGCGAGGTATCATCGGTTGTCTCGGTGAGCAAGGCTGAAAAAGAATCGGCGGTTTTTATTTTAACGGCCATTCCGGTCAGGAACTGAACAAGGTCTTCTCTGTTCTTTCTGTCTTCGTCAATAATCAGCACCTGCATGGGGTCCATGGGAACTCTCCTTCGCCCGCCATAGCTTCGATTTCCACGCGAGATAATCTTATACTTTATTTCGCGGACAATATTCAAGGGGGACGTCATACATAATGCACTAAACTCCTATGCGCTAACTTCCCTGTGATCTTGAAACAAACTAAGACGTTATTAATTTTGGTGTCATAATTTTGTGTATTACGTATGACGTCCCCCAATTTGAATTTGGGCCACCGCGGCTGGCGATTCAATCTCATCTTTCCGGGTGAGAGTTTCGAGGGAAAATTGCTCCCCGAAATCGTCTGGAAGGGTGATTGTCAGCAAAGCCCTGCTCTGCCAAACTATGTCCGGATAAAAAATGGACATCATGACATTTGCGAGAATTTTCCCGGACAGGGAATATGGCGATTTTCTCGCGGCACTCTCCCTAATTCATAAGGCACCTTCATGTTTCTTGGTCACAATCTCGCCCTCGTGTGCCGCCGCTGCCCCTGCTGGCGGCTGCTCCGTCTTGACAACAATAGGCGACAGCATTAATATATCCTCAAAGAATACAACAAAGAAAGTTTTTATAGCGGTATTCAGGGAAGGAAACCGGGAAAAAAGCGCTGCGGTGATGATCTCTCGCCGGGCGCTCGCATACTCCTGTTTTCCGAGGCGGGCGGACATTTGTCCCAGCGGCCGCGCCGTCCCGAAGCCGGATAGGAATGGCCGGGCGAAGGAGAGGTAAGATGGCTGAGAAACCTTTGAACATGAAAGATTCACTCGCGGTCATCGAAGAGATTGAGGGCAAACTGGAAAAAATCCTGAGCAAGCGCAAGGAAGAGATTGAAAGAGAGCTGGATGAAAAACTCAGGGCCATCAAGGAAGAGGCAGAAAAGAAGATTGAGTCGATCGAGAAAGAACTCGAAAAAGGGAAGCAAATCCTCCACGACTACAGGACCGTAATCGGCGAATTCGAGAGCGAACGGAACGCCATCCAGCGCCAGATTAGGGAGCATTTCGAAAAAGCCATCCAGCACCAAACCGAGATTGAGCGAATGGCCGGCCTGACTCTTGAGGAGCTCAGGATCATTGGCGAGCTCAACAGAAAGCTGGAAACGATCCATCAGACGGCAGAGGAGAAGGTGAGTTTATACAGGAAAGACCTCGAGGAAAGGTTCGGCATCGCGGCTGAGCTGCCTGAATCCGTGGAAGAGGAAGAGGTCAAAATTGACCTGGAACAGGAGCTTCTGAAGCTCAAGAAAATCAAGGAACTTCTTGAGACGGGGCCTGTGGAAGTGGAGAAAGCGCCTGCTGAAGAGGCCGCAGAAATGGCGGCCGAAGCCCCGGTCGAAGCCGAGGCCCCAGCCCCAGCCATTGAGGAAGGAGTGCCGCCGGGATTCCCCGAGATCAACGAGGTCATGGAGGGAGCCCTGGCCCGTGAGGCGGAAGCAGAAAGAGCGGCCGAAGAAGAGGTCCAGCCCGCAGAACGGGTTTGGGAGGAGGACAGAGAAAGCTTCCAGAGGCTGTTCGAAACCTTGGAGAAATACCGCAAGATCGAATCCAGGAACGGCAACGGCGAGGTCAGCTTTTTCCAGAACGACGAAAAACTCATCCTCGACGGGGAGCACATCGTGGCCTCGATCGACGAATCCATGGAGGAGGCCAAAAGGCTCTACCTGAAGCTCTCCCAGACCGAGTCGCCAAAAGAGCAGTTCTTCATCAAGCAGGAGATCATCAACTACCAGGAGATGTTGAGGAAATTCCTCCTCCGGTACATCAAGATGTCCGAGAAGGAAGGCGCGTCGCTTCCTCAGTTCACGACGGATATCCTCAACCTGGAAATCCTCAAGGACATCCTCGAGAAGTTGAGCATGGAGAACTGGAGCAACCCGGCGGACTTCAACTCCTTCCGGCTGCATGCCGAGTCGCTCAAGGACTCCTACTACGCCAAGATCACGCCGCCGTCCATGTACCTGAGGTCCTTGATCGAAGAGCTCGAGGGTTAAACCTAAACCATCCCTTTTGGCAAAGAGGCCAAATAATTTTCCAGGGCTTTCCCGTCAACGGGAGACATCTCTTTAAATTTCAGCCCGGTCGAAAAGAACGGCGACCTTTCGCTGGCTTTTTGGGAATAGACGACGTCTCCCTTGAGCGGCGTGGCTTTGTTTTCCAGGACTAAGAGGAAGTCGATCGTCCTGGCCGTCGGAAGCCTTGCCTCTGTGTACATCCTCAGCCCGCCCAGGCTCAGGTTGATCGTTTTGGTCGCCCTGAACTGGCCGTTGTCGGCGTAGAGGAGGAGGGTGGAGACGTAGTGCCGGCGGTGCTTCCTTTTCTCCTCGAAAAACTCTTCCCGGTACGGCCTGACCACGCCGGCCCTTTTTTCCCTGTCAGCCAACTCCCGGTGAAAAGCGCAGACCTTGTTTTTATTTAGTTCCTTTTCTTCCTCGCCGGGCTTCCTGGGGTGGGCGAACCTTTTGCCCTTGGCTTCGGCCAGGGCCATGTCGGCCTCGATGGCGATTTTTTTCAGCTCGTACCTGTTGACGGCGGCGTAGAAATCGTCTTTCTTGGGGAGGAGCGTCACGCCGAAGCTCATGGTCAGGTTCGAGCGCGGCTGGAATTCCTCGTTCTCGAAATACTCCTCTTCGACGTTTTTGCGGATTCGGTCGGTCAGGATGCAGGCTTCGTCGAGGCTGGTGATGCCCGTGAGGAAAAAGAGGAACTCCTCGCCCCCGTAGCGGCAGAGGAGGTCGTCCTCGCGGATGGATGACTTCAGCACAGCGGCAAGCTGCCGGAGCAGGCGGTTTCCCGCTTCATGGCCGTTGCGGTCGTTGTAGTGCTTGAACCAGTCGACGTCGCCCATGACCATGGCGAAAGCGCCCATTTCCTGACGCCGCTTGCTCTGGAGGTTGATTTTTTGGATGACCTTCTCGAAGAACGGGTCGGGACGGAGGAGCCCGGTGAGGGCATCGTACTGGATGAGGTTGAGCTTGGTCATGGCCAGAGAGATGTGCTCGGAAATCCCGCGCAGGACCTGCAGGTCATCGCGGCTGAACCCGTGTTTGCTCAGTTCGCCCTTGTGGAGCTTGTTGGTGGCTTCTAACACGCCGATGATTTCTTCTTCGTGCCTGATGGGCACGCAGAGGATGCTGCGCAGGGGACGCTTGATGTGCTCGACGTATCTTTTAGGAAGGCGCTTGTCCTGTGGGATCGCTGCGAGGTTGATATCGTCCTTCTGGCGCACGACCTGGGCGGCGAAATCGTGCGAGTCCAGCAGGGCGATGTATTTAGAGAAGTCGGAATGGGAGAGGAAGGCGTCGTCCCAGACAAGGGGTTTGAGGTATTTTCCGAGCGTCTCGTTCTCGTCGAGGATGTAAAAGGTGACGCCGTCGGCCTGGATGAGGTCCTTGATGTCGCTGACCGTATCGAGCAGGCTGCTGACGTCGTTGGCCATGTAAATTTTTCTGATGATGTCCTCAATCTTTTGCTTTCGTTTCTGGAACCAGAGGTAACGCACCTGGAGGGTGATGCGTTTTTCCAGCTCGGTGACGATGTTGTTGTTGATGAAACTCTTGATCTCCTTGATTTCAGAATAGACTTTCTCGATCTTCTCCTGGTCTTCCTCTCTGGCTGACGCGAGTTTTTCTAACTCCAGCTTGAGGCGGGCATGCTGCGCTGCTATCTGGAGGATGCGGGCCGATCGCTCTTTTGCCGATTCCTCGGCAGGGGCGGGCAGGAAATCGATGAAGTAATCCTCCGGCCAGCGGTCCATCATCTGGTGGGCGGCTTTTTCGTCCCTGCCGGTGATGATGATGCTTGTTTTGGGAGTGATGAAACTTTTGAAGTTTGAGTAATCGGCCTGGGCCTGGTCGATGATCAGGATATGGACCCGCGCATGAGAAGCTAAGAAAGCGGCTTCTTCAAGGGAGCTTGAGACGAGGACAGGGCCGATGTCCCGGCAGAGGTTGACGAAGAGGTCGGCTTCAGCGGCGTTCTTAATTAAAAGAAGAATTTTTTCCTCGTCCATCGGTTGAGACTCAGCTTGAGAGCTTAGGGTTCGTCTCTCCTTTTCCTCGACTTTCAAACCTTGGCCTTTTATGGTTAAAGGGAACCTTTCCTCTACCTCATCCCTGGCGACTCTACTGTATAACAATTTTTTCGCCTTCGTCAACACAATTTTTTAAATTCGGGGAACGCCATACATAATGCACGGAATTCCCATGCACTAGGCGGCCCGGCACTAAGTTCTCTGTAATCTTAAAATAAATGAGGACGTCCTTCGTTTTTGGGGCTATAATTTTGTGTATTACGTATGCTGTCCCCCTTTGCTTTTGTATGATAAAATGTTTTGAGATTGTCAAAGATGAAGAATATCTTTCCAAACGGAGGAGATAATGGCTAATAAAAGAGAAAAAACATACATGCCGATAAGGGCACCGAGGGGTTCGGAGCTTCAGACCAAGGGCTGGTCCCAAGAGGGAGCGCTGCGGATGCTCATGAACAACCTTGACCCCGAGGTTGGCGAAAAGCCTGAGGAGCTCATCGTCTACGGCGGAACAGGAAAGGCAGCCAGGAACTGGGAATGCTTCCAGGCCCTAGTCGAAAGCCTCAAGAGCCTGGAGAACGACGAAACTCTTGTCGTCCAGTCGGGAAAGCCGGTGGCCGTGTTCAAGACGCATGAGGAGGCTCCGCGCGTGCTCATCGCCAATGCCCTCGTCGTCCCCAAGTGGGCCACCTGGGACGAGTTCCGCCGCCTCGAGGCCAAGGGGTTGACCATGTTCGGCCAGATGACCGCCGGAAGCTGGATCTACATCGGGACGCAGGGGATTCTCCAGGGGACCTATGAAACACTGGCTGCCGTGGCCAGGAAGCACTTCGACGGCAGCCTCAAGCGAAAGCTTGTCCTGACGGCTGGCCTTGGGGGCATGGGCGGCGCCCAGCCTCTGGCCGTCACCATGAACGAGGGTGTGGCCATCGTCGTCGAGGTCGACCGGCAGAGGATCGAGCGCCGGCTTAAGACCAAGTATGTGGACACGATGGTCGAGAGCCTGGACGAGGCCTTGAAGCTTGCTGACGAGGCGAAAAAGAAGGGGGAGGCACGGTCGATCGCCCTTCTTGGGAACGCCGCCGACGTCATTCCCGAATTCGTCCGCCGCGGAATAACGCCCGACGTCCTGACCGACCAGACTTCAGCTCACGACGAGCTCAACGGTTACGTTCCCCACGGCCTGCCCTACGAGGAAGCCCTCCGGCTGCGGCATGAAAATCCCGATGACTATATCAAACGGGCCTATGATTCGATGGCCGTCCATGTTGAAGCCATGTTAGAGCTCCGGAAGCGGGGAGCGAGGGCCTTTGACTACGGAAATAACATCCGTGGCCAGGCGCAAAAAGCGGGCGTTGCCAACGCCTTTGACATCCCCGGGTTTGTCCAGGAGTACATCCGGCCGCTCTTCTGCTGCGGAAAGGGGCCTTTCCGCTGGGCGGCTCTCTCGGGAAAGCCCGAAGACATCTTCACGACCGATGAGGCGGTGCTCGCCGAATTCCCGGAAGATGCGGCCCTCGAGCGGTGGATCAGGAAAGCGCAGAAGCAGGTCAAGTTTCAGGGCCTGCCGGCGCGTATCTGCTGGCTGGGATACGGCGAGCGGGCGCGGTTTGGCGCGGTCATCAACGACCTGGTGAAGAAGGGAAAGATCACGGCGCCGATCGTCATCGGCCGCGACCACTTAGACACGGGCTCTGTCGCCTCGCCGAACCGCGAGACCGAGGGGATGAAGGACGGCTCGGATGCTATTGCCGACTGGCCCATCCTCAACGCGCTTCTCAACGCCGTCAGCGGCGCCTCCTGGGTTTCGGTCCATCACGGCGGGGGAGTGGGCATCGGCCTTTCCATCCATGCGGGGATGGTCATCGTCGCCGACGGCCGGGATTCCACGGCGCGGAGGCTCGAGCGCGTGCTCACGGTCGACCCCGGGCTGGGCGTCGCCCGGCACGCCGACGCGGGCTACGAGGAGGCCATCGCCTTTGCCGCAGAAAAAAACATCAAAATTCCGATGAGAAAATAAGCAAACTCGCGTTGGCACTGCCATATCCTGATTGACTACCCCGGTTGACGCAAGCACCGACCAATCTCTCCTTTTCCTGGGACGGCAAACCATTCTCCTTTCTGGCATGAGATTTGCTCTTTTTCCGGCCGAAAGGAGGATCCAATGAAAAAAGCCGTTGCTTTGACGCTGGCCGCAGCTTTTTTCGTGGGTGTTTTCTTGTTCCTGCCCCGCGCCTCTTTCGCCGACGCAGATGGTTGCTATGACTACTGGGAAAGATGCCGGGCACGCGCCTTTGCAGCCGATGTGGGATGGGTCAAGACAACGCTCATGTTGACGATGTGCGACATCGCTCTCGGCCGGTGCCTGTTCCTTCAGATGTGAATTGGCTGAAGGGGGCCTCAGCTCTTGGGTAGGGAGCGGGGCCCCCTGCTCATCACCCTTCCTTCCGAGGAAGAAAAAAAGAGGCAAAGGAGACGATGATCATGATGAGAAAAACGCTTGGCGTGCTTGCGGCGCTTTTCATGTGCGGCGGTAATTTTCAGGCTCTCTTTTCCTGGCCGGACAAGCCCCCGCCCCGCTGGGCGGCCACAGAAGTTGAGCTTGAGGGCAGGCCGGCCGAAAATCCCTATTTCTTCAGGACTGCTGCCTTCATTGTTGGCGGCCAGAGCCTCTATGTCCTTGAGGCTGACGACGCCGAGGTGAAAGTCTATTCCGGGTCCGGTGCCTTTGAGCGCGCCTTCGGAAAGAAGGGGAGAGGGCCGGGCGAGTTCGACATGCCCTCCGACATGGATGTGTTGGCTGACCGGCTTCATGTCGCTGACAGCGGAAACCGGAGAGTCCAGGTGTTAGACAAGAACGGCCGGTATCTTTCTGGGTTTAGCGTGCCGTTTTTTCTCTGGCGAATCCTCGCCCTCGACGAAGACCGGATTGTCGTCGCTCATCTTCCGTCCGGGTTTGAGGGCGGAGAAAAGATGCTCCACTGCTTCAACCGCAGGGGAGAGCTCCTCTGGGAAGCGCTGGATTCATTTCACTCGGGCGACTCTGTCTATGATGCCCTGCGGAATTTTATCTTTTTGAAGAAGGGGGAAAAAGGGAGCTTTTTCGTCATCCCGAGAAGCGGCGAGCCCGCCATCCTGAAGATGAACAGGGACGGGCGCATCGTCCGCGAAATAAAGGTCGGCGCTCATTATCCATCAAAGAAGGTAACGCTTCCCATGGGACGAAAAAACAAAGAGCTTCTGGCCTTCTGCTGGAATTGCGATTGGCACAACGGAAAGTTCTATCTCCTGATTCCGGAATATACGGCCTCGAAAGACGTCGGGCCGGGGAATCAGATGGCCGTCGTGGATGAGACCGGCCAGCTCGAGGCCTTCGTCGATTTTCCGCTGAGGTTGAGCCGGGTGGCCGTGGCGGGGGAAGTTGTCTATGGCCTTGATAGCGAAGGCCTGTTGCGCATGTTTCACGTTCATGTTAAGGAATAATGAGAAAAAAGAACGTTTCGAACGTCTTTATTATTATGAGCATGGTGATATCAGTGAATTTGATGAGCTTTGGCGCCGGCACTGGCCAGGGCGGAGCGGTCACTGCTCCTTTGGAGGAGAGCCAAGCCAGAATCTTTTCATCTCTTGACGAAGCTGTCACCGCCCCCGAGCAGCCGGTCCTCCTTGTGTTTTTTTCTTTAGCCTGCCATATGTGCTGGGATGAGCTTTTTGAGATGAAGGAATTCGTCAAAAAATATAGTATTCCTGTAGAAATAGTAGGAATAAGCCTGGATTTGACCGAAGAGCTGCAGTCGTTTGCGGTGAGGTATTCGTTCGGTCACCCGATCGTCCGCGACAGGAACAAAGAGCTCTACCGAAGGTTCAAGGTCAAGCTCGAGCCGCACAGGGTCGTCTTGGAGAAAAACCGTGTCATCTACCAGGACGATGATGATTTGGATTTCTTGGCGAGGAGGGATAAGGCCAAACAATGCCTGTTAGCCATCGCTTCGAGGTAGATTTTTTTCTCGCCCGGAGAAAAGTCCTGTCGGCCAGGAGTTTGTATGTCCTTCTCGCGGGTCTGGCCGCTCTCATCGGCTATGTCTGGGTAAAGGATTCTTACAGCCTCTCATTCCAGTTCTTCCTCTTCCTCTTTCCGCACATCTTTCTTTTCATCTCGCAGGACATGATGATGGACGAAATCGAGACGGGTGTGTTGGAGAATATCGTCTTTGTTCGCGGCGCCTTCAGGGATTACCTCTTCGAGAAGAATATGTATTTGTTTTTGATGGCTCTGGCCTTCGCGCTGGCGGCATTTTCGCTTTTCGCGGCGTATGGCCTGGCGAGCGGCGAGTTTTCGGCCCGTTTCCTTCTCCAATTTCTTGCTGGAGTAGCCGCGGGCGCCTACTACATCTCGCTCGGCGGCTTCTTGAGCTTTTATTTTAAAGGCGGCTCAAACGTCCTCGTCGTCATCATCGGCCAGCTTGCGACTTTTATCGGCCTTCTCCTTTCGGCCACGCAAAGGCTGGGTTTTATCGATCAACTAACATCCGCCTCGTTCCCCGACTGGAGTTCCAGGCTCAAACTCATCGTTTTCCTCGGGGTTTTGCCGAATATCCTCGTGTTTGAAAAATATTTTGCAGCGAGCCTTGGGATGGCCGCTTTGGCGTGCTTTTTTCTTGTGCTACAAAAAATGAAGCTCGGAGCTTTGGAGCTAAAAAAGCGATGAGCGACGTCGTTCTCAAGGTCGAGAACCTGGCAAAGCGGTTCGGCCGGGTCGAGGCGGTCAAGAATGTTTCCTTTTCCGTGAGGAGAGGAGCGATTGCTGCCTTCCTGGGAGAAAACGGCGCCGGAAAGACGACGACGATCAAGACCATCCTCGGTTTCCTGAAGCCTGACGCCGGCCGCGTGGAAACACGCTACCGGCAGCCCGGCTACGTCCCCGAACATCCCGTTTTTTTCCCCTGGCTCAAGGGCCGGGAGGTTCTTGGTTTCACGGCAAAGCTGTTTGGAGTGGACAGGAATGAGCTTGTCAGGTTAGTCGATCGAATAAGCGCTGCTGTCGGGTTCGACCCGGCGCTTCTCGAGCGAAAGGTCCAAACCTACTCTTTGGGCAACCAGAAAAAATTTTCCTATCTCCAGAGCCTGATCGTATCGCCCGACTTTCTCATTGTCGATGAGCCGTTCTCAAGCCTTGACCCTGTTTCCATCAAAAGCGTTCGCGAGCTTTTTCTGAGGCTCAAAGAAGAAGGAAAAGCGCTGCTGCTGAGCTCCCACCTGATTTCTGAGATGGAAAAAATCACCGACGACGTCATCATCATCAAAAAGGGCTCAATCCTCTTAGAGGAAAGCGTGGAGCGGTTGAAAAAGGAAGGGCCTTTCGACCTTGAAGGGTTATTCCTATCGTTCCACGGTGAAATCGGGGGACGTCATACGTAATGCACTTAACTTCCATTCACTAAGTTTCCATTTACCAAATTCTCTTTGATCTTGAGATAAATCAAAACGTCGTCAATTTCTAGTGTTACGTTATAATTTATGTATCATGACATTCCTCTAATTCCTTGCTGTAATTTTGTGTATTACGTATGACGTCCCCCTAATGCCCCTAATGGTTTGACCGGGTGGGCCGGCTGTGCTATTTTAGTCGGGAAATTCATGGTCACAGTCAGGTTTGCGCCAAGTCCGACAGGTTACCTCCACTTAGGGAGCGCCAGGACCGCTCTTTTCAACTGGCTTTATGCCCGGCACACGGGCGGCCGGTTTCTCCTCCGGATCGAAGACACGGACAGGACGCGGTCCGACCCCAAGTTCCTCGAGGGGATCCTGCGCGACCTCCGCTGGCTGGGCATCGACTGGGACGGCGAGCCCGTCTACCAGAGCCAACGTTTTGCCCTCTACAGGCAAGAAGCTGAAAAGCTCCTGGCGCAAGGAAAAGCTTACATGGACGGCGGGGCCATCCTGTTTAAGGTGGAGAAGGGCCGGACGATCGAGTATGAGGACATCGTCCACGGCAAGATCAGCGTGGCCACCGACGAGATCAAAGACCAGGTGCTTATCAAGTCGGACGGCTCCCCCTCCTACAATTTTGCGTGCGTCGTCGATGACGCCAACCTTGCCATCACTCACATCCTTCGCGGCGACGATCATATCTCCAACACGCCCAAGCAGATCCTGTTCTACGAGGCGCTCGGCCTCGCACCGCCCCGCTTCGGCCACATGCCCCTTATCCTCGGCCCCGACGGCTCCAAGCTTTCCAAAAGGCACGGCGGGGTTTCAGTCGAAGAGTACAGAAAAGAGGGCTTCCTGCCCGAGGCGCTGGTCAATCACCTGATCCTGTTGGGCTGGTTTCCCGGGGAAGAGCACGAAATCCTGGCACCTGAGGAGGCGGTGCGGCTTTTCGACATCGCTGACCTTAACGCTGTCCAGGCCAAGTTCGATATCCAGAAGCTCCGATGGCTCAACGCCGAGCACATCATGAGGAAAAAAACTGAAGACCTGCTTCCCCTCATCAAGGAGCAGCTCAGCGCGGCCGGCTTGGATTTTGCAGGATTGGGCGGCGACCACTTGCTGAAGCTCATAGACCTTTACAAGGTCAGGATGAAAACCCTCCGGGAATTCGTCAGCCTGACCGAGTGCTTTTTCCGGGATGATTTCAACGTCGAGGAAGAGGGGCGGAAGAAATACCTGGACAAGGCCGAGAGCAAGGAAAACATCGGCCTGCTCGCCGACCGACTGGAAGCTCTCGAGGAATTCACGGCTGCGGCCATCGAGGAGGCTTGCCGCCGCCTGGCCGAGGAGAAAGGGCTTAAACCCGTCAGCCTCATCCACCCGGCCCGGATGGCCGTGAGCGGCCGGACGAGCGGCGCCGGCCTTTTTGAGATGATGGAGCTTCTTGGCCGGGAAAAAGTCTTGACGCGTTTACGAGGCGCTTCGCGATGAGCTCACGGGAACCGAAAAAGAACTTCATCCGGGAGATTATCGACGAGGACATCCGGCGGGGAAAGCACGGTGGCCGAGTCCACACCCGTTTTCCGCCCGAGCCGAACGGCTTTCTCCACATCGGCCACGCCAAGTCAATCTGCCTGAATTTCGGCCTGGCCGCTGACTACGGCGGACTGTGCAACCTCCGCTTCGACGACACGAATCCTGAGACCGAAGAGATAGCTTACGTAGAGTCGATCAAGGAGGATGTCTGCTGGCTGGGGTTCGAATGGGAGGACCGGGAGTATTACGCCTCGGATTATTTTGAGAAGCTCTACGAGTTCGCCGTCGACTTGATTAAGAAGGGGAAAGCCTATGTCTGCGACCTGAGCGCTGAGGAGGTCAGCGTCCAGCGGGGTACGCTCACCGAACCGGGAAAGGACAGCCCTTACCGGAATCGCTCCGTCGAGGAAAACCTGGACCTTTTCCGGCGGATGAAGGAAGGAGAGTTTCCGGATGGCTCGAAAACGCTCAGGGCCAAGATTGACATGTCCCACCCGAACCTTCTGATGCGAGACCCGGTCCTTTACAGGATCAGGCGGGAGAGGCATTACCGGAGGGGCGACGCCTGGTGCATCTACCCGACGTACGACTGGGCCCACGGCCAGTCCGACTCGATCGAGGGCATTACCCACTCCATCTGCACCTTAGAGTTTGAGGTCCACCGTCCGCTCTACGACTGGTTTCTCGACGCACTCGGCATCCATCATCCCCAGCAAATCGAGTTTGCTCGCCTGAGCCTCAGCAACACGGTGCTAAGCAAACGGAAACTCCTCGAGCTCGTCCGGGAGGGTTATGTCAGCGGCTGGGATGACCCGCGCATGCCGACAATCTCGGGGTTGCGGCGCCGCGGCTACACACCCGAGGCCATCCGGAATTTCTGCGACATCATCGGCGTGGCCAAGGCCAACAGCATCGTCGATATGGCTCTTCTTGAGGACTGCCTTCGCGAGGACCTCAACAAGCGGGCGCCTCGGGTTATGGCGGTCTTGCGGCCGCTCAAGGTCATGGTCATCAACTATCCCGAGCACAAGGTCGAGGAGCTCGAGGCTATCAATAACCCTGAGGACCCAGGCATGGGCACCCGAAAAGTCCCGTTCAGCCGGGTGCTCTACATCGAACGCGATGACTTCATGGAGGAGCCGCCGAAAAAGTTTTACCGCCTTGCCCCGGGCCGCGAAATCAGGCTTCGCTACGCTTATTTCATCACCTGCCGAGAGGTCATCAAGGACCCGGCGACGGGGGAGATCACGGAGCTCCGCTGCACCTATGACCCGGCCACGCGCGGCGGGGACGCGCCAGACGGCCGCCGCGTCAAAGCAACTCTCCACTGGGTTTCAGCGGCCCACGCAATCGACGCCGAAGTTCGCCTTTATGATACCCTTTTCACGAAGCGGGATGCGGGAGAGGTCGAGGAGGGAGCCGACTGGAAGGCCAATTTGAACCCAAAGTCGCTCGAAATCTTGCGGGGCTCGAAGGTGGAGCCGAGTTTAGCTGACGCGACGCCGGGAAGCCGCTTCCAGTTCGAAAGGTTAGGCTATTTCTGCGTTGATTCGCGGGATTCAAAGCCGGGAAAACCCGTCTTCAACCGCACCGTCACCTTGCACGACCCCTGGGCCAAGCTCGTCCGCTCAGGCCGCCACAACCAATAATTGATAAACTTTCCCCTATTTAAGGGGAATGACGAGGCGTTTCCCTTCCTCAATTGTGATTTTCATTTCTATTGGCTCGGGAGCAAGGAGAACGCGGAGCGTGTAATTTCCCGGCTTGAGCACGACCGCCGCGCCTCCAACCGTTCCCCGGGCCACTTCTCCGCCCTTCGCGTCTAACACGACAAATTCGACCTGAAGAGTCTGCTGGAGGGCCGAGAGAAGGCCCTTGGCGTCCCTGGCGTCGAGATATATCCCGTCGGTGGATTTGGCGATGGCCTCGAGTTCCTGACGTTCCGCCGCCTCCTTGATGTCGAAACCGACGATGTTGAGCTTGATGTCAAGCCCCGATTTCTTGATTTCGGGCGCGATTGACTTGATGTCGCCGCCGCAGCTCTCGATGCCGTCGGTGATGAGGATGACGCTGCCGTTAGGGATCGCGGCGAAATCCTTTATCGCTTCGAGCACAGAATAGACAAGCGGCGTTTTGCCCTTGAGCTGGATTTTATTGACCGTGTCGATGAGTCGCGCTTTATCGATCGGGCCGATGGGGATCAGGACTTCTGTATCGGTGCAGGCCTTGGGGTCGTTTAGGCTGTATCTGTGACCATAAACCCTCAACCCCACATTCAGCGTCTCCGGTAGCGCGTTGATGATCTGCGCCAGGACCTTCCGGGCGATCGTGATCTTGGCCTCTCCTGCGATTTGCCCCCACATCGAGTTGGAGGCGTCAAAGATAAACTCGATATTCCTCGCCGCTTCTGGAACGGCCTCTTTTTCGAGAACAACCTGGAGCGAGGCCGGTTCGGCCTTTTTTGGCATGTAGACGGGCAAGTAACCGCAGCAAAACTCTAAGATCATGGCGCCGAGAGCGGTCGTGTAAATCGTCCCCACGCTTTCCTCGCTTTCCCCTCCTTCCCAGGTTCCGTCATCGTTCTGGTTATCGACGAGCATCCGGCAGGTCCAGTCTTTCCAGATGCGCCAGTCGTCGCCGCCGGCAATGAGCATGGCTCGGGCTCCATAGTACCAGTAGTAAAAAGGATAGCCGTCCCCCGGCTCTTCAAGGTTCCAGGTCGGCGCATGGTCCTGCATATATCTGAGGGCTGGCCCGACGAAAGGGTCATCGGGATAGCCGCAGAGCTGGAGACTGAGCGCACCCATGCCCGCCCGGGCGCAGGAATCTCCGCCGGGCGATTGGTAGCCGAAAGTGTGTTCTTCCTTGCTGTAAAGGGACCTCACATACGTTGCGGCGAGCTCAAAGGCGGAATCGGGCACGCTGAATCCTATATTCTGGGCGGCCCGAAGAGTCAGGATTTGCCAGCCGGTTACAGAAAGGTCGCTCGCTGTGCTCTCCGGGCTGTAGCGCCAGCCGCCATAAGAATCCTCATCCTTATTAATCGGTCCACCCAATGCTGCGGGCTTGCGCTCGGTGTTTTGAGAGTCGATAATGACCCGGAGGCCGTCCTCGGCCATCGGCTTGAGTTTTGCCTCTTTGAGCTCCGACTGAGCCTCGATGGCGGCCAGGGTGGCGATTGCCTGAGAATACATCCCGTCGGTCGCGTTTTTCCAGCCGGATTTTGGCCCCCCATCATAAAGCGGCCCCTCGTCAAACTCCGACTGAAGATAGCCCAGGCCAGCCCGGATGTTCCGGCCATAGTCCTGGCCGGTGCATTTTCCGCCGATAAGCGCCATGATGGCCAGCCCAGATTTTCCGACATGATCTTCGCCAAAAAAACCTTCTTTTGTCTGCTCTGCGGCAAGGTAATCGAGCGCTTTCTTGATGGCCCGCGCGACTTCGGCTGGAGAGGCGGGCGGCGAGACCGGCTTTCCGGCGCGAAGAGTGTACGGCTCGCTCGGGTTCGTTCCTTCGGCGTCCACCCTGATCAAGAATTTTCCGGGCCGCTGCCTCATCCTGACGATTTTTTCTCCCTTGCCTTCCTTGTTCCCATCCATTTTAATGATATATTCGTCTGCCTTTGAAGCATCATAGAGCCTCAGGCTGAGGTCAATGTCAGCGACGCCGGAGATCTCGATGACCAGGATGTCCAGGCCCGGTGCCGGGATGGTCAGGGCATACCAATCCTCGTCATCGTCTGTATTAGCGAACGCTTTGATCACTGTGTTTAGGGGGAGGACGTTGGCCTGCCTGGCCTCGTCGTTCGGCTCGGCCTCTGTCTGGGCCGGCAACTGACCGGATATGAAGAGGGTCAACAGAAAAATTCCCGCTGAAATAATTCCCATCCTAAATCTCAGTTTTTGGCGTTGAATCATTGCCGTTTCCTCCTGTTGTCTGTTCTCAAAATCGATTAGTCCAGACGTCCTATTTTTTTATGCCTTTTTCCCAGAGGGCCTCGCAGAGGCTTCCCATCGCCCAGTTAATTGTTTCGTTGATGATGATGTTTGTCCAGTTGACATCGATATCCATGAAGGCGGCGGCCACGCCAGCGGCATTGGTGCAGATTATATTCCAGATGCACTCGATGACGAGCTCGTCGTGCTGCGGCCGGTTCCCCCGCAGGGGAGCCGTGATGGCAGCGCCCAGACATCTTCCGAGCGCTCCGTAGTACTCGAGCATTCCTTTCAATTGAAGGGCGATCTCGACTTTCTCGGCATATTCCGTCATGGCTTGGCCAGCGCCTTTTTCTCCCACCCCGAGAAAATTCCCCGTCTCCGGGTTCAGACGCCACCAGGCGAACCGGGGTTTTCCGGCCACTGGGATTTCTTTTTCCGGCACGAGGATATCAAAGCCGCGGCCGATTTCCTGCTCGAGACGAGCCCGAGCGTCGGCCGATACCTGAACGCGTTTCCAGTCAGGATCATCGGGTCCCTGGACGAAAAGCCAGCTTATGCCCTGTGTCCTTGACTGCTTGAAAAGAAGAGCGGTGTTTTCGACTGTTCTGCTCTCTCCCATCTCATGGGCTTCGACCAGGGTGTCGAGGATTCCCTGCTCGACACGGACCGAGAAGGGATGAGCACTTGTTTTTCTGGCTGTGCTGATGTCGTTGGCGATGATATCGATGCTTTCCGTTGTTATGAGTTCCCCCCGGTCATTCTCTGTCAGGCTCGAGCGGCGTGCCAGGAGGTTTGGAGTTGACAGGGAGATTTCATTTTGATAAGGGCTGAGCTTGAGCCGTTTCAGAGCAACGCTTGAGAGTTTCGCTGACATGGGTTTTATCTTGGTCATTTCCAAGAATAACTCTTGAGGGTCCCAACGCCCGTAGTTTTCGACAAGGTTCAGGTAAACGTCTCTATTGAGAAGCACGTGGCTGGCTGTCCGCTCTTCGATAAATTCCGGTGACAGCTCGCAGACAAGCGGCAGGACCTCGGTTTCGCCCAGAATCTTGAGGGCCCGGTCCATCCGGTGCTTTTCTGTCAGCTTCCAGGCGCGAAAGTTTTTCGTCTGCCTGGCCGCCGGTCCGATAAGGTCAAAGACCTCTCGTCTGTGGACCTGGACGGGCCGGCCCGGTGAGTGGATCTCAAATTCCAGCCATTCGGCCGTAAGAAAGGCCTTTTCGTCTGACTTCGCCGCTTTTTCTTTTTCCTTCTCCTTAGCCTCTTCCTCCTCTTCCTTGCCGGCCAGGCCACCAAAAAGGCCGCCGATGGCTCCGGCCTTGCCTTTTTTCGGCCCTGGTTTCTGGCTGGGTTCATCGCTGACATTCCCTTGAGCCGTAACGTAAGATTTTCCGACCGCTTCTCCATCAACCTCCAGCACAACTTGCCACTCGGTCTGTTTGGCCACGGCTTCTTTAAGAAAAGGCATAGGTTCTGGAGCGGTTAAAAACTTTTCATCCGGAGGCCAGTTCAAAGGAAGATGCCGCACAACCATCCTCTGGCCCAGCGTTTTCGGAGGGACAAAGCTGTGCTGAAGAACGGGCCTTTCCTTGAGATCGCCCGCCTCGAACTGCTCGGCGATTATTCTGATCTTGATGCTATGGAAAAGGTCTTCTTCGAGGTCTTCGGGTTTAAATGTCTCCTCGGGTTCGCCAAAAACTTGACCGGGGTCAGCGCCGGGCGAAGCCGGGTCAAAGTCAACCCAGTCATCACCCTTTTCCCATTGGACCCACCAGTGGTCCTTCAGGTCATCTGCGCCGGCGCTTTCTTCTCTCCGGCTCTGTTTTATTGACTTGTCCAGAATAGCGAGGATGTCCGCGGCTAACTCTTTGTGCTGAGACTTGATTTGCCGAATTTTATTTTCCTGTTCTCGCTGGGCTTTGGCTATTGTCTCGACGAGGTGTTTGTGGTCGAGCGCGTAGTTCTGGACGTAGAGAGCAAGCAAATCATCCTGGTTTCGAAGAGTCGGCTGATGGAGCGATGAAGCCCTGCTTCTTGGTTTTGATTCTATTCTTTTTAGAATCGTGACGGCTTCTTCTTCCGAAAGATGGCGCCTGGCGAGCCTCGCTTCATATCCGGCCAGCCGCAGCAGCTCGCAGAGGAGAAGTGCTCGATCAAGACTGTTGCCCCGTCGGTCCATCAGGACACCGACCGGGCCACGCAGGCTACCCTGGTAGGGGATAAGATAGGTCTCGTCGCGGACCCATTCGAAGAGCTTGATGGCATCGCTTCCGGCCTTCCGGACGACGGCCTCAGGATCGAACGTCTCCCGCGGAATCCTCTGGATCGCGTCTTCAAGAGCCGCGAACGTGTTTTCCAGCCTCTTGGCTGCAAGTTCAGCGTCAGCCGGGTCGATCTCGGTATTTTGCCCGATTCGCTCCTCTGCGGATTCCCGAGGTTCCGGGGAACTGGCGGTTTCGGAGACAACTTTTTGGTTGTTTATCCGGGCCGGGTTTTCCGCCTTTTTTCCCTTGGTGCACGAAACAAGGCCGATCAAGAGGAGGATAAATAGACTAAAGATAAAAAATGACGGTCTCTTGTTTTTGCGTTTTCGATTGAGAGTCATTTTTTTTCTCCTTTTTGCCCCAAGCATGGCTCTATGGCTCCATAAGTTTGCTTAAACTAAAGTTGTTCTCGCTCTCGTAGCCGCGGTAGTAGAGGGTCTCCGGCATTTCGTCAATCCTGTAGGCGAGCTTGAAGCGGACAAAAGTTTCGGGCGGGATGATGAAGGGAGTCGGCGGCCGGTGGAAGAGTCCATTCGTGGCCTCTTCGTCGAAATAGATGTCCTCGCCTTCCGCCTTCAGGATGAACTGGGCGTCAGTCTGGATTTCGATGCCGCTTTTGACCAGCGACCGTATGCCGAGGTCCAGAATGACGATCCCCTTATCCCGGCGTGCTCCAAAGAGCATGATTTCCATGGTCTGTCCGTCCTTGTGGATAGCCCGGGGCTTAACCGCTGGCAAAGCTGCAGGTGTCGTGGTCAGTGCGAGAAGATAGACACGGTTCTGGACACGCATGCCCAGGCTGATTTCCTTTTCGGCTGCCGGTACGAGGAAGGCGACCTCCTGGCTTTGATAAAAATCAGGAGTGAATCGGATGTAACCTTCCTCTGTGGTCGAGCCGCCCGAGCTGTAATATAAATGCCCCTCTTTTGTCGCCACCCAGATGTACTCCTGGGGCTCCACTTGGACAATGTTTTTTTCTGCGCCGCTAGAAGAGAGGCTCTTTCCGGTGAGTTTGACCACGGCGTAGCGCCAGCCTTCCGGCGCTTCCTCTTCGTTGTATTCAGCCCGAAAGTCGATTGCGGTGGCGGCCAGCTCCAAGAAACTGTCCTTGAACTCGCCGAGCGCCCTGGGCTTGGCCGCTCTGGCGCCGGTCGCGAGTTTGAGATCGCCTTTTAGCGGGATCAAGATATGGCCGTAAGAATAGTCGAAAAATTGGAAGGCGATGTTCCGGGAATTTTCAGGGATGAGATAGACAAATCGCACCCTTTTCACGTCCCCTTGCTTGGGAAGAGAGAATCCCTTCTTGAGGCTGATCCCTCCCGGGACCGACTCAGTCAGCTTGTCGAGAGAGTAGGTCTCGCCGTCGGCCAGGATGTAGGCGTGGTCGAAAAAATTGGGCACAAGATAGGCCACGTCTGCATCGACCATTTCCTCTTCCTTTGCTTCCTTTTTTTTGCCTCCCAACAGTGTTCCTGTGCCCATCGTCCGGTCCTGCTTGCCCTCAAGCTTGCTTTTTTCAATCTTCTGCTTGGGATGGATGTTTGTCCATTCCGTCTCGAGGACGAAGAAAGCTTTTCCGGCGGGCGCGGCCTGGGAGGCCACGTCTTTTTCGAAGCCTGATTCGGTCACAGTGACTTTGGCCGCTTTGTTGGCGGACTTCTCGGATGCAGCCGCGCTTTCCTGATGAGCTTTCGACAGGGAGCTCGACACTGCAAAAAGAATCAAAGCCGTCAAAAACCATGGAGATTGATGCCGACGGAAAAACATGCTCGCCTCCTTCGCCAGATTGGCGTTTTTTGAAACCCTCTTCCAAAAAGATGCGAGAGTATATCGAAATCGGGATCGTGTCCCCAACTTCTATAGCAAAAATATATTTTTTTCTTCCGGTTGTCAATTCTGCCAGTCGGCAGAATTGACTGGCCGCCTCCGCCTCTGGTATTCTGAGCCGGAATAGCCCAACTGGCCTGGATTATTCATGAAATGAACCGGGAAAATTTCCCTCTCCCTTGAAGGAAGAAGGTCGGGGTGAGGGTGACAATAAGAAGATCTTCCTCCCCTCCGGCCAGGGGAGACGGGGTTATCGTATTATTTTCTGAATGTATCAGGCTGTCCAAAAGGAGGCGAGAATGAGTGCGATAGACCCGACCCGGATTGTCGCGATGGCCAACGTTTTCTACGATTCCTGCGTTCTTTTTGCGGCTTCTGACCTGGGAATTTTCAAGAGGCTTGCGGAGCTCGGGGAGGCTGACCTTGAGACCATCATCTCAGCCTGCAGCCTCGACCGCCGCGGCGGCCGGCTTCTTCTCGATGCCTGCGTCGCACTCGGTTTATGCGAAAAGCGGGAAGGTCGCTACCGAAACAGCCCCGAAGCAGCGCTTTTCCTCGTGTCCGGCTCGCCCGCTGACCTGAGTGGTGCCATCCGCTACAACCGCGACGTTTACAGCGCCTGGGGAAGGCTTCGGGAAATGGTCCAGACCGGGAAGCCGGTAGAGAGGCCAGAGCTTCATTTAGGCAAGGACGAAGAGCGCACCCGGACGTTTGTCCTGGCCATGCACCACCGTGCCCTTGGAATCGGCCAGGCCGTGGTGCCGCTTCTCGACCTTTCAGGGAAGAAGAAAATCCTCGACGTTGGCGGCGGGCCGGGCACCTATTCGATGCTCATTGCCCGGGCGTTTCCCGGAGTTGAATGCACGGTACTTGACTTGCCCGAAGTCGTGAAAATCGCCGGCGAGCTGGTTGGGCAAGCCGGGATGGCCGAAAGAATCAAGCTGGTTGGGGGCGATTATCACCGGATTACCTTTCCGGAGGCAAACGATGCCGTCCTCTTTTTCGGCGTCCTCCATCAGGAGGATGAGGAGACAATCCGCGATCTTCTCCGCCGCGCCCATGATTGCCTGGTTCCCGGCGGCCGCATCTACGTCCTCGACATGATGACCGATTCGAGCCGTGCGCGGCCGAAGTTCTCGGCTCTTTTCAGCCTCAACATGGCCCTGACCACGGAGCGCGGCTGGGTGTTTTCGGATGAGGACCTCTCCCGCTGGCTCGCCGAGGCCGGCTTTGGCGATTTCTCGTGCCGGTCGCTCCCGCCGCCCATGCCCCACTGGCTTGCCTCAGCCCGGCGCCCCTGACATCAATTTCAGGAAACGCATGGTTGAAGCTATTTCAGGCGTCTTCGGCAGTTCTGGCCGAACCTGAAGCCTTTCCTGTCCGTGTCGGCGAGGCTGTTTGAAAAATGCATCACGCAGCGCTTCTCTTTTTTCCAACTCGATCTGACCAGAGTAGACGCCGAGAGCGCGAACGATTCAACCGGAGTGAAGTCATGATGATGGAATAGTGGTGAAGCACGACGCGTCTGCAGCTCAGTGAATAGGTCGACGGATGTTTTAGGACATAAGAATTGACAAGGAGAATGGGCTGTGCATAATTTCTTTCGCCGAAGGGCGGCGTCAAGGCGGCCGCGTTCTGCTTGAGGAATGCACCATCGAAATCGGCGGCTAATTCGGTCTGTTGCGTCGCCCTTCCGACAAAACCCGAATAGCTGAGTATCAGTTTTTAGCTTAGGAATAAAGGAGGAACAAAAATGTCCAAAAAAATTTGTCCTGCGGTGGTGGTTGTGGTTATGTTTGTTCTTTTGTTGGCAATGAGCGGGTTCGCTCAGGAGCCTGCGGCAGAAAAGAGCAAACAGGGCTCTGAGGCAGAGATCATCTCATTGCCAGCTCCTCAGTATGACGGCTGGATATCTGTTGAAAAAGCAATCAGCCTGCGGAGATCGGTCAGAGAATATGTCGATTCCCCGCTCTCGATTTCAGAAATTTCCCAGATTCTCTGGGCTGCCCAGGGATTCACACGCGAGAGGAAAGACCCGCCCCGGATGTGGAATCCAAAATACGAATGGCAGGGCGGGTTGCGCACAGCTCCCTCTGCCGGCGCTCTTTACCCCATGGAAATTTACTTGTTGGCGGGAAACGTCGAAGGCCTGACCAAAGGGGTTTATAAGTTCATTCCGAAAAATCACTCTCTTAAGAAAGTGATGAACGTCGATAAGAGAACAGATTTGTGCAATGCGGCGCTCAAGCAGGCGTCTGTAGAAAAGGCAGCCGCTGTTATCGTCATGGCCGGGGTCTACGAAAGAACGTCGTTTAAGTATGGCGAAAGGGCGGAAAGATATGTCCACATCGAGGTCGGAAGCATCGCCGAAAATGTCTATTTGCAGGGGATGACGTTAGGGATAGGAACGGTGATTATCGGGGCCTTCAATGACAAAGATGTCAAGAGCGTTCTCCAGCTGCCCGAGGATGAGCACCCCTTGGCCATCATGCCCTTAGGCAAAATGCCCAAAGCAGCAGGCTAAGCGGGGCCGGATATAACTTCGGCATTTCTTTTCCCACTTAGCAGTCAGCCTGGAATTTACATCGGCTGGTCAATGAAGTAATATTGTTATCACGCGCGCCTGTAGCTCAGTGGATAGAGCGACGGACTCCGGATCCGTAGGTCGCAGGTTCGACCCCTGTCAGGCGCGCCATTCCTTTCCTCGGCTTGCTACCTCCGCATTTTTTCTTTCATTAGCTTAATGAATTCCCGGAGCGGGAAGACGATCCAGACGATGAAGACAGCGAACCCGATGAGCCAGATCGTTGCGGTTAGCCAATCGATGCGCATCTCTATCGCTCCTTAGCGATCGCCCCTAATCGTAAGAAAGGCGGAGCAGGCCGCCAGCGAAATAGACCACCATGGAACCGAGAGCCACCCAGCCGGCCATTTGGGTGAGCCCGAGCCCTCCCAGTCCGATGCCCGCGAGAAAACCCAGCAGGCCGAAAAGACAGAGCCCGAGCATCCTTCTTCCGCCCGGCGAGCGCGGGATCAGATAAAATGCTTCTCCGCGTTCGACCTCGGCTTGGCTCGGCTTCCAGGCGCTCTGGATGGCTTCGGCTCTCTCCGGTTGGGTGAACCTTTTTCCGAGCAGGCTGAAGACTGGCGTAAAGACAAGCGCTGCGCCAGCTCCGAGGAACGTTCCGTAAGTGCTCGCGTTTTGGTGTCCGCCGAAAAAGACGAAAATGCTCAGGGTGCCGGTAACCGCTCCCGCAAGATACCCCGCGACGGCGCCGAGCCAGTTTCCTTTTTTCCAGAATATTCCGTAGAGGATGGCCACGACAAAAAGCGGCATGTCCGTGATCCCTATCACCGTGAGGTAAGCGTTCACCGCGCCCATCTTGCGGGCGAAAAACGAAAAGCCGACCATGAAGAACCCGACGAGGAGCGTGACGATTCGGACAACCACGAGGACCTGTTTTGCCGAAGCCCTCTTCTTGAAGACTCTCTGGTAAATATCGCTGGTGAACAGGGTCGCCGTCGAGTTGATGTTTGAACTGATCGTTGACATCTGGGCGGAAAGAAGCCCGCAGAGGATGATACCGAAGATTCCGGTGGGCACAAAGCGGGCTAACATGGCCGGGATGACAGTGTCAGCGGGGCTGATGGCGGGGTCGATCGCCCGTGCCGCCAGCCCCGGGAGATACCAGAGGAGGGCAAACGGAGTCGTTTGGATACCCGAAAGAATGAGCCCTTTGGCCACGCTTTTCACGTCACGGCCAGAAAAGGCGCGCTGGAGCATCCCCTGGTCGGTCGAGGCCCACTGGATGCCTAAAAGAAAAATGGCCAGGATGAACGTCCAGTTGAGCTGTCCCGTCTGAGGGACAAGCTCGAGAGAGGAGGAGGGGAGGGCTCTGGCAATCCCGCCAAAACCGCCGGCCTTGGCCATGATGATCGGGAAAAAGATGAGGGCGCCCAAGAGCATCAGGCTGAACTGCAGGACGTCGGTCAGGGCCACCGACCACATCCCTCCGGCCGTCGTGTAGATAATCGTGATGACCGAAAAGACGAGTGCCCATATCAGGTAGGAGCTTTCTCCCGTGCCGGTGATGACCATGGCTGCGGTCGCGCCCGTGTAGAGGACGATCCCGAGCCAGAAGGATAGCCGGAAGATCCAGAGGATCGCGATCAGCACGCGCATGCCAAGGCCGTAGCGCGCCTCAAGAAATTCCGGGATGGTCCGGACTTCGAGGCGGCGCAGGATGGGCAGGATGAAAAGGCCGGCCAGGACGAGAGCCATATTCCCCGTCCAGGTGTGCCACACGATGGAAATGCCTTGCTCATAGGCTTTTCCCCCCTGGCCGATGAAGCTGTACATGTTGACGTTGGTGGCGGTAAGCACGGCCGCGAGAATGAACGGCGGGAGCAACCTCCCGGCTACGTAGAAATCGTCTGGATTCTTGACCCATTTGAAGAAGATGGAGCCAAAGAAAAATAGGAACGCCAGGAACGCAGCGACGATGCCGATATCGACCGCGGCCATGACATTCTCCTCTGCCAGAGTTGGTGACAAAAGCGTCACCACGTATGTGATCTTCGTGATGGGGGCAGCTTCCTGTCCCCAATTAAATCACAGAAACGGAGATGCTATCGTTATTGATATTTTCGGTGAAAATGTCAAATATTTTTTATATAATTGGAAGCGATGTTTCGAGCGAAAAGAGAGGTTAGCTAACTGGTCCATGAATAACCGCCGGAGAATATACATTTCCCTGATTATCTTCGTTATCATCTACCTCATCGGCGTCGTCGGGTTCAAGTTTTTCGGCGGCAAGGACTGGACGCTTCTCGACAGTCTTTACATGACTGCCATCACGATCTCGACCATCGGCTACGAGGAAGTCATCGACCTCAGCGCGAACCCGGTGGCCCGCGTGTTCACGATCGTTTTCATCATCCTCAGTCTGGGGACAATTGCCTTTGCCGTGTCCTCGATAACGGCTTTTATCGTCGAGGGCGAGCTCAAAAACATCTTAGGGAGACGGAGAATGGAAAAAGAAATCGCCAGACTCAAGGATCACTATATCGTCTGCGGAAGCGACGAGACGGCGGAGACGATCATCCAGGAGCTTCTCCTCACACGCCGGGAATTCGTCGTCGTCGAGCCGGACAAGGAGAAAATCGACAGGCTCGTCGGCCTGGGCAACCTCCTGTATGTCCAGGGAGATCCCTCAGAAGATGACGTGCTTCTTAAGGCGGGAATCGACAGGGCCAGGGGAATCCTTCTCTCTCTTCCGACCGACGAGGCCAACCTTTTCGTGACAATCACGGCGCGCAGCCTCAACCCTCGCCTTCGTATCGTGGCCAAGGGAATCGACCTTAAATCACACGGCAAAATGAAAAAGGCCGGGGCTGACAGCGTCATCTCGCCCACCTTCATCGGCGGGATGCGCATGGTCTCGGAGATGGTCAGGCCGGCCGTGGTGACGTTTCTCGACATGATGCTCCGGGACAGGGAGAAGGCTCTCCGGTTTGAGGAGGTCCGGGTGGAAAAGGGATCGCCGCTTTCGGGCAAAGCCATCCGCGACGCCAAGTTAGAGGAGAAGACGGGCGCGCTTCTTGTGGCTATAAAAAAGGCTGACACAGCCGACTACGATTTTAACCCGGCTGGAGACAGGAAGATCGAAGAGGACGATGTCCTGATTTTTATCGCGAGCGCTGAGATGGCCAGGGGGATAGAGAAAATCGCCGGAGAAAGCTAAAGAGTTAGGGGTTAGCTCTAAGTGTCTTTCTCCCGAGACCCCTCGGGGAGCTCGGCCGGCCTTTCTTCAGTCAGCAACTCCAGCCTGTCTGAAAACTTGTCCAGCCGCTTTTCCGCCTCGTCAAACCTGCTCTTGGCGTTGGCCAGATGGGTCCCAAGGGTTTGAAAATCTCCTCGGAAGCGGTCGAGGTCTCCGCGCAACTGGGCGAGCGCCTGGAGAGTCGAAAGAGCTGATTTTTCAAGATGCATACCCTTGAGCCCGAGGACAATCACCTGGAGATAGGCGTAAAAAGAATTTGGCGAGACAGGAATGACCCGGCGCTCGAGGGCGTACGTGAGGAGAGACCGTTCCTCGCCCAGGGCCTCATCCTTGAGGATTGTCTCGTAATAGATGTTCTCTGCCGGGATGTACATCAGGGCAAAGTCGTATGTCCCCTCATCAGGCAGGATATACTTAGAGGCGACATCGTCAACATGCTTCCTCACGTCGGCTGCGAATTTCCTCCTCAGAGCGTCCCGTTCTTTGCCCTCTTCTTCCTGGATGAATTTTCTGAAATTCTCCAAGGGGAACTTGGCGTCAACCGGAACGAGGTTGTTGCCGATACGGATGGCGGCATCGACTTTTTCGCCGCTCTTAAACCTGTGCTGGAGGGCATAGTGAGTGGGCGGCAGGATTTGCGCCAACAGGTCGCCCAGAAAATACTCGCCCAGGCCCCCACGGAATTTGGGCGCCCGGAGCAAATCGTCCAGGCTGGAGATCGTCTTGGCTTTTTCCAGGACTTCTCTCGTCACGACCTCCACCTTGCCCAGATGGCTCTGGACGTTCCCCAGGCTCTGGCCGATGTCGCCCGTCGTCTTCTGGAACTGGAGGCTCATGCTCTGGAGCTGCTGGTTCATCTGCTGGGTGAGCTGGCCGATCTGCTGCTGCATCAGAGCCAGAGCGGCGGCCGCCTGGCTCTCGGCCTGGGCCCGCCGCATTTCATCGAGCTGGGAAGCGGTTTTTTTCAGGGAGCGAGCGAGGATAAATAAAAAAACAAAAAGGAAAATGAGGACGGCGACGGCTGCGATGGCAAAAAAATTCGTCTCCATGAAGCATCGCTCCCTTACGGTCTCATTATAAAAGAACGTGGCGGACAGTGCAAACCGATATTCATCGCTGGTGCTTTCCGATAATCTTCTTAAATTTCCCTATGAATATTCAAAAATTATCCACAACGACAAGAATATTGCGCTTGACTTTTGTATTAAACATCGTTACTATATTTCGTATTAGTGCTAAAAATAGCATTAACTAGAAACAAAATGAATTTCATAAAATTGCGCGATTCGCTCAAAGACTTTACCGTTTTTTCTCTCCGCGATATTCTTCAGGTTGATAAAAATTTTCACCGCAGGAGATTGAACGAGTGGCAAAATAAAGGATATATCAAGAAAGTTATAAAAGGATTTTACATTTTTTCGGACCTTATTCTTAATGAAAATGTGCTATTTGAAATTTCTAATAGAATATATAAGCCGTCCTATGTTTCACTGGAATCAGCTCTTTCTTATTATCATTTGATTCCTGAAAGCGTGTATGGCATCACCTCTGTATCGACACGCCGGACATACAGGTTTATTACAAGCATGACGGAATTTAGCTACAGAACTGTTAGGCCAGACTTTTATTTTGGATATGTTGTTAAGGCTTATAATCAAAAGGTTTTTAAAATCGCGCAGCCTGAGAAGGCGATCATTGATTATTTTTATTTAAACCCTCACCTCAGAAACGAAAATGATTTCGATAGCCTTAGGGTAAATTCCGAACAATTTTTTGAAATAATCGATGAAGGAATTCTGCTGAATTATCTCGCCAAATTTTTACAGAACTCTCTAAAGGAAAGAACTTGCCGTTTTATGGATTTTTTGAGCTCCAAAAAGTGAAGGGACCCTATGCTTGATCTTAGACAGATTAAATCTTTTTACCCAGAATCTATGAGAACATTTGGGCGGAATCTCCTTAGAGAATATCTTCAATACAAGATCCTGGAGATTATCTATGATTCTAAACATGGAGGCAAGCTCTCATTTATGGGCGGGACGGCCATTCATATAATTCACTTCAATACGAGATTTTCTGAAGATCTGGATTTTGATAATCTAGGGTTAAATAGAGTGGAATTTGAGTCCTTAGGACAACTCATAAAAGATAAGTTAGAGCTCCAAGGATGTCCATTAGAAACCAGGGCTGTGATTAAGAAAGCATTCCGCTTATATTTGAGAATACCTGAGCTTCTTTTTAGCAATGATCTTTCGAAGGACCCTAGAGAAAAGATACACGTGCAGGTTGATACAGAACCTCAACGTTTTGAGTACAGTCCCGATAAGATTTTGATCAATAAATTCGACGTCTTCGGGCGCATCTCAGTAGTGCCCGTAGATATCCTTTTAGCTCAGAAAATCCATTGCATTTTTAAGCGAAAGCGAGCAATCGGGAGAGATTTCTATGATGCTCTTTTTCTTATGGGAAAAACGAAGCCTAACCTGAATTATCTGAAGCAGAAACTTCAAATAGAGAGCTTTCCTGAACTCAAGTCTCGGATGATCCGGAGATGCAAAGGCCTTAATTTTCGACAGCTGAGCAAAGATGTGGAGCCCTTTTTATTCGAGCCAGCAGATTCAAAGAGGGTTTTATTTTTTGCGCAGTACATAAAAGATCATGAATTTTAGGAAGCATCGAAAGTTAGATCCAAAACCCAAGAAGGAACGAAATTCTTGGGGCGATTGAGAACGGTATGGATCTCAGTGATATCGATTGGCTTATCGCTCAAGTTGAAGCCAGGCTAAGAGGCTTGGAGTCGGAACGAGCAGATGATGAGGGACGCCTTCTCATAGCAACAGGAAAATATTTGGGCGAAGGCTTTGATGATGCGCGGCTCGATACATTATTTTTGACTATGCCGATTTCCTGGAAAGGGACTTTAGCTCAGTATGCTGGGAGGCTTCATCGAATTCACTTTAACAAAAAGGAAGTCCGCATTTATGATTATGTTGATTCTCATGTTCCTATGCTTGTCAGGATGCACAAACGCCGGATGAAGGGATACAAGGCGTTCGGCTACGAGATAGGGGAAAACATCGATAAATAGTTCTATCCCAAATAGTTATGTCAGCTCAAAGACTGAGTTTGACAAAGAAAAAGGACTCATCTAAACTAAAAAAGCTTTTTTGGCCCGTTAGCTCAACAGGTAGAGCAGCGGACTCTTAATCCGCGGGTTGTAGGTTCGAGTCCTACACGGGTCATTTTTCGTATTTGCGCGGACAAAGATGAAAATACGAGGATTCCTTGCGATTCTGGTGCTCGTCGTCGTGGTCGTTTATTTCATTTTCTTTGCCAAGGTCGGCAAAAAGAGCACGATAGAGGGCACCAAAGATGCCTACGACCGGATCCGTGTTGAGCTCACTGAGACCAACATGGCCACTCTTGAAAAAGGGATCAACTTTTTTATTTCGACAGAGGGCCGGGCGCCGGCCGACCTCAAAGAGCTCTTTTCTTCCCGCCTGTTCACCGGCGAAGCAGTGGACGGCTGGGGAAGGAGCTTCAGGTACGAGAGGCTCTCGGAATCTGGGTTCCGCCTTGTCTCGGCGGGACAGGACGGCGTTTTTGGAACAAAGGATGATTTGACGCTGGAGCGCTGACTGTTCGAGGAGGATTTTGCGGATCGGCTGGTCTCAACAGCCCACGCTTGACATTCGAAATCAAGCGGAAGGAGAGTCTGAGCGGGAATGGAACATGCGCTGCTGCCTGTGGCCGGGTTCCTGATCGGCATTGTCGCCGCGATGACTGGAGTCGGCGGCGGAATTTTCATCGTCCCGCTCCTGACCATTGCCTACGGGTTTATTCCACAGCACGCCGTCGGGACGAGCTTAGGGTCGATCATCTTTACAGCGCTTGCGGCTACGTATTCTTATGCCCGGCAGAAACGCATTTTTTACCGGCTCGGGCTGCTAATGGCTGTGGCGACCGTGCCGGGCGCTTACCTCGGAGCTTACATGACGACTATTGCCTCGCCCCGGCTCCTGGGCCTGATCTTTGGCGTTTTCCTCTTCTTCATGGCCCTGCGGATGATCTTCAATGATTTGGGCCAGCCTGCAGAAACAGCCGCCGCCTCCCTGTCGCGGCCGCTAAAATCAGATGCTGACTATATCGGCTCTTTCTTGACCCTCGTCTGGGTTTTTGGGCTTGGTTTCCTGGCCGGTTTTGCCTCCGGCTTCCTGGGCATAGGCGGAGGTGTCCTGGCCGTTCCGGTCATGAATTTCAGCCTCCACATGCCCATCCACTATGCGACGGCGACGTCGATGTTCATGATGATTTTCACCTCTCTTTCCGGCGCGGCCAAGCATACCTTAGCCCATCATCTCAACTGGGGGTATGCTTTTCTTTTGGCCTTAGGGACGATCTTCGGCGCTCAGGTGGGAGCCGGTATTTCAAGAAAAGTGTCGGGGCCGACGCTCCGCCGGATTTTCGGCGTGGTCATGCTCGTTGTCAGCGTCCAGATGGTTCTTAAGTTCTTATGACTGATCAGTCTCGATTCTTGCTCCGGCCGTTTTCCGAGTTGAGCCCGAGGGCGCGCGCATAAAGCTGGAGAAGAGAAGCGGGGTCCTTTCCGCGGGGAAGGGCGCTCGTGTTTTCCTCTTCCAGGGCTTCAAGAAAAGCAACGCTCAGGTTGCAATCCCTGGCGATTTCTTCGCGCGAAAGGCCGCGGTTTTCTCTGACTAACTTCAGGTATTCGCCATAATACCGGCCATTCGCCTCAGGCTTGAATTCCGCCCTGAAAGTTATCTCTCTGGCGTTCCGTCCGTCTTTTCGACGCTTTCGAAGAAAAAGAAGGCACTTGACTTTGTCCCAGAACCTCTCTTTTTCCCCGGCGTCCTCGATCTCCAGCCTGATTGTAGATTTTCGAAAGTACGCCCTCTGCCGGTATTCAGGCCGAGAGGGGAGGATCCTCGAATCATAGTCTTTTCTCCTCTCCGTGTCGGCGAGCGTTGAGAAGGCGGCTTCAATCTTGTCCAGGATGAGCCTTCTCTCTTGCGGGGCCAAGACGCCGTAGGAGGCCAAAGCTCCGTCGTGATAGGTCGCCAGGGCTTGGAGATAAGCTTTCTCGATTTCTTGAGGCGAGGCGTCGAGCGGGAGGTTCAGAAGATCATAAAAATCCAGCTCCTCGACTTTTTTTGGCAACATCTCAAGCCACGGATAGAGCGTCAGGCCTTTCGACTTGGTTTTGCCCGGCCGCCGTCAGTTGTTCGGCCATTTTTTTTATGGCCTGTGAAACCGGGCTGTCCGGATATTCGCGGATGAAAGGCACAAATTTTTTCAAACTCAAATGGACCCTCTCATCATAGGGAATGGTCGCTAAGAGGTCAAGCTCGATCAGAAAATACTTGCGGGCGACATCTACGACAGACGCGCCGAGGAAGACATCTTTTTCGTTCGTGATTTTGTTGACGACAAGGCCGGGCCGGAAATTCATTAAGGCAGAAAAGAGCATCGGCCCGTATCGGGCATCGAGAGAGACGAGCCTCTCCAACGAGCCGCGCAGCGTGAGCGAGCCGTTTTCGAGATCGGCGGCGAGCGGGTCAACCAGGTGAGGAATCTTGTAAAACTGGCCGTAGAGCTTGAGTATCCTGACCGCGCAGGATTTCAGGAAATAGTAGCCGTTCTCGACTGCCGTCGGTTCGGGCGTGATGATCAGGATCCCGGGCCTGCCGAGGACAAAAAGGTCGAGAGTGTTATACGCACTTCCCGTTCCCAGGTCGATGATCACTCTTTTCGCCGGCAAGTTCCTGATCTGGCGGATCAACTTGAGCTTTTTAAGATGGTTGAGGTTGGCAGCGAAAAGAGAGCTCTCGCTTCCTTTGATGAGTTTAAGCCCGGCGTGGGGCGTCTCAAGCAGGATATCTTCAAGGCGCGGGACGTCGTTCCTGAAAAACCCGCCCAGGTCCCGGCCGCCCGACCTGACAGCGAGCAGAGTGTGAAGGTTGGGGCCGCCGAAGTCAGCGTCGATGATAACGGCATCGCCGCAGCGCGACCCTAACTCGATGGCCAGGCTGGCCGCGAGAAAGCTTTTACCCGTTCCTCCCTTGCCTCCGCCTACTGCGCAGATTGTCTTCTGCGAAGCTTTTTCTTGAATCATCCGAGCGTGTTCTCCTGGCTAAAATGAACCTGCCATTTTAGCACAACCAATTTTCTGATGGAAACAAGCCCGGGAGAAAAATTGAATTTTTTCGGTGTTTCTGCTATTCTTATCGATCATCAAACACAGACAGGGAAAAGAGGAGAGCTGATTCTTTGAAGGAATACAGAAAGTTCGATAGCAAGTTCAGGTTCGTCATCGTCGCGTCGAAACGAGCTAAGGAGCTCCTCAAAGGAGCTAAACCGAGAATCAAAGCCAAAGCGAAAAACCCCATCCGGATAGCTCAGAACGAGGTCAAGACGGGAGCGATCGAGTTTGAGATCCTCAAGTCAAAGAAAGAAGAAATCCAGGAGCAAGAAGAACGGGTGCTTCTTGGAGAAGATGTCGATTCAGAACTCGAAGAAGAACAGGAAGTGCCGGAAAAAGGCCTGCTGAGCGAAGAAGAAGAAGAAGAAGAAGAAGAAGAAGAAGAGGAAGAAGAAGAGGAAGAGGAGGAAGAGGGGGGGGAAGAAGAGGAAGAAGAAAAGGACTAAGGCGCGCTCTTCTGTTCGCAGAAAAGCTCGACATAATCTTTCTTAATCAGGTCAGCGCGGGAAAAGCCTAAACACCGGACAAACTTAGCGATGTCGCTTTTTTCGCCTTCAACCTCCAGGAAGTTGCCCGCTTCTGTCTCGTCGAGGCAGACTTTCAGGCGCCCTTTCCTGTAAACGGTCCTGAATTTTTGATAGCTGAAGACAGGGAAAAAGCCCAACGACCGAAGAATCTTCCTGAGATGTTTTTCGTTCTTAACCTCTGTCTCGAATTCTTCCCTGACCTTGAACCGGCGCGACTTCTGAGGAGCTCCCTTGAAGGTCAGAAAAGCCTTGTTCTGCACCTTCCGAAAGCGGAGAGCGCACCTCTTTTGACGGAGCGTCTGGGAAGATAAATCGTAAAGCGTGTTCTCTTCAAGGAACCTTTCTTTCTCTATCTTAGCCCCTAACTTGAGCAGAGCAGCCTTCGTCTTTTCCAGGTCATCAAGCCTGATTTTGACTTCGATCTCGACCATTGAACAGGGCGGCTTTTTATTTTTCTCGGCTGAGGACGTATTCGGACAGCAAAGCCAGCGCTTCCCGATGGGCTGAGGCGGGGAATTGAGACAGGGTTTCTTTTGATTTGACCGAAAATTCTTCTGCTTTCTTGAACGTGTATTCTAAGGCGCCGTTTGACTTGACGATCTTGAGGATCTCTTCCTTGCCCTCGGCAGCGGACTTCTTGTCGCTGAGCAGACCAATGAGACGCTGCCGGTTGCGGTGGCCGTCCTGGTTGAGCGTGTAGATGAGAGGCAGCGTGATCCGGCCTTCGCTGAGGTCGGAAAGAATCGGCTTTCCCAGGTCCCGCTCGTTTCCGCTGAAATCAAGGAGGTCATCGATGATCTGAAAAGTCATCCCCAAGTTCCGGCCGTAAGCGACGAGCGACCCCTCCTCGTCTGGCGTGGCCCGTCCCAGGATGCCGCCGATCTGACAGGAGGCTGAAAAAAGAGACGCTGTTTTCTTGCTGATGATCTCGAAATACTCCTGCTCGCCTAATTCCAGGTTGCCGCTCATGGCGTATTCGGTGAGTTCGCCTTCAATCATCTGAGCGGAAATATCCGTTAGGATGCGAATGACCTGGGGGTGCTCGCTCTCGAGAGAAAGGCCAAGCGTCTTGATGTAGAGATAGTCACCCAGGAGGACCGAGATGTTGGGACCCCAACGAGCGTGGACAGAATCCCGTCCCCGTCTCACGTCGGCGTTGTCGATGATGTCGTCGTGGATGAGGCTGGCTGTGTGGATGAACTCGACGAGCGCAGCCGTGAGGATGTGATCACGACCCTGATATCCGAGCAACCTGGCGCAGAGGAGAAGCAGGGCCGGCCTGATTCTTTTCCCATCTTTCTGGAAGAGGTACGTGCTGATTTCTGAGACAAGGAGATTGGAGGATGACGAAAAGACCTGAAGGCTTTCTTCAACCCTGTCCAGGTCCTCGGAAATGCCCTTGTAAATGTCCTCGAGGTCTTTCCTTCCGGACAGAGCGGCGGGAGTACTGTTGGAGTTCAAAAAGCTTACTCCTTGGCCATGGGCTCTTATCTTAACATTGAAGGAGTCTTTTTTCAAACACTAAATAGGCGCTTGAAATTTTTAAGGCGGAGTTCTTTAGCCTGGTGAGGATGAACCCCTGCCGCGGCTGCAACCCATGGATACCGCTCGCTGAGGCCGAGGACGGTGGGGAGGCTCTGCGGCGTCGTCATCTCCGCCGGGCAGAGAAGGCCGTGGACACCGCCTTCCCAAGCCCGCCGCACGACGTCTTCCCTGTCCTGGCTGAAATCCTCCATGTCGAGGTGGGCATGGGAATCAGCGATTTTTAATTTTTCCGGCCATGAATCCATGACTGCATTCAGGATGATGAAAAATGCCTATTTATTCTATTCTTTCTATATATTTTATAGAAATAGTGGAAAATATATTTTTGGGCCCGAAACCCACAAGGATGCTTTTGGCTTTGGAGTCCAGGGCTATTGGCTCATCTTGGCTTTCAGGTGGCGGATGGGCAGGCCGCCGTGGCTCAGCAGTTTCTGCAAGAATTCTTTCTGGCTGAATGCTTCGCCTTTGAGCTTCTTGTAGTCTTTCTCCATGTCCCAGATTTCCTGAATGCCGATATACGCATAAGCGGCGTCGCAGGGCTTGAGCAGGATACGGTTCCACTTCCTTTCCGCTTCGCTCTGGGTTTGGAAGCCGCCCCTGGTCATGTACTGGACAGCCTGCTCCTTGGTCATCCCTCCCTGGTGGATGTTGAGCTCCAAGATGAAGTCCATGACGGTCTTGAGCTGCAGCTTGAGCTGGTTGAGACGGAGCCTGAGGTCGTAGTTTCCGAACCCGGAGTAGATCAGCATTTCCTCGACATAGAGGGGCCAGCCCTTGATGAGCGGCATGCTGGGAAACATCCTTCGGATGAGCGAGGGATGCTGCCTGGCGAAATAGAGAGGAACAAACTGCCCTGGAAGGATGTTGCGGACGGTCAGGAAGTAGAGGTAGAAGCTGTTCAGTTCTTCGAGAAATGATTCGACCTGATCAGCCGGCCAATGATCCGGGATAGGAGAAATGTCGACGACATAGTTTCCTGTTGTTTCGTAAGGCCCGGGGGAAAGAAGGCGAGTCCAGGTAATTCCTCTTTCGGCCGCCGGCATGATGTCGATGGCCAAGGGAGCCCCCGGAAGCTCGATGAGTTGTTTTTGCTTGATAAAGCTTTTAATCGTCTCAACAGATTTGCCGACCTGGCCGAAAAAATCTTCCTTTGTCGGATGATCGACTTTGATCTTGTCCAGAACGCCCTGGATGGCGATATTCCAGACCTCGTCCTGGCTCCGCTGCGTCCCGAGCTGGTCGAGGTTAACCTGGGGGTACATGATCTTGAAGAAGGGGATGCAGACAAGGAACATCTCCCGCCTGATGTTGTTGTAGTCTGCTTTGGTCCGGGCAACAAGCTCGTCGAACGGAATGCTGTTCTGGCTCGTCAGCCTCATCATCCGCAGGTGCGCCTGGTCCCCGAGCCTGAAGTTGCCCGTTGACCGGGGAAGGAGCTGGCTCTGGAGGAACGCCTGGTAGTCCTGCATGGCGGTGATGGCTTTGGCCAGCTCAGCCTGAAACCTGGCTCTCATGTCAGCCGGAGCGTTTTCTGTGAGTTTGGGAAGGTCTTTCTGGTAGAAATCGAGAATTCCCGAAAATTGCCGGATAGCCGTTTCTGTGAAGATCTGCGGCGGCGTTTTCAAGTTCTCCTTGGCCTGCTTGATCAGCCCGGGGAGCTGTTTGGCTCTTTCGGTTGCGCTTTTCATCCTGACGTCCACAGGAGCGAACTCTTTGGCGAGAAGGCTTCGGATGGCGTTGAGGATGATCTCGTTGTAGAAAATCGGGTTGTAATCCCAGGGGATGATGTTTTCGTGACGCATGAGCTCCAAGTCGATAGCGTCGATCATCATCTCGAAATCAACCTGCATCTCGGCAGAAAGTTTAGACTTATCGACTTTCGTCACGAGTTCCTGGCTGAAGGCATCCAGGGCATCGTGGCGTTTTTCGATGGCTTTGCTGCTCAGGTCCTCGAGCTTGTCATTATACTTGTGGTAGCCTGCCAAAGTCGCAGCCGTGGGATAGAATTTCCAGAGTTCGTCAAAGTAGCTGTCGACTGTTTTCTGGAATTTTGCTTCTTCCGGGTTCTGTTGCGAGAGAAGAAAGCCGATACTGAAAAAAGCGAAGAGGAGAACGACAAAGGGGATGAGCCTCTTTCTCATAAAAGCCTCCTTTTCATGACATTCCCCGTAGAGAACTCACAGGCCGCCTCTGGTTTATGCCAAGTTTTTTAGTTCCGCTTACCATCGAATTACCGCCGAAGCCCAGGTGTAGCCAGAACCGAACGCTGTCAACGCGACGATATCCCCTCTCTTGATCCTGCCCTGTTTGATGGCCTCATCGAGGGCGATCGGGATCGATGCGGCTGTCGTGTTGCCGATCCGGTCGATGTTGCGCATGACCTTTTCGAGAGGCAGACGGAGGCTGTGGGCGACCATCTGGCTGATGCGGTCATTCGCTTGATGCGGAATAAGCAAGCTGATGTCCTCCACTGTCATCCCGTTGTGCTCGAGGGCCACCCTTACCGCCTCTGGCATTCTCATCGAAGCGTTCTTGAAGACGTTTTTTCCATCCATGCGGGGAAAAAATTTCTTGGCTCTGGCCAATTCTTCGGTGACGACCGGTTTATCCTTGGGGCTGGGCTTCTCTAACCATAAATCCTCAACATAGCGGCCGTCCGCAAAGAGGTGAGTGGAGAGGATGCCACGGCCATCATCATTTTCGTTGGGCTCGAGAATAACAGCGCCCGCTCCGTCGCCAAAGAGGACAGCCATGTCCCGGCCTTCGTCGCTGTAGTCGAGGTTGGTCGACTGGACTTCAGCCGCCACCAGGAGGATTTTCTTGTAGGTGCCCGTCCGGATATACTGGTCAGCCACAGAAATAGCGTAAATAAAGCCGCAGCACTGGTTCCGGACGTCGAGAGCGCCGATGGGAATGAGCCCGAGCTTGGCCTGGACGATGACGCCGAGGCCAGGGAAATAGTAGTCTGGAGAAAGCGTGGCTGCGATGATGAAGTCAATTTCAGACTTGTCGATAGAAGCGTCTTCGATGGCTTTAAGGGCTGCTTCATAGGCCAGGTCCGACGTCCCTGTGCCGGGCTCGACATGGCGCCTTTCGATAATTCCAGACCTCTGGCGGATCCACTCGTCCGAGGTGGTCATCAGCTTTTCCAGGTCGAAGTTGGTGACGACCCGGGGAGGGACATAATGTCCGGTTCCGGTGATAACTGTTCTTACACTCATAGAGAAACCTCTACAATTATAAACAAAGAATTTTTAAAAATAAAGCCACTTTTTTCGGTCGCACATTCCGGCGCCGGGTTGACTCTTGGGCGTGGCCGCCGTAACATGAATAAACAGAAGACCGGAAAACCTGGAATGAGGAGATTTCGTTGTTTTGCCTGGCTGCTCATGCTCGCCGCCCTCTGCCCCCTGCTTCTTTTCAGCCAGGAAGATTTTCTTAAAGTCGAAGCCTCGGTTGAGCCTCGAAGGCTTTCCCGCGGAGAGGAAGGCGCGGTCGTCCTCGAACTCAGGCTCATGGAGGGAATCTCGATCAGCCCCTATCCCGATTTTATCATCGAGTTCAAACCCTGTCCTGAGCTCGTCTTCCCCAAGAATTTTTTTACAGCTTCGGACCTTGACATTGAGGTTCTGGAAAAGGATGGAGAGAAATACCTGGACTTCAAGGAGCCCCTCAAGATTCCCTTCACCGTCAGCCTGGAAGCCAAAAGGGGGAGCTACATCCTGGAGGGGAGGATTAAGTATTTTGCCCGCTCCCAGAAAGAAGGCTGGTGCGTCAAGAACACGGCCAAGTTTTTTGTCACGTTCGCGACGCGCCCCGGCCTGGTCAAGAAAAAGACGGCGGGCTGACTTTATAACCACCCCTGCTCAACATACCAGTCCAGAGTTTCGTTGAGGCCGGTTTCAAGGTCAAAGCGGGGCTGGAAAGAGAGAAGCTCTCGCGCCTTGCTGACATCGGCGATCCAGGCCGACTGTTTGAAGTCCAGGTATTTTTGTCGGCTTATGATGCTCGGTTTACTCTTGAACCGGTTGATGAGTTCGGAAAGACTGGCGAAAAAATATAAAAGAGGCAGCGGAACAATCAGTTTCTTAAGCCTTTTTCCGAGAACACGGCCAGCTGCTTCTCCCATCTCTTCCCACGTGTAAGGCCGGGGATCAGCGATGTTCAGGATTTCGCCGCTCGGAAGATTCTTCCGGCCGCAGAGAATGAGCGCTTGGATGAGGTCTTTAACATAGCAGAGGCTGATCAGCCTTCTGCCAGGAACGGTCGGCAGGATCCCCCGGCTAATCCAGCGGAAGAAGTGGAGGAAATCAGCATCCTGCGGTCCGTAGATGGCGCAGGCCCTGATGATGACCAGAGGAAACCTGTCTTTGTAGCGGAGCGCCTCTTCCTCGGCCTGGAGTTTACTCAGGCCGTAATGGGTGACCGGCCGGGCCGGGTCGCTTTCTTTGACGCCTTTGGCGCTGCGAGACGGGCCCGCGGCAGCCAGGCTGCTGAGACAGACGACTCGCGGCGAGGCTCGTGAGGCTGCAAGCGCCCGGAAAAGACTTGCCGTCCCTTCGAGGTTTGCAGTATAATAATCCGCTGACGAACGGACCTTGGTTTTGCCGGCGAGATGAAAAACGAGGTCGATTCCGGAAGGAAGCGCAGGGATGGAAAAAAGGTCTCCGTGGAGGAGATTGATTTTTTTCCCCACCGCCCAGGTTGCTCTTGCCGAATCCCGGATTAGGGCAAAGATCTCCTCTCCCTGGGCCTGCAAAACCTCGATCAGGTGGCTTCCGATAAAACCGGTTCCGCCGGTCAGAAAAACTTTCATTTTATCGATTTTATGAAAATCATCGGCTGTGGTCAAACCTCGATTTTAAGATTGGCCCACAAGCCTTTTCAGGGGAGAGAGGCAATTAAGCACATTCGATGGCTCTGTCTTTTCCTGTTATTGTGGGGCGGGCAAGCTCTCGCCTCTTCACTCATCCTTCCCTTGGAGCAAATCAAGCCAGGGATGAAGGGCCGGGGGAAGAGTGTTTTTCTGCACAGCACGATCGCTGAGTTTGATGTCGAGATCCTTGGTCTTATCGAAAATGTCCAGCCCAAGAAAAATGTCATCCTGGCCAAGCTGTCCGGACAGGGGCTCGATGACACGGGCGTCGTCCAGGGGATGAGCGGCAGTCCTGTTTATGTCGACGGAAAACTTGTGGGCGCCGTTGCTTACTCTTTTGCCTTCGCCAAGGAAGCCATCGCCGGCATCACGCCCATTGAGGAGATGTTGGCTGTGGCCGGCGAGAAAAGCCAGGCCAGACCACCCCAGGCTCTTTCTCCCCCTTTTCGCAGCCTGCTCACTCTCGAAGACCTCATGGATATCAACCGGGATCTCTTCTCCTCCCATGCCTCAGTCGTCGCTCAGGGGCAGGCTTTCCATCCCATCGGTGTTCCTCTTGTTTTCGGTGGATTCTCTCCTCAAACTGTAGAGAAAGCAAAACCGATCTTCTCCCGAATTGGCTTCCAGCCTGTGTCCTTGGGAACAACCGCCCAGGTTTCAGAGAAGGCTTCCGCCCCAGGGATTGCCCTTCGCGAGGGCGACCCCGTAGCTGTCCAGCTTGTCAGGGGAGATCTCAGTGTGGCTGCGCTGGGAACAGTGACTCATGTGGACGGAAACAAGGTTTTTGCCTTCGGCCATCCTCTTTACAACCTGGGCATGGTTGATTATGGAATGGCCAAGGCTGACGTCCTCGTTGTTGTCCCGAGCCTTCAGGCTTCTTTCAAGCTGTCCTCGATCGGCCCGCTGGTCGGCTCGTTCAGCCAGGACAGGGCCGGGGGCGCCTTCGGCGAAGTCGGCAGGATGCCCCATCTCATCCCCCTCAACATCCGCATCCTGGAAGAAGAGGGACGGCTGAAGACGTTCAACCTGGAGATTGTCGATGACAAGATCTTGAGCCCTCTGTTGGTTAACCTGTCCGTGGCCTCGCTCCTTTCGAGTGAAGCCCGCTCTCACGGAAATCTTTCGGTCGAGCTCAGCGGCGACCTCTACCTGGACAACGAATCCAACGTTCGTCTGGAGGATCTCTTTTCGGGAAACTTAGACAGCGCCGTGACCAACGTCTCCGGACTGTTGACAGCGGTTATCTATTATCTCATCAACAACGAATTCCAGGATGTCGGCATCCATCGCATCGACCTCAGCGTCAGGCCCATGGAGGAGGCGAAATTTTCCTACCTGGAGAGAGTCTGGCTGGACAAGTATGAAGTCAAGCCCGGGGAAAGGATCAAAGTGAAAATCTTCTACCGGACCTTTGGCGGGCAGAGCTTCCAGGAGATGGTGGATATCGAAGCTCCACCGCTCCCCGCCGGCTCGGAGTTTAGTCTGGTCATTGCCGACGCCGCCTCCATGCATCAGCTTGAAATGGCCCAATACCGGAGTCAGGACTTCATGCCCCGGAGCTTGGCGCAGCTCATCCGCATCCTCAACAACCTGAGGAAGAATAACCGCATCTACTTCAAGCTGATGACTTCAAAACCCGGCCTCTTCCTGAGGGGTGAGGAACTGCCGAACCTGCCGCCGTCCATGAAGCTGATGTTTTCTTCGCCCCGGGCCGCGGCCTCGTCTCCCACCGAGCTCACGAGGTCAACTCTGCGTGAGTACCAGCTGCCCATTCCTTATGTTTTCCGGGGAATGGCCACCATCCCGGTCAAGATCAAAAAATAGGAGAAGCAGGGATGAAGAAGATATTTCTTATTATTTTTATAGGTATAGTAGGCTTATCCTCTAGCCTGGAGGGGGTGGTGCCCAGGAAATGGGAGCTGCGGGACAGGGATGCCTTTCTCCGAGGAAAGCTTGACGGAATCTCTGTCTCGTCCGAAGGCGTTCTCACGCTGGCTCCCCGGGAAGAGAGAGTGGAGGGGCCTGCTGAAGATTTCTACCTTTCTTTGCTCGTCTCTGCAGACGGGACAGCTTATCTCGGCACCGGACACGGAGGAAAAATCTACCGCCTGGCCAGGGACGGAAAAATCGACCTTTACTTCCAGGCGCCGGAGATGGACGTTACCTGCTTGACCCAGGATGGGCAGGGAACTCTTTTCGCCGGGACGTCGCCGAACGGCAAAATTTACAAGATAACGGGCAAAGACAAGAGCGAAGTTTTTTTCAACCCGGGCGAGAAATACATCTGGGACCTCGTTTTTGCCGAGGGCGGCGCCTTGATGGCCGCTGTGGGCGAGGGCGGAGGGGTCTACAGGATCAACCCGAAGGGAGAGGGCCAGCTCATCCTCAAGGCTGAAGAAAATCATATCCTCTGTCTCAAAAAAGACGAGAAAGGCGGGTTCATCGCCGGCAGCGGCGGCGTTGGCGTCCTTTACAGGCTCAGCCCTGAAGGCCGGACGAGCGTGCTTTTCGAGTCTCCTTTTGAGGAGATCAAGAGTATCGCCCTGGACAAGGAAGGGCAGATTTATGTCGCGGCGGGCGGCTCTCCTTCGCGAACGAAGAGGGAGGCGCCGGTTGAGGCGGCTCCCCGGGTTTCGACAGACGTGACGGTGACAGTGAGCGCTTCGCCGCAGCCGTTGGCTCCGCCGGCACCAGCGGCGGCCCAGAGAGAGCCGGGCGCTCTCTTCCGCGTCCGTTCTGACGGCGTCGCCAAAAAAATCTGGGAATCAGAGGACGAACTTATTTATGCGCTTCACTGGGACGAAGCTGAGAAAAAGCTCATCTTCAGCACGGGAAATAATGGCCGCATCTATGGCCTCGATAAGGACGATAAAACGTCGCTCCTCCTTCAGGAGCCTTCGGAGCAGGTCTATGCTCTTGTCCCATCAGGCCAGAGGCTTTACGTCCTGGCCAATAATCCGTCGCGGATGAGCATTATTTTTCCAGAACAGAGGTTTAACGGGGAGTATTTGAGCGATGTTCTCGACACCAAGACAGTTTCGTCGTGGGGAAAGTTAGAGTTTGAGGCCGATCTTCCGTCTGGGACGACCCTCCAGCTCCAGACGCGCAGCGGCAATTCTTTTGAACCGAACAGCATGTGGAGCGACTGGTCGCCTCCGTACCAGAAGGGAGAAGAGCAGATCCTCAGCCCGCGCGGCCGTTACCTCCAGTTCAAAATTCTCTTCAAGACCCAGTCGGGCAAGGCCTCTCCGTCGTTCAGGAGAGCGGAGCTCTTTTACCTTCAGTCCAACCTTGCTCCTGTTGTCAAGACGCTCAGGCTCCTGCCGCCGAACGAGGTTTATCTTAAACCTCTGGAGCAGGATGAAGTCATCTGGGGAGTGAGCGACGTGCCTTTCAAGCAAGAGGGGAAAAAGGAAGAGGTCAAGGCCTCCCTTCTCGCCAAGAAAGTTGAGAGAAAAGGCTACCAGACCGTCGTCTGGGAAGCCGAGGATGAAAACGAGGACGATCTTGTCTATTCTCTTTTTATCAGCAAAGAAGGGGATACCGTCTGGCGGCTTTTGAAAGATGGTTGGAGGGATTCCCTGTTTGCCTTTGACACGGTGTCTTATCCTGATGGCATCTACTTTATCAAGGTCGAAGCGTCTGACGCCGGTTCCAACCCGCCGGGCACAGAGCTCAGGGCCGGGAAAATCAGCCAGCCTTTGACGATCGACAATTCCCTGCCGGCGATCAAGAATTTCACGGCCGCGAGAAAGGGGAGCAGCATCGACGTTTCTTTTCAGGCCGAGGATTCTTTTTCGGCCCTTGAGAGAGCCGAGTATCTCATCCGGCCGGGAGACTGGAGGGTGGTTTTTCCTATTGACGGCATCTGCGATTCGAAGCGGGAGAGCTTCACGTTCACGGCCCCGCTTCCGGCCAACGCCGATAACCTCATTACCGTTCGTGTGATCGACAGACACCGGAACGTCGGCGTGTTCAGGCAGGTTTTCTGACAGAAGAAAGCTGGCCTAACCGCTCTTGGCCCGTTCGACGTACTTGTCCTCCCTCGTGTCCACGCGGACGACATCTCCTCCTTTGATAAACTGCGGAACGGAGATGACCAACCCCGTTTCCAGCTTGGCCGGTTTGTTGGAAGCCGATTGGGTTGCGCCTTTCAGGTAAGGTTCCGTCTCGACAACCTTCAGGTCGACGGTCAACGGAGGCCTGACGCCGACGGGCTTGCCCTCGTTGAACTCGATGGTAAAGACAATGTTGGAGACGAGGTATTTAGCCCCGTCGCCGATGACCTCAGGACTGAGGCGAATCTGTTCGTAATTTTCCAGGTTCATGAAAATCGCGTCCTCGCCGCTTGTGTACAGGAATTCCATCTCCACTTCTTCGAGAAACGCCTGCTCGACCCTGTCCTCTGAGCGGAACCGGTAATCCAGGAGGCTCTGGTCCTTGAGGTTCCGCAGCTTGGTCTGGATCATCGCTTTCCACCGTCCCGGCGTGATGTGAGTCGCCTCTAAGACTTTATAGAGGTTGCCCTCGAGTTTGATGATCATTCCTCTCCGAATTTGAGTCGCGTTGATCATGCCTCCTCCACGAATCTTCGCTTGAGAAGCGGCCCTATCTTTTTAGCGGAAGTTGGCGGCTCTGTCAATAAAATCTAGGAAATTGTCTTTTCGAACAAATCGAAGCAATTTTAGTTGATTTTAATGGAGCTTTCTTATATCTAATTTTAAATAAGGTGAAGGCATGAAGGCGGAAGTTATTTTTTTAGGGACGGGCGGTTCGGTTGCGACTCCTGTGAGGGACAACACGTCCTTGCTCCTGCGAAGCGGGGAGGATGTTATCCTCGTTGATTGCCCAGGAAGCCTCATCCAGAAGCTCGGGAAGCTCAGGATAGACCCTCGCCGGGTGAGGACGATCCTGCTGACCCACGTTCATCCCGATCACGTTTACGGCCTGCCCGCCTTCATCCATAGCCTAATGCTCGAGGAAGGAGAGATCCAGTTTTTTGCTTCAGCCAGAGCCACAGTGCTCGCCCGCCGGCTGCTTGATCTTTTCGAGCTGCGAGAGAAAGAAATAAAAACAAGGGTTCGCTTCAAAAGCTTGCGGCTGGGGAAGAAAATTGGCATTTCCCCTTCTATAGCCGTCAAACCATTTCCTGTTCCTCATCATCCGTCCTCCGTGGCTTACCATTTTTATTTTAAGGAGGAACGGAAAGAATTAATTTTTTCTGGAGACACGCCCGTTCATCCGCCCCTTTTTGAGGAAGCCCGCGGAATCGACTGGTTGATCCATGATTCCAGCGCTCCCTCCCGGTTCTTCAGGAAATATCCCGCGCTTCGCCGCATGCACACGAGCGCCCTGGACTTGGGCTGGATGAGCCAGAAGGCTTCGGTCAAAGGCCTCGTTCCTATCCATTTTCTGGGGGAGGTCAGTTTCTCCCCAGCTGAAATCGAGAGAGAAATCAGGCAGAGTTTTCGCGGCCGGCTGATCATTCCCGAAGACCTCCAGAGGCTGAAGCTGTGAAGAACGAGCTGCGGCCGCGGACAAGGTGCAAGCTCTGTTCTTCAAGGAGATCATCTCAATAAATGTCGGAAGGTAAACATGACCAAAAGAAAACGATGGCTTTTCGGTTTCCTCCTTTTTGGTCTCGTCTTTTCCGGATGCGTCAGGAAGAGAGAAATGGCTGATCTTGTCCTGATAAACGGCGTCGTCTGGACAGGAGAGGAAATGCTTCCTTGGGCAGAGGCAGTGGCCGTTCAAGGGGAAAGGATTTTTGCTGTGGGAAAGAGCCGCGAGATCAAGAACCTGGCCGGGGAAAAAACTCGGGTTCTCGACCTTAAAGGAAGCCTTGTCCTTCCCGGGTTTATCGACAGCCACACTCATTTCCTTGACGGCGGATTTTCTCTGTTGAGCATCCAGTTGCGGGAGGCAAAGAGCAAAGCTGAGTTTATCGCCCGGATAAAAGAAAAAGCAGAGGAGTTGGGGCCTGGCGAGTGGATCCTCAACGGCAACTGGGACCAGCAGCAATTCGACCCGCCTGAGTTGCCGCGTCGTGACTGGATCGACGCGGTCACGCCAGAGAACCCTGTCTGTGTCAACCGGCACGATGGACACATGGCCCTGGCGAACAGCCTGGCCCTTCGTCTGGCTGGGATCACGAAAGTGACGCCATCTCCGGAAGGAGGCGAAATTTTCAAGGATCCGTCAACCGGCGAGCCGACCGGCATCCTCAAAGACGCGGCCATAGACCTGGTATCCCGTCACATTCCCGAGCCATCCTTAGAGGCTAAGATCAAGGCTGCTGAGGCCGCTCTGCGGCATGCTGCCGAATGCGGCGTGACCTCTGTCCACGACATGGCTCAGGCCGGAAACTTTGAGGTCTACCAGGAGCTCCAGAAGAGGGGAGGGCTCACCACGAGGATATTTCTTTATATCCCGGTGAGCGAGGTCGAGGTCTTTTCGCGGCTTTGCCTAAAAACGCCCTTCGGCAATGACTACCTGAAAATCGGCGGGTTGAAGGGATTTATCGACGGCTCTCTGGGCTCCTCGACAGCGCTGTTTTTTGAGCCTTACGCTGATAACCCTGAACTCACCGGCCTGCTGAATGCTCAAATGTTTCCCGAGGGAATCATGGAGAAGAGGATTATGGCCGCCGATAAGGCCGGCCTTCAAGTAGCTATTCATGCCATCGGCGACAGAGCCAACGCTCTCATCCTCGACATATTCGAAAGAGTGATCGCCCAGAATGGGCCCCGCGAAAGGCGGTGGCGGGTCGAGCATGCCCAGCATCTGAGGCCGGAGGACATCGCTCGGATGGGCCGGCTCGGCATCATCGCCTCCGTCCAACCCTACCATGCCATCGACGACGGCCGCTGGGCAGAGACGAAGATAGGCTGGGAGAGATGCCGGACGACCTACGCCTTTCGGTCGCTCCTCGACGCCGGCGCGCTTCTTGCCTGTGGGTCGGACTGGACCGTGGCTCCCCTCGACCCCCTCAGCGGGATTTACGCTGCCGTGACAAGGCAAACGACTGACGGCAATAACCCGGGGGGCTGGTTCCCGGAGCAGAAGATTTCTCTCGAGGAAGCTCTCAAGGGGTATACTTGGAACGGCGCCTACTCTGAGTTTGCTGAAGATAAAAAAGGCTCGATAGCCACAGGCAAGCTGGCCGACCTCGTCGTCCTCGACCGGAACATCTTCGATATTCCGGCTGAGGAAATCGGCCAGGCGCGCGTTTTGACGACCATCGTCGGCGGCACGATCGTGTTCCGCCGCCAAGAAGGCGGGGGCAGCATCTTCAAGAGCATATAAAAGGGTGGAAAATTAGGTAAAAGGGTAAGCTGTCCCCAATTTTTGGGAACGAGAACGACAAGTTGTTTCGAGAAAGCGATTCTGGTAATATATTTAACCTTTTTTGAAGGAGGCGATGATGAACGTCGGCGTGATCAACGAAAGTTCGAAGATAGAAAATAGAGCCGGCCTCAACCCCAGCGGCGTGTCCTTCCTGGTTGAGAAAGGGCACACCGTCTATGTCCAGGCTGGCGCCGGGCTTAAAGCCGGCTACTCAAACGAGGAATACACGGCCCAGGGTGCCAGCATCGTTTTCACCAAAGAAGAAGTCTTCGGCCGGTCGGACGTCGTCCTAAATATTTCGCCGCTCAACCAGGAAGAGTGTGAGCTCGTGAAAAAAGATCAAATTTTGATAGGATTCCATCATCTCGCCGTTGCCAAGAAAGGCATCGTTGAGGAGCTCCTGAAGAAGAACGTCATCATGATTGGCTACGAGATCATCCAGGAAGAGGATGAAATCCTGCCTTTCTACGAAAACTTGAGTGAGATCGCCGGTCAGATGTGCCTGGCGATTGCCGGCCACTACCTCCAGACAAATCAAGGCGGCCGTGGGATGATCCTTGGCGGTGTGGTTAGTGTGCCTCCCGCCACAGTCGTCGTCATCGGCAGCGGCGTTCTGGCCCGCAGCGCGACCCGGGCTCTGTTGGGCGCGGGTGCCCACACGATCGTCCTCGGCCATAACATGGAACGGATGCGCCGGATCGAAGAGATGACGGCTGGCCGGGTGATCACGTTGATGGGGAGCAAGTACAACCTGACGCGCTTGACGAAAGTGGCTGATGTTCTCATCGGCGCCGTCCTCAGGCCTGGGGAGCGGGCGCCTATCATGATCACGCGCGAGATGGTCAAGGCAATGAGGCCCGGTTCGGTCATCATCGACCTGGCCATCGACCACGGCGGGTGTATAGAGACAAGCCGGCCGACGACTCTCGAGCATCCGACGTTTGTCGACGAAGGAATCATCCATTACTGTGTTCCTAACATCACATCCTCTGTCAGCCGGACATCGACCAAGGTCCTCTCCAACCTTGTCGTCCGGTACTTGCATGAGATCGGCGATTTTGGCGTCGACGAAGCTCTCCAGCGTGACCTGTCGCTCGCCCGGGGTGTCTACATATGCCGAGGTTGTCTCACCAAAAAGAACATTGCCGAGCGATTCGGCCTTGAATGGAAAGATCAATTTCCCTGTTGAGAAGCAGGAGAGGCAAGGTGGAGATAGCAAAAATCCTCGGCGAATTCCACGGGCTTCAAAAAGACCTCATCCATATCCTCCACCGGGTCCAGGCCCAATTCGGCTATATTCCGCCCGAGGCTGTTGCTCAGATTGCCGAGTGTCTAAAAATCAGCGAGAACGAAATTTTCGGCGTGCTCACGTTTTACAAAGCCTTCAGCCTCGAGCCGCGAGGCCAGTATCTCGTCACGGTCTGTCTCGGCACAGCCTGCCATGTCCGGGGAGGCGTCCAAATCGTCGAAGAGATGGAAAGAAAACTCCAGGTCAAGGCCGGCCAAACGACGCCGGACAAGAAATTCACCCTGGAAACCGTCAACTGCCTGGGATGCTGCGCCATCGGTCCTGTCGTCGTCGTCAACGGAAAATATTACTCCCATGTCACTCTCAACAAAGTTGAGCCAATTATCAAAGAGTACAGAGAAGCGGGTTAAGCGGTCATGAAAAAGATCAGTCATCCTTCCCAGCTCCAGGATTGGAAGAAGCGGCTTTTGGCTGAACAGCCCGCCTATGACAAGACTATTGTTGTCTCTTCAGGAACCTGCGGCCAGGCCAGCGGCTCCCTTCAGATCATCGAAGCCCTGAACTCGGAGCTGGAGAAGAAGGATCTGCGAGAGACGGTCGGACTCGAGATCACAGGCTGCCACGGCTTCTGCGAGCTCGAACCAAATATCGTCATCTATCCGCAGGGCATTTTTTATAAAAAACTCACACCGAACGACATTCCCCGGGTCATCGATGAAACAATCCTGAAAAATAAAATTGTCCCTTCTCTCATCTACGAAGACCCGAGGACCGGCCGCCGTTTTTCCCTTCAGAAGGACTTCCCTTTCTACCAGAAACAGAACCGTCTCCTCACCGAGAATAACTTCAGGATCGACCCGACAAAAATCGAAGACTACATCATGATCGATGGCTATCAGGCTTTAGCCAAGGTTCTCTTCGACATGACGGCTGAGGAGGTGATTGCCGAGATCCGCGCATCTGCTTTGCGGGGCAGAGGAGGGGCAGGATTTCCGACTGGATTGAAGTGGGAGATCTGCCGCAACGCCTCTTCTGACCGGAAATACATCATCTGCAACGCTGACGAGGGAGACCCCGGCGCTTACATGGACCGCAGCCTCCTCGAGGGAAACCCCCACAGCGTCATCGAGGGAATGATTATCGGCGCTTACGCGATCGGCGCCGCCGAAGGCTATATCTATGTTCGGACGGAATACCCGTTGGCAGTAAAGCATGTCAGTATTGCCCTTGAGCAGGCCAGGGTGCGCGGGCTGCTGGGGAAGTCCATCCTGGGCTCGGAATTCCATTTTGACATCCACATTGTTGAGGGCGCGGGAGCCTTTGTCTCCGGTGAAGAAACCTCGCTCATGGCTTCGATCGAAGGCCGGCACGCTTTCCCCAGGCAGCGGCCGCCTTTTCCCGCCCAGGAAGGGTTGTGGGGAAAGCCGACCAACATCAACAACGTCGAAACCTGGGCCAACGTTCCGCTCATCATCAACCGCGGCGCTAAAGAGTACAGCCAGATCGGCACTGCCGGGAGCAAGGGAACGAAGATTTTTTCGTTGGTGGGCAAAATAAACAACACCGGACTTGTGGAAGTGCCGATGGGAATCACCCTTCGTGAAATTATCTATGACATCGGCGGCGGGATCAAGGACGGCAAGAACTTCAAGGCCGTCCAGACAGGAGGGCCTTCAGGTGGGTGCATCCCGGCAGAGAAGTTAGACTTGCCGATTGACTACGACACCCTCACTCAGGCCGGTTCGATCATGGGCTCGGGCGGCATGATCGTGATGGACGAGGATACCTGCATGGTCGATGTTGCCCGTTATTTTCTTCATTTCACCCAGGAAGAATCGTGCGGCAAGTGCGTTCCTTGTCGGGTAGGCACGAGGCAGATGCATGACATCCTGACGCGCATCACTCGGGGCCTGGGAGAGGAGAGGGACCTCGACCAGCTTGAGGAGCTGGCCAATTCTGTCCAAAGCGCTTCTCTCTGCGGGCTCGGCCAGACAGCTCCCAACCCTGTGCTCACGACTCTTCGCTATTTCAGGCCGGAATACGAAGCCCATATCAAGAAGAAAAGCTGTCCGGCCTTAGTCTGCAAAGAGCTCCTCGTCTATTACATCGAGCCGGAAATATGCGTCGGCTGCCTCCTTTGCAAAAAAGGCTGTCCAGTCGAGGCGATAAGCGGCGAGAGGAAGAAGGTTCACGCGATCGACCAGGACGTGTGCATCAAGTGCGGGGCCTGTCTTGAAATATGCCCCCCTAAAATTAAAGCTGTTTTCAAGTATACGGGCAAGAAAAAGGAAAAAATCCTCAAAAAAAAGCTGAGCGAGAAGGTTTAGGATGAGAATCACAATCAACGGCCGCCAGCTCGATGTCAGCGGGAAAAAGACGATTCTCGAAGTGGCCAGGGCCAACGGGATCTTCATCCCCTCCCTCTGCGATCACTCGGCTCTCGTTCCTTTCGGCGGCTGCCGGCTGTGCTTGGTGGAAATCAAAGGCCGCAAAGGCTATCCGCCTGCCTGCAGCACCTACGCTGAAGACGGCCTGGATGTCACGACCGAGAGTCCCGCGCTTCAGGCGATCCGAAGACAAGTTCTCGAGCTCATCCTTTCAGAACACCCTCATGCCTGCCTGATCTGCGCGGAAAAGAAAAACTGCGACGAATACAAGTCGACCATCCGGAAGGTCGGAGAGGTCACAGGATGTGTCCTCTGCCCGAACAACGGCCGCTGCGAGCTCCAGGACGTCGTTGAAGCTCTGAAGATAGACCGGGTCAACTTTCCCGCCGCCTACCGCAACTTTGACGTCCGGCGGGATGATCCTTTCTTCGACCGCAACTACAACCTCTGCATCCTCTGCGGCCGGTGCGTCAGGATCTGCCATGAGGTGAGGGGAGTCTCGGCCATCTCCTTTGTCTTCCGCGGCTCCCAGGCTGTGGTCGGGACAGTCTTTGGCCGGCCTCTTCTTGAATCGGGCTGCCAGTTCTGCGGCGCCTGCGTCGATGTCTGTCCGACAGGGGCGCTGACCGAGCGGGCTTCTCGCGGCGAAGCCCTGCCTGATGAGGAAGACGAAACCATCTGTCCTCTCTGCAGCATTGGCTGCGGGCTTAAGGCCAGCCTCAGGGGAGGAAGAATCGTAAGTTTCGCCCCGACAAACGCTGAGGCTGTAAACCGCGGCCAGGCTTGTGTCAAAGGCCGGTTTATCCTCCGCGACGTTGTTTATAGCCCGAAGCGAATTCTCAAGCCCCTGGTCAGGCAAAACGGCGAGCTCCATGAAGCCAGTTGGGACGAGGCTCTTGATTTTGTGGCCACTAAGCTCAAGGGATACGTTGGGAAGAACCTCGGTTTTATCAGCTCCACCCAGGTTTCACTCGAAGACATGCACGTTTTTGACAGGTTTACCCGTGAGGTCCTCCGCACAGACCAGATCATCAGTTTCAGGAATCATTCCCCTCTCGCTTCCTTCTGGAAAGAACTTCGAATGAATGGCCAGCCAGCCGAGCTGAATTTCGAGCTGGATTCCATTTCCACCGCCAAAGTCATTGTGCTGAGCGGCGCTGACATCGTTGTCTCTCACCCGATCATCTGGGTCGAGGTTTTTCGAGCTATCAAGAATGGAGCCAAGCTCGTTGTCATCAATGGAAAAGACTCGAGCCTGGAAAGACATGCCTCTTTCCATCTGAGGGTTCAAGCGGGAAGAGAGTTTTCTCTGTTTAACCATCTTACCCTGAAGCTTCTCGAGAATAATCCTGAAAACCCATATTCTCGGGTTAACGGGTATGAAACCTGGCGGGAATCCCTATTAAATGAGAAAAAGGCGGCTTTTGCCCGGGCCGATATTAACGAGGCAGAGGTTGACTTGGCGGCCAGGCTCCTTGCAGAAGGTCAGCCAACCGTGTTTCTTATGGGCCCCTCGGTGGTCAATTCAGCGGCCGCTTCGGCCAACATACGGGCGCTCTGGAATTTGGCTCAGGTTTGCGGCGGCCGTCTCATCCCGCTCGCTGGAGAGAATAACGAGAGGGGAGCATTCGAGATCTTTTCCCGTTCTTCCGACCGCGTGTTGTCGGTTGAAGAGGCTCTCTTCAAGATCAGCCGTGGAGAGTATAAATCTCTCTATCTTGCCGGCCCATTGCCGGTTCCTCCTGATGCAGCCGTTGAATTCCTGGTCATCCAAGATTGCTTCATGAACGAAAATGTGCAGCGCGCTGACGCCGTGCTCCCGGCTGCGACTTTTGCCGAATGCGGCGGGACCTTCGTCAACGTCGAGGGAAGAATCCGGAAATTCAAAAACATCATCGAGCCGCTCGGAGAGGCCCGGCCCGATTGGTGGATCATCTGCCGTATGGCCGAAAAAATGGGCGCGGCGGAATTCGGCTTCGAGAATGCCGCTGAAATCTTGAGTGATCTTGGCAGGACAAGGCCCTTTTTCGAGCCAGCTTGCCACCGGCACCAGGGGAAGGGGAAAGCCGTTTTCATCCTCGACGAAAAGAAAGGCTCGGGGCAATTCCCGTCCGGAGAATCTCCCGAACTTGCCCCGCAGAGAGCAGCGATTCATTCCTCACCAGCTGCTTCGGCTCGTGCTCTTGACTATTACCGGAGCCTCAACCTGGTTGAGGAGAGCAAAGGTCTGAGAAAGCTGAGAGGATTGAGAGAAAAGTAATGGCCAAGATACTTCGCCGAGAGCGCCTTGTCCCAAACATCCATCTTCTTGAAGTTGAGGCCCCGGAAGTGGCCCGCAAGTGCCAGCCGGGGCAGTTTGTCATCGTCATGCCTGACGAGAAAGGAGAGCGAATTCCCCTGACCATCGCTGATTGGGATGAAAGCCGCGGATCGGTCACCTCTGTCGTCATGATTGTCGGCACGTCAACCCAAAAGCTTTCTCTCCTCAAGGCAGGGGATGAGATTCCCGTCTATGTCGGGCCTCTAGGCAGGCCGTCAGAGATCAAGAATTTCGGGACGGTCCTGTGCGCGGGCGGCTGCTTCGGCATCGCCGCCATTTATCCTATGGCCCGGGCCCTCAAGCGAAGCGGCAACCGGGTAATCACTCTTTTAGACGTCAAAGCCAACTACCTCCTCTATTGGGAAGACAGACTCAAGAACGTTAGCGACGAAATCCATATCTCGGCCCGGGACAGCGCGTTCGATTGCCGGGATTACATCCCGAAAAAAGTTCAGGCCCTCCTCGAGAAAAAGAAAAAGCTGGACCGGGTGATCGCCATCGGCTGCACCTATCTCATGTATTCTTGCGCAGAAGCGACGCGGCCATCCGGAGTGAAAACAATCGTCAGCCTTAACCCGATCATGGTCGACGGCACCGGGATGTGCGGCGCCTGCCGCTTGACGGACGGAGGCAAAACGAAATTCGCCTGCGTTGACGGCCCGGATTTCGACGGCCACACCGTTGACTGGCAGGAGCTATTCTCAAGGCGCAAAGCCTACTTCGAGGACGAAATCAAATCCCTTTGCGAATGGGAGAAGGACCGGTTTGCCTGAAGATTGCGGAGTGACAAAAGTGATGCATCGCCTATTAGGATAGAGTGAAAAATGAGTGAGAAACAAGAGCTGGCGCCCGAGCTCAAGGAAGGGCTAAAAGCCGAGTTCGACAAGGACTGGCGGAAGGAGCTGAGGAAGGCCATTCCGGCCAAAGAAAGGATGAAGATTCCGCGGCAGAAGATGCCGGAGCGAGAACCCGAGGTGCGGAACCGGGATTTCAAGGAAGTCAACCTGGGGCTCGAGGCTGAAGCGGCGCGGCGTGAAGCCCAGCGCTGCCTGGATTGCGCTAACCCTTCGTGTGTTACAGGCTGCCCTGTGGCCATCGATATCCCTACCTTCGTCAAGCTCATCGAGAAGGGAGAATTCGTGGCCAGCCTTCGAACGATCAAGGAGACAAACAGTCTCCCGGCCATCTGCGGCCGCGTCTGTCCGCAGGAAACCCAGTGCGAGGTCGTCTGTAACCTGAAAAAGGCGACGGGTGCGCCCGTGGCCATCGGCAACCTAGAGAGGTTCGTCTCTGACGTTGAGTACAGAGAAGGGAAAGTCTTTGTCCCGGCGATCCCGCCTTCCACAGGGAAAAGGGTTGCCATCATTGGCGCCGGCCCAGCCGGCCTGACTGTGGCCGGGGAACTGGCTAAAAAAGGCCACAAAGTGACGATTTTCGAAGCCCTCCACATCGCCGGCGGCGTGTTGGTCTACGGCATTCCTGAGTTCCGTCTTCCCAAGAGCATCCTCAAGGCCGAGGTCGATTATCTCGAAAAGTTAGGCGTCGAGCTGAAGATGAGTTTTGTCGTCGGAAAAGCAGCCACTATCGATGACCTCCGGAAAGACGGCTATGACGCCTTTTTTATCGGGACCGGAGCCGGGCTTCCGAATTTCATGCGCATTCCCGGGGAAAACCTCATCGGGGTCTATTCAGCTAACGAGTACCTGACCCGGGTGAACCTGATGCGGGCCTACGATTTTCCGGCTTACGACACGCCCGTTTTCCGGGGGAAACGGGTGGCTGTCATCGGCGGCGGCAACGTGGCCATGGACTCGGTGCGGACGGCCAAGAGGCTCGGAGCTGACCTGGCAGCCATCATCTACCGCCGTTCCCGGCACGAGATGCCGGCCAGGGAAGAAGAAGTCAAGCACGCCGAGGAGGAGGGAATCGAGTTCCATTTCCTGACGACGCCCATCCGGTATATCGGCGACAACGACAACAAAGTCAAGGCCATGGAGTGCCTGCGCATGGAACTCGGCGAGCCCGACTCCTCGGGCCGGCGGCGTCCTGTGCCGGTCGAGGGTTCTGAGTTTATGACCGAAGTGGACATGGTCGTCGTGGCCATTGGCCAGAGCCCCAACCCCTTAATGGCCCAGACAACACCCGACCTCAAAGTGGGCAAGTGGGGGAATCTCGAGGTCGACTGGAAAACCATGGCCACGAGCATTCCCGGAGTTTACGCCGGCGGAGACATCGTCAGGGGAGGGGCCACGGTTATCCTGGCCATGGGGGACGGCCGCCTGGCTGCGCAGGAAATCGATAAGTACCTGAAAGATGGCCAGAGATGAGACCTCCGGCTTTGCTATATAAGGGAGGATTGCTATGAGCTGGGTTGATGCTTATAAAAAGAAACTGGCGAGCGCCGAAGAAGCCGTTTCCGTCGTCAAAAGCGGCGACCGGGTTTACATCAGCGGGAACGCGGCCACCCCGTATGTCCTGATGAAAGCGTTGGCTGCCCGCAAGGATGAGCTCAAGGATGTAGAACTCGTCCATGTTCTTCTCCTTGGAGAAGACCCCCTGAGCAAGCCTGAAATGGAAGGCCACTTCCGCCACAACTCGCTCTTTGTCGGGCCGGCCGACCGGAAGGCCATCAATGAGGGGCGGGCTGATTACGTTCCCATATTTCTCCATCAGATTCCTCTCCTCTTCCTTACAGGACAGATGCCGCTGGATGTGGCCATCCTCCATGTCTCACCGCCTGACGAACACGGGTTCATGAGCCTGGGGGTGGAGGTGTTGGCTTCCAAGGCCGCTGCTGAAAAGGCCAAAATCGTTATCGCTCAAGTCAATGACAAGATGCCCCGCGTCCTGGGCGATTCTTTCCTGCACGTTTCCCGCTTCCATAAAATCGTCGAGATCTCCGAGCCCCTTCCACAACTGAAAAAAAGTCCGTTCAGTGAAGTCGAAAGAATGATCGGTAAGTATATCGCCGAACTGATCGAGGACGGGTCCACCCTGCAGTTGGGAATCGGCGGGATCCCCGACGCCGTCCTGGCGGCCCTGGCCAACAGGCGCGACCTGGGAATCCACACCGAGATGGTCTCGGATGGCGTCATGGAGGCCATCGAAGCGGGCATTATCACCGGCGCCAGAAAGACATTTCATCCATATAAGGTCGTCATCACCTTTGCCCTGGGCAGCACAAGGCTCTATGATTTCATCGACAACAACCCGATCTTCGAAGCTCATCCCACTGATTATGTCAATCATCCCTTTAACGTCGCCCGGAACGACAACATGATAGCCATAAACTCGGCTATTGAGGTCGACATTACCGGACAGGTCTGTTCCGACTCGATCGGAACCTACATCTACAGCGGGTTCGGCGGCCAGGTTGATTTCATCCGCGGCGCTGCCCATTCCAGAGGAGGAAAGCCGATCATCGCGCTTCCTTCGACCGCCAAAGAGGGAGAAACGTCCCGGATCGTTCCTTTCCTCAAGAAAGGAGCCGGCGTCGTGACAACCAGGGGCGATGTCAGGTATGTCGTGACCGAATACGGCGTTGCTTATCTTTTCGGAAAGAACCTCCAGGAGCGGACTAAAGCACTGATCAACATTGCTCATCCCAAGTTCCGGCCCGACCTAATCCGCGAAGCCAAAGCGAGGAATCTCCTAAAATAGGACATCTGGCACCCGATGGAGCAGTCCGACCTCTTCCCCGCAGAAAAAGGCCACATCGGCACTGACGAGTCGGGAAAAGGTGATTATTTCGGGCCTCTGGTCATCGCCGGGGTCTTTCTGTTAGACGAACAAGAACAGGTCATGCGGGAACTGGGAGTCAGGGACAGCAAGACGTTTTCGGACAACCGCGTCCGGGAAATGGCTGAAATCATCAAGAAGGGGTACAAACATTCTGTTGTCGCCATCGGGCCGGAAAGGTATAACGAACTTTACGCCAACCTGCGCAACCTCAACCGCCTCTTAGCCTGGGGTCATTCACGGGTGATCGAAAATATCCTTGGCGAGGTTCCCTGCAAGCTTGCCATCACTGACCAATTCGGCGACAGGCTCTACGTCCTGAATGCCCTGATGAAAAAAGGAAAGACAATCGAGCTTGTCCAGAAGCCAAAGGCCGAAGAGGACATGGCTGTGGCGGCCGCCTCGATCCTGGCCCGGGCAGAATTCCTGAAGCGGCTTTATTTCCTCTCAGGGGATGTCGGGGTTGACCTCCCCAAGGGCTCCTCTCCGCTGGCCGAGGAGGCCGGGGTGAAGCTGGTGAAGATGCACGGCGTGGAAATCCTGAATAGGGTGGCCAAGAAACACTTCAAGCTCACCGAAAGAATCGTCGCCCTCCTTTAAAAGGGGGACGTCATACATAATTACCCTAATTCTTATGAAAATAGGTGACAGTATACCTTAATTATGCGCGCCATAATTTTGTGTATTACGTATGCTGTCCCCCAATTTCGAGACGTTGTATAATAGGCCCACGATCGTTGCAGGAGGCAGGAAGGATGAGCCATCAGGACAAGGAGCAAGGACAGAGAGAGACAAAAAGGCTCTATTTTGAGGATGCTTATCAGAAAGAATTCGAGGCGACGGTTGTCGATAAGTTTCGTTTTGATGGAAAGCCGGCTGTCGTCCTCGACCAGACGTGCTTTTACCCTGAATCAGGCGGCCAGCCCTCCGACCGCGGCTTTCTCGGGGAAGCAGCCGTCGTCCAAGTTTTAGAGGACGGCGAAAGAATTGTCCATCTTCTTGAGAAAGACATCGACGCAGATAAAGTCCGGGGAAGCATAGACTGGCCGCGGCGGTTTGACCACATGCAGCAACACTCGGGCCAGCACATCCTTTCACAGAGCTTTTTTGAGCTTCTCCGCGGCGAAACGCTTTCTTTCCATCTGGGAGAGGCTATCTCGACTCTTGAGATTGGAATCAGGGCTATATCCGACTCTGACGTCAGCCGCGTGGAGGAGCGGGCCAACGAGGTCGTTTTTGAAGACAGGGAAATCAAGACATATTTTATCCCTGAAGAGAAGGTCTCGTCCATTCCTTTGCGGCGGCCGCCGAAAAAGGAAGGCCTCATCCGGGTGGTCGAGGTGAGCGGCTTCGATTATTCTGCCTGCGGCGGGACGCACTGCCGGCGGACAGGCGAGATCGGGTTGACTAAGGTCATCAAATGGGAAAAGATCAGGGGCAACCTGCGTTTCGAGTTCCTTTGCGGCCGCCGGGCAATCGAAGATTATGCCTGGAAAAACAGGGCGCTGGTAGAAATGGCTGCCAGGTTCTCTGCAAACGAGAAGAACATTCCTGCAGCTATGGAGAAGACAGTTTCAGAGCTCAAGCAAGCCAGGAAAAAAATGCGGCAGCTCCAGGAAAAACTGGCTGGGTATGAAGCCGAGGAGATAATCAAGAAATCAAAAGAAAGGATCATCACTGCGGCCTGGACGGACAAGACGCCCGAGGAAGGAAAACTGCTCGCACTAAACATCATCAAGGCCGGCGAATTCGCCGTTCTCTACGGCATCGAGGGCGAGGAAAGAAATCATCTTGTTTTCGCTTCCTCCGAGACGCTGCCGCTGGACATGAGGGAGCTTCTTCCCCTCGTGTTTTCGCACGTCCAAGGCAAGGGCGGCGGCAGCTCTTCGCTCGTGGAAATCGTGATCGATAAGGACAAAGACCTGAAAGAGCTTTTAAAGTTAGCCTTTGAATCTATCAATCAGAAGCTAAAATATTAGGCGCTCTTCTCCCCGCAACGCCTGCAGCGTAAGGGAGTTCCCCACGGGGGGATGGACGGAGCGAGGACGGACGGAAACGCGCCATGACAGGACCCGTTCTCAGCGTCTTGGGGCTTCGACCCCAAACCCGAGCCTATTCATAACGGAGGGAGACGATCGGGTCGACCCGCGCGGCTTTCCGGGCCGGGAAAATCCCGAAGAAGAGTCCCACTGAAACCGAGACGACAAGCCCAAGGATGACGGACCAGGACGTCACCGAAGCGGGCAGGGGAGTGGCGGCCTTGACGAGGAAGGCGATGGTAAACCCGATGATGATTCCCAGGATGCCTCCCGTTCCAGTGAGAAAGACGGCCTCTATCAGAAACTGCTTGAGGATGTCGGCCGAACGGGCGCCGATGGCCTTGCGGATGCCGATCTCCCGCGTCCTTTCTTTGACCGAGACTAACATGATGTTCATGACGCCGATCCCGCCGACGAGCAGGCCGATCGATGAGATGACGATCATCACCAAGTAGGCGGCCCCAGTAATCTGGTTATAGAGGTCGACGATCGTGTCCTGGGTGGACACGGCAAAATCGTTTGGCTTGCCGAACCCAACTTTCCGCCTTTTTCTGAGAATATTCGTTATCTCCTCGATGGCCTCCGGGATGGTTCCTTGTTCTTTGGGAGTGGCGACGACCTCCAGGTTCTCGAGGTCGTAGGGGAAGTATTTCATCAGGGTGGTGATGGGAATGCCGACAAAATTATCCTGGCTTCGTCCTAACATGCTCCCCCTTTTCTTCAGGACGCCGACGACCACGAACTTTTCCGGGCCTATCCTGATTTCCTTCTCCAGCGGGCTCGTGTGCGGAAAGAGGACCTCGGCCAGCTCGGCCCCTAAGACGCAGACCTTGGCACTGTGCTTGATGTCGGACTCGCTGAGAAACCTGCCTTTCTCCGGAAGGTAGACGGACAGCACCTGGGGGAATTTTTCGTTCATGCCGAGGATGATGGAGTCCTCGCTCTTCGTGTTCTGGTACTTGATCGGGAGGCTCTCGAAGACGTTCACGACAAGGTCAACGGCCACGGCCTTGATGAGAGAGCCTTCCTGCTCAAGGGCGAGGGCGTCCTCAAAGGTGAGGTTTTTCCTCTGTCTTTCTTCCTCCGAACGTCGGCCGACCTGGATTCCTGGCTCATACTTGGTAACGATGATGATGTCCGAGCCGACCGATTCGAGCTCCCGGAGAAAAGAGCGGTTAAGACCCTGGATAATCGAGACCATCCCGATGACTGTCATAACCCCGATGACGATGCCCAGGACTGTCAGGAAAGACCGAAGCTTATGAGTCTTGAGCGAATCGAAGGCCATGGCCAGGATTTCACCAAGGATACCGGGCCTCATTGTTCCGACCTCAACGCTTCGATTGGGTTGAGCCTGGCAGCCTTGTTAGCCGGGTAAATGCCGAAGAAGAGACCTATGGATGCCGACATCAAGATGGCCAGGATGATCGAGACGGGCTCGACGCTCGAAGGCAGAGATGTCGTCGCCGAAACCGTTTTGGCCAGGACGAGCCCGAGGATGATGCCGATGAGACCCCCTGTCGCGGACAGCATTGCCGATTCGATCAAGAACTGGAAGAGGATATCCTGGCGCCTTGCGCCCACGGCCATGCGGATGCCTATCTCCTTGGTCCTCTCGGTGACTGAGACCAACATGATGTTCATGACAACGATGCCGCCGACGAGCAGGGCGATGGAGGATATGGCGATCATGGCAAAATAAATGCTCGAGGTGGCGCTCTTATAGAACCGGATAAAAGTTTCTGAAGTCTGGAAAGAGAAATCATCAGGGTCGTTGAAGGAGCGGTGGCGGGCCGATCTCAGGATCGTCCGTACCTCTTCCTGGGCGTGCTTCATCTGTTCCTGGGACGAGGTGTGGACGTTGATGCTGATTGTCCGTCTTGAGCCGTAGATTTTCTGGAACGTCGTGATGGGGATGCGGACATAGTTGTCCTGGCTCATGCCCAGGAGCTTGCCCTTCTTTTTGCCCAGCCCGATGACCAGAAAATTCTCTCCGCCGATTTTAATCCACCGGCCCAGAGGGTCGACAAAGGGAAAAAGCTTCTCCCGGATATCAGCCCCGATAATACAGACAAATCGGGAATGCCTCTCGTCTTCCTTCTGGAGATGACGGCCGGTCTCCAGCTCGAGCACTGACCCGATGAGATGATCGACTGAAGTGACCCCCCGGATCTCGACCTCTTTCAAGGACTGGCTTCCAAACTTAACAGTCCGGCTGGTCGATGTGCTGGCACCGATGAGATTGCACTCGCGGCAGCGGCTGCGCAGCAGTTCCATCTCCTCGAGCGTCAGGTTTTTCCGCTTCAATTGCTCCCGGTATTCTTTGAGGGATGTGCCTATCATCGAAAACTTGGAAACCGAGAAGTCGTTGGCGCCATAAAAAGACATCTTGGTGTAAACATACTTGTTCAGCCCCTGGATGACTGAGACGACAGCGATGATCGTCAGGACCCCAATGATGATGCCTAACAAGGTCAGGAAAGTTCTGAGCTTGTTTGCCCAGAGAGAGGACATAGAGATAGCAAAAGATTCGCCGATGTTTACCCGGGCCATTTCTCTCGTCCTCTATTCTACACTAAAGCATACGAAGGAGAGAAGAATAGGTTCATCTCGAACCGCGCTACCCGACGGGTTTTAGTTTGGGATATCAGGGATTTCTTGACAAGTTTTGCAGCCAAGGGGAAAATGGACAAGGAAAGCGAAACGTTGGAGATTAAGATGGCAAGAAAGAAAACGCAAGAGAGCGCGCGGATCGTCCCTTGTCTGATCTTTGGCCAGCCTGGCCCGGCGAACACCGGTCGGACTCTCGAGGCAGGCCGGACGAGAGCCGATGAGCTGGGCATCCGGAATATCGTTGTCGCATCGACTTCGGGGAAGACGGGCCTTCTGGCCGCTCGGCTGTTCCGGGGAAAAAACGTTGTCGTGGTCACTCATTCGACAGGATACCAGAGGCCTGACCATCAGGAATTCAAGCCCGACCTGCGACGCCGGATCGAAGCCCTCGGCGCCAGAGTCCTGACCTGCCAGCACGCTTTCGGGGGAGTCGGCCGGGCCGTCCGCAAGAAGCTGGCCACGTATGAGCTCGAGGAGATTATCGCTTATACCCTGCGGGTCTTCGGCGAAGGCGCAAAGGTGGCCATTGAGGTTGCGGTGATGGCGGCGGATGCAGGGTTTATCTCCACGCGAGAACCTTGTTTGGCCGTCGGCGGCACGAGCTGGGGCGCCGACACGGCTCTCGTTTTGCGACCGTCCAACGCCCAGACTTTTTTTGACCTGAAAGTTGTCGAGGTTGTGGCCAAGCCCGGGCTTGAGGAGTGAGTAGAGAATTTGAAGAGCAAGGAGCAAGCCATGAGAAATAAGATACTTGGAAGATTATTGTGCGGCCTCATCATCCTGGCGGCCGCGGTTGCGCCCGCCCGAGCAGGGTTTTACATCGGCCTCCAGGGCGGCCTGTCTAACCAGAATGCAAGCTTGAGCGAGCTCAAGTTCGACAAGGATTCTTCCTTCCTTTATGGGGCTCAAGTGGGGTTGAGGGTTCTCTCTTTTGCCGTCGAAGGGCAATTCTTCAGGGCCGACCATAGCCTTCTTTCCGACAACCCGGGGCTCTCCCTCTATGACGGTCGAGGCATGGACTATTATTATTTAGGCGTTCATGCAAAAATTGGCTTCCCCCTGCCTCTCCTCTTCCCATACCTGACCGTCGGTTACGGCATTTATTCCGCTGATATCAACGAAATTGGAAGCACCACGGACAAGTCCTTTAGTTTCGGGGCTGGGGCGGAGCTCAGCCTGGGGAAAATCGGGCTCTTTGCCGAGCTCAGGTATATTGATTTCGCCGTGGACATTTCCAGCCTGTCCTGGGATTTCGGAGGCCTGAATTTTCACTGTGGCCTTAACTATCGCTTTTGACGAAGCTCGGAATTGAAAATCAGGCTCAACAAGTTCCTTTCCCAGGCCGGGGTTGTCTCCCGCCGAGAAGCTGACAGGTTGATCGCAGAAGGACGCATCCAGGTCAATAACCGCCTTGCTCTCGACCTGGGCATCAAGATCGACCCTGAGCGAGATGTCGTCTCGGTGGATGGTCGAAAAATAAAGGAGAGCCAGAAACTTGTTTACGTGCTCTTGAATAAACCCACCGGATATCTCGTGACCCTTAAAGACCCCTTCGGGAGGCCGACTGTCCGCGACCTTATCCCGGCCTCACTCGGCCGGCTCTTCCCGGTCGGCCGGCTGGATTATGACAGCGAGGGATTGCTCCTCCTGACCAATGACGGCGAACTGGCTTTCCGCCTGTCCCACCCCCGCTTCGAGGTTGAAAAAGCCTATCTGGTTAAGGTGAAAGGAGAACCTGGCCTTGACAGCCTGCGCCGGCTGGAGAAAGGAGTCTTCCTGGACGGCCAGAAGACGGCGCCGGCGAAAGTGACGCTCCTGGCCCACAACCCGAAGTCGAGCCTCCTCCGGCTCGAGATTCATGAGGGCAGGAAAAGAGAAGTCCGGCGCATGTGCCAGGCTGTCGGCCATGAGGTTCTGGAGTTGAAAAGAATCGGGTTCGCCGGCCTTTCCCTAAAAAACCTCAAGCGCGGCCGCTGGCGGCACCTCGAACCGTCCGAAATCAGGCGACTGAAAAAGCTGGTCAAGTTGGCATGATTTCGGCCTACTTTCCTAAGTTTTGCGAAAGTTCAATCTGCCGAGAAAGAGTGGGTGGCGCGGCGTTAGTCCCCTCCCGCCCGCAGCGGAAGGGGTTCCCCACGGGGGGATGGGTGGAGCGAGGACGGAAGGGGACGCGCCGGGACAGGACCCGCTCTTTCTATTATCATGGAATTAGGGATGCGCGCTGAGCGGATGGTTACGGCTCTTTTTCTTGGGCCGCAGCGTAGGTTTTCCAGCTTGCGGCCAGCCGCTGGAGTTCCTGGTCGACAAGGAAGTTCACCGTTCCTTCCTCAAAAGTCCCGTCCTCTTTGAGATTCCCGGCTTCGATTCCTGTCAGGATTTCGATGCCTTCGTCAATTGTCTTGATCGGGTAAATATGGAACTTGCCCTGCCTGACAGCTTCGACAACGTCGCTGCGCAGCATCAGGTTCTGGATGTTCTGATGAGGGATGATGACGCCTTGGGTTCCTGTCAGGCCTTTTGCCTTGCAGACATCATAAAAACCTTCAATTTTCTCGTTCACTCCTCCGATGGGCTGGATTTCGCCTTTCTGGTTGATCGAACCCGTGACGGCAATGTCCTGCCTCAGCGGCAGCTTAGAAAGGCTGGACAGGATGGCGTAAACCTCAGTGGACGAGGCGCTGTCGCCGTCAATTCCCGAGTAGGACTGCTCAAAGGCAAGGCTGGCCGACAGGGAAAAAGGTTTGTTCTGGGCGTACTTCCCTCTGAGATAGCCGCCCAGGATGAGGACGCCTTTGTTATGGGTCCGGCCGCTCAAGTCCGCTTCCCGTTCGATGTTGATAACCCCGGCTCTGCCGACCGAGGTTTTGGCTGTGATCCGGGTCGGCTTGCCGAAGGAAAACTGGCCCATGTCATAGATGGACAGGCCGTTAACCTGGCCGATGACTTTTCCTTCTGTGTCGATCAGGATTGTCCCTTCCTCAATGAGTTCCTGAATTTTATCTTCGATCAGGCTGACCCGCTCGAAACGCTCCAGCACGGCCTTTTCCACGTGCTTGCGGCTTACCGTCGTTTTGCCGTCTGATTTTGCCCAGTAGTTAGCTTCGCGGATGACATCGGCCAGGATGTGGAACCTGGTGGAGACTTTTCGCTGCCGGCCGGCGATCCTCGTTGCGTACTCAATAACCGCCGCTATGCCCTCTTGGTCAAAAGGAAACAGTTTGTCATCCTCGCAGATTTTCTTGATGAAACGAGCATAATCCTGGATGGCTCCGTCGTCCCTGGTCATCTCGGAATCGAACTCGGCTTTGATCTTGAAGATCTTCTTGAAGTCCTCGTCCATGAAATAGAGGAGGTTATAGATGTAAGCATCGCCGATCATGACCACTTTGACGTTGCATTTAATCGGCTGAGGCTTGAGCCGGGTGGTCGCGATGAGATAAAGGGAAAGGTAGTTCTGGATTTCGAATATCTGATGGCGGAGTGTCCTTTTCAGGGTGATCCAGACGCCTGGCTCGATCAGCGCGTCCAGAGCGTTAATGACCAGGTAGCCGCCGTTAGCCTTGAGAAAGGAGCCTGTCTTGATCTGAGTGAAATCTGTCTGCCAGACTCCCCAGCGGCTGACAGCGGACTCGATCGTCCCGAAGAGGTTGACGTACGTCGGGTTTGTCTCCATGACCACGGGCGCTCCCTTGACATCGGAGTTGTCGACCAGGAGGTTGACCCTGTACGCTAAGAAGGCATCGACCATCTCCCTTGTTTTGTCCTCTTTTTCCTCTTTTTTTTGGGCTTTGAAGAGGTCTATGCTTGAGATCAGGTTTTCCTCGACGTTGTCAAGGTATTGGGAGGTAGCCGGCTGGGCAAACTTCTCTCGGATGCCGGAGATGCTCCCTTTGATGATCGGGGTGATGGCCTCAGCGTCCCAGTTCTTGAGAAGAGCCCGCGTCTCTTCGTCGATCTCTTTCAGCCTGTCGAAGAGCCTCTCCAGCTCTTCTGTCAGCTCTTCATATTTCTTCTTGAGTTCCTCCAAGTCCTTCTGGGAAAACTTCTTTTCTTTGACCATGGCCTCGAGCTTTGGGAAAGGCGTCGGGGTTTCTTCGATGACGGGAATGAGGTCGGGCTTGGTGAACAGCCCCATCTGAACCTGGATCACGGAAAACCCCTGCTTGGCCACGTCATCTTCGAATTTCTGAAGGATATCTTTTTGCTTTTTCTGCTGGCTCTCGATGATGGCTTCTTTCTTTTCTGTGTAGTACTTGCTCTTGAGGAGCTCAGGGATGTTGACTTTGAGCATCTCGATCAGGTTTTCCATGGCTTCCTTGAACAGCTTGCCCTTTCCGCCGGGAAGCATGATCAGGCTGGGTTCATCTGGGTTCTTGAAGTTGTTGACATAAAGGATGTCGTCGGGCGTTTTTTCGCCCTTTTCGAGTTTTTCCAGGAGCTGCTTGATGGTCGTCGTCCGTCCTGTTCCGACCATCCCGGTGATGAAAATGTTGTAACCAAGGCTCTTTATATCAAGCCCAGTCTGGATGGCCTTGAGAGCTCTTTCCTGGCCGATGATTTCAGCGCACGGTTCGCATTCGTCTGTGGTGGCGAAAGGAATCGTCTTGGGGTCTATCCTCCAGCGCAACATGTCCGGCGCCAGCTCTTCGAATTGCGTTTTTGTTTTCATCGAAAAACTCCTTGTGGATGTCTTGATGAGAGGTGTATTTCGTTATTACCATAAAATGCGGCCGGAGACAAGCTCGGCGGTCAGTCCGAATGCATCTCCAATTTCGTGACAAAGCTTGGGTCTGAAAGAACGGGTCCTGTCACGGCGCGTCCCCTTCCGTCCTCGCTCCACCCATCCCCCCGTGGGGAACCCCTTACGCTGCGGGCGGGATGGGACTAACGCCGTGCCACCCACTCTTTCAAAAGAGATCCAATTATCACGGAATTAGAGATGCTTCGGGCCAGTCCCAAAAAAATAATGAAAAAAAGGTGATTATTTGCTAAAATACGAAAAAATTCCTTGGGGTAGAGACTGGAGGAGAGAATGGAATTCAAGAACCTCATCACCCGGAAGGCTGACGGCATCGGCTGGGTTACCATCAACCGGCCCGACAAGCTCAACGCCTTGAACGCTGAGACTGTCAGGGAACTGAAGAGCGCCTTCCTGGAATTGGAGAAGGATGCCGAGGTCAAAGCCGTTATCCTCACGGGGTCGGGAGAGAAAGCTTTTGTCGCGGGCGCTGATATCAGCGAGCTGGCCGGCCTCGACCTGACTCAGGGAAAGCAGTACGCTCTTGAGGGCCAGGAGCTTACCAAGATCATAGAAAATTTTCGCAAGCCCGTCCTGGCCGCAATCAACGGCTTTGCCCTGGGAGGCGGGACAGAGATTGCCCTGGCCTGCCATATCCGCATCGCGTCGGAGAACGCCAAGCTGGGACAGCCCGAGGTTAAACTCGGGCTCATCCCCGGGTTTGGCGGAACCCAGCGCCTGGCCCGCCTTATCGGCAAGGGAAAGGCGATGGAGCTCGTCCTTTCCGGCCGGGTTGTCGAAGCAAAGGAAGCGCAGGAAATCGGCCTCGTTAACAAAGTAGTTCCTTTAGACAATCTCCACGTGGAAGCTGAGACGATGGCCAAGGAAATCGTCAAAAACGCGCCGCTTGCCTTAGAGTACGCCATCGAGGCGATCAACAAGGGTTTAGATAGAACACTCGGAGAAGGGCTGAATCTCGAGGCGGAGATTTTCGGCCGCGCGTGCGGCACCGAAGACAGCTTAGAGGGAACCAAAGCCTTTCTTGAGAAAAGAAAGCCCAATTTTCGCGGGAAATAAGAGGTGACAAATGGCTACATATCAAGGAAAACTCCAGGCCAAGGGGCTGAGGATCGGGATTGTGGTCAGCCGCTTCAACCAGTTCATCTCGGACAAGCTTCTGACCGGAGCTCTGGACGCTCTGGACAAGCTCGGAGCCGCAGAAGCGGACATCTCCGTGTACAAAGTCCCCGGCTCGTTTGAGATTCCGGTCGTCGTTAAGAAATTGGCCAAGACAGGCAAGGTTGACGGAATTATCTGTCTCGGGACTCTCATCCGCGGCGACACGCCCCATTTTGACTTCCTGAGCGCCGAGGTGACAAAAGGAATTGCCCAGATTGCCATAGAAGAAGGAATCCCTTGCTCTTTTGGCATTCTCACGGTGGACACGATCGAGCAGGGCATTGAGCGGGCTGGCGCCAAGGCCGGAAACAAGGGCTGGGACGCAGCCTTCTCCGTCGTCGAGACGTTGAACCTGATCAAAGCGGCCAAGCTTGGCTGAGGGCGCCCTTCCGATGGGCAAGAGAAGAAAAGCCCGGGAGAGCGCTCTTCAGATTCTCTACGAGCTTGAGTTCGATAGGTCCGATGCCGACCAGACTATCAATCGGTTCTGGAGGGAAAAGAAAGCTTCGCCTGAGATACGCGAATACAGCCGCTGGCTGGTCAGAGGCGTCCAAGCCCACCTCGAGGAAATTGATGAAGCTATCCAGTCGATTTCCACGCACTGGCGTGTTTCCCGCATGGCTGTCATCGACCGGAATATCCTCCGCCTGGCTGCCTTTGAGCTGCTCAAGGCCGATTCTCTGGCTCCGGCGATTGTCATTAACGAAGCCATCGAGATTGCCAAGAAATACAGCAGCCCGGAAGCCGCGACCTTTGTCAACGGGATTCTCGACGCCTTGAGCAAAAAAATCCGGGCAGCGCCGTCACCTCCTGATGAGGTCAAACATGTCGCCAAGAGACGCAAGAAAGACTGACCAGGACATTTCCAGGGAAGAAAAAATCGAAAAGCTCCGCCAGGAAGGGATCAATCTTTTCCCTTACAAAGCGGCAAAAACGCATTCTGTGTTCGAGGCGGTCAGGGACCATGCTTCCCTTTCCCGGGAAGAGCTGGAGGAGAAGGGGATCGGCGTCGCCGTGCCGGGCAGGATTCTCTCCATCAGGAAAATGGGCCGGGCGACGTTCGCCACGATTTCCGATAGCAGAACCAAGCTTCAGATTTACCTGAGAGAAGACCTGTTGGGAGAGAAGACGTACCGAATTTTTAACCTCATGGATATCGGCGATATCATCAGCGCTGAAGGCACCCTGTTCAAAACCCGGACCGGAGAGCTCACTGTCCTTGTCCGTTCGTTCACGCTTTTAGCCAAATGCCTCCATCCTCTTCCGGAGAAATGGCACGGACTTCAGGATGTCGAACTCCGCTACCGCCGGCGCTACTTAGACTTGATCATGAACCCTGAGGTTGGGGAGGTTTTCAGCCTGCGCAGCCGGCTGATCACCAAGATCCGAGAATTTTTCGACGAGCGCGGGTACACGGAAGTCGAGACGCCGATGATGCAGGTCATTCCCGGCGGAGCCCTGGCCAGGCCTTTTAAAACATTCCACAACGCCCTGGGTGTCGACCTGTATCTGAGGATTGCTCCAGAGCTCTATCTCAAAAGGTTGGTCGTCGGCGGCCTGGAGAGGGTTTACGAAATCAACCGGAACTTCCGCAACGAGGGCATCTCTTCCGAACACAACCCCGAGTTCACGATGTTAGAGTTCTACGAGGCTTACAGTGATTACTACGACATGATGGACCTGACAGAGGAGTTGCTCTGTTCCCTTAGCCGGGCGCTTCTCGGTAAGGAGGAGTTTCCCTACGGTGACGCAACCATTTCCCTTAAAAGGCCCTGGCCGCGGATCAAATTTCGCGACGCCCTTTTCATGCACAGCGGGCTCTCGCCCAGCCGCTTTGATAACCGCGAGGAGCTCGTCGAGTTTGCCGCCACCCTGGCTCCTGAGAAGAAGCCATTCACTTACGGGAAAGCCATGGACATCATTTTCGACAAGCTGGTGAAGGACAAGCTTATCCAGCCCACCTTTGTGATCAATCATCCAAAGGAGATTTCTCCCCTGGCCAAGACCTTCCGCGAGAATCCTGAAGAAGCCGAGCGGTTTGAGCTTGTCGTGGCCGGGATGGAGATCGCCAACGCCTTCAGCGAGCTCACCGACCCGCATGAACAGCGGGTTCGCTTCGAGCAACAGGCCCAAGAGAGGCTGAGGGGCGATGAAGACGCCCACTGGGTCGATATGGATTACGTTCAAGCTTTGGAATTCGGGCTTCCTCCCACAGGAGGGGAGGGGATTGGCATCGACCGCCTGGTCATGCTCCTGGCCAACAAGAAATCCATCAGGGAAGTCATCCTGTTCCCTTTGCTACGGCCTAAGTAATAAGGTCCCATGAACTACGAACTTTTTATCGCTTCCCGCTATCTTAAAGCCAAAAGGAAACAGGCATTCATCTCGGTCATCACGTTCATATCAATTTTAGGCATCACCATTGGCGTCATGGCATTGGTGATTGCTCTTGCCCTGATCACAGGGTTTCAAGAGGACGTGCAGGATAAAATCTTGAGCGCCACCTCACATATCATAGTTTCTGACCTCAGCGGGGAAGGGTTGTCTGATTACCCCGCTCTCGTCTCCAAGCTCAAGGGTATCGGAGGGATTCAGGTCGTCTCTCCGGTGGCCTATGATATGGTCTTGGTCAGCGGGTCGTTCCGCAGCCGCGGGGCTATGCTCAAGGGGATCGATTTTGACCTTGAGCGCAGGCACTCTGCCTGGCTTGAGGAGCTGGACTCGGGGGCGCTTCCTTCTTCACAAGCAGAGAGCATTCTCCTCGGCCGAGAGCTGGCTTTTGCTATCGGTGCCAGCCCGGGCAATGAGGTCACGGTTTTGACGTCTTCCTCGCGGCTCTCCCCTCTGGGGCTTTTCCCGCGGACGAAAAAATTCAGAGTCAGCGGCACTTTTTCCACCGGGCTTTATGAGTTCGACTCCACGACGGCCCTGGTCCCCCTTTCGTCCGCCCAGGCGTTTTTCCGGATGGGCGACAGGATCACCAACCTTCAAATCAGGATCGATGATATTTTTGAGGCTGAAAAGGTCGCCAATCGGATCAAACAGGTCCTGCCTCCTGTGGCCTATGTCACAACCTGGATGGAGCTCAACAAGTCTCTGTTCTCGGCGCTGAAGCTGGAGAAAACCATCATGTTCCTGACGATCACGTTGATCGTGTTCGTGGCCGCCCTCAACATCATCGCCACCCTTATTCTTATGGTCATGGAGAAGACTCGGGACATCGGCATCCTGATGGCCGTTGGCGCGACGCCGAAAAGCATCAGGAAGATTTTTTTTCTGCAGGGGGTCATGATCGGAGTCATCGGGACTTCGGCCGGCGTGGTCCTCGGGCTTTTTTGCTGCTGGCTGGCCAACACGTTTGAGCTCATCAAGGTGCCGGTCGATATTTATCAGATTTCCTATGTGCCATTCTATATTAAGCCTATCGATTTACTAATAATTATCGGGGTCAGCCTGGCCATTAGCCTCCTTTCGACGCTTTTTCCCTCTCATCGGGCCAGCCGAGTTGACCCGGTCGTCGCCTTGAAATATGAATAACCTTATCGTCGCCCGCAACGTGGGCAAGGTTTATCCCTTGCCGAAGGAGGGAGTCATCCGCGTGTTGGAGGGCCTGGATTTCGAGCTGGAAAAGGGGGAAATCGTGGCCGTCATGGGCGCCTCGGGCGTGGGCAAGACAACCTTACTCAACCTCCTCGGCGGCCTGGACAGGCCCTCGGAAGGCGTGATCCTTCTTGAAGGGGATGACATCCACGCCAGGGGAGAAAAGGAGAAAGCCCGACTCAGGAACGAGAACATCGGTTTCGTCTTCCAGTTCTACCACCTCCTTCCCGAATTCACGGCCTTGGAGAATGTCTTCCTCCCGCTGCTCGTCCGAGGCCTCGACAGGAGAGAGGCTGAAAAGAGAGCGCGAGCCCTCCTCCAGGAAGTCTTCCTCGAAGAGAGAGCCTCTCAACGGCCGGCCCAGCTTTCCGGGGGCGAGCAGCAGCGGGTGGCCATCGCGCGGGCGCTTGTGAACGAACCGAAGCTCCTCCTGGCCGACGAGCCGACAGGAAACCTGGACTCAAAGACCGGAGAATCCATCATGAGGCTCATCCAGGAGCTTCACCGGAAGAAGGGCCTCTCCTCGATTATCGTCACGCACAACGAAAAAATCGCCAAGTTCTGTCAGAAGATCTATCTCCTGGAAGCCGGCCAGTTGAAACGCCTTTGACCCTTCCGCCGTTTTATTATAATGCCCGAGTGTCTTTGAAAAAAAACATCCGATATGGTATAAGGAAAAAGAAATGAAGAAGTTAGTGAAGGTTCTTTTCTTCATCTGCGTGCCGGTTTTCCTGGCCGCCCAAGAGCAGGTCGAGAAGATCGAAATCATCGGCAACGAACGGGTCAGCCGGGAGACGATTCTCTACTATCTTCAGTCCCGCGAGGGAGGTTATTTCAGCGATGAGCTGCTGCAGAAGGATTTCCGGATCCTCTGGTCCACCGGCTTTTTCTCTAACCTCAGGATTGAGAAGGAGGATGGAGCCGCCGGGAAGATCGTCAAGATCATCGTTGAAGAGAACCCCGTTATCAGAACCATCACCTACAAAACCGGAAAGAAAGTCAAGGAAGACGACATCGTCAACAAGCTGAAGGAAAAGGACAAATACATTCTCCCATATTCCTATTACAGCGCGGCCAAAGTCCAAAAGGTCAAGGAAACAATCACGGATCTTCTCTTAGAGAAGGGCCTTTATGCAGCTAAGGTCGAGGTCGAGGCAAGCCGGAAAGGCAAGAATGAAGTCGAAGTCCTCTTCAAGGTGGATGAAGGTCCCAAAATCAGGGTCGGCGAAGTCGCATTCGCCGGCAGCCCGAAACTTCCCCAGGGAATCCTTCGCGAGGCGATGAAGTCCAACCAGTCCCACGGAGTCGTCTCCTGGGTTTTAGGCAAGGACGTTTACAAGGAGAATAAGCTCACGGAAGATCTGACCCTCATCAAGCAGAAGCTTCAGGAATATGGCTACATGGAGGCCACGGTCGGAGAGCCTAAGATCGAGCAAATAACCAGAAAGACAATCTTCTTCAAGAAACAGCCGATGATGAAAATTCATATTCCGGTTAACGCTGGTTATTTGTACCTTGTCGGTGATGTGACCATCGAAGGGAGCAAGGCCATCGCCCCTCAGTACCTCAGGAGCCTTATCAAATTAAAGAAGGGCGATATTTACAGCACCAAGGTCAGGGAGAAAAGCGTCGAGTCCATCGGTGAGCTTTACCGCAACGGCGGCTACCTCTACGTTCAGGTTATGCCCGTGGAGAGCCTTGACCCCAAAAACAAAAGAGTCAACGTGGCCTTCAACATCTACGAAGGCGAGGTCGCCTACCTTCACCGGCTGGAATTCCGAGGAAATACGTACACGAAGGACAAGGTCATCCGGCGGGAGATGCTCTTGCGAGAAGGCGACCGGTTCAGCCTGGCACTCTTCAAGGACAGCATCCTGAGGATCAAACAACTGGGCCTGGTGGACCTGGAGAAAGAACCGGATGTCAAACCCAACCCTGAGGATCCAACCAAAATCGATGCCTCGATCAACGTCAAGGAACTGCAGCGGAACAACATCCAGTTCTCGGCCGGATACAGCGGCTACGAGGGGATGTTTGTGGCGTTGAGCTATTCCACGGTCAATTTTCTTGGAGCCGGAGAAAACCTCGAGATTACGGCCCAGTACGGCAAAAGGATCAAGAATTACGTCTTCGGGTTTTCCGAGCCCTATTTTCTTGACTACCCGATCACCCTCGGGTTCAACATCTATGACCGGTTTTTCATTCTTCCCTATCTTTATGACCGGAAAGGGCGGGGGGCTGACCTTATCGTCGGTGCCAGGCTCAGAGGATACGTCAGGGGAAACCTGACCTACAGTTACGAGAACGTCGAGATCAGTCCCTCGTCGTACCAAGACGATGAGTATTTAGGCTATTATTCTCCCTACTCTTATTCGTACGGATATCCCTATTACGGCGGCTATGGGTACGGGAAATACGCTGTCAGCGCTCTTATTCCCACGGTTTACCGGTCGACGGTGGACAGCCCTCTCACGCCCACGCGGGGCAGGATGGTCCTCGTGTCGATGAAATACGCGGGCGGATTTTTGGGCGGAGAAGTGAATTTTGTCAAGCCTCACGTTGAGCTGACATCTTGGTTTCCCATCACCCGCAACCAGTCCTTCGGCCTCCATTTCGACTACTCGTTCATCAGGGCCTTCGGCGGCTCCGATATTCCCTTCTGGGAAAGGTTCTACATGGGCGGAGAGAGGGATATCCGCGGCTACGATATCTATTCCATCGGCCCGCGCACGGAGCAGGGCTCTCTTATTGGGGGCGAGAAATCCGTCCTTTTCAACGCCGAATACGTTTTGCAGGTCGGCGGTCCCCTCTATTTGATTCTTTTCTACGACCGCGGCAATTGCTATATCAAATCCCAGCCGATCAGCTTTCGGAACATGTATTCATCGGCCGGGCTGGAGGCCAGGATCTTTGTGCCGGCGCTCCGAGTTCCCTTCCGCCTGATTTTCGCTTATAATAATCGGCGAATTTATGAAGGAGACTCCAACTTCAATTTTCGATTCGCCATCGGAACGACGTTTTAAATCCTGAATCCATTAAAGGAGGATTTAGATGAAGAAGAGTAGCCTGAAAACTTTGGTGTTCCTCTTGATCTTCGTCCCCGCAGTCTCGCTCTGCTTGGCTCAGGAAGGCCAGAAAATCGGCGTCATCAATTCCCAGGAAGTCCTTGAGAAATCGGCCGAGGGCAAAAAAGTCATCGCCAGGTTGCAGGATAGAGACAAGGCGAACCAGGCCGCCCTGACCAAGATCGATGACGAAATCCGTCAGCTCGAGACAAAGCTCAACACGCAGAGGCTCACCCTGTCGGAAGAGGCTCTCTACCAGATGAACTCGGACCTGGAAAAAAAGCGCACGGAGAGAAAACGGCTGGCCGAAGACTCATTTCGCGACTGGCAGGACCTCCAGCTGAAGTTGTTCAACAGGGTTCAGAACGAACTTCTCCCGATTATCGAACAATTAGGCAAGGAAAAGGGGATGGACATCATCTTCGACCTGGCCAAGAGCGGTGCCGTTTACTTTAACCCGGCAGTTGACCTTACAGATGAAGTCATCAAGAGGTATGACGCCAGCAAAGCGACAGCAAAATAAGCCAGGGTATCATCAACAGGCATGATGAAAGTCGAGGACATCCTGAATTTCCTTCCGCATCGCTATCCCTTTCTGCTGGTCGACCGGGTTATCGATATCCAGCCAGGAAAATCCATCGTCGCGGTCAAGAATGTAACCGCGAATGAATCCTTTTTTGAAGGGCATTTTCCCAAGTTCAAGATCATGCCCGGGGTCTTGATCATCGAAGCCGTCGCCCAGGCAGGCGGCATCCTGCTTTACCATTCGATCTCCGACCCGATGAAAAAACTCGTGGTTCTGAGCAAAATTCAGAATGCCAGGTTCAGAAAAATCGTCACTCCCGGTGACCAGTTGAGGCTGGAGGCCGAGTTTGTCAAGCTCAGGTCTCGCGTCTGTCACATCAGGGGGAGGGCGTCCGTGGGTGAAGAGGTTGTTGCCGAGGGAGAGATTGTCGCTTCGATCATCGACCTTGAGGGCATGAATGAGCACAGGTGAGGTCTTCGTCCATCCGACCTCCACCGTTCATCCCCGGGCTCAGCTTGACCACGGAGTCTGGATCGGGCCGAGCTGTTTCGTGGGCGAGAAGGTCACGATTCACAGGAAGACGCGGCTTGACGGCCACCTTTACATCGATGGACGCACGGAAATAGGCGAGGACTGTCGCTTTTCGCCTTATTCGGTCATCGGGACAGAGCCCCAGGATGTCGGTTACCGCGGTGAGGAAACCCTGGTTAAGATCGGCCGCCGGAACGTCTTCCGCGAGTTTATCACCGTCCATCGGGGTACCGAGAAGGGGGGGAGGGAGACAGTCATCGGCGATGACAACTATTTCATGGCGTACTCGCATATCGCCCATGACTGCCGGGTTGGCAACGGGACTATTTTTATTAACGCGGCCACGCTCGGCGGCCATGTCAGCGTCGATGATTTCGCCACGATCAGCGCTTTCAGCGCCGTTCACCAGTTCTGCCGCATAGGAAAACACGCCTATGTCGGCGGCTTCACTGTCGTCACTCAAGACGTCCTGCCTTTCTGCAGGGTGGCGGGGATGAGGCCAGTCCTGATTTACGGCCTGAACGCCATCGGACTGCGCCGGCGGGGATTCAACCGGGAGCGCCTGGGGGCGTTGAAGGAGATGTTTAAAATACTTTTTTACTCAGACCTCAACACGACTCAGGCCGTTGAGAAAATAACGAAACTCTTTCCTCCCCATGAAGACAGGGACGAAATCCTCTCTTTTATCCAGTCATCCCAAAGGGGCATCATCAAGAAGGCTTCGCCGCAATGGGAGAACGAATCGGAATTTTAGCCGGTCAGGGAGCGTTTGTTTCCTGGGCCCTGTCCGAATTGAAGGGACAAGGCTTTGCCTGCGTCGTCGCCGGAATCGAGGGAGAAGCAGAGAGCGGCCTTGAATCTCGAGCGGACGTCTTTGAGTGGGTAAAGCCGGGCGACGCGGCCCAGGTTATTTCCTTTCTGAAGAGCCAGGGCGTCCGGACGGTGATGATGTTAGGGAAGGTTCGTCCAGGCTTGATTTTCAAGAGGTCAGGGTTCGACGCTGCGGCTGCGGGCCTCTGGGATAAGATTGAAGAAAAATCTCCGGCCGGCATCATCAGGGCGGTCATCGAGTTCTTTGAAGAGAAAGGGTTAAGGGTTGTAAGCCCGGAGTTCCTTCTCCAGCCCAGGTTTTGCCATGCCGGTGTTCTTACCGCCGAACAGCCCGGAGTCGCGCTCGTGGAAGATGTCGATTTCGGGCTCCGGATGGCCAAACGCCTGGCCGACTTGGAGGTCGGGCAGACGGTCATCATCAAGGAAAAGGCTATCGTGGCCGTGGAAGGCATGGAAGGCACGGATCAAACGATCACAAGAGGCGGAGAGCTGGCCGGTCCAGGATTCGTGGCCGCCAAAGCTGGGCGGACACGGCAGGACCTGCGAATTGATGTCCCTGCAGTCGGCCTGGCCACGGTCCAGAGCCTTGTCCGGGCAGGCGGCGCAGGGCTCGGGCTTGAGGCTGGGAACGTGGCCTTTTTCGAGAAAGAAGAAGCAATCGAGCTGGCTAACGCGCACGGCCTCCATATCGTCGTCCGCGAAGTCCAGAGCGGAGGTGGCTGATGGACAAAGTCAGAGTCGGCATCATCGGCGTCGGCTATTTGGGCATGCAGCATGCTCGCATTCTCTCCTACTTGGAAGAAGCTGAGCTTAAGGGAGTCGCCGATATCGACTTCAAGAAAGCCATGGAAATCGGCAACCGTCACGGTGTCGGGTACTTCCAGAATTACGAAGACATGTTGGATGAAATAGACGCGGCCATCGTTTCAACGCCGACCTCCGAGCACTTTTCTATTTCCATGAACCTCCTTCGCCAGGGCAAGTCGGTCCTCGTGGAAAAGCCGATCACTGAGACCGTCGAACAGGGAGAGCAGTTGGTCGAGCAGGCCAAAAGAGACGGTCTCGTCCTTCAGGTCGGGCACCTGGAGCGGTTTAACCCGGCGGTCGAAGCCGTGGAAAACATCATCAGAGAGCCGAAATTTATCGAGGTCCAGCGTCTGGGATCATTCTCCGCGCGTTCCCTGGACATCGACGTTGTCCTCGACCTGATGATCCACGACCTGGACATCATCATGGCCATGATCAAGGATGAGGTCAACACCATTCGCGCTTCCGGCATCCATGTGCTCTCTGAAAAGATCGACATTGCCAACGCCCGGCTGGAGTTCAAAACGGGCTGCGTGGCCACGCTGACAGCCAGCCGTGTCCATCAGGGCAAGGTCAGGAAGCTCCGCGTCTTTGAGCCGACCGTCTACTACTCAATTGATTATATTGACCAGGAAGTCAAAGTCTTTCCGCTTAACGGCCGCCAGACCGACGTCAAGACGTTGAGAATCCAGAAAGAAGAGCCCCTCAAGAAAGAACTCCGCAACTTCCTGGAATCTGTCCAGACTGGAAAAATATCGAAAGTCAGCGGTGAAGAAGGCTTGCGAGCGCTCCGTCTCGCGTACAGCGTCCTCAAAGAGGCCGAGGCCTAATTCACCAATTTTTTCCCTATTTGCTCATTTTAAAGAAGGAATCCTCGAGGTTTGAGTTGAACGTGACCTTGGCCAGAGTCATCCTCATGTACTCCTGGCCGTCCTGTTGGGTCGAAAAGGAATGGGCAATGACCGCTCCGTCGACCCTCCGATAATCAGAAAAGACAGTTTCGGCCATGACCTCAACCCCTGCCTGGCCAAGAGAAGTGCCTTTCGTCTTGTAGGGCAGGTGCGTGTCCGGGTCGAGGTAAAAAGTTGTCTTATGGCCATCGGACATGGTCTGTTCGAGAACGAGATAATCCTTCTCTTCGATTTTTTCCTTGCCCTTGAATTCGTAAGTGATGCCGTATTTTTCTGGATGGAGAAGGGCGTCGTTTCCAAGGGCCTGGCGCTTGATCTCCCGGGCAAAATTCTCCGGCATCTGCTCGGTTGCGCCGGTTTGAGGGTTTGTCATCCAGGCAACTTCGCCGTCGAAGCCCTGGGTGATGACCATTCCCATCACTTCGATGTCGATCCGCATCATGTTGGGCTCTTTCTGATACATGGTCACAAAGCCAGTGATCCCCATCTGGACGATTTCGACGGTTCCCGTGATCGTCGTGTCCTTGATCGCTTCGAGTGTTTTCGCGCCTCCCTGGGCCTCGATCATCTTGGCCAGGACCTCCTTGGTTGTCTGGCACACCGCCGGGGAAGAGATGAGAGCTAACAGGAATAGGACAGACAGGACGAGAGAAACAGTTCTTTTCATCGTTTCCTCCTCTTAAGTCTTTTGTTTTCGATATTTCAATTTATTCGAAGACTCGCTTTTCTTTACGATTACTCCGGGAGAAAGTTTTCTCTCCGATTCTAAAGAAAAGCGATTCCTTTTGCAATAAAATCCTGCGCCTATGGAAGCTTCTCTCGTGATGTTATCTTTGTGATGTGTGCAGGAGGCTGCCCAAAAGCCCCCGTAGCGGAGGGGGGACCCGTCGGCTTCTCCGACGGGGGGAACCGACGGGACTGGTTCCCCGGGCCCGGGGGCCGAGGGCAGCTCCCTGCACCCCTCATAAAAATCGCATGTTTTGATTTTCTTCCGTGCTTTTATTCAGAGGTCTTGAGGCGGCCTGGCCGGCTCCGGCTGAACTGAAACCGGACCCTGTCCTGGATTTCCTCGTCGATGCGGCCGACCTCGAAGGCGGCCTGGCTTAAGTACTTGACGTGAGCCCGAAGGTAGGTAAGGCCCTGCTGACAGAGGAAATCGAGCCAGGCGCCCTGCGCGGTCTCGTCCATAAGCTCGGGCGTCTGCTCAACGTACGTGATCCGGGTGCGCTCGCTGAGTTTATTTTCCTGCGAGCTTCGCCTGGCTGCGTAAAGGTTAACCCCGTCATGGAGCTCGAGCTCGTTGAGGTGCGGCTGCCAACGGGTTGCCCAGCGGTCATAGCGGCTATAAAATTTCTTGTTTGACTCCCTTATTTTTTCGTCTTTTCCCATTTCGGCGATGATGAACCGGCGCAGGTCGTCGCCGGCTTCTTTGTATTTATCATAAAGGGGAAGCCGGGGAGCCCGGTAATAGGCGAACCAGCCGCGCGGGATCCAGTAGTCGCGGAAGAGATAGGGCGAATAATTGGAGAAAGCCTGAACCCATTCATGGGATGGATAGCCATGGAGGTTGAGGTGGATATCTGGAAGCCAGCGTTCGTTGAGGTTTTTCCGCACGGCCGCTTCGGGCAATAAAGGCCGGGCCAAGCCCACTTGGGTGCCGATATCGACTCCGAGCGCGCTGTACCGGCCAGCATGGAGGCTGTGGAAGGGCGTCAACTTCTGCAGCTCAAAAGCCAAAGCTGCCCCGTCCGGGTTTTCCATCGGCTCAAGGACAAAATTCATTTTTTTCACGAAGTCCTGGTAGGCGTCGTCTGAGGCCAGGAGTTCAGCGAATTTCAAAATGTAGGTCGTCGCAGAGACCTCGTTGGCATGCTGGCGGCCGGAAAGAAAGAGCGTCGGTTTGACGGTGATCAAGCGAGGGAGAGAGACGTACTTGCTTTGAGGCGTGAACAGTTCGAGCACCGGAACTTTGCGGTTTTCGTAGGAAAAGCCGCCGATGTAAGCGTGGACCGTCGGCATCCGGCCAAGGCGCCGGACGAAGTTGACACATGTCTCCGGCGAGATAATTTCGTCGGTCCTGACTCTTACCTCTCCGTGTTCTTCGGGGATAAACCTGTTTTTTTCTTTCTCCTCGAAGGCAACAGGGAACACTTCTTCCTTCTCCAGGTCCTTGTGCTGAACGGCCAGAGTCAGCGACTTAAGTCTGGGATAAGAAAATGAGGGGAGGAGGACGCCTCTCTCTCTCAATTCGCTGGCGGTCTGGATGATATCCAAGAGCGTCAGGTAATCCGCTTCCTTGTCGAACTCCATCTCAACACGGAGGTTTTCTATCCTGTCTTCTTTTCCGTTATAGATGAAGCGGGGAAAACGGGTTGTTTTTGCTTTGAGGACGGGAAACGTCATCTTCTTGCTGTGTTCCTCCTGGCGGCCTTTTTCTTTCCACTTGACGATAAGTTGAGGCGAAGCGGCCTGCCAGTCCTCGAAAACGACCCTCACCTTGCTCTGGCCTCCTTCGGTTGAGGGATGGATAAGTGGAAAGATATTTCCAGGCGCTGAAAGCCGAGAGGTGTCCTCCGGAAGGTCCGGGTCTTCCACCTCGATTTCTGTGATCCCCCGCATAAAATCGAGCGTGTCAAAGTAGATTTCGTCGTGCATGGCCTCGAGAGAACTTATAATCTCCTCATCCAGGCCAAGCCTGTAATCGGGCTCACTCGACCAGAGCTCGACGAGAAGCCTCTTGAAGTAGGGTTGCTTGGACGTCGACGGCTCGTTTCCAGTTTTTTTCATAATATAAGAATAAACAGGCGCAAGGATTTCTTGCTGATAATAATCCCAAAATTTTTCAAGGTCTGAGCGGATGAGTTCTGCGAACGCTGTATGCTCGTCCAGCTTGATTTCCAGCCAGCCCGTGGTCACCTTGACCGTTCCCCACTCGGGAAGAATCCCCAGATAGGGGATTTCGCGCGTCCGCGGAGAGAAGGTTTCCCGGAACAGGACCGAGCCATCCTTATCCAGGGCGATAACTTCGTAGACGGGTTGAGGATCGCTCTTCATCTCAAACGTGACCCTTTCCAGAGGAATCCCGAGGCCAGCGGCCAGGATTTCGTCTACGGGGTAGAGTTCCTGAAGCCAGCGCAGAGGCTCTGTATAGAACCTTTTCGGCTGAGAAAAATCATCCTTCTCCTCGGCAAACCGGATGTTCAGGCCGGCGGCCGGGCTTCCCCGAAGACGCGGGAGGATCTTCTCGGCGAGCCAGAAAAAGCCCTGCTTGTAAGCGCTCAGGACTTCGACCTCGAAATCTCGAACGCCGGCCAGGCGCAGTTTCTCTTCGATTCGACGCCGGACTGCATCTCTCACCCGCGGCGATTCGCTTACCCCAAGGCTGACGGCAACAGGCCCGGATATGGTCAGGCTTCCCATCTTATCCTCGAGAAGGGCCAGAGCTTTGTCAACTTCCCAGGGAAATTCGTGTTCTTTCTCAAAAATGACTTTGTTCTCCTTCAGGCCGTAAGCACGGAGGTCGAGTTTCTCTGTCTTCAGGCTTTTTTCCAGGAGTTCTCTTAGATTGGATTCAAACTTCGGGTTTTGCTCAGGGAGATAGACCTCAGCCTGGGCATATTCCAATTGCTTTTCTTTGATCCCGTCGACAAGAGACTGGAGGTTCCTGCGGATGAAAGCCTCGGCGCTTCCCTTTTCGCCCCGAAGAAATTTTTCCACGTCTTTCAAGACGTCAGCTAACTGGGGGCTTGCTTGGCTATAATCGGCGAAATAAGGAAAGGTCAGGCTGAAATACTCCAGGGCTTTCTCCAGCCCCTCAGAGTCTGCGGCTAAAAAAGCGAGGGCGTTGGACTTGCTAAAAGCCTTGGGGACTACCTGGACAAGAGCCTGGCCTTTTTCGAGGGAAGGAAGCCTGAGCTTCCCCGTCCTCACAAGCTCCCGGCAGAACGCGCTCTCTCCGATGAGAAGAGGAGCGGGAAGCGCCTTGATGTCGTCTATTTCTCTTTCGAAATAGAGGATCGGAAAGGAAGCTCCGGCTGTGGGCAGGACTAGGCGCGAGGCCAGCGGAGCAAGACCAAGAGAGTTCAGGCCATCGGGAATAACCACGGTTGTATCGAGGCCATCCAGAAGGCCGTCTTTGTCGCTATCGGAGTAGAGGCCCTGTGCCGAAAAAAGCGTCAGAAGGTCGAAATCCCTTTCGGGGATGTTTCTCTTTTTCGGGGTTTTATAGCCAGGAGTCAGCATCCTTTTGGGATAACTGACGCGCGGCAGGAGAATCGTTCTTTCTGTTCCAGCATCTGGCAGGATAAAGGTGATTTGGCCGCAGCCCGGGTAGGTGAGGATGTCGGTTCGCTCCCCCCGGCGGTGTTGGTGCTTGAGCCTCTCGAGCGCGGCCAGAGCTTTTTCTCTACTTTTCCGATCGGAAAACTCAAGTTTTACATGGAGGTCCTTGATTTCGCCCGTTTCGAATTTTAGCCTTTTGATGGAATCACGTGCCGAGC
>JARYMI010000110.1 GCA_029907205.1 Clostridiales bacterium
AATCGTTGTTGTCTTTGGCCGCTTTAAGAACAGAAGCGGGGACCGCTCCGAGATCCTTCTGGCAACGATTCCTCCCCTGCCGGGGAATCTTTCTTATCCTTTTAGCGCCCAGTCCGCAGAGAGGGTGGTCCGTGAAATCAACCCTATCCTCAAGAGGATTGCCGCAGACGAAAAGCTCGTTCTGGTAGACAATTATTCTCTTTTTCTGGAGCATCCTCGGTACCTTCCCGATGTTCATCCCACCAGCGAGGGATACAGACTCCTGGCCAGGAATTGGTACAACTCGTTGAAACAGCTGATTTTACGATGAGCGCATAATCTTTCATCTCCGAGCCTCCACTGGATGGTTTGAATCGTTCAGGCCAGCTCTTAAGAATCGATGCGTCGAGAATTTAAGAGCAAAAAATATCATACACCAAAGCCCTCGCCGGCTCAAGAGAAAACAGAGGCCAGGTCACGATAACGTTAAAGTCGTAGCAGGCATAGGCCACGTGGCCGCGGTTGAGCCTCGGAGGCGGCTGGGGAGGGCCTTGCTTCTCTCCCCGCTTTTGATTCTGGTAAACTCTCGCCGGATACAGAAGACCTGGCCGACATAAGGAAACTCAAGGTAGCGATTCAGCTCAGGGCTGGACCGGATCTGGCGAATTTCCAGACGGCCGTGCCCTTTATCGACGGTTTGGTGCTGAGGGGGGAAAGCGACCAGGTGAAGCTCTTCGCTATCCTTCTTGAGGTTCAAAGCGAGAATGCGAGAAGCCAAATCAGGAATGCAGCCGCAGACCAGCCGATCCCCTCGATAGACAGCTATGTAACGGAGAGATTCCCCCACCAGATTGATATCAAATAATTAGGACTAATCGTGACGTAGCCCTGCCCATGTCATGCCACTTCCAAAGAGTCGTCATACGGTCTTGAATGAGGGACCATCCGACAACTGCTTCGATTTGAGTTGAAAAGCATCATCCCCGAACTGATTCGGGGCAAGATAAAGATCAGCGCGGCTCTTCAATTTCTTGCCTGCTCTTCTCCGACAATCGAGAAAAGCCTCAGGAGATTCCTGGAATGCGGTCTCGAAGGACACGGAGATCACAGAGATTTAGAATCCATACTCAAGTCCGGCACTTAAAGATATATAATCTATATAAAAAGGAAATAACTTAACGCCGTAGCCAATACTGTGAATTATGGGGCCAGGCCAGAGTGATATTCCCAAATTCAAGAAAGTCCTGGGGAGAAAAGCATATTTTACCCCCATGCCAATTTTAGAAAAGAGAGCAGAACCCTTAGTATTCGGCACTCCAATACCTGCTAAGTAATACAGAAAAAAATTGTTTTTTTGTTTGCGATTCTATAAATTGCATTCAGATAATATACGGATAATGAAGTGTCTTCGGCGACAGAATAATTGAGCTCAGGATAGATATAATTGACATATTCCTTATGATGAGTTCTTTTTTGATAAACAATTTCGACTTGAATTGACCAGTGATTGGAAAAATTGCATTGAACATTTGCTCCACCATGAAATCCCAAGTTTGTTTCCGATGTCGTTTCGCTATCGGGCCTTCTTTCTTCAAAATACTGTCTTTGTGAGAAAAAGGAATATCCGGAATTGACTCCGATGATATATTCTATATCCTTTCCGAAGCCGTAATGCGGAATAAAAAAGAAAATAAGGACTGAGGCAGCGAGGAAGGTTCTTTTCATTTCTTATCGATTTTAATTAGCTCAATACGCCAGATCAAGAATTTTCCCCGAGCCGAGGGGGAATGATATACGGGCAGGAAGGTAAGCCCGAGTGGTTGAGCTTCTCTCTCCCAATTTGGGTTGACTTTTAAGATCATTAGTTGCCAAGTAAACTCGGGTTCGACAGTCAGAGGCATATTTTAGCATAATTTTGGGGCTAAGTTGTTTATTTTCAATACCGCTTTTAGCTGGTAAGCCAAAATAGCGTAGGCATGCGAATTATAAATAAGTACTTGACAAATAAAGTAGTATATGATAAATGAATAGACATGTATGTGCGGACAATCTCCCGCCATAATAAGGATGGCTCCACCACCACCTATGTCCAGCTCGCC
>JARYMI010000111.1 GCA_029907205.1 Clostridiales bacterium
GATTGCCAAGAAAGACTGAGCCAAACGACCAGCCAGACCAAACTGGCGCCTTCAAGAAAAACTCCTGCCGAGGTGGGAATCATGACAGAAAAAAGAAAACATGCCATGGGCTGGCTGCCCTTCGAATACATCCTTCGAGAGGACTGGCCGAGGATTTCTGGTCAGTCCTGAAAAAAGAATGGATCGGCACCGGCCAGTTCAGGATATAGGTGTTATTTTTCAAAAATAATCTTGAGGTTCTCGAAAATGTCTAGGTCAGAGCTTTGACAGGGGAGTTAAAAGGCTTCTATCGTCTGAGAATTGGAGATCACAGAATAATTTTCGCGCTCCTGGAAGAAGAAAAGGTGATAGCTGTTGTAAATATCCTTCCTCGCGGAGATGCCTATTAAAAAAAGCAAGTTCGCTGATCATACCAGATAGATAAAGAGGTGCACATGGACGCTTATGAGAACGAAATCGAATTGATGGACTACTTGCTTGTCATCTGGAAGAGAAAATGGCTGATTATCATCCCGACGTTTATCCTGGCCGTCGCCACCGGCATCGCGAGCTTCCTCATCCCTCCCAAGTGGGAAATCGACGCCATCATCCAGCCGAGCAAGTTTTTCATCCAAACAGAACAGGGCCAATTTGAGGAGGTGGTTGTCGTCGACCCCAGGCAAGTCGCCGGCCAGATCAATCAGGAATCCTATGACCGTATCATCGCGGCCGAGCTCAACCTTGACCTTCGCAAATTCCCCAAGCTGAAATCCGAAAATCTCAGGGACACAAAACTTGTCCGGGTCAGCGTGAGAGAACGTGACATAGATAAAGGGAGGGCCATCCTGAACTCTCTCTTCAACCATCTCAAGCGGGAGCTTGACCGGAAGATCGATGTCGAAATGAAGAGCATTGACACCGAGATTTTTGCCAAAGAGAATTCGATCAAAGGAAATGAGATTGGCATCAAGGAAATCGAAAATCAAATCGACCTGAGAAAGCTCACAATCAAAGACAGGGAAAACGAAATCAAGACCAGAGAGAACGAAATCAAAAAAAGAAATAACGACATCAAATTTAAAGAGCTCGATATCCAATCGAAAGATATCGACAAAGAAAGAATCAAGAAAGAAATCGAGGCGGACCAGAACAAGCTCAAGATTTCTGAAGAAAGAGCCCAGAGCATCATGGAGGAGATGAGGGCCGTAAAAGGAAGGATTGATGAAATTGACGAACAGCTAAGGAAGGCCCTTGCCGAGAAAAAACAGGGAGGAGACGCCGTCAGCCTCCTTCTTTACTCTAACGAAGTCCAGCAGAACCTCCGCTATTACAATACCCTCGATGAAAAATTGAGCATGGAAAAAGTCACCCAGGAAAACCTGCGCCTGAACATCCGGGATAAGCAGGAACAGCTCCGCCAAATCGACACCCAGATCCAGCAGATAAGCACCCAGAAGGATTCGATTTCCGCTGAGATCGACAACATCATGACCCAGATCGCCATCATCAAGACGGAAATCGAAAAAATAAAGAACGAAATTGAGTCCTTAAAAAACGACATCGCTAAAATTCAGAACGCCATCACCAACCTCCAGAGCGAAATTAGACTCCTGGAGTACAAAAAAGCACGGATTGACTACGCCCAACTAATCAAGGAGCCGACATCGTCGCTCTACCCTGTTAGCCCGAGAAAAAAGCTCAATGTTGCCGTCGCCGGCATGCTGGGCCTATTCATGTTTACCATTGTTGCCTTTTTTCTCGAATACATCGAAAAACAAAAACCAGGGAAAGTAGAAAAGGCCTAATTATCTCCATGCTTTTTATCCCCAACTTATAGGAAAAAGACAGCGGAGAAGAAGCACGCAGCTGGCTGCCCTACGAATACATCCTTCGGGGGCTGGCCGAGGACTTCTGGTCAGTCCTGAAAAAAGAATGGATCGGCACCGGCCAGTTTCAGATATAAGGTCATTTTGGCCTTGAAATTGTGGTTTTAAGCCCAAAAAACGGGGTAAAAATCAAGCTATATTATTGTAAAAATGGAATTACCAGGACCCGAC
>JARYMI010000112.1 GCA_029907205.1 Clostridiales bacterium
AACGATGAAGAACCTAACAGATTCCGAATCCAAAATGGTTAAGAGACGCCTTTTTATCATCCGCATGTTAGGTGTACATGAAACTTATAAACATAGTGCCACAGGCTTATGATAGACTATTTTGTTTCGATGCACGGTGAACCGACTACAGACTAAACATATTTAAAGCTTTTTTAGGACATTTTCTATGAATTGACTGCCACGTATCATTTTTTGCTTGACATTCGTGTAAAATGTGATATAGTGGCAATATGTTTAACAGTAAACCAAATAAATTAACAAATATGGCCCGCTTCTTTCTCCAACCCGCTAATGCCACACATCGTCAATACGAGGCCCTCCGGGCTTACTTCGTCGATAATCTCCCTTCGGTCGAAGTCGCCCGCCGCTTCGGGTATTCCCCGGGAAGCTTGCACGTCTTGGCCCACCAGTTCCGCCAGAATCCGGATCGCCCCTTCTTCCTCCCCCCTCAGAAGGGGCCTCAAGCTTCGCCTAAAACCAATCCTCTGCGGGACAAAGTCGTTGCGCTGCGAAAGCAGAATTACTCCATTTATGATATCAGCCGGATCCTGGAAGAGAGTGGGCAGAGAATCAGCGCCGTTGCTGTCTCTTTGATTCTCAAAGAAGAGGGGTTTGCCCGGCTGCCTCGAAGAAGAGACGAAGAACGACTTCCGGGGCCTCGGCCAGTGGTTGCAGAGGTTTCGGATGTGAAGCGGCTGGATCTTTCTGTCCGGCGATTCCGAACCCAATTCGGGGGGCTGTATCTGTTTGTCCCTTATTTGGCTCAGATCCGTCTGGAGAGGTTGCTCGAAGAGGCAGGGTTGCCTGGGACAGAGATGATTCCCGCCGCGCAGGCGATACGTTCTCTTCTGGGGCTCAAACTGTTTGGGAGTGCTCGGCATAGCCACGTCATGAGCTATGTGCTGGACGAGGGGTTGGCTCTGTTTGCTGGGCTCAATGTGGTTCCCAAACGGTCTTTTCTCACTGAATATAGCTGTCGGATTGATCCGGCTTGCTACCCGCGGTTGATGCGGCTGTGGTTTGATGCGGTAGGGCGCCTGGGGCTTTCGCGGGGGAGTTCGTTTGATCTGGACTTCCATAGCATTCCCTTCCACGGCGAGGATGCCCTGATGGAGAAGCACTATCTGACCAAGCGGAGCCGCCGTCAGAAGGGGATTTTGGCTTTCCTGGCCCAGGATGCCGAGAAGCGGGTTTTCTGCTATGCCAATGGACAATTGCGAAAGGACGAGCAGAATGAGGAGATTCTTCGATTCGTCGAGTTCTGGAAGCAACGAACGGGGAAATTTCCTGAGGAACTGATTTTTGACTCCAAATTGACCACCTATGGCCATCTCAATGAGCTCAATCGGATGGGGATTGCCTTTATCACGCTTCGGAGACGTTCTGTCAAGATGCTTCGGGAGATTTATCAGGAGCCGGTTTCGGCTTGGCGACGAATTGAGCTCGGGGGTGTTTCTCGAATCTATAAGACCCCACGGATTCTGGACCGCCGGATACAACTGCCGGGTTATCAGGGAGAGCTTCGTGAGGTCGTGATAGACGATTTGGGGCATGAGGAACCGACCTTTTTGATCACCAACCAGCTTCACCGCACGCCAGTCAAACTGATCGAGCGCTACGCTCAACGGATGATTATTGAGAACCGGATTGCGGATGGAATCGACTTCTTTCATATGGACGCACTATCTTCCGCTGTGGCCATGAAGGTCAATTGTGATCTGCAACTCACGTTGATGGCCAGCAGCTTGTATCGGCTCTTAGGGACAGAGATCGGACGGGGATATCAAACAGCAACCTCCCGTCATCTGTTTCGTGACTTTGTAGAAGCAACGGCTCAGGTTCAGATACTTGAGAAAGAAATTGTGGTTCAATTCCAGAAACGTGCTCATAACCCACTCCTCTTGGCCGTGGGTTTCGACAAAAAGAATGTTCCGATCCCCTGGCTGGGAGGAAAACGATTGCAACTTCTGTTCGGTTGATGCGCATGGTGTTAACTCAAAAATCTAA
>JARYMI010000113.1 GCA_029907205.1 Clostridiales bacterium
GCTGGCTCGGGTATTGCGGTAAATCGCTCGATAGTTTCCGTTGAGGGCAATCCTGAGATTCTTTGTCGGCTGGAAAGTGAATTTGGCAAAGCTCCCCCAGTTCCAGGCCTCTCGGTTGAAATCATCATACGTTACTCCCAGAGGAGATGTCCATTTGACAAACCCGCTTCGGGTTTCTACCCGGCCAAAACGCCCGTTAAGGAAGAACCAGAGCTTGTCCTTGATGACCGGACCGCCAAGACTCCCCGTCAGGTCATAGCCGTAGATATCTACGGTCGGCTTTCCCAGGCCCATCGAGCGCAGCTGGTCTTCAGGGACAACGATGGTCGTCCAGGGCTCACGGTTAAAGAAGACCTGGAACAGGCCTGAGAAATTGTTTCCACCCGACCTCGTCACCGCGTTGACGAACCCTCCAGACGTGATCCCCACTTCAGCCGGCGTTCCTGCGGTCATGATTTGCACTTCTTCCATGATGTTAAAATCGATGTTAACCCCGAGCTGGGCGTTATCCGGATCATTAGCGTAGAGACCGTCAACATGGTAGATGGTATTTGCCGCCGTGCCTCCCTTGACACTCATCTGACTGACAACGCCGGGCGCCAACGTGACAACCGTCTCAAGAGTCCTGGCGATGGGCAAGTTCTGGATCAAATCGGACTTGAAGTATTTAGCTACAGTGGATGATTTGACGTCGACAACGGGAGACGCTGCCAAAACCGTCACTTCCTCAGCAATCGCGCTCTGTTCCATCTCGATCGTCAGGGTTACGGTGGCGTTCAACCCAACATAAATGTTCTCTCTTTTGTAAATTTTGAATCCTTGGAGCTCTGCTGTTAGGGTATAAGTCCCTACGCGAAGAAGAGGAAGACGGAAGACGCCGCTTTCATTCGTCACCGCCGTCTCGCTCTTCATGATGGACGGGCTTGTGACCGTAACGTTGACTCCGGGCAGGGGGCTTCCTTCGGCGTCTTTGATGATGCCCCTAATAGTTCCTGTGTCCTGGCTCGTGCCCTGGGCGCCTGCAGAAGAGACTAGAAAAAGACAAAAAACAAACGCCGCCAAAATTCTTGCCGAGATTTTGCACATTATTCTATCTACCTCCTTTTGCTAATGTTTGAAAAGTTCGAACATTCATCTTTTCCCAGCTCTCACCTCCTTTTCAAAAAAATCCAATTTCCGCCTCAAGTTTGTAAAGATTTTTCTCTCTATTTCCCCTCCTTTCATAAAATTAAGCGAATCCTTAGGTGAGACTCCTCCGGTTTAAAAAATCGCATGTGTGATATATTATATATGGCAATTTTGGCATCAATTTGTCAAGCAATTTTTTTCTATTTTTCCAAAAACTCAAAGGGGAAATTATCGCTCAATTTTTTCTAATATTAGGTACTGAGTATCCAGTTTTGGGCGGCGCATTGACAATAGATCCATTTTTTATTAAAAATCAGGTATATTTCACATCAATCAGGAGCTGGATTTATGAAAATTCTTCAGTCGGCCGTTTGTTTTCTCATTTTGGCGGTCGGGTCAGCCGCTTGTGCTTGGGCAGACCCGGGCCCATCACGTCCGTTCTTTTCAAGAGCAGAAAAATCATGGAAAATTAAGATTCAGAACAAAGCACCACTCAAAGCGGCGCCATTTGAACTCGCCGATGTCCGCTTGCTCGACGGCCCATTCCTTGAGGCCATGGTCCGCGGCCAGAAATTCCTGCTCAACGTTGACATCGACCGCCTGCTCCATGCCTTTCGTCTGAACGCGGGCCTGCCCTCTCCGGTCAAGCCTTATGGCGGATGGGAAGCGCCAGATGTCGAACTTCGCGGCCACAGCCTTGGCCATTTTCTGACCGCGTGCTCCCTCATGCACGCCGCCAGCGGAAATTCTTTGTTCAAAGACAGGGTGAATACTGTCGTCTCCGAGCTGGAAAGAATTCAGGAGGCCTTGGCAAAAAAAAGCTTCAACCCGGGCTTCCTCTCGGCCTTTCCCGAAGAGTTCA
>JARYMI010000114.1 GCA_029907205.1 Clostridiales bacterium
CACAAAGACAAATTCCCTAAAACTGTTGCGAGGAATCTCAAAAGGCTTGCTCGTGTCTCAAAAGTATTGCGGAAGGAGAGAGAGCTGGCTTTTTACGGCGACATAGATTTTATTCCGACTGAAGAATACACCAGTCAAGACGCGAGGAAAGCGATCAAAGACGCCAGGTTTGTCGTGGCGGCCGCAATAACTTTAATCGACGCCGATTGATTTCAGCCATCTATTTTGGCTGGTGATTTAAGGCTTTCTGACGAAGATATCCGGCCCCCATTCAACATCTTCCGGTCAAATATCGCGTGAATTGGCTGATAGCCTTTGAACGTCAGGCCGACAGGACTTGGAAATGCCTCTATGAAATATGGATTGAGAATCCGCTTCCAGTAACGCCGGAAAAGAAGCAACAGAATTAAGAGGCTCTCGCGTTTCTTGTCCACAAGGAGCTGCCCGCATTTTTAACAGCTCTGGGGCTAGTGCTCTGTCGTGTGTCTGCAAAGGCAGTTGCCAGGGAGATATTTGTTATATACTGGAAGTAGTAAGTAATAAAAACAAATCCGATATGCGACCCCCTGCGGTCCGACGCGCGCTTCACCGCCCTCCTCGAAAATTCGGCCCGGAAAAATAAGTCAAATTGATTTCCCCTTTGTGATTATGTAAAATCCTAACGGGTAAAGATTATGCCAGAAAAAAAGCCTAAACGAAGAGCCATGCTGCAAGAAATCTGCCGAAATCATCGCGTTGATTCTCTCTATCTCTTCGGCAGCCGTTCCGAGGAGGTCCGGCATTGGCTAGACGAGATCCCAGACGACTCGGATCAAAGCTCATCCGATATCGATGTGGGAATAAGAATCGAAGCTGACCGGAGATGGACCGTAGAAAAAAAAGTGTCGCTGGCCCTCGACCTGGAAGAATTTTTCGGGTGCAGGAGAGTCGACCTTGTTTTGCTCAATGAGGCTGATCCTTTTCTTGCGACTGAGATTATCCGGGGCGAGCGGGTTTATGCCCAGAACGAACAGGGGGCCGATGAATACGACCTCTATGTTCTGCGGAGAGCCGGTGATCTCGCCCGATTGGAAAAGGAAAGGATGGCACTTATCTTCGGTGAAGCGCAATGACTCCGAAGCCGATCTCCAAGAGAGTAGTTGCCGACCGCCTGGAGACTATCAACTTTCTTTTGGAGGAAATCCGCAGCCTGCCGCTCGGTGCCCGCGACGCTTTTTTCACTGACAGGCGGAACATTTGGGCCGCGGAGTCCTGTCTGCGTCGGAGTCTCGAAGCTGTTTTCGACTTAGGACGCCACATCCTGGCCAAAGGATTCGGCTTGGGCGTAAGCGAATATAAGGAGATCGCTATCCGGCTCCATGACCAAGGCGTCCTTTCGGGTCGAGAGACTCGCGTGCTTGAGGTTCTTGCCGGCTATCGGAACCGCTTGGTTCATTTTTATCATGAAGTGTCCCAGGATGAGCTATACGACATCTGTGCTAACAAGCTGAGCGATGTGGAAATGATCAGCGGAGCTCTCAAGTCCTGGCTCAAGGCGCATCCGGAAAAACTCGATTCTTCCCTCTGATCCTGGCTAGAATATCTGTGTCCCACTCCGCGCTTCGCCGACCCCCTCTTTATGTTAGATAGTCCACGGCTCGCGGGGCGGGTAGTCCAGACGGCTGTTGGCCTCGTCATCGATAAAGCGCTCGGCAACCGGATCCCAGCGCACCTTCCTCCTCAGCTTCTTGACTCGTTCCTAGCTGCTTCGAGCTCAATTTGACACGCGCCAGCCCAAGTTTTATCATTTTTCACGATGGGTCGAGGCGATTTCGGTGGCGGAACCTCTCTTTCGCCAGCGCAACAGAATAACGAATTTCCTATCATTAAGAGGAGGGAGATCGTATGGTCAAATTATCTGGAATTGGCCGAGTTTTTCGGCTCTTTGTCGGCTTTCTTCTGTTTTTT
>JARYMI010000115.1 GCA_029907205.1 Clostridiales bacterium
CCGTTCGCAATGACAATTTAGCTCTGCGGAAATTGCGGCCTGGCTGGCGCAACCTGATGATAACAAAACAATAACCTTTTTTATACCATACTGAGATAATTTTGGAAGGTTTGTTGACAAAAGGTAGACAATGTATTACATTGATAATGTGAAATTAATTGCTTGGGACCTGGAGAAGAATGAGAAGCTTAAGAGAGAACGCAGAATTTCATTCGAGGAAATCGTCGAAGACATCGCCGCCGGACGTATTGTTGATCGTGTTTCTCATCCCAACCAGAAAAAATATCCCGGTCAGCGCATTTATATCATCGATCACGTCGGTTACTGCTATCTCGTTCCTTTTGTTGAGACCAAAGATACGATATTTTTGAAGACGATTATCCCGAGCCGGAAAAAGACAAAAGAATACTTGAAAGGGAGAACAAAGAATGAATAATAAAAAAAGAAAAATGAAGCTTGATCCCGAAGAGAGAGAGATTCTTGAAGTCTTCCATAAAGGAGAATTAAGATCTGATATAAAGAATCGAAATGAGCTTAAGCCCATTATAAAAGCTGCCGTGAAGACATCTCGAAAAAGTCGGAACATCAACATTCGGTTGACTGAACGTGACCTTGAGAAAATCAAGCAGAGGGCCGAGGAAACCGGTGTTCCTTACCAGACACTAATCGGAGCTATCCTCCATCAGTATGCTGAGGGAAAGATTACACCCCGAATGTAGGTTATAATAATCCACGGGATCAACTTCTTGATCCAAAGGCTCCATCGGCAGTTCAACCCTTGGGGGGTCGCTTCAGATTCCGGCCCCCCTCAAAAGTGGCCGGAATCAACTGGAATCGGTGGCCGGATTGAATGGGAATGACTGGCCGATTTTAACCAGAATGTACATTGGATTGTTTCGTTTTTCTCGCGATGAATGCCCTCTCTCAATAGGGACTACTTCGATCTTCTAATTCTTTAAAGCTAAACTTTGGTAGAATAATTACCTTTAGATTTATCCTTTTTACCACAGCATTTTTCTCCTTTAGATAAATAGGAAATTGTACTCACCGAGGCTAGCGCCCATCGTCTCAGCTCGTACCACTTCCCTCCGGGATTTTTCCATAGAGGATCTTGCCACTATCAATGACCTCCAGGATGAAGCGGTTCCCTTCCTTCCTCATCCTGGTGAACTCCCTGGAGGTGTAGCCCACAGGCTCCAGGGGAAGCTTGAGCTCATCATTCAGGTCAAGCAGAAGCTTGATCCTGTCCAGGAAGGGCTCTTTGAAGCTTGCAATCACTATAATATCCACATCAGAGCCTTCATTGACATCCTGTCTGGCGAAGGAGCCAAAGAGGATTACCGCTTCAGGGTTAAGCCTTTGAACTACCCTTTCCTTATATTTTTCTATATTTTCAAATATTTCTTCGCTTCTTGTAAGATCGACTCGGCATAGCTTACGCATCGCTCCGCCACCTCTTTTGTATAATATTTGTAAGGAGCACCGGCTGGGTAAAAGTTAGGATATCTTGAACCGATATAGTGCCTGTCTAACTCCTTGCTATAATCCGCGAGCCCTTGAAAGTCCTGCTCCAATTGTGCAGATTCTTCAAGTAGCTCGGTTACAGAGTGGGTTACAAGAGCCCTGAAACCTTTAGAGTAGAGAAACCCCTTTAACGCCTTCTCCGCTGCCTGCTGAGCAAAAAAGGCTGATGCATAATAATTTCCAGCCTGGATACAATCTATAGAGGTCTTCAGGTCCGCCTCAGCTTGATCAAGCCACCTTAAGCCTTCTTTAAGGTTATTATTCGTCATTATCTTTCATCACTCTTGTCCAAAATAACTTTTGGCTTTGTCCCAAAGTGTCGGGATTCATTGTCATCGCGAGGGGCCGAAGGACCCGTGGCGATCTCT
>JARYMI010000116.1 GCA_029907205.1 Clostridiales bacterium
CCTGCTAAGGCTTTCTCTTTCTTCCCATCGAAAATTACAAAGTCCTCAAAAATATCCCCCTACTGTCTGAATCACAGTGGGAACTTACTGTGATTCAGACAGTAAATAGATAGCATGGGTTAATTTGTTGATTTACATTCACTTATAAGATTAGGGGGATTAGGCTCAAGTAGATTTTTCAAAAAAAGTGATTTTTTCCTTGACATCTGATATTAAAATATAATAAATACATATCAGAATAGATGATTTCCCCCTTGGACCCAAGCAACCTCCGAAAGAGAATTGTCGAGCTGGACGACAGGCGCCGTGACCTTTTAGCCCAGCTGCTGCGGCCCTCTCCGATGGTCATTGGCTACCTTTACAAGATGCGCCGGCGTTGCGGCTCGCCACGCTGTAAGTGTTCGAGGGGTGAATTGCATAGCTCCTGGTATCTTTCGAGAAGGCAGGAGGGGAGGACGAAACTCACTTATGTGGGCAGGGTGGTACCGCAGTGGCTTGGGGAGCGGGTGGGGAGGTATCGGCAGTATCAGAAGAGGCTGGCGGCGATGCGCAAGATGGACGCAGAGATTTCCCGGCTGCTGAATCAGCTCCGGGATGAGAAAGTGCAGACCCTGGAGCAGGCGACAAAGAGGCGTTGATGGAGCTGATTGTTTTTGAGCAGGACAAGTGCTATGTGAGGAGGAATCTGGAGAACGGGGAGATTGACTACCTGGAGGTGGTGAGTGAGGGGGCGGAGACGGAGTTTTTTCAATACATCGCTGGTCGGGGTATCCTTCGCCATTTAGCCGAGAGTTATCCTTTGCGCCGGCGGAAGAGGGAAGTTCCTCTCTGGCTTTATATTGCCAGTGACCTGAGCTTGAGGTTACACGGGATGCAGAGTTTTCATGGTTATCCGTTTGTGGTTCGCACTGGGGGGATGCTCAATGCTTTTGGTCCTGAGGTGGGCAAAAAAGTGGTGCATCCTCAGACCGGTCAGGTGACGATTCACTGTCCCGGGTTTAATCGCAAGAACAGGTATGACCGCCAGACTCCCTGCGACCAGGACTGGCTGCGCAAGACGGCGCGGGCCACCGCGTGGGAAAAGTTGTTGGATTGGTATAACCGAGAGATTCCTCGACTGCTGGGCAAGGAAAAGCTTTTTGACTCAGAAGGGATTTTCATCGGAGATGCCTCGTATGTTTTTGTGCCTGATAATCCTCATTATGAAGGCTCGGTGGTGATGCTTTTCGATGAGCACAACCACCCGGTTGACGAGAAGAAGTTGACTCCGGCTCAACTTCGCCGCTGTCGCCTCAGGCGTTGTTACAAATGGGTGGAGCTCATGCACACCAACAGCTCCGGTGATTTTTTCTTTTTTGTGGCCATGCATCTTGGTTCAGGGAAAGCCAATGAGTGTCCCATCCTTTATGAGCTGGTGGAGAACTTCCTCGAGGTTGTTGGCTCGGGGGTGATGAAATGGTTGATTGTGGACCGGGGCTTTTTGGACGGAGGCAGGATAGGGCATCTGAAAAAGAAATGGAAGGTGGATACCGTCAGCGGGTTAAGGAGTGACATGGCGGTGCTTGAGGATGCCCGGGGTCTTTTGCGGCTTGGACCTGGGAAGTGGCAAGAATATCACCCCCCAGAAAAACAGCCGCCTGAAGCATTACCCCAGCCAACTGATAAACAGAGCAGGAAAAGGAAAGAAGAGCAAGCGCCCCGGGTGGAGAAGGTCATCGCCTTGAACCACTTGACGAGTTGGGAAAGCTGTCCGGTGGAACTTACGGTGGTTCTGACAGAACAAGAGGAAGCACCGCCCTGGGGGCTGGTCACTACTTACCCCACCCGGGATGCTCCCTTCATCCGTCGGATGTATCATCTGCGGGAAAGCATCGAGGAGCGGCACC
>JARYMI010000117.1 GCA_029907205.1 Clostridiales bacterium
GCAGACCAGAGCCGCACACTTCTTCTGGACGATGTGGGCCTCGTATTCGTGTCGGAAGTACCGGAGCGTCGACAGAACCGGGTTGGCGGCGGTCTGGCCGAGGCCGCAAAGTGAGGCGTCTTTTACAGCTACAGCCAGCTCTTCGAGAAGAGCCAGGTCTTGTTCTTGGCTTTTCCCCTCAGTGATATCTTTAACGATTTCCCACATCCGCTGCGTCCCCTCGCGACAGGAGATGCACTTGCCGCAGGATTCGTCGCGCAAAAAATTCAAAAAGTACTTGGCGACATCAACCATGCAGGTCTTCTCGTCCATGACGATCATGCCGCCCGAGCCCATGATCGATCCTGCTTTAGTCAAGCTTTCATAGTCGATGGGTAGGTCGAGCATTTCTTTGGGGATGCAGCCTCCCGAGGGGCCCCCTGTCTGGACCGCTTTGAACTGCTTTCCATCCGGGATGCCGCCGCCGATGTCGAAGATGATTTCCCGGAGTGTGATACCCATCGGGACTTCGACAAGGCCAGTGTTGTTGATTTTGCCGACAAGGGAGAAAATCTTTGTTCCCTTGCTGCCGTCGGTCCCGATGCGGGCGTACCAATCGGCTCCTTTATCGATGATGATCGGCACATTTCCCCAGGTTTCCACGTTGTTGATGGTCGTTGGCTTGCCCCATAATCCGCGCACGACGGGGAACGGCGGTCGCTGCCGGGGCTCTCCCACCTTGCCTTCGATCGAGGCGATGAGGGCTGTCTCTTCGCCGCAGACGAAGGCGCCGGCGCCCTTAGCGATGTGAAGGTCAAAGTCCAACCCTGTCCCCAGAATGTCTTTTCCCAGGAGCCCGAGCTCTTGGGCCTGCTCGATGGCCAGGCCGATGTGTTCGACGGCAAGGGGATATTCATCGCGGACGTAGACGTAACCTTCCCGGGCACCGATGGCATAGGCGCCGATGATCATTCCTTCGACGACCCGATGGGGATTTCCTTCGAGAAGGCTACGGTCCATATAGGCCCCGGGGTCACCTTCATCAGCGTTGCAGATGATGTATTTAAGGTCGCCCTTGGCTTTGCGGGCCAGCTCCCATTTCGAGCCTGTCGGGAATCCGGCTCCGCCTCTTCCTCTCAGGTTGGAGGCCTTGATTTCAGCGATTATCTCATCCGGTCCCATCGAGCTGAGAGCCTTGGCGAGTGAACTGTAGCCGCCGATGGAGAAATAATCATTGATATCTGTCGGGTCAATCAAAGCATTATCCCCGAGGACAATTCTGTGCTGCTTTTTATAAAAATGGATCTCGTTTTCCAAGTAGCTTACTTCCCCGGTCACCGGATCCTTATAGAGGAGTTTGTCCAGAACTTGATCGTTTATAATCGTCTGCGCGATGATATCGCCGGCATCCTTTGCATCCACCTTCTGGTAAAAGATGGCCCGAGGGAAAATGATGATATTCGGCTCTGCTTCGCAAAAGCCGTGACAGCCGGTAGCCCTGACCCTGACTTTTTCTTCCAGTCTTTCTTTCTTGAGGCTTCTCTTGAGGGCATCAATGACCTTCAGCGATCCTCGAGCCCGGCCGCAGGTTCCAGCGGAGACAGTTAGGACAGGCCTTTTCTCTGAATTTCGTTCAGCCTTCAGCCCAGCGATGAGTGTTTCGAGTTCTTTAATTGATGTGGTCTTTTTTCTTCCGTCCATGTTTCTTCTCTTTCGTTGAATACTTCTTGAGGATGGAACCCACTTTCCTAACGGTCGTCTGAGCATGGTAATTGCCGTCGACAACAACGACAGGCCCGATCGCGCAACAGCCCAAACACGCCACCGTTTCCAAGGTGAACTGGCCGTCTGATGTGGTTTCGCCGGGCTCGAGGTCAAGTCTTTTC
>JARYMI010000118.1 GCA_029907205.1 Clostridiales bacterium
CATAGAGATACTAAATGTGATTATGTAGTCTGCTGGGAGAATGATTTCCCGACCTGCCCAGTTGAGGTAATCGAGCTTAAGAATGAAATACCGAGGGCAAGGGCAATATAAATCCAATTAAAAGGGACTAATATGACTCCGAGACGAACAGCTAAAAAAGACCGAGTGGCCGCCAACAACGGCGCAACCCTCGGCTTCGAAAAAAAGATGTGGGAGGCCGCCGACGCCCTTCGCGGTTCAATGGATGCGGCCGAATACAAGCATGTTGTGCTCGGCCTGATTTTTCTCAAATATATTTCGGATTCCTTCGAAGAACAGCGCGCCAGGCTTGTAGCAGAAAGCCCCCAGGGCGCCGACCCCGAGGATCCCGACGAATACCGCGCCGTAAATTATGGGAAAATGAAGCGAGAATATCAAAAAATCCGACGAGCGGGCCGAGTTGCCTATGACCGTTATCTGGCAATTCTCACCGAAGGCACGGAGCCGTTATGAAAAGATACGACCAAAAACCGCAGGAGGAGCTTGGCCATGACACTTGAAGAACTGCTTAGAACAAAGCGAGAAGAGATCCTCCAGGTGTGTGCTAAATATGGCGCTCGCAAGGTGAGGATTTTCGGTTCAGTCGTACGCCGAGAGGCGGATGAAAAAAGCGACATAGATTTCCTTGTGGAAATGGAACCCGGACGCTCGCTTTTCGACCTCGGGGTGCTTCAATACGAACTGGAGCAAATCCTTGGTCGGCGGGTTGATGTAGTCACTGAGCGGGGACTTAAGGCCCGCCTTCGTGAAAGAGTCTTTCGGGAGGCATTTACATTATGAGAGACCCGAAAGAACGGCTGAGGGACATTTTGGAAGCCATTGCTGCCATCGAACGCCACGCCGGCTGCGAGAAATCAGACTTCGAGCAAAACGAGATGCTTCAAGTCTGGTTCCTGCCGCATCTTCAGATTATCGGCGGGGCAGCCAGGGCCTTGCCTGACACGGTGCGGGCTATGGCTCTGGACATTAAATGGCCAAGCATCATCGGCATGCGGAACGTGCTTGTCCATGGCTATTTTGATATCGACACCGAGCTCGTCTGGGACGCGGTGCAGCGGGATGTGCCCGCCCCGAAACCCAAGATCGAAAAACTGCTCAAACAACTGGAGGAGCTTGGCTATGACGGATGAGTGGCTCGAAGTATCTATCGGTGGTATTGCGGATCTCTTAGGAGGCAGCACACCCTCGACTGCCGATACGTCAAACTTCGACGGCGACATTCCTTGGCTGACTCCAAAGTATTTATCGAGGGCATATCCACGGTGCGTGCCCAGAGGAGGATGTAATCTTTCAGCGAAGGGGTGGGCGAGATGCCCTGCGCAGATGTTGCCTGCCAATAGTGTTATACTCTTATCGCGTGCACCAATCGGCCGCGTCAGAGTTGCCGCGATAGTAGAAACTGATAGCGAGACGGGCAGGGGTGGCCATGGATGAACTGATTAAAGAGCTAAAGAAATTCGCTAAAGCTCGGGATAGGGAGAAATTCCATTCGCCAAAAAATATTTCTATGGCCCTGGCCGTCGAAGCGGCCGAAACCACTGAACTATTCCAATGGTTGTCAGAAGATGAAAGCCGGAATCTGGATCAGAAAACCCTAAAAAAGCAAGAAAAAGAAATTGATGACGTCCGAATCTATCTTGCTCGCTTAGCAGACCAACTGGGCATCTCGCCTATCAAAGCGGATATGGCCAAAATCAATAAAAATAGAAAAAAGTATCCTGTGAGAAAATCTCGCGGCATCGCGAAGAAATATTCGGAGTTCGGGAGATGAGACTTTATGAGGGCTCT
>JARYMI010000119.1 GCA_029907205.1 Clostridiales bacterium
AAGTTGGCCAAAAGATCATTGCCGTGACAACTCCTGTTGATAGCATGGAGCAGTCTCTCCATTTGTAAAGAGAGAAGGATCGGGCTGCACCCCAAAACTTGGACCACCCCCAGTGCTAATATTTGCATGCTATAATAGACATCATCAGAGGGACAAGAAGCCCTACACGGAGGCCGATGATGTCATCAAAACAGAGCAAACGGTACACGCCTCACTTGAAGTTTCAGATTGTGGTGGAGATTCTCAAGGGAGAAAAGAGCGTTGGCCAGCTCGCCCGTTCTTACAACCTGCATCCGATCTCCATTCATCGATGGAAGAAAGAGTTTCTGGAGAAAGGCCCGGAGATTTTCCGTCAGGACACGACCATCCATGAATACGAGAGGAAAATCGAGGAGCTGGAACGTTTGATCGGTCATAAGGAGGTGGAGATCGCGCTGCTCAAAAATTTTTTAACCGGGGTTTCACCCGAGAGGAGAAAATCGCTTTAGCTCAGGACTTCAGAAATGCCTATGGACTCAACAGGATTCTGGCAATTCTGGGGTTGGCAAAGAGCACCTGGTATTCTGTTCAGAAGAGAGAAAGCTATGAGGCCAAATATGGCCATTTGAGGAAGCCATTGCTGGAAATTGCCGAACGACATCCTGAATACGGCTACCGGAGGACGACATCCGAACTTCAGGATTGGGGCTACCCCATTAACCACAAGGTGGTTCAGCGGCTCCACCGCAGCTGGTATCTGGCTGTCATGAAAAAGCTTAAGGCGCCCAAGCCGAACCCGATTCACAAACTTCTCAAAGAGGTCCGAAGCTCGATGAACTTGGTTTCTCGGCTGAAAGAGATCGATGATCTTGAGGTCCTTTACACGGATTTTACCGAGGTCCTCTATCAGAAGGGAGGGGCAAAAGCCCAGTTGATGCCGATCGTCGATCATCAAAGCAAACTGGTCGTTGGTCATGCCGTTGGTCCCAGTGACGATACGGATCTCGCGTTAGCGGCCTGGCGGCAAGGAAAACGGACACTGAAGAGACTCGGTCGGAGGCTTGAGGATGTGATTATTCATCATGATCAGGACGGGGTGTATCTCGGGCATCGCTGGGTTCATGAAATCATCGTGAGCTCGAAGTCGCGAATATCGTATTCGGAGAAGGGAGCGAAAGAAAATGTTCATATGGAATCGTTTAACGGTCGTTTCAAGCAAGAGAATCGGGATCTTTTTTGGGACCAGGATGATCTTGAATCACTGAAAAAGGTTGTGGCGGAGAGGATCCGGTATTATAATTTCGTGCGTAAACATTCGGCGCTTGGTAACAAATCGCCGATGAAATATCTCAAAGAGAAGGGCAAAATCACCCTCTGAGATGTTAGCAGAAATTAGCACTCAAACTGGTCCGAAAAATGGGGGTCATATCCGAAAACTTTGAAAAAGAAAAGTAGATACTATACAAAATAGAAAAAAGTAAATTATTAGATTATGGCGGCTCAAAACATTTTTTAGCGGGAAAATTCGTCTATTCAAGATTATTTTTACAAAGATAGAAAAGAGGACTATCCCCGCAGAAATGACCGATAAAATAATGACCGATGTAATTGTCTCGGGAAATTCTATATTAAATAATCTTTTTATGAAAATAATTGTAATCGAGATTATACCTGAGAAGATAATCGAGACTAAAAAATACTTGTTTCTTTTTGCCAGATTACAGACATAAACGACTCCGGCTCCAAACAACAAAGCGGCGCT
>JARYMI010000011.1 GCA_029907205.1 Clostridiales bacterium
AGGGGAGGCAGGGAGGCCGATGAAATTGGCCGACCGTTGGAAGGGGGAACGCGAAGCGGTTCCCCCTCCAAGTTGACTGGAACTCCCTGGATGATTATGATACAAAAAGCGGGAGTGGAGGATACGATGAATCAGAGAAATAAATTAGTTAGGGTGATACTCGTCGCTTTCTTGTTTCTCAGCTCACTCGTAGCGGAAGAGAGAGCAGAGGACAGGGCGTTGCGCCTTCAGATCGGAGACCCTGCGCTCAGGAATAAGCTCATTCAGGTGGCTCCGGGTGAAATCATCTCCGCCCGGACAGGCAAGCCCATTGCTTTTTCTAAGATGATCCAGGAACTGGAAGGGTGCCGATTTGTCTATGTCGGCGAAAGCCACGACAACCTGACGATGCACGACATCCAGTTGCAGATTATCCAGGCGCTTTACGAGAGGGATAAATCCGTAGCCATCGGTCTCGAGATGCTGCCCGCGGAGTTGCAGCCCGTCCTGGACAAATGGAGCCAGGGGCTGCTGGCCGAAGAGGAGCTTCTCCGGGAGGTAGGGTGGTACATCCACTGGAACATGAATTTTGGCTATTACAAAAAAATCTTTGCCCTGGCTAAGGAAAAGCATATTCCGGTTTATGCCCTCAACGCTCCGCGCAGCCTGATCACCAAAATCCGGATGCTGGGATGGGATACGCTTTCTGAGGAGGAAAAAAGGCTTGTGCCGAGGCCGGATCTTTCCTCGAATGAACACCGGCTCCTCATCAGGACAATCTTCGAAAGCACCGATCTTCCTCACCAGATGAAAGGAGAGAGCCTCGACCAGGTTTTTGAAGGACTTTACCGGGCTCAGGCTGCCTGGGATGAGGTCATGGCCACGAACGCTGTCGTTTCCTCAGACGGCGGAAAAAGAAAGATGATTATCTTGGCCGGTTCAGGCCACCTTCTCTATAACCTCGGCATCAACCGCCGTGTGCAAGAGAGGACCAGGCTGCCATCGAAGACCGTGATTGTGGTTTCTGTGAAAGCTGGGGAAGAATTTGCAACAGTCGCCAGAAGCCTGGGTGATTATATTTGGGGAATTGAGGAAGAGGAACAGGCGGCCTTCCCATCGGTCGGGCTTTCGTTCAAGAAATTCGATGGTCTGGAAAACCTGGTCATCGAACGAAAACCGACCGATGGCGCGGCGCTGGCCGCCGATTTCGAAAAAGGAGACATCGTTCTTTCGGTCGATGCTAAGGCCTTCACTGACATCAACGAACTGAGGATTTACCTGGCCCGCTTCGGCTGGGGAGAGGAGACGAAATTCAGCCTGCTCAGGAGCGGTGAAAATAGGGAAGTTGTGCTCAAGTTTAATCCGCGGACAGAGTCCAGCCTGACGCCCGAACAGAAACACAAGCCTGCCGCTGAAAAAAAGGTCGAGACAGCCGATTTTTCCAGGATGAAAAGGCTCGAGCGCCAGATTCAGAGCCTCATCCGGAGAGCAGACGGAGAAGTTGGGGTGGCCGTCAAACACCTGGAATCAGGGCAGGAGCTTTATATTAACGGCGAAACATCCTTTCCGATGGCCAGCGTTTTCAAAATTCCAGTGCTTGTCGAGGTCTTGGCCCAGGTGAAAGAGAGGAAATTCAGCCTGGAGGATGAGGTCAGCATCGACAAGAAAGACCAGCATCTCGGGAGCGGGCTGATTTCTGACCTTGTTGCTCCAGGCATCAAGCTTTCGGTCAGGAATCTCATCCAACTGATGATGATGATCAGCGATAATTCGGCCACAGACATCCTCCTGAAAAAAGTCGGACCCGAAAACGTCACTAAGCGTCTGGCCTCCTTCGGTATCGAGGGATTGACCGTGAACAGGAGTTGCCAGGAACTCATCATGGATTTTCTCGGTTTGGATTATGAAAAGTATAAAAGCCTGTCGCTCGATGACATCACAGGCGAGCTTGAGAAAGCGGCGGATCGCAGCAGGGAAGCCCGCCAGAAAGCTGTGACCGAGTTCAGTCTTGACGAGCGAGACCAGAGCACCCCGCGGGCGCTCTGCCTCCTCCTCGAAAAAATTTTCAAGAAAGAGATTCTCGACGCGGCAAGCTGCGATTTGATTATTTCTATCATGCTCGACTGTCAGACAGGGGAGTCCAGGATCAAGGGAGAGCTGCCGCCGGGCAGCCGGGTGGCGCACAAGACGGGGACGATTGCCGGGACGGTTAACGACTGCGGCATCATCTACCTGCCCGATGGTCAGGGCCATGTCATCCTGGCGGTCCTTACCAAGAATTTTATGGGAAAAACGAGCGATGTTGAATCGACGATCGCCAAGATTGCCCGGTTCGTCTATGATTTCTTTTATTTTTCCCAATGAGATAAGCTGTTAGTAAAAAGCAACACATAAAGAAATAAGAAATGGATGGCGCTCGGGCTGCGGCTTTGCCTTGTCCTCTTATTTATTCCATCCGGGATCAATAAAACCCGGCGAGGAGCTAAGCTCAATGATACGAAGGAGGTTCAATGAATAAAGAAAATTTTGGGAGAAGGGCCTGTTTGGTTTTTATTCTGGCGCTCGCCCTTGTCCAATCTGGCCTGGGCCAGACCCTGAGGACGCCCGCTGAAGAATCACGCTACACCCAGTACAGTCAGCACGAAGAAATCGCCCGTTTTCTGAGCGCCCTCGATTTCCTTTCCCCTGAGGTGACTGTCCGCGTCATAGGGAAGACAAAGGAAGTCCAGGGGTTCCCAGCCAAAGACCTTTTATTAGTGGTTGTGACAGAAGAGGGGGTTGACTGCCCGGAAAAGCTCAACAGGCAGAAGCCGACCATCCTGCTTGTGGCTTCTCAGCACGGGAATGAGCAATCGGCCAAAGAGGCGGCTCTCTGGCTCATCCGCGACCTTGCTTTGGGAGAACTCAAGCCGCTCCTGAAAAAAGTGAACTTCTTGGCCATCCCGCAGGCAAACCCTTATGGAAACTGGTTTGACCGGCGGCAGAATGAGCAGGACCTCGACCTTAACCGCGATCACGTCAAGCTGGAGGCCGAAGAGACAAAGGCCATCCACAGGGTTTTCCGGGCCTGGATGCCCGAGGCGACAATCGACGTCCATGAAAAGGGCGACGACTATTACAGGGTCTCCATCGGCTGCGTCTCCAACATCAACATCCACCCACGGTTGCAGGATTTTTCCAGGTCTATTGTTCTAAGCTCTGTTGCCAAGAACCTGGAGAAGAAGCGAATCACTTTTCATGAATACCTTGTTACCCAGGAAATGGGCGTTGATTCCTCTGCCGGCGTGCGCTACAGGCCTGAGGAGCTGTCTGGCCGGGAGGAAATGAAGCGGTACAGCACAACCGATCTCAACGACGGCCGCAACAGCCTGGGTATTTTTGAGACTCTTTCGTTTATCCAGGAAGGAGCTTCGCGGCACGATCTTGAGACGCTCGAACAGAGGACCGGTTGGCAGTATTTCGGTCTTCGCTATTTCGTCGGGGCGATCGCCGATCATGCCGCAGAAATAAACACTATGGTCCGGGAATTCCGTCAGGACCTCTTGGAAAGGGCCAAGGCTTATTCGGATGATGACCTTGTCCATCTTGCCATGGAATATGTCCGCGACGAAAAACAGCCCGTTCTGACCATCAAGAAGTTCGATCGGGCCGAAAGTCCGGTCCGGGGGATTCTCAAGGTGGATAAGAAAGCTGGCGAAACTCTCACCATGGCGGATATAGCGCCGTACCCCTTTCCGGCTGAATACAAGGTCACGACCGACGTCGTCAAGAACTGGTTTCCAGGGGTGGCCCCGAAGCTGCGCCTGCCTCGGCCGCTGGGCTACATCGTCCCCGCAGGGCATCAGGATGTTATCGAGACGTTGCTCGATCATGGCCTCAGGGTCGAGTTGGTCACCAAGGATGTCGCTCTGGAGGTCGAAGCCTATCAGGTTGGCGAAGTCGTCCCTGCCAAGTACGATTACCTGCCGCCCGAAAAAATTGACGTGGAGAAAAAAACTCTCCAGGTTGTCGTCAAGAAGGGAGATTTCTATGTTTCCTGCGGCCAGGCCGGCGCAAACCTCATTCCCTGCCTGCTCGAACCGCAGTCTCAATACGGGCTCATTCGCTACTGGTCGTTCAAGCTCGTGCCCGAAAAGGGCAATCTCTATGCCTTTTTCCGCATAACCAATCCAGCTGCCTTGGAGCTTATTCCTTATAGGGACTGGGTAAGATAACGCCTACTTTTTCTCGGTCAGTTCCAGGTAGATAATCTCGGGAAGGCTGAGCCAGCGTGGTCTTCCTGGCTGAGCAGGCCTGTCCTCAACGTTGAAGACTTTCTTGATCTCATCGAGGGACTTTCCCTCCTCAATGAGTCCTTTGATCCGGGCCTGTTTCTCCTCGAGCGACTGGATAAGCTCTATGATATCGCCGCGTGAGGCTTTGTCGGCGTGACCGGAGAGGAACGTCTCGGCGTCGAGCTCGAGCACGGCCTTAAGGACCTTAACTAACCCGAAAGAGTTTCCGTTCTTGTGCCGATGGACGAGAGGGTCCCTCCCCTTGAAAAACAGGTCCCCCAGGAAGACAACTTTCTCTTCGGGGAAATAGACGACCACATCGCCGTTTGTATGGGCCGGTCCAAAGTGGAGAAGCTGTACTGTCTCTCCGTCCAGCTTAAGCTCGTATTTCTCGGCGAAGGTTGTTTGCGGAAGGTAGGCCCGCAGCTTTTCCTCCTTGAACGCTTCATCCAGGTGCTGCCGGGTGTTGTCGTGAGCGATGATCTCGATTCCCGCGGGCAAAGCCGGCAGGCCGTTGACGTGGTCGCCGTCGCTGTGTGTTAAGACGACAGCACCGATCGGATTAGGGGATAATTTCTTGGCTTCCTCGATCATCTGCATTGCCGACTCTTCGCTCATTTTCGCGTCGATGACCAGGGTCTTCTGTCTTCCAAGAAACACGCCAGCGTTGGCGCCGCTCCCGCCTTTAACTTCGTAAATTCTCTCGCTGATTTTCTCAAGCCTAAGGGGCGGCGGCTCTTGCCTCGCCTGAGCCTGCTGCGCCGGCGAAGAGGCCGTCAGCAAACCGGCAGTCAGGGCTAAAAACGCGAGCGATGTGAAAAGCTTTTTCATGCTGCCTCCTTTCTTTTTTGTTCTTTTAAATTTTTTTCATGGACGGGAGCAGATGTCAAGACCCCGGAAGCAAAGATGGAAAGCCGTCTTCCCCGCTTTTTTGTATTAAACCCGGAGATGAATCTTCAGCCTGTCGCCCAAGGCAAAGTTGATGGCGACTCTGGCCATCGTCAGAACGGGAAGGGGAGAGGTCACGACTTCTGTTTTTCCTTGCTTCACGGCCTTGACTATGGAGAAAACATTTTTCTCTGCTTCGACCAGCGTGTAGGTTATCCCGAGCTGCCAGATGTTATGGCAGTCGGAGTTTCCGACGAGCGGCCTGTTGAACGTGCCAGCCAGGAGAACCGCCTTTTTATTCCGGTTGATGAAGTGGTTATAGAAAAAAGAATATTCGATGGCGTCGAATAAAGGGAGATAGTTCTCTAACTTCCTCCCCAGGCACTTAAACCCTGGAAAGAAGGGATGCGGAGCTATAACCAGGTTGCTAGAATTCCTTATTTTCTCGAGGTCTTCAAGCTTGTGGAGAGAAGGAATGGTATCGGGGTCAGGGTTGATGAGCAGGATATGTTTTTTAGAAAGAGTCAGCTCGGCGCCGGGAATCAAAAGCACGCCTCGAGCCGCAGCATATTCCTCCAGTTTTGGATTGTTGGTGATAATATCATGATTGGTGATGGCCAGAGCGTCGAAACCTCGCTGCGCTGCCCGGTCAATGAGTTTTTCGGCGCTGAAGTTGATGTAGTCCTTGGGGTCATCGCAGGTGTGCGTATGGAAATCGACCTTCAGCTTGCTCGGCATGTTTTCAAGTTAGTCCTTTGGTGAAATTCTGTCAACCAGCCCTTCGTGATGACATTATATGAATAAATGAACGCTCGAGCTGTCCCGGCTCAGCGCCCAAGAGCTTCCTTTACTTTGAGCCCGATCTCGGCCGGGCTCTTGGCCACTAACACACGGGCCGCTTCGAGCGCTTCCATTTTTTCTTTTGCCGTTCCCTTACCTCCGGCGATGATGGCACCAGCGTGTCCCATCCGACGTCCGGGCGGCGCGGTCTGGCCAGCTATAAAGCTGACCACGGGCTTATTAAATTCTTTTTTTATGTATTCGGCCGCTTCTTCCTCGGCCGTGCCGCCGATTTCGCCGATGATAATGACGGCTTCAGTCCCCTTGTCTTTCTTAAAAAGCTTTAACAGGTCGATGTACTTCATGCCGACGATCGGGTCGCCGCCGATGCCGACCGCCGTCGATTGGCCGAATCCCATCTTGCTTACCTGCTGAACGGCCTCATAGGTCAGAGTACCTGATCGGGAAATAATGCCGATCGTGCCAGGTGTGTGGATGTGGCCGGGCATGATGCCGATCTTGCACTTGCCGGGCGAGATGATTCCCGGCGTGTTGGGCCCGATGAGCGAGACGGGCCTGTTTTTAAGGAAAGCCTTTGCTTTTATCATGTCGAAAGTCGGTATTCCCTCGGTGATGCAGACGATCACGGAGATCCCTGCATCCGCGGCCTCCATAATTGCGTCGGCAGCGAAGAAAGGAGGGACGAAAATAGCCGCGGCGTTTGCCCCCGCTTTCTCCACGGCTTCGGCAACAGTGTTAAAAACAGGGACACCGAGATGGGTCATGCCGCCTTTTCCCGGCGTGACTCCGGCCACGATTTTTGTCCCGTATTCGATCATCTTCTGGGTGTGAAAGGTCCCTTCTCCGCCGGTGATTCCTTGAACGACAACGCGCGTTTTCTTATCAATGAGAATGCTCATCTCCTGCTCCTTTATCTACTTTGCCAGAGCGACAACTTTCTCAGCCGCGTCCTTCATGCCCACTGCCGGCGTGAAGGCCAGCCCAGAATCCTGGAGGATTCTTTTGCCCAGGTCAACGTTCGTCCCTTCGAGCCGGACGACGATCGGGATCTGAGTGCTCAATTCTTTGGCCGCTTTGACGATTCCGTTGGCGATCAGGTCGCAGCGGACAATACCCCCGAAGATGTTGATGAGCGCGGCTTTAACGTCTTTGTCAGCCACGAGAATTTTAAAGGCGTTCATGACTGCTTCTTCGGTCACTCCGCCGCCGACGTCGAGAAAGTTGGCAGGCATCCCGCCGGAATATTTGATGATGTCCATGGTGGCCATAGCCAGTCCGGCGCCGTTAACCATGCAGCCGACGTTGCCGTCCAGCTTGATATAGTTCAAGTTGTATTTGGACGCCTCGACCTCCAGGAGCTCTTCCTCGTTGAGGTCCCTCATGGCCTGGATTTCCGGGTGCCGTGGAACGGCGTTGTCGTCAAAGTTCATCTTGGCGTCGAGGGCCAGGACCGCACCCGCCCTTGTGATGATAAGCGGGTTTATCTCAGCCAGCGAGGCATCCGACATCTGGAATGCCTTAAAAAGACTAGAGATGAACTTAACCGCCTGTTTATGCGTTTCACCGGCCAGCCCGAGCTCGAAAGCAAGCTTCCTTGCCTGAAACCCTGCCAATCCTGTGGCCGGGTTAACCCACTCCTTGAAGATAAGCTCGGGGTGTTCGGCGGCCACCTTTTCGATCTCCACGCCGCCCTCGGTCGAAGCCATGACGACGGCGCATTCTCGAGCTCTGTCGATGACGATCCCAAGATAAAGCTCTTTAGCGATGTCTTGAGCCTCCTCAACCAGGAGGCGCTTGACCAGCCTCCCCTGAGGACCTGTCTGAGGCGTCACAAGGGTCATGCCGATCATTTTCTCTGCCAGGCTTTCCGCTTCCTGGGGAGAATCAGCGAGTTTGATGCCTCCGCCTTTTCCTCTGCCGCCGGCGTGGATCTGGGCCTTGAGGACGACGCGGCGGCCGATCCGTTCGACAGCCTCCCGCGCCTTGGCGGGGGTTTCCACCACCTCGCCGTGCGGGATCTGGACTCCGTATTGACTTAGAATCTGTTTAGCCTGATACTCGTGGATTTTCACTTAGTCTTTGCCTCCCTTTGATGATGTCCGAAACGCACAGAGAATTCGCGTTCCCTACTCGATCCTGTATTTTTTCTTCCCTTCCTCGTAAAGGTCGCCGCCGTGCATGTCGTTGATGACGATACAGGGAAAGTCCCTGACCTTAAGACGGATGATGGCCTCCGGCCCAAGCTCCGGGTAGGCAACGACTTCCGAGCCTTCGATGCTCTTGGAAATCAGAGCTCCAGCCCCGCCGACCGCGGCCAGGTAAACAGCCTTGTGTTTTTTCAGAGCCTCCTTGACTTCCTTGCTCCGCTCGCCCTTTCCGATCGTCCCTTTAAGGCCAAGAGCATGAAGGGTGGGGGCGTAGGTGTCCATCCTGTAACTTGTCGTCGGCCCGGCTGAGCCGATGGGTTTTCCTGGCCGGGCCGGTGTGGGACCGACATAGTAGATAAACTGGCCTTTGATGTCGACGGGAAGCTCTTTTCCCTCTTTGACAAGGTCGATGAGCTTCTTGTGGGCGGCATCCCTGCCTGTGAGAAGGAATCCGGTGACAAAGACCTTGTCTCCGGCGTGCAGCTTTTCGATCATGTCGTCTGTGACCGGAGTCGTGATTTTGTGCTCAGCCATATTTTCCTCTTTTTTCCAGCTGTGACGGCGAGAGCGTTTGTGCGTCGAGCGTTACAGCTGGGTCTCTTCGACGGTCTTCTTGACGCCCGCGGCCGTCTTCTGGAGTTGGGCCATCTCCTCTTCTGTGAGCTTAATCTCGTAGATTTTCTCGATGCCCTTAGCGCTGATCATGACCGGCACGCCAATGAACAGGCCGTTGATGCCGTACTCGCCCTCGCAGAGCGCCGCGGCTGCCAGAATCCTCCGCTTGTCTTTGAGATAAGACTCAGCCATGATGATGGCGCTCCAGGCCGGGCTGAAGAAGGCAGACCCCTTGCCGAAGAGCTTGACGATCTCTGTCCCTGCTTCGCGCGTCCTAAGGACGAGCCGGTCAATCTGCTCCTGGGTGGCAATCTCGGTCAGGGGAACCCCGCCCACAGTGGTCAGCCGGGGAAGAGGAACCATGTCCGGTCCGTGGCCGCCGAGGACGGTGCCTGCCACGTCAGCCACCGACACCCCAAGCTCCATCGCGATGAACGCACGCCAGCGGGCCGTGTCGAGCGTGCCGGCCATGCCGACGACCTGGTGCTTGGGGAAGCCCGTCAGTTTGTAGAAAGCATAGACCATCGCGTCAAGAGGGTTGGTGACGATGATGCAAAAAGCCTTCGGCGCATACTCCTTGATGCCCGCCGCGACGTCTTTAATGATGGCCAGGTTGGTGTTGAGTAGGTCCTCGCGCGTCATGCCGGCGACGCGGGGCTTTCCCGCCGTGACGATCGCCACATCGGCGCCCTCGATGTCCTTGTAATCACCCGTGCCGGCGATGTTGGCGTCATAATTGCCGTGCGGGGCCATCTCCATCAGGTCCAGAGCCTTTCCCTTGACTGGGTTGACGTAATCGCCCACATCGAGGATGACGATATCCCCGAGCTCTTTCATCGCTGCCAGCATGGCCAGGTTCTGGCCGATCTGGCCTCCGCCGATGAGGGCAATTTTTTTCCTTTGAAAATTCATGGATACCTCCTCTTTTTAAGATGATATCTATCAGAAGTTCAAAATATAATGAAATGCACGAGGGGAGTCAAGACAAAGCAGTTGCGGAATCGCTGGGTTTCAGCCTTTAAGATAGCTCTCCCATCTCTGCTTTAGATTGGGCGACTGGAGGGTCTCCATCAGGTAATCGGTGAAGGCTGCTCCGGTCGCTCCCGTCGGCCTTCCGGTGACGACCAATTTTTTCTCGTACTGACCGCAGATGTCGAGGGCCATTTCCAGGCTCTTGCCCTTTTCCGGAAAGCCAACGTGACTGAGGAGCATCGAGGCAGCGCGGATCATGCTGGCCGGGTCGGCGTACTGGGCCCGCCCCTCCTTGACCATCCGCGGCGCAGACCCGTGGATAGCTTCAAACATGGCGTACTGCTTGCCGATGTTGGCGCTTCCGGCCGTGCCCACTCCTCCCTGGAACTCAGCAGCCTCGTCGGTCAGGATGTCGCCATAGAGGTTTGGGAGAACTATGACCTGGAAGTCGCGGCGGCGCTTTTCGTCGACGAGCTTGGCGGTCATGATGTCGATGTACCAGTCGTCGGCCTCAATCCCAGGATATTCCTTAGCAATCCGATAGAAATTCTCAAGAAAGCGGCCGTCGGTCGTCTTAACGACGTTTGCTTTAGTCACGCAGGTCACTCGACTGCGGCCGTTCTTGCTGGCGTGCTCGAAGGCCAGGCGGCAGATGCGGTCAGCGCCCGGCGCGCTGATCAGACGGAAATCGATGGCAATGTCTTCATCGACCTCGATGCCGAAGGGCCCTAAGGCGTAGACGTCCTCGGTGTTTTCTCGGAAAAAAATCCAGTCGATGCCCTGCTGGGGGACCCGGACCGGCCTGACGTTGGCGAAAAGATCGAGCTCCTTCCTCACGGCCACGTTGCAGCTTTCGATGTTCGGCCAGGGATCGCCCTTGCGAGGCGTGGTCGTCGGCCCTTTGAGGGTGACATGGTGCTTTTTGATCTCGGCGAGAACGTCGTCGGGAATCGGCTTCATGCAAGCGGCGCGATTTTCGATCGTCAAGCCCTCGATATCTGCGATGACGACCTTGCCGCTTTTGACCTCATCCCGGAGCATGAACTCGAGGACGCGGCGGGCCTCCCTGGCGATATACGGACCGATTCCATCTCCTCCGATGACGCCGATCTTGATCGGCTTGATCTTGGCGTAATCGATCCAGTCCGGCGCGGATTTAACCTGCTCCATGCGTTTCATCTGAGCCTCGAGAAGCCTTCCGAAGTGCTCCTTGGCTCTCTCGATAGCAGCTTTGTCCATGATTATTCCTCCCTGCGTTTAGGATGAATTCAACATTAAGAAAGGGAGAATTTTATTCTTTTTGGAGTAAAAAATCAATAGAATACACTGACAGGGTTGCTTTTTAGAGACGCCAGGATTGACGAATCATGCCTCTTTTATTTATCTTTTGTGAGAAAGGCAATAATAAGGCTTTTTGGGAGGCACGTTCTGACATAACGCGCAACCGGATTCTCGTTTCATAGATTTTGGCGAGATGAAACTTCATTTTGACAAACAGGGATAAAAAGCCTTATACACTTTATTTTGGATGTATTTTTTTCGAACGGAGTAAAGATATGCTGGAATCCTATTTTAAGCAGGAAGCCGAAAGACGGAAGCTGGGGATTCCGCCCCTGCCTCTCACTTCCGAAGAGACGGCCGAGGTCTGCCGCCTGTTAGAAAACCCACCGGCAGGCCAGGAAGAAATCTTTTTCAACTTGCTGAAAAACTGCGTCTCGCCCGGCGTCGACCCGGCCGCAAGAGTCAAGGCCGCATGGCTGAGCAAAGTCGCCCGTGGCCAAGTTTCTTCGCCCGTGGTCTCGAAAAAAGACGCGGTTTTTCTGCTCGGGACGATGCTCGGCGGCCACAACGTCGACCCTCTCGTGGAGTTTCTTGACGTGGAGGAACTGGCGCCCAAAGCGGCAGAAGCCCTGAAACACATCATCCTCGTTTACGGCGCATTCGATAAAGTCGTCGAGAAGTCCAGGAAAAATCCCCACGCCAGGGAAGTCCTCGCTTCCTGGGCTGAAGCGGAGTGGTTCCTCATGCGGCCGGATTTTCCAAAGACAATGACCTTCAAGGTCTTCAAGGTGGAAGGCGAGATAAACACCGACGATTTTTCTCCTGCGAAAAACGCCTGGAGCCGGCCAGATATCCCTCTCCATGCCCTGTCGATGGGGGAGACGCGTTTTCCCGGCGGTATCTCGATGATCCAGAAATTCAGGGAAGAAGGCTTCCGTGTTGCCTTTGTCGGGGATGTCGTTGGCACAGGCTCGTCACGGAAATCTGCCTGCAACTCCCTGATGTGGCACATCGGTGAGGACATCCCCTTTATTCCGAACAAGCGCAGAGGCGGGGTCGTCATCGGCGGCCTCATCGCGCCCATCTTTTTTAACACGACCGAGGACTCGGGCGGCCTGCCCATCATGACCGAGGTATCTGCAATGAAGACGGGGGACATCATTACCCTTGACATGAAGACTGGGGAAATTCGCAATCAGGAGGGCGCTGTCATCGCTCGGTTCGAGTTCAAGCCTCTAACCCTGCGGGACGAATTCCGCGCTGGCGGAAGACTCAACCTCATTATCGGACGCAACCTGACCGCGCGGGCCCGCCAGGTGCTTGGCCTGGGCGAGGCGCCCTTTTTCATTCAGCCTGAGAACCCCAGGCCCAGGCCGGGCCAGGGGTATTCTCAGGCGCAAAAGATCGTCGGCCATGCCTGTGGCCTGGAGGGAGTCCTTCCCGGGACGGCCTGCGAGCCGAAGATGACGACCGTAGGATCCCAGGACACGACGGGCCCGATGACGGTCGAGGAGCTCAAGGAGCTGGCTTGCCTCGAGTTCCAGTGCGGCCTGTTCATGCAGTCGTTCTGCCACACCGCAGCCTATCCCAAAGCGGCCGACGTCCGGATGCATCAGAGCCTCCCTGCGTTCGTCATCGAACGGAAAGGCGTGGCCCTTAAGCCCGGCGACGGCATCATCCATTCCTGGCTGAACCGGTTCATCCTTCCCGATACCTTGGGCACGGGCGGCGATTCGCACACCCGCTTCCCCATCGGGTTGAGCTTTCCGGCCGGTTCGGGGCTGGTTGCTTTTGCTGGAGCTCTCGGGTTCATGCCGCTCGACATGCCGGAATCCGTGCTCGTCAAGTTCAAGGGAAAATTGAACCCGGGCATCACCTTGCGCGACGTCGTCAACGCCATCCCGTATTTCGCCATCAAGGAAGGCTTGCTCACGGTTGCTAAGAAAGGGAAAAAGAACGTCTTCAACGGCCGCATCCTGGAAATGGAGGGACTCCCCGACCTGAGCGTGGACCAGGCCTATGAGCTCACTAACGCCTCGGCTGAAAGGTCAGCAGCCGGCGGCCTCATCGCCCTCAGCGTCGAGCAGGTCTCGAAATACCTGAGGAGCAACATCGCTTTGATGGAGCGGATGATTGGGGAAGGCTACCAGGATGCCGACACGCTAAAAAGGAGAATCGATGCTTGTCTGAAGTGGCTGGAAAAACCAGCGCTTCTCCGGGGAGACGCGACAGCCGAATACACCGCTGTGCTCGAAGTCGACCTTGACCAGGTCAAGGAGCCGATCTTAGCCTGTCCAAACGACCCTGACGATGTCAAGCTTCTCTCAGAAGTTGCAGGCGACCGGATCGACGAAGTCTTTATCGGCTCCTGCATGACCAACATTGGCCATTTCCGGGCTGTCGGCAAGATTTTCGAAGGCGCGGGATACCTGCCGACCCGCATCTGGCTAACGCCGCCGACCAAAATGGACGCTGCTCAGCTGATGAAAGAAGGATATTACGCCATCTACTCATCTGCTGGCGCCAGGACTGAGATTCCGGGCTGTTCGCTCTGTATGGGCAATCAGGCCCGGGTCAGGCCTGGAGCGACCGTCCTCTCTACGTCCACTCGCAATTTCGACGACCGCATGGGAGACGGCGCCCGGGTCTATCTTGGCTCGGCGGAGCTTGGGGCCATCGCGGCGCTAAAGGGAGAGTTGCCCGGGCCGGAGGAATATTTTTCGGTGATAAGGCGAAAGCTTGAGCCGCATCAGGCCGAAGTATACCGGTATCTTTATTTTGACGAGATGCGCGAGTTTACCCTTCATTACACAGGCGCTCATTTTTAGCCTGGATAATCCGTGAATCAGAGCCTCCAAGAGCACGGCAGAAACCGGCATCATGCGTGCCGGTCTCTCAACGGGGAGGAGAAAAATTCTCAGGATATAAGGTGATAAAAAAGAGAGGATGAAATGATCGACCTCACTGGAAAGACGGCGCTCATCACGGGCGGGTCGCGGGGGATAGGCCGGGCCACGGCCATTCTGTTTGCCCGCGCTGGCGCAGATGTTGCCATCACTTATCAATCGCGTGATAAAGCCGCTTTGGAAGTGAAGGAAGCGGTTGAGTCACTGGGCCGCCAGTGCCTCGTCTTCAAGCTGGACATTTCCGAGGCGAGCGGGGTCCGGCGGACGGTCGAAGAACTCATCGCGGCCAGGGGAAGGATAGACGTCCTGGTCAACAACGCGGGAATCTGGACGTATCTCGAGCTCGGGTCGGGGAACGCCAGAGTATGGAAAGAAACGGTCGAAGTTGACCTCGACAGCGTCTACTACTTCACGGACGCTATCGTTCCGCACATGAAAAAACAGGGCCAGGGCTGCGTCATCAACGTCAGCTCGACAGCCGGGATCCGGGGAGAGGCATTCCACTCCCACTATGCCGCCACCAAAGGCGCCATCAACGCCCTGACAAAATCCTGGGCAGTAGAGCTGGCGCCATTCCAGATCCGCGTCAACTGCGTCGCTCCTGGCTGGGTCGACACCGATATGTGCGCCGGCGTTTTCAGCGACCCGCAATTTCGTGAGAGCGTCAGACAGTCGATCCCGCTCCGGAGAATTCCCCCTCCAGAGGACATCGCGGGGCCCATCCTGTTCCTCGCATCTGACCTTGCCCGCCATATCACGGGAGCCATCATCAACGTGAACGGAGGGTCGGTGCTCTCATAGGTAAATGGCGACGGTCCAGGTTCAGGACCGTCCCATTCGCGCCGAAAGGAAGTAGCAAATCTTTGGGGGGTACCAACAATACGTCTGACATCCCATCTTCGGCGGCATGGATGCCGGCCTAAAGCCCCCGTAGCGGAGGGGGGACCCGTCGGCTTCTCCGACGGGGGGAACCGACGGGACTGGTTCCCCGGGGGGCGGGGGCTGAGGCTGGCTCCAGGCCGCACGGTCTAACGCGCCCTAACGTTTTGCTGCGTCGGCGCCTAAATTTTGTCTTGCCAAGCGCGGCTTTTTTTGATAATTTCTATTCAAGCTCACACAAAGGAGGAAAGGATGGAGGAAGAAATTGGCCGGATCAGCCATTATTTCTCTAAAATCGGGGTCGGCGTCGTAGAGCTGACCAAAGGCGGGCTCAAGGTTGGCGACACGATCCATATCAAGGGCCACACCACGGATTTCTACCAGAAGGTTGAATCCATGCAGGTCGAGCACAGCCCCGTCCAATCCGCCAAAAAAGGAGACTCGATTGGGCTTCGAGTGGAGTCACAAGTCCGGGATCATGATGTGGTCTTCAAAGTGACGGAGGATTGAGCCCGCTTTAGCCCCGTCTTTAGGCGAGACATCTCTCTAGGCAATAGGTCAGGCCCCATGTTTTCGAGAGCAAGAAAGGAGAAGAGGAGTTTGAAAAAAGGGATCCAGTCGCCCGCCCTTAAAAGATCTTATGAAGCATGGAAGAAAAAAAGCAGCGCTCAGGCCGACGGTGATCCGTCTCGTCGCAAGATGTTGTTCACGACGGTTTCGGGGAGAAAGATCAAAGAGCTTTACACGCCGGCCGACCTGAAAAATTTTGATTATCTCCGGGATCTGGGCTTTCCGGGTGAATACCCGTTCACCCGAGGAATCCATCCGACAATGTACCGTGGCCGTCTCTGGACGATGAGACAGTTTTCAGGGTTCGGAACAGCCGAGGACACGAACAAGCGGTACAAATACTTGCTCCGCTGCGGGCAGACGGGCCTCAGCGTCGCCTTCCATCTTCCCACCTTAATGGGCGTTGATTCTGACCATCCCCTGGCCAAAGGCGAGGTCGGCAAGTGCGGCGTCGCCGTCGATACGCTAGCCGATATGGAGATTCTCTTCAAGGGGATTCCTCTTGACCGAATCACGACGTCGATGACCATCAACGCTCCAGCAGCCGTGCTCTGGGCCATGTACATCGCCGTTGCGGAAAAGCAAGGGGTCTCGCCGAAGGTGATCTCAGGGACCATCCAGAACGACATCCTTAAAGAATACATCGCCCAGAAGACTTTCGTTTTCCCGCCGCGGCCCTCGATGAAGCTCATCGTCGACACCTTCGAATACGGCGCAAAGGAAGTCCCGCGCTGGAACACGATTTCCATCTCTGGCTATCATATCCGTGAAGCAGGCGCCACAGCTTCGCAGGAACTGGCCTTCACGCTCCGCGACGGGATCGAGTACGTGGATTGGGCTCTCCAGAGAGGGCTGAAAGTGGATGAATTCGCCCCCAGGCTCTCTTATTTTTTAAATTCCCACAACGACTTTTTTGAAGAGATCGCCAAGTTCAGAGCGGCCAGGAAAATCTGGGCCGAGGTGATGAGAGAACGGTTCAAAGCTAAGAACCCAAGGTCCTGGTGGCTGCGCTTTCACACCCAGACTTCGGGCGTTTCGCTGATGGCTCAGCAACCGTATAATAATGTCGTCAGGGTGGCTCTTCAGGCGTTGGCCGCTATTCTCGGCGGGACTCAGTCTCTCCACACGAACTCACTGGACGAAACTTATGCGCTGCCGTCAGAGGATGCGGTGACCATTGCCCTCCGGACTCAGCAGATCATTGCTTACGAAAGCGGAGTCTCGAACACGATTGACCCTCTCGGCGGGTCCTATTTTATCGAGGTGCTGACAAAGCAGATTGAGGAGGAAGCCAAAACGTACATCAGAAAGATCGATGATATGGGCGGGATGGTGAAGGCGATCGAGCTCGGGTTTCCCCAGAGGGAGATCGCAGACAGCGCTTATTGGTATCAACGAGCTGTACAGAAAAAAGAGAAGATCATCGTCGGCGTGAACGCTTTTGAAATGGAGCACGAGCCGATCCCGATTCTCGAGATCGACGAGGCGGTTGCACGCCAGCAGCTTGCCCGGTTGCGGGAGGTCAAGCGAAGGAGGAACAAGACCAGAGTGAACAGGGCGTTGAATGACCTGGAAAAGGCTGCCCGGGATGGCCTGAACCTGATGCCCTTTCTTTTGGTCTCCGTGAAGGCTTATGCAACGCTGGGTGAAATCATGGATGCCTTGAAAGAGGTTTACGGCGAGTACCAAGAGCCAGTTTCTTACTGAAAGGGCTGAACGAAATGGTTCTGACGAAGGGCTGAGATCAAGGGAGGTGGTCATGTCAACCAAAAAAATCAGGGTTTTGGTGGCCAAACCAGGCCTGGATGGCCATGACCGCGGCGCTAAAGTGATTTGCCGGGCTCTTCGCGACGCCGGGATGGAGGTCATTTACACCGGGCTGAGGCGGACTCCTGAAGAGATTGTCAACGCCGCCATCCAGGAAGACGTTGACCTTATCGGCCTGAGCATTCTCTCGGGTGCTCACCCCATCCTCTTTCCCAAGATCATGAAGCTCCTCAGAGATAAAGGAGCCGAAGACATTCCAGTCATCGCGGGCGGGATCATCCCTGAAAAGGATATACCCCGGATGAAAAAGGCCGGAATCCGCGAAATCTTTCTTCCTGGCACATCGACCGAGGACATTGTCCAATGGATCGAGCGCCAAATCAGAAAGGGAGGGGCAAAAAGAAAATAAAATTGACTCTTGACATTGATTTTTTGATTTGGTAATGAAAAAGAGCGTTTGATGGCTAAAAAACACCTTTCTCTGATCATCGTTCCTCATTGCGCCAAAAGATTTAAGACGATCACTCTGTCGCAGAAAGCCATAAATGCTCTGCTCTCGTTAGCCGTGTTCAGCGTCGTCGTCTTGGCTGTGTTCATGGTAGATTATTTCACCATGAGCGTCACCCGGGCTAAGTACAGGAGTCTCCTCAAGGAAAACGCTGAGCAAAACAAGCTTCTCTCCGATTATAAGAGCTCCATCAGCAAGCTGAGCCAAACCGTCGAGTCCCTTAAAAGCTACACCGAGAAGCTTAATGTCATGGCGGGTCTCAAATCATCGGAAGTCCTCAAGGAAATCGGCATCGGGGGCGGGGATGTCGATGAAATGGAAAGCGACAAAGCGCCGGGCGGTCCTCAACTGAAGCAGACACTCACTCTCCAGGACCCAAGGGAACTTGCCGATAAAGCCGAAAACCTCGGAAAAAACCTCGACATCTTGACGAGTTTTTTTGAAGTCCAGGCTGCCAAGCTCGCTTCAACGCCAACCATCTGGCCGACGATCGGCTGGGTGAGTTCGCCCTTTTCTAACCGGATTGATCCTTTTACTGGCAAAAGGACATTTCATTACGGGATTGATATCGCCACGAATTTCGGGAACCCCGTCGTGGCCACGGCCGACGGGTACGTTCTGACGCTTGGGACGGATAAAATGAGCGGCAGGTATGTTGTCCTCAGCCACGGCGGGGGATTAACGACTCATTACCTTCATCTGAGCAAGTTTCTGGTGAAATCAGGGCAGAAAATTAAGCGCGGCGATGTCATCGGCCTGGTTGGAAAATCTGGAAAAGCCCTGGGTCCCCACCTTCACTATGAAGTCCGGCTCAACAACAGGCCCCAAAATCCCTACCAGTTTATCCTCGAGGAATAGCTCCCTCCGCCCGCCCGACGTTAAGAAAAAAAATCTCCGGGCTCGATCCGCAGGCCGCGCAAGAAAGACGAAGCCTCCATTTCTTTCTTGCCTTCCCGCTGCAAGCGTTCCACGAGAAAAAGACTGCCCTGGCCGCACCCGACAATCAGGCCTTCCCGCTTGATTCCGACGACTTGGCCAGGGAGAAAGCCAGAAGCAGGTTCGCTAATTTTTTCCCCGGCACGGATGAGGATTCTCAGGCCTCGGAAAATCGTGTAGGCGCCCGGCCAGCCAGAGAAGGCACGGACCATCCTCTCGACAGCCACGGCATCCTTGGTCCAGTTGATCTTTCCGTCCTCCTTTCTCAAGCGAGGCGCTAAGGAAGCTTTGCTATGGTCCTGGGGGGAGCGGGGGAGATAGGCGATCTGATCAAGGGTTTTGAGGAGCAGCTCCGCGCCGCAACGGGCGAGCCTGGCTTCTAATTGTGGAGCGGTTTCGCGGGTTAGGATGTCCACCTCTTCGACCGTCAGAATATCGCCTTCGTCCATTTTTTCGTTTAGCTCAAAGATCGTCACGCCTGTCTTGGTCTCTCCATTAAGAATGGACCACTCGACTGGAGCAGCGCCTCGATACTTGGGCAAAAGAGAAAAATGGACGTTGATCGATTTGAACTTGGGCAAATATATGATTGACCCGGGAATGATCTGACCGTAGGCCACAACGACGTTGATATCGGGGTTGATTTTCCGAATGACTTCGAGTGCCTTCTCGTCCCGCTTGATCTTTTCCGGCTGGAGGACAGGAATCCCCCGGGCCAGGGCAAATTCTTTGACCGGAGGAGGAGCTAAGGCCTTGCCTCTTCCCGCCGGCTTGTCCGGCTGGGTGACGGCGAGCTCGATCGCATGGCCGGCTTCGAGGAGTCTTTGAAGGGAGGGCAAGGCGGCGGCAGGGCTGCCAAAAAAGACGATCCTCATCGTGCTCAACCGAGAGCGTGCTCTTTCTTGAGCCTCTTTTTGATTAGCGCTTTTTTCAAGGGGGAAAGGTTATCGATGAACAATTTTCCGTTGATATGATCGATCTCGTGGCAAAAGACTCGGGCTAATAACCCCTCAGCCTCAATGATCTTCTCCCGGCCCTGGAGGTCCATACCTTTGACCAGCACCCGGGCCGGCCTCTTGATTTTTTCCTGAACCCCCGGCACAGACAGGCATCCCTCTTCGGAGACATCTTCCCCTTCTGTTTTTATGAACTCGGGATTGATCAGGACGACGAGGTCGTCTGGCTTTTCTCCGACCGAGAGGTCGACTGTGATCAAACGTTTGCTGATGTTAACTTGGGGAGCGGCCAACCCTATTCCCGGCGCCGCATGCATGGTCGAAATCATATCTTGGGCGAGGTCGAGGATTTCTTGGTCGATCGTTTTGATCAGTTCAGCCTTCCGGGTGAGAACAGGGTTTCCGTATTTGATGATTTCGAGAATAGCCATATTTCCCCTTATTTTAGATAATCAGCCGTTTTTTTTCAAACCTTGAAGCGACTGCCGATTCTGCAAAGGAGCGGTGGCTTGCTGCCCCCCGGTCTAAACTTAGACAACCGCTGCAGGCGGAGGCGGCTCATCTGCCTTCCCGGCGTGGCGAAGAGGAAAATAAACCAGGTAAACGCCGATCAAGACGAGCACGGCCAGGCCGACATAATAGCTGGCATTGACGAAAATCTCGGGAATGTCAACCCCTAGGACATTCTGGAAGAACAGGAATTTCCAGGTGGCGCGCACCAGACCAGTGATGGCTTCTCCGGCGATCAGGCCCGACGCCAACAGGATACCGATGTTCTCGACGCGCGTCTTCTGGGCAGGGTTGAGGCCTCGGCGGTCGGCCATCCTGTCCACAATCCCTTTCATCATACCGCCGCAGAAGATGGCGAATGTCGTTTCCAGAGGAAGGTACATCCCCACGGCCACAAGCATCGGAGAGCTGACCTGGACCAGGATCAAAGCAAACCCCATGAGCATTCCGACGATGACCAGCGGCCACGCCATCTCTTTGCCGACGATGCCCTGAGAGAGGGCGGCCATCAATCCGGCCTGAGGCGCAGGGAGATCCTTGCTTCCGAACTGAAACGCGCCGTGGAGCACGAGAAGCGGGAAGTAGAGGACAAGAGAGGCCAGGAGGACGCCGAAAATGTTGCCAACCTGCATCTTCCACGGCGTGCCGCCCAGAATATGTCCTACCTTGAGGTCCTGAAGCATTTCTCCGGCCACTGCCGAAGAGACGCAGACGACAGCGGCGACGCCGAGCACAGCAGCCACGCCGCTGATTCCGGTGGCGCCAATGAGGACCATGAGCAAGGCGGCGATGATCAGAGTGGATAGGGTCAGGCCGGAGATGGGGTTGTTCGACGACCCGATTTGACCGACCAGATTCCCCGATACGGCGGCAAAGAAAAAGCCAGCCACAGCCATGACGACCGCGGCCAGGATCGCGGAACTCATCGAGCCGGAAAATATCTCGTAGACAAAAATCATCATGATGAAGGCAACAGCCAAGATCGCCAAGACCAGCCGGATGTTCAGGTCTTTTTCAAAACGTGATGCGGCCTGCGCTTGACCTGAGGCTTTCTTGACGTCGCCAATCGAACGCTTCATCCCGGCGGCGAGGTTTTTCCTCATCCTGAAGAGAGTGAAGCTGGCGCCGACCAGCATTCCTCCCACGGCGATCGGCCGGATGATGAACTTCCAGACATTGAACACGATATCCGGCCAAGCGACATCGGCCATGGCCACTCCCGGCCCGTAGAATTTCTCAACAAGCTGTGGTCCCAGGAAAAACATCAAGAGCGGCGCAAAAAGCCCCCAAGCCAGCACGCCGCCGGCAAAATTGAGGGAGGCCAGTCGAGGGCCGATGATGTAGCCGACACCAATATAAGCGGGATAGATTCCAGGGCCGGCGACAGCGACAGTGCCGCCAGCATCAACCTGGGTGGCCGTCTTTTCAGTTCCCAGGCGGACAAAGCTCGATCCTATTGTGCCCACCTTGATGATGAACTCCTTGGTAGCGGCGAAGATCTTGACCACGCCCAGTGTGTAAATCAGGGCTCCGAAACCCATCGCCTGAAAAAGGAACTTAGCGCCCTGGCTGCCTTTCTGTCCCGCCTTGTGAATCTCCGAAGCGGCCACAGATTCGGGAAACTTAAGCTCTGGGTCGGTGACCATGACCCTTCGGAGGAAGGTGACGAACATGATCCCGAGCATGCCGCCCACAAACATCAGGGCTGTTGACTTGATGTAAGCGTCAAAAGTATCAAACTTGAGCCAGGCCCCCGAAATGATGAATGCCGGGATGGTGAAGATGGCGCCCGCCGCCACGGACTCGCCGATCGAGCCAACAGTCCTGGCCATGTTTTCCTCGAGGATGGAGCCTCTCATCAGCTTGAGGATAGCCATGCCGATAACCGCCGCCGGATAGGTGGCCGCGATCGTCATGCCGGCTCTTAGCCCCAAGTAGGCGTTGGCGGCGCCAAGGATAACAGTCATGATGACGCCAAGAATGAGAGCCCTCAACGTGAACTCTCTCATGTCGGTCTTTTCAGGCACATACGGTTGATAACTCATCCCTAACTCCTTTAGTGGCAGTTGCCTTAATGTATAGTAAAATTCCTTAGCCGAAGTCAAGGATTTCCGGGCTTGCAAACAGAATTTGACTGGAATACAATAAAGTGACCAATCAGGTGAGCGATGAGTATTATTAGCTGGTTTAAGGATCGTTTGTTCTGCGACCTGGCCATCGACCTGGGAACGGCCAATACGCTGGTCTTTCTCAAAGGGAAGGGAATCATCGTCCAGGAACCTTCCATCGTTGTGGTCAACAAGATGAGCGGCAAAGTCGAGGCTGTGGGAAGCCGGGCAAAAGAAATGCTGGGCAAGACTCCAGCCAGCGTCACCGCCATCAAGCCGATGCGAGACGGCGTGATCGCCGACTTCGAGATCGCTGAGAAGATGCTTGACTATTTCATCAAGCAGGCCACCAACAATCGAGGCTTTTGGCTGCGGCCGAGGATTGTGATCGGCATTCCCACCGGCATCACACAGGTTGAGCGAAGAGCTGTCAAGGACGTGGCCATGAGGGCCAAGGCTTCTGAAGTCTACTTGGTTGAACAGCCGATGACCGCCGCTGTTGGAGCTGACCTTCCTATTGGAGAACCGACGGGCAACATGGTCGTCGATGTCGGCGGCGGAACGACTGACATAGCAGTCATCTCTCTCAACGGGATTGTCTTCAACCATTCCACCCGTGTGGCTGGCAATGAAATGGACGAAGAGATCATCCAGTATTTGAAGAAGAAATACAACTTGTTGATCGGCGAGAGGTCGGCCGAACTGGTCAAGATGCAGATCGGGTCGGCTTATCCGCTGGATGAGCCCTTGACCATGGAAATTAAAGGCCGCGATCTTCGCGAGGGAATTCCCAAGACCATCGTTGTCGATGACCAGGAAATCCGTGAGGCCCTGGAGGACGTCGTTTCTTCCATTGTCAACGCCGTTCGTATCGCCCTGGAAAGAACGCCCCCGGAGCTTTCTGCCGATATCATCGACCGGGGCATTGTTCTGACCGGCGGAGGGGCTCTTCTTAGAAACCTCGACAAACGCCTCCGTGAGGAAACGCAGCTGCCGGTTTTTGTCACCGAGGACCCTTTAACCAGTGTCGTGCTCGGAGCGGGCCGGCTTCTGGATGATCTTGATCTGTTAAAGAAAATCGCTCTCAATTGATGAGGCGTGAAAGAAAAAAGAAACCTTATCCTCCTGGCGGGCCTGGTCTTTTTCCATCTCGTCTTGATTTCCGTTCAGGCTCCGAAAGGCAACGAACCGACGTATTTCGAGAGAGCCGTCTTTGCTGTTTTTGCGCCTATTCAGCACGGAGTTGCTGCGTTTTTCGAGAAAGCCAGAGACGTCTGGAATGACTATTTTTATTTCCGCCAGGTCCAGAAGCAAAACCAGAGCCTGAGGGCCGAGCTTTTTGTGCTCCGTCAGGAAAACCAGCTTCTCAAGAATATCCTCAAGGGCTATCAAGGCGCTGAAGAAATTCAGCGTCTTCTCTCACCCCTCTCCCGGTCGATCATCGTTGCCTCGGTCATCGGGGTTGATTCTGGGCAGGTTTACAAATCTGTTGTCTTGAACAAGGGCTCGGTCGATGGAGTGAAAAAGGATATGGTCATTTTAGACAGACGAGGCCATCTGGTCGGCCGTGTGATCGAGCCGATCACGTTGAAGCAGGCTCGCATCCAGCTCATCACCGATGAAGAAAGCGGGGTCGGCGTTTTATCAGAGCAGAACAGGGTGATTGGCGTTCTCAACGGCGGAGCGAGCGGAAAGTGCTTGATGAGATACGTCCTCAAAACCAACAGGGATATCTCCGAAGGAGAGGAAATCGTGACCTCGGGTTACGACGGAGTCTATCCATCCAGGATACCGGTGGGAAAGATTGTCTCCATTACTGAAGACACAACCCTGTTCAAGAGCATCGTCGTCGAACCCTATTTTGATTTTTCTGAGCTGGACCGCGTAGCCGTGCTGGCCGTTGACCTCAGAGAGTTAGAGTGAGAACGAAGACAAAATGAGAGACTTCAGGAAGGCCGTGTTGGGGATTCTCCTGGCCGTTTTCTTCTATTCTGTTCTGGGGAAAATTTCTGCTCCGCTGGTCGTCGTTTTCAACGCTTTTGCCTGGGTGGTGCTCTACTTTGGCCTGGTCAGGCATGAAGCTTTCGGTGCCATCATCGGCACGGTCTGCGGCTTGCTCCAGGACAGCTTTTCCAGCGGCGTTTTCGGTTTGGCCGGTCTCACCAAGACCCTGCTCGGGTTCAGCACAGGGGTTGTGGCTCGAAAGATCAACGTCACGCCCGTCGGCCGCAATTTTGTTTTCTTGTTGCTCATGGCCACGGCTGAAGTCGTTCTCTGGAAATTGTTGAGCTTTTTCTTGTTCCGGGAAAGCCTGGGCCTGGGGGGAAGTCTGGTCTTGTTACAGCCGTTGGCGACAGCGCTTGTCGTGACCGTCTTCTATCAAGTTGTGAGGAAGAAACAAGGGGAGGCCACCTAAAGGCTGGGGATGGAGAAAAACAAGTTCTACGAGGACCTTTCTCTTGTTTTGCTCAGAACCCAAAGAACCCTTCTCGTTGTCGGCGCTCTCTTTCTTCTCCTGCTTTTTTTTATCTGGAAAATTCAGATTCTCGACCACAAAAAATACTGGAATCTGTCCGAAGCCAACAGAATCCGCGAATCTGTGCTGACAGCATCGCGAGGTCTGATCCTGGACAGGAACGGCGTCATCCTCGCGGATAATGCTGCTTCCTTCAAAGCCTCGATTATCAGAGAGAACTGCCAGGATTATAACTTCTCCCTCCAGAGAATCAGCCAACTCCTGGGAGTTGAGGAAGATGTCTTGAGGAAACGGATCGCCAAGTATGAGGCCTGGCCGCGTTTCAAGCCCATCGTCATCAAGGATAACTTGGATTTAAGAGAAGTGACCAGGATTGAAGCCCGAAGGCTGGAATTTCCCGAGCTTGTCGTGTCCACAGACCCGCGCCGTTTTTATCCGTTCGGAAGCCTGGCTGCCCACATCATCGGCTATCTTCAGGAATTATCCCCAGAAGAGGTCAAATCTGGGAAGTACAAGGGGAAAGGCCTTGGCGACCTCGTGGGCCGGACGGGAGTGGAACGGGAATATGAACCCCTGTTGGTCGGAGGGGACGGCAAAGCGATGGATATTGTTGATAGCCAGGGCCGGGTTCGGGAAGAGATGGGGCGGGTGGAACCGATTCCCGGTCAAACAATCAGCCTATCGCTTGATTTTGACCTGCAGCGGAGAGCCACAGAGCTTTTGGAGGGCAGGGAAGGGGCGATTGTCGTGCTCGACCCGAAAACAGGCGAAATCCTGGCTTTAGCTAGCTACCCCACGTACGACCCAAACAAATTCATCACAAGGTTTACGCCGGAAGAATGGATAGGGCTTATCAATCGGCCTGATCATCCTTTGGAGAACCGGGCCATCCGAGGTTTGTACGCGCCCGGGTCTGTCTTCAAAGTGGCCATGGCCTTGGGCGGCCTGGATTCAGGAGTGATCACAGAAGAGACAACTTTCTTTTGTGCTGGAACAACCCAGCTCTACGGACGGCCGTTTTCCTGCTGGTTTTCAGGCGGGCACGGCGTGCTGAATCTGACCGAGGCGATTCGCCATTCGTGCAACATTTACTTCTATCAGACAGGCCGCAGGCTGGGTATCGACCGAATCGCCGAATACGCCAAGGAACTGGGATTTGGAAGCCCCACAGGAGTGGATTTGCCTGGAGAAAAAGAAGGCCTTGTGCCAACTCCCGAGTGGAGCCAGCGCGCCAGAAAAGCCTCGTGGTACCCGGGCGAGACGATCTCCGTGTCAATCGGCCAGGGCCCCCTGGTCGTCACTCCCCTCCAGGTTTCTGTGCACACGGCCCTTGTGGCCAACCGCGGGAAAAAACCTGTTCCGCGTCTCCTCCGTTTTCCAGTGCATTCCACGGGACACAATGATGGGGATTCTGACCGCCGTGGAGTCCGGATCAAGGAGGAGACATTCGAAAAGGTCATCCGCGGAATGTGGAAGTGCGTCAACGAAGGAGGCACAGGGCGCGCAGCCAGCCTTCAAGGGTTCGACGTCTGCGGCAAAACGGGCTCGACCCAGCTTATTTCCCAGGAAAGAGCTGAGAAACTGGGGAGGGTGATCAAGACTCATTCATGGTTCACCGGGTTCGCCCCTCAGAAAAACCCGCGCGTTGTCATTACGGTCCTGGTGGAGTACGGCGGCATGGGTGGAGCCACCGCGGCTCCGATCGCTAGGGAATTGTTCGACCTTTTCAGGAGCAAGCATGATTGACCGGCGATTGCTCGAAAACATCGACTGGTTCCTGGTTGGGCTTCTCCTTCTTAATTCTCTTTTTGGCGCCTTAATCATTTACAGCTCTTCTCATTACCTGCCGGGCAACTATGCATTGAGGCAACTTATCTGGATCGCCGCGAGCCTCATTGCCCTCTTTCTCTTTCTGGTCGTGGACTACAAGGTCTTGTTGACCTACTCCACCTATTTTTACGGCGCTTTGATGCTTGTTCTTGTCTTGATGCTTTTTACCGGCACCAGTATTGCCGGGGCTAAAAGTTGGATAAGGATCAGCTCCTTTCAGGTTCAGCCTTCCGAGCTGGCTAAGATTGCTCTCATTCTTGTCCTGGCTCATTTTTTCTCAGAGCGCAAGACGAGCTATATTAGTTCGGGTACCGCGGTTCTCGGCTTCGGCTTAACCGCGGTGCCGTTTATCCTCGTGGCTTGTCAGCCAGACTTGGGCACAGCCATGTGTTTCCTCCCTTTGCTTTTGGGCGCCTTGATCATGGCCGGACTCAGGCGGAAAGCGGTGGTCGTGATGGCAATCGTCTGCCTCTTGGCTGGGATCGCCGGCTGGAATCTTGCGCTCAAGGATTACCAGAAAAAGAGGCTGACGACAGTCGTTTTTCCCGGCAAGGATCCTCAGGGCGCGGGCTATCATATTCTCCAGTCAAAAATTGCTATCGGGTCGGGCGGGCTTTTCGGCAAAGGGTTTAAGAAAGGAACGCAGAGTCAGTTGAGGTTTCTTCCTGCTCGCCACACCGATTTCGTCTTCTCTGTTGTCGGCGAGGAACTTGGGTTTATCGGCGTCGTGGCCGCGTTGCTGTTGTGCTATCTTTTTGTTTCAAGGATATTTCGTTCAGCCGGAAAATCGCGGGACCGGGCTGGAGTCTATCTCGTTTACCTCGTTGGGACGATCGTCACTTTTCAGATTCTGGTTAACGTGAGCATGGTCATCGGACTCTTTCCGATTGTTGGTATTCCCCTGCCTTTATTCTCTTACGGCGGCTCTTCCCTCCTGGCCAATTATCTGGGCGTAAGCCTGGTCTTGAACGTCAAGATGAGGCGGTTCGTCAATATTTAAGCGAGGTGTTTTTATTTTGCTCCGGCCTGTTCACTTTTCCTCCGCCGGGAGGGGGATAAAGCAAGATGGATAATCGGTTTCTTATAGAGGTCAAAAAATGCCCAGGCGTGCGGCCATAAGCAGAAACGGAGACGTCGAGGCAATCTTGAAAGAGGTCGAGAAACCTGGCCGCTACATCGGCGGCGAATGGAATGAAATCAAAAAAGACCCTTCCCGCGTCGAGGCCAAGATCGCGCTTATTTTCCCCGATGTCTACGAGATCGGCATGTCCTACCTGGGGCAAAAGATTCTTTACTCTGTGCTGAATAGCTTTCCGTCCTTGCTGGCGGAACGCGTGTTCGCCCCCTGGCCGGACTTAGAGCAGAAGCTTCGCGAGCGAAGACAGTCCCTTTTTTCTCTGGAAAACAAGATTCCTCTTCGGGAGTTCGACATCCTCGGTTTTTCCCTTCTCTACGAGCTCAATTATTCGAACATCCTGACCATCCTCGACCTCGGCCGGATCCCTTTTTATTCCGGAGACAGAAAGCGTGACGATCCTCTTGTTATCGCAGGCGGTCCGGCTGCGTTCAACCCTGAACCCTTGTCCGATATTTTTGATGCCTTTCTCATCGGCGACGGCGAGGAGGCTTTCCCGGAAATAGCCGACAAAGTTATCTCCCTGAGGAAGAAGAAAGCCAAAAGAGACGAAATCTTAGGCGCGTTGGCCGACGTTCAAGGCGTTTATGTGCCGAGCTTGTATTCCGCCTACGAGCCGCGCGGCTCCTCTCTTCTCGCTCGGCGCCCGGGCCGAGACGCTCCGGCGAGAATTCTGAAGAGAGTTGTTTCCTCTTTGAAGAGATTTGGTTTTCCTGAAAACATCGTGGTCCCGGACATCCAGACGGTTTTCGACAGAGTCGCCGTCGAGGTGGCTCGGGGCTGCCCCCAGAAGTGCCGGTTCTGTCAGGCCGCCAGCATCTATTCTCCTTTCCGTGCTCTGAGTCCTGTCTCTGCTCTGGCCAAGTCTTGCCGGAGCCTTCGTTTGACCGGATACGAAGACGTTTCCCTCTCAGCCCTGTCGATCGCTGATTTTCCCTTCTTGGAGGAGACCGTTGACGCCCTGATGGAGGAGCTCGTTGCGGCCAAAATTTCTCTTTCGCTTTCTTCCCTAAGGCCAAAAGGGTTGTCTTCGAGCCTTGCGGAAAACATCCTCCGGGTAAGAAAAACGGGATTCACTCTCGTGCCCGAGGCGGGCACTGACCGTCTGCGCCGGGTCATCAACAAGAACCTCAGCAACCAGGACATTCTGGCCGCAGCCGAGAATGCTTTCCAGCGGGGGTGGCCCCTTCTCAAGCTTTATTTCATGATCGGCCTGCCGACTGAAAAAGAGACAGACCTCGAAGGAATTGTCGGACTGGTGGAGGAAATCACCCGGTTGGGCCGGGAGATCTTGAAGCGAACCCCGCGACTCAACCTCAGCCTGTCCTCTTTCATCCCCAAGCCCCACACCCCCTTCCAGTGGTTGGCTATGGAGGAAGAGGAGAGTCTGAGAGAAAAGCAACGATTTGTCCGCGTCCGGTTGCGCCGGATGCGGTCGGTGAAGCTCAAAGCACACCCTCTTGAAAATTCGCTTCTCGAAGCCGTTTTTTCGCGCGGGGACAGGCGACTCGGAGCTGTCCTTATCGAGGCTTGGAAACGAGGCGCGCGTTTTGATGGCTGGAAGGATTGGTTTGACTTTTCCCGCTGGCAAGCTGCATTCGCCTCAGAAGGGATGGACTCCCGGGCTTATCTGCGTTCACTGGACGAGAAAACCGTCCTGCCGTGGAACCACATCGATTCCGGTGTAAAAGTATCTTTTCTGCATCGAGAATGGAAGAGGGCGCTGCGAGAAGAGCCAACAGCCTCCTGCCTGGATGCAGACTGCGATCAATGCATGGGATGTGTTTTTCCCCTGAAACCGAGGAAAAAAGTTTTTTCGGCGCGCCCCTCAAGACCTTTCCGCTGGCCGTCCTTTGGGAAAAGAACAGAAAAAACGATCCGTTATGAGGTCGTCTATTCAAAAACCGGTCGGGCCCGCTTCCTTTCGCATCTTGATGTTGCCACCCATTTGCAACGGGCTATGCGCCGGGCGGGAATCGCAACCCGTTTTTCAGAGGGTTTTCATCCAAAGATGCTTATCTCTTATGCGCCTGCGCTTCCTTTGGGGATGGAGGGGGAAGCGGAATGCTTTGAATTCAAGTCATCTTTCGTTTTTGATGAAAAGGCGTTCGTATCCCGCGTCAACGCGTTCACAGGCTCCGGAATCAGGATTCTCCAGATAAGAAAACTCACGGAGGAAGACCCGCCTTTGAACTCGAGGATCAGCCGGATTGTTTATTCCCTTGACCTCACCAGTCCAGACGTAAAAGAGGCGTTGGCTCATAGAAGAAAAGAGAAAGACTCGAGCCACCGGGAGGCGGTCGAATTCCTCGAGGCCGAGATGGCGGCTTTTGTGAGCTCGCGGCGAGCGACAGAAGTTGAGTTCACGGTTGACAGAAAAAAGAAGAAGCTTTTTCTCTGCCTGCCGGGTTCGCCTCGCGGCGGTCTTCGGCCTCAAGATATCATTACCTCGGTCCTTGGTCTGGTCCGTCCCGTCTACGCCATGACGCGCGAAAAATTTATTTTCGCCGAGGACGAAAGAAGCGAGAGAAATTGACTTTGCCGTGGATTCCATTATATAAGGGAAGTGATTTTATCCTGAGATTCAAAGCGAACTGATAAAAGGAGGAAGCCGTGATCGATTTTAGCCTGACCGAAGAGCAGCTGGCGCTTCAGGCGATGGCCCGCGAATTCGCGTTGAAGGAAATGAGGCCGAATGCCAGCCGATACGACAAAGGGGATGCGTTTCCGGAAGAAATCATGAAAAAGGCTTTCGAGGCCGGTTTCATTACGTGCAATATTCCCGAAGAATACGGCGGAGGAGGCCTGAAGGAACTGGACGTCGCCCTCATCAGCGAAGAGCTGGCGGCCGGCTGCGCGGGCATGTTCACGACAATCATGGCCAGTTCGCTGGCCTTCACCCCGATCATCCTGTTTGGCACGGACGAGCAGAAGAAGAAATTCTTGGTGCCCTTCACCAAGAACATGTCCTTTGCGGCCTTCTGCCTGACGGAAAGAGAGGCGGGTTCGGACGCCGCCTCACTTAAAACAACGGCAAAAAAAGTCGGTGAGGAGTATATCATCAACGGTTCCAAGTGCTTCATCACCAACGGAGGGATCGCCAGCCTCTATGTTGTCTTCGCTAATTCAGACCCAGAGAGAGGGCCGCGGGGAGTGAGTGCCTTTATCGTTCCCAGGGAGACGCCAGGTGTCAGCGTGGGCAAAGAGGAAGACAAGATGGGGCATCGTGCCTCGAACACCGTGGAGGTGTTCTTTGAAGACGTCAAGATACCCCAAGAAAACCTTCTGGCCAAGGAAGGGATGGGTTTTCTGGTGGCCATGAAGACGCTCGATAAGACGCGGGCTTCGGTCGGGTCGGCCGGAGTCGGCGTGGCCAGGACTGCTCTTGAGTACGCCATTGACTACGCCAAAACACGGGTTCAGTTCGGCAAGCCCATCGCCACGTTCCAGAACACGGCCTTTAAAATCGCCCAGATGGCCATGGAAATCAACGCTGCCCGCCATCTCGTCTGGCACTCAGCCTGGCTGATGGACCAGGGAAAACCCTGCGGCAAAGAATCGGCCATGGCCAAGTGTTTCGGCTCGGATGTGGCCATGCGGACGACGGTTGACGTTGTCCAGATTTTTGGGGGATATGGCTACATGAAGGACTATCCTGTGGAAAAGCTCATGCGGGATGCCAAACTGCTTCAGATTTACGAAGGGACCAATGAAATCCAGAGGCTCGTCATTTCACGCGAAGTGATCGGCCCGATCAAACAAGCGTAAGAGAATTCGTTAAATCGTTTCTTCCTCGGTGAAAAACTCGGGGATGATGCCGAGGACCTCCACGCCCGCTCCCTTGGCGATATCGATGAGCTCGATGACCCGACTGTAGGGGAGCTTGGCATCCGCGCGGATGAAGATCGTCTTGTCCTGGCGCGCAGAATAAATAGACTGGAGCCGGTCCTGGAGCTGGCGCAATTCAATCTTCTCCTGATTAATCTCGACGGACAGGTCCCTTTTTAGGGTCAGGACGATGAGCCCGGCGGGTATCCCGCCGGATGTATCGGCCTGGGTTTCAGGGAGTTTGACGTCAATGCCTCTTTGGACAATCGGCGTGATGACCATGAAGATGATGAGCAGGACGAGAAGAACGTCGCATAACGGAACGACATTGGGTTCTGCTTTCGTCGCCATATTGGCCTCCTTCTAATCGACGCTTGGGAATGTTATTTTATGATAATTATTTTCCCCTTGTCAACGCCTCAATTCCGCCAAAATGTCGAGATGGGGCTTTTCGTTGCAATCGCAAGAGCAAGCGTGTATCATGGAAGGAAGAAAGGAGATGGGATGATAGAATTGAAAATTGAGGTTGCGGAAGTCAAAGAGCGCTGCGGGGCCCGGCACAAAGTCGGGGACAGCTTTTACATTCGGGGCGAAGGAACGATCGAAATTCCCGCCGGAAGAAAAATCTGCATCTATGCTCTGAACAGCCTGTTTCCGTTCCTGACAACAAAGCAGAGAGAGGATGAGTTGCCGGATGACGATTGGATTGCGGAGACCGAATACCTCGCCTGCCCGGACCCGAAGGGCGTCGTGTTCAAGGTCATTCCTCTGGCTTGAGGGCGGAAGAAGCACAAGTCAGCGGACCTGCCGCTAAATCTTATTATTCCGATAAAATCTATATAATCTATCGAAATACTATCTAAGAGTGTCCAGGGCTTTCTTATGGTTGTCTGTCTTGAAGACGAGGAGGGCCCGGCCCAGCCCGGCCGATGTCCCGTAACAGTAATCGATGTTGACGATCGCATTCCCGAGGAGCGCGCCGATTTCGGCGCCAGCGCCGATCCGGTCGCTGATCTCGACCGTGACCACCTTGTTGACGGTCACTTTAAAGCCAAGCTGTTTAAGGGCTTTCTCTGCTTTCTTGTTGTCGGCCGTGATGAGCAGGAAATGCCCTTTTTTTTCTTCCGAATACGCGCACAAAGCCTTGAGGTTCACGCCCGCATTGGCCAGCGTTCCCAGGACGCGGCCAAGGATTCCCGGTTCGTTTGGTGTGATGACATGGAGTTCTGTTTCTTCGTTGACGATATGCACGGTTTTCCTCCTTGAATACCGAAGCATTATACCAAAAGAGCGGGGCGATGACAAAAAATTTCCGTCAAGCGGAATCGCTTGTCCTCTTTTATCGCGATGGCTATAATGGAGGCTCATCTGGCTGGAGTCCTCAGACGTGACATCAGGGAAAAAGAAAATCGCCATCCTGAACAATTCCATCAACCCCGCTGTTTATAAGCCTATTGAACACTGGGAAACCTTCCTTGATGTCCCTTGGGAATCCTTCCGGGCTGTCGATGGTCAGTTTCCTGATTTGGCCGATGAATACAGCCACCTTCTCATCACGGGCTCGGAAGCTTCTATCGTCGAACGGGAGACCTGGGTCTGTGAGGAGATGGAGATAATCAAGCAAGCGCTCGAAAAGGGCTTGCCCATCCTGGGAAGTTGCTACGGCCATCAGCTCCTTGTCCTGACTCTGCGCGGCCCCGCCCATGTCCGGCGCTGTTCCCGGCCAGAAGTGGGGTGGATTCCCATCCATGTTGTTCGAAGAAGCAACCTCCTTGGAGAAGCGGGGACAGCGTACGCCTTTTCCATCCATTTTGATGAGGCCATCAACTTGGACGAGGATTTTATTATTCTCGCCTCCACACCCGCCTGCCCGGTTCAGGCCTTTGAGCTCAGGAACAGACCGGTTTGGGGGGTCCAATTCCATCCCGAAATCGGCATTCCTGCTGCTCAAGACTTGCTCCAGAACCTTGCCGGCCTTGGACTGGAGCACAGCCCGCTTTTTGAGCGGGCCCTGAGATCAAGGCCGAAGGATTCTGGCATCATCCGGAGAATTGTCCGTTGCTTCCTTGAAGCTGGCTGTTGTTTATGAGAACGCTGAGTGGCCACCAAAATCGAATAGAATCACCCGACGGGTCTTGTCCCGGTTAGCCCCAGGAGACCTTTGCGGAGACTCATGCTTGCTCCTCTCCTTAATTCCATGAAGAGGGAATAGTGGTCAGCGTCTATGGAAAGGTCGGTCGCTGAGCCACGCCACCCATCAGGTGTCGGCTTGCCGCGCCTGTCTTGCAGAACGGGACGCTCTTTTTCTCCGTAAGAAGTTTCCAGCAATTTTGAGGGGCGTTTTTTCTTGACAAACAATGCATTTTTTATTATTTAACTTAAAGGAACAAATAAAAAGGCGTTCCTAGGAGGTTCTACTGCTTATAAGAAATCAAATAAGGAGGAATTCGTGAGAAACAAAAAAATTATCGTTTTTCTCCTCTGTGTGATGGTACTTACTATCTTGAGCTCTTATGCCGAGACCAAAAAGTTGAAAAGGATTGGACAGTATACGTTCGCCCGAGTTAAGGGAAGGATCCCTACTGCGGAGGTCATGAAGATGCTGGTGGACCGCTATGCCGGCGACATCAAGTACGGGTTTGACCTGGCCGGCTACGGGGATCTCTATCTTCCGTTCCTTGACCAGCTCAAGGCGGCCTCCTTCGAGGAAAAAGCCCTCCCTGTGGGCGATAAGCTCATGTGGATGCTCTTCCGGTCTCAGAACAGAGTCAAAGTCGTCAAGGATATCGAGTGGGCAGGGAAGGCGCCGCTTGAGGTTTTCGTGTTCAACGTGACAAAGGATTACAAGAAGTATGAATTCGTCATGCCCAGGCCGTGCGGCAACATCGCTCTCCGCAGCATCACTGACATGGAGCTCCCGCCTGCTGTCTGCGCCTTGAGCGTGACTCCAGCCAAAATCAACCTGAAAGACCCCATCACCATCGACATGAGCGGAACCCAGATGGCTGCCTCCATGGAGGTCGATGTCATCGGCCCTGACGGACAGAAGATTGTTACCCACAGCTTTAAACCAGGCGATGCCGCCAAGAGGATGAGCTTCGACAAGCCCGGCGTCTACGCGTTTAAAGGCCGGGCCGTAAACCCCCAGGGTAAGGCCTCAACGAATCCGTGCGAAGCCAAGGTCGTGGTGAACGCGCCCCCAACCTGCAGCCTGACGACATCCTGCCTGCCCTGCAAAGACTATGTCGGCAGGCCCGTCACCATCGACGCTTCGGCCTCGAGCGACCCGGACGGAAATATCGCCAAGGCAGATTTCGAGATCACCGATGAGTCGGGAAATGTCGTCGATAAATTCATGGATAACCAAGCTCCTTTCGTCTGGGACAAGATTTTTGACAAGCCCGGCATCTACACGATCAGCCTGGTTGTGACCGACGACTTTGGGGCTGTCTCCGAGCCTTGCCGTCTCAGCCTTGAAGTCACTCAGAAGCGGAATTTCATTTCCGTAGAAGGAGGCCCCTTCTTCGCCCGCGGCAGCCACGGACCTTATCTTTACGCCATGCTCGATTGGCTCTACTGGATCACGCCGTACAAAGTCGATTTCACGCTTGCTGGCGGAGGAGCTCTGGCTCTTAAGAGCGACCCCTGGAAGTCAATTTTCTTGGCCGATGCGACGCTGAACTATCATGCCGGACCCGTTTACTTTGGCGGCGGATTGGGTTTAACAACCGAAGTCAAGGAAGGCCGCGATGCGGACTTTGAATTGGTCGGCAAGCTCGGGTATGACGTATTCAAAACCTGGAGCAATACCGGCTCTTTGGTCTTCACAGTCCGATGGCCGCTCGGTTCTGAACGCTCTTTCTCCAAGAATCACAAGTTTGCGCTCGGGTTTCGCGTTCTCTTCTGACCTGAAACATTAGGTTCGGCAGGGATAAGGCCAAGGACGGCGTCCTTGGCCTTTTTTTCTGGCCAGCGAGAATGAGATGAAAGTTGCCGTTATCGGAGCGGACGGGCAGCTCGGCTCAGACCTGATGAAAACTCTTTGCCGGGACGACGCGATCCCTCTCTTTTACCCCGATTTTGACATCACGAGGCCAGAGGAAACGCGGCAGACCCTCGGCCGGCTGGGGGCAGAGGTGGTCATCAACACGGCGGCCTTTCATCGCGTCGACGAGTGCGAGGATAACCCGGCAATGTCGTTTCTTGTTAACTCTGTAGCGGTCAGAAATCTTGCGCTCGCGGCGCGGGATTTGGGTTTTGTGCTTGTCCATTTCAGCACTGACTACGTTTTTGACGGCAGGAAAGGCAGCCCGTACGTCGAGGAAGACCCTCCTCATCCTTTAAACGTCTACGGCGTCTCCAAGCTGGCGGGTGAGTTTTTCGTCAGAAACATTCTCGAGAAGTATTTCCTGATCCGCACCTGCGGCCTTTACGGAGAGGCCAGTTCGCGAGAGAAGGGGTACAATTTTGTAGACAGAATTGTGGCTCTGGAGAAAGAAGGGAAACCCCTCCGCGTCGTCAACGACCAGTGGGTGACGCCGACGTCCTCAGCCGAGCTCGCCCAAAGAGTCAGCGAACTCATCAGGACGCCAAACTACGGCCTTTTCCATATGACCAATGAAGGCCAGTGCACCTGGTATGAGTTTGCCAGGGAGATTTTCCGGCTGACGGGCAAAGATCCACGGTTAGAACCTGTCGATTCCCTGAACCTCAAGGCCAGGGCGCAGCGGCCGCTCTATTCTGTCCTGGAAAACAGGCGGGCCAAGTCGTTCGGCTTAACCGGATTTTCTCCGTGGCAGGAAGCCTTGAAAGCCTATATCGAAAAAAAAGGCTACGTCAGCTGATCAATCGACGGCGGTTTCCTGCAAACAACGGCTTGTTTATTCAGAGACTTTGCCGAGCTTGGCCAGCTCTTCGTTGTAATATTTTCTGTAAAGGATTTCCCATTCCCGGCTTCCTTCTTCGATAGATTTTTTCTGCGACTGGATTTTTTCCACGGCTTTCTTGTCAAGCGAGTCATAGAGCCTCATTTCCTCTTCGATAGCCCGGACAATGGTCAGTCGGATTTCATTGGGATCGTCCATGAATTCGACCTGCTCGTTGTTGTAGAGCAAGTTGAGAATCTGCTTGGAAAGAAAGTTGACCTTCTCACGGGAAAGGCGGTTGCTCACAGGACGATGTTCCTTTCTTTGGCCAGCTTTGTCTTGATCATCCGGAACATCGTCTGGTACTCGATATTTTCCCGGCGGATTTTTTCCATGTGTTTGCTGAGAATATCCCTGACCTCCTGGTCAAGCTGGTCTTCTTTCTGGAATTCTTCGGTGATGAGGCCGATGACGTCTTCGACAATCCTGTTCTTGTCCTCGAGAGTAACCTTGCCCTCTTTGGTCAGATTTCTGACGATCACAAAAGCCATGTGTTCAATCTGGTTTTTATTCAGCCTCATCGCTTTTCTAAAATACAATAAGTGGGCCTAAAATTCAAGGACGCAGGAAAGCCCGAAATTGCTGATAGAAGCACCCGACGAGTGATCTCGGCCCCCGAACCACGCCGCCCGTCGGGGGCGCTTCCCATCGTACTAATCTCTCAGAATGACAAGCACTTTTCGTTGACGCAAATTTTCTGATAGAAGTTTTAGGGTGAGGAAAGAATGGTCAGCGGAGGACAATGGTGGGGACTATGCCTCCCTTTCTCTTGTCTCTCCGGGCCAAGGCAAGGAACCTGCCTTCCTCGCTGAATACCCGGAAGATGGCTTCGCCTTCAGGAGGCACAGCCTCGCCCCTTTCCGGTTCGAAGACTTTGAGGACATGATCGGATGGGATGGCCTTCCCTTTCTGTACTGTTCCTTTGCTTAAAGATTTAAGGACAGCTTTTGGCCATTCCTTGAAAAGCGACTCAAGAGGGATCAGGAATTCCTGAACGTTTCCACAGGCCGTCAATTTTTCCACTTGTTCCAACAAGAAGGCGCTGGAGGCTCTGAACTTTCCCGCCTCAGTCCTCCGAAGCGCAGCAAGATGGGCTCCGCAGCCAAGATCCTGGCCGAGGTCGTGGGCAAGAGAGCGGATATACGTTCCCGAGCTGCATTTTGCCTCGAAGTCAACGACGGGAGGGGTGTAGTCGGTTAGCCTAAAGGAATAGATGGTCACAGGATGGGGATTCAATTCAACTGGCTTTTTTGACCTGGCCCATTTGTAAAGCGGCTTTCCCCCCATTTTTTTGGCTGAGTAGGGCGGTGGGACCTGTTCAATCGTACCCACAAATTTTTCCATTGCCCTCAGGAGGTCCTGTTGAGAAGGCAAGTCGGCACTCTCTGCCGTCATTGGGCGGCCTAAAGCATCATACGTATCTGTGGCCAGACCGAGCCTGATTCTTCCCACGTAGACTTTGTCCTGTTTAGCGAAAACTGGGAAGAGCCGCGTGGCTGTACCAACGCCGATGAGAAGCAGGCCGGTTGCCAGAGGATCGAGGGTGCCGAAATGTCCGACTCTTGCGAGGCCGAGGATTTTTCTTATGCGAGCGACGATATCGTGTGAGGTAAGGCCTCGAGGTTTATCAATTAAGATGAGGCCATCCATCACTCCGTCCGTGAGGATAAGGCGTGAATTTTTAATGCAGATTCTCTTTTTTGTTCAAGGAATTTCTCTATCTGACGGGGTATGTCTCTTATTAGTTTATCATAGGGGCCGGAGGCCGTAAAACCTGCGGCGTGAACATGGCCGCCGCCCCCGAACTGCTCAGCAATAGCCGCCGCGTTGGCCAGTCCTTTGGACCGGAGGCTTATCCGAAACGTATCCCTGGCCATCTCTTTAAAAAAAAGAACCATCTCGACACCCTTGATCGAGCGGGCCAGGGTCGTGATATCTTCAGTGTCGATTTCCCTCAGGTGGAAGGCGCGGAGGAATTTTTTGAACATGGTGATGGTGGCGATGGTTCCTTTCTTGTTCATCCTGAGAGTGGATAACACGTGACCCAAGAGCTTGATTTTTTCTGGCGGATTGGTGTTGAACAGAAATTCTGTCGTCTTGATCGGGTTGGCCCCAAGCCTGACCAGTTTGTGGCAGACATCGAACGCGCGGGACGTCGTGTTGGAGAACTGGAACGAGCCCGTATCCGAAACGATGGCGCAGTAGAGATGGCTGGCGATCTCGGGAGTGAGGGGCAGGCCGGTTTTTTCGGACAGAAGGAAGACCATTTCGCCGACAGCCGAGGCTTCAGGGTCGACCCAGTTGATGTCTGCATAAGAGTCATTCGAATAGTGATGATCGATGTTGATTTTGAAATACCCCCCCAGGTTTTTTTGGCCCGAGCGGGCGACGCTGGCGCATTCGAGGAGAATAACCAGGTCGAACCGGCGCGCCGGAACTTGCCCGATCTTGATCCCCGCCGCTTCCGGCATTTGACTGAAAGGGAAAGGCGTGGGATCCCTGTTGATGAGGCTCATCTTCTTGCCGAGCGCTTCGCCCATCTTAGCCAAAGCCAGACCAGTGCAAATGGAATCTCCGTCTGGCCTCAGATGGCTGGTGATAACAACGCGTTCGCTCTCGATGATCTTCTGGTGGATGAGGTGGTAAAGATCATTTTTCATGTTTCTTGATCTGCGAGAGCAGTTCGTCAATGAGGCTTTCATACTCGGCTGTCTGGTCAAGGGCAAAAATAAGGCTCGGATTATACTTTAATTTGATGGCTGAGGCAATAGTCTTGCGCAGGTAACCCTTCCTCTTATCCAGGCCGGCCAGGAGCGCCTCTTTATCGACCTGGCCGTATGAACTCAGGTATACATAAGCTGTTTTCAGGTCGGCGCTCATCTCCACCCTGGTGACGGTGATGAGGCCGGATGAGGAATCTTGAATATCCTGGATGAGGACCCGACCGAGTATTCCCTTGATAAGGCTGCCCACTCTTTCTTGGCGTCGGCTTGCGCTCATGGTGACTCCTTCCGCCCCAAAAAGGCGGCTTCTTCCTCTCGACCGGTGCAGCTCTTTTCCCGTCCCTGCCAGGCTGCTCCTCTTCCCGAAGTTACTTCAGAAATAATGAATCTCAGCCTTGAGGACTTCCGCCTCCAGGTTCTGCTCGGCTTCTTCTGTGATTCTGCGCAACACCTGGTCGACTAAGCCCTGCTGGTTGTTGATAGTGACGATCCCGATTTTTGCCCTCTGCCACTTATCCAGGAAATCAAGCTCGGCCACAGCGACGTTGAATTTCTTTCTGATCCTGTCCCTGAAGGCGCTGATCACTTTTCTCTTTTCCTTGAGGGAATGAGAGGCGGGGAGGAAAATTTCGAGCGAGAGAAGTCCTATGATCATCGGCTTCCGACCGTTCAGGCCGGCTTGCTTATTTCAGTAACAAAAGCAACGATGACATCGCCTTCTTGGATATCCTTGAACCCTTCCAGCGAAATGCCGCATTCCAGCCCCTTGCTCACTTCTGTTACGCTCTCTTTAACCCGCTTAAGTGAGGAAATCCTACCCTGATGGATGATTTCTTGACCGCGCATGACTCTGACTTCGGCGTGCCGCGTGATTTTGCCGTCGAGAACATAGCAGCCAGCGATCGTGCCCACCCTGGCGATCTGGAATATCTTCCGGATTTCTGCCCGGCCCAGGTAGACTTCTTTGCGGACCGGCTCGAGCATTCCGGCGAGGGCTCGGCGGATGTCCTCGATCAGCTGGTAGATGATGTTGTAGCTCCGGATCTCAACGTTTTCCTGCTTGGCCAGCTCCATTATTTTCTGGCTGGGCTTGACGTTGTAGCCGAGAATGATGGCCCTAGAGGCTGAAGCCAGAAGGACGTCAGACTCAGTGATGCTTCCGGTGGCGGAGTGGATGATCTTGACTTTGATCTTCTCTGAGCTGAGCGGCGGGAGGATGTCGTGGAGAACCTCAACGGAGCCCTGGACGTCCGCTCTGATGATCAAGGAAAGCTCTTTGATGTCGCTCCCTTCAATTTTTTTGAACAGCTCTTCTAGCGTAAAATGCTCGGGTTGCGGCGGCTCTTCTTTTTTAATTTTAGAGAGCCGATGCGTGACGATTCGCTTGGCCGTTTCAAGGTCGGGAACGACCTGGAATAAATCGCCAGCCGCGGGGACGTCTGAATAACCGAGAATTTCCACTGGCATGGAAAGCTCGGCTTTCATGAGCAGGCGTCCGTTTTCGTCGAACAGGGCCCTGACCTTTCCAGAGGTTGTCCCTGAAATAAAAGCCTGGCCGCTCGAGAGTGTGCCGTGCTGAATGATCACGGTCGCCAGCGGGCCTTTCTTCGGATCCATCCGGGCTTCCAAAACCACCCCCTGGGCTTCGACATTGGGATTTCCCTTGATCTCAAGGACGTCGGCTAAGAGGAGAATCATCTCCAAGAGCTCGCTCAGGTTTGTTTTTTCTTTGGCAGAAACGTCCACGCTGATGATATCCCCGCCCCAGTCCTCGACAAGAAGACCTTCTTTGGATAATTGCTGTTTCACGCGGTCGGCGCTGGCTTCAGGCTTATCGATTTTGTTGATGGCCACGATGATCGGCACCCCCGCCGCCTTGGCGTGGCTGATGGCTTCCCGTGTTTGAGGCATGACGCCATCATCGGCCGCGACGACCAGGACGACGATGTCTGTCACCCTGGCTCCTCTGGCCCTGAGTTGAGTGAAGGCTTCGTGGCCGGGCGTGTCAATAAACGTGATGAAACGGTTGTTAAAAGAAACGCGGTAGGCGCCAATATGCTGGGTGATTCCTCCCCATTCCTTTTCGATCAAGTTAGAGGACCTTATGGCATCGAGCAGAGTCGTCTTGCCGTGGTCCACATGGCCCATGATCGTGACAACCGGAGGCCGCGTCACAAGGGCGTCTTTCTGGCTCTCGGCGCGCCGCCTGACCTCTTCCTCGTAGCTGAGAAATTCTATGTCGGCATCAGCTATCGGGGCGATGAGCGCCGCCAGCTTTCCGTTGATGAAGTCGCTGTGGTCGAGCATCATTCCGCGCTCGGCAAGCGCTTTGACCAAGTCCTTTGGCCTGACAGATATTTTCTCTGCAACCTCCCTAAGAGCCATCCCTTCGCGGAGGATGATCTTGGGCCGGACCTTGGGAGGTTTTTCGGCCTTGGCCTTTTTCTTGGTCGTCTTCGGTTTTTCCTCTTCTTTCTTCATCGTCATTCTTGCTTGATCTCAATCTTCCAACCGACAAGCCGCGAGGCTAGCTTGACGTTGATGCCCTTTTTGCCGATGGCCAGCGACAGCTGGTCTCGGGGAACAATGGCCTGCATGATCTTCTCCTTCTTGTCGAGGAGAATGATCTTTTCAATCCGCGCAGGACTCAGGGCGGCTTTGGCATAATCCAGCGGAAGAGGAGACCATTCGATGATGTCGATCTTTTCTCCGCTGAGCTCTTTGCTGATGGCCAGGATGCGGTTTCCTTTGACTCCGATGCAGGCGCCGACAGGATCAATGTCCCGATCTTTCGACTGGACGGCTACCTTGGCTCTTTCTCCTGGCTGGCGGACCAGGTCTTTGATCTCGATATTGGCGTTGGCCAGCTCGGGAATCTCGAGCTCGAGCAGCTTGGCCAAGAATTTGGGGTGAGTTCTTGAGACAATGACCTGAGGCCCTTTGGTTGTCTTTTGAACTTGAGTGATGAGGGCTTTGACTGTGTCTCCTCGCTGGAATTTTTCGTTAGGCAGCTTCTCCCGGGAGGGGAAAAGAGCTTCTGTTTTATTGATCTCGAGGATGATGTTGGAGTTCTCAAACCGCCGCACGGCCCCGGCGACGATTTCGCCGATTCGGGGCGCGAATTCGACGTATACTTTTTCTTGTTCCGCGTCCCTGACTTTCTGGAAGATGACCTGCTTGGCCGCTTGCGCTGAGATGCGGCCCAAGGTATCAGCCGGAAGGTCAATTTCCACGATTTCTCCGAGGGCAGCGCTGGGCCTTGTGCTTCTCGCTTCCTCCAAGGATATTTCGACCGATGGGTTTTCAGGATTCTCGACGATTTTCTTAACCGCATAGACCCGCAGTTCGCCCTTTTCTGGCCGGAAATCGACCTTGATTTTCTCGTTGCGGTTGAAATATTTAGCAGAGGCCACGCGCAGGGATTCCTCGATGGCGCTGATGACGACCGAGGGCTGGACACCTCGTTCCTTGCTAAGCTGCAAAATAGTATTCCACACCTTGATCTTCATCGTCTTGGCCTCAAACCGGATGAGGAAACGTACGAGGTGGTGATTATATCGAAAATAGGGAAGAAGTGCAAATGCTCCCGGCGTCGCGGCATCTCTATTTCTGTGATTCAATTGGGGGAAGGAAGCTGCCGTTGGCCCCCGCGCCCCGGGGAACCAGTCCAGTCGGTTCCCCCTGTCAAGGCTTGGGTTTAAGTTCGTCAGCCCGCTCGTTTCCTCAGCGAGGAAACTCGCTCCGGCCTTTCCAGAGACACCGACCGTTTTCCCCCTTGATTGCTCAAGGAGGTCGGGGGGATTAATAGCACTAAGAGTTAGTATTCGGGTGTCTCTGACGAAACCATGCCCGCTCAGTCTTCGACGGGCTTCCTCGCTCGACACCCTCGCCTCTTCCCCCGGGCTTCAAGGTTGTCTCCTGAGCTCAACATAAGAATCACGAAGACGCGTTTTATTCCCTGAGGAAATCTTAGGACGTATCACTTAGTAATTGAAAGAAAGGAGATGGCTGGGCGTAGCTTTATATCGCGGGGATAAGCCGCATTGATCAGAAGCGCTTATAAAAAAAGGGGGGCGAAGACGAGGCTGACGACGGCCATGAGCTTAATGAGGATGTTCATCGAAGGACCGGCCGTATCCTTGAGTGGATCACCCACTGTATCTCCGATTACGGTCGCGGCATGGGTTTCCGTGCCCTTCCCCCCGAGATTTCCTTCCTCAACCCATTTTTTTGCATTGTCCCATGCAGCTCCTGCATTGGCCATGAAAATTCCCAGGAGCACTCCAGAGCTAGTAGCCCCTGCCAAGAACCCTCCTAAAGATTCAGGTCCGAGCGTAAATCCGATGAGAAGGGGAGCAAGGATAGCCAGGAAACCGGGAAATATCATCTCTGCCAGGGCTCCCCTTGTAACAATATCGATGCACTTGTCTGTGTCAGGCTTGGCTTTTCCTTCAAGAAGTCCCCTGGTTTCCCGGAATTGCCGCCTTATCTCCAGGACCATTCTGTTGGCAGTCCTGCCCACGGCATTCATGACAAATGCCGCGATGGCAAAGGGCATAAGAGCGCCTATAAGAAGCCCGACAATTGTCTCGACATTGGTCAGGCTGATTGTGCTGAGGCGCGTGGCTTTTTGATACGCTGAGAATAGCGCAAGGGCCGTCAAGGCTGCCGAGCCGATAGCGAAACCCTTGCCGATAGCAGCCGTCGTATTCCCAAGAGCATCGAGCTTATCGGTGATTTTCCGTATATCCGGCCCGGCCTTGGACATTTCAGCAATTCCGCCTGCGTTGTCGGCAATCGGGCCATAGGAATCTGTTGACATGACGATCCCGATTGTGGCCAGCATACCAACTCCCGAGAGAGCAATCCCATAAAGCCCGGCTAACTTAAATGAGATGAAGATAGCCCCCCCTAATGTCAGCACAGGGAGGATGCAGCTCTGAAATCCCACGGCGAGGCCGGTGATGATCGTGGGCGCGCTTCCCGTCTGGGCTATCCTGGCTATAGTCTTAATAGGTTTTCCGGAGGTGAAATATTCGCTCTCAAGCCCTATAAATATGCCAGATATCATGCCGCTCAGGACTGCCCAAAAAGTGGCGAGATTTCCCATGAGGATTTTTATTGAAAAGAAGGCTCCGACAATGAATAGAAAGGCACTGATGTATGTTGCGTTCCTGAGCGCGGACTGGGGGGTGAAATTCTTCAAGATTTTGATCGAAAGGACTCCCACGACGGAAGAGGCGAGCCCGATGACGATAAGAAGTAGAGGAAGGGCCATATGATTGAGGGCAGGGTTCAGCGTGGAACCTATGGCCAGAGAAGCTATTACGGATCCCACATAGGACTCAAAGAGATCTGCGCCCATTCCCGCTGTGTCCCCCACATTGTCTCCGACGTTATCGGCGATAACTCCTGGATTTCTGGCGTCGTCTTCTGGGATCCCGGCTTCCACTTTGCCCACAAGGTCTGTTCCCACGTCGGCGCTCTTCGTGAATATTCCTCCTCCTACCCTGGCAAATAGGGCGACAGAACTTGCTCCCATAGCGAAGCCGTTGAGGATGATAGGATTTTTTGTGAAGTAATAAAAAATGCCAATACCTGCCACTCCCAGCGCTGCCACCGAGATACCCATGACAGCTCCGCCTTGGAGGGCAATGGTCAGGGCGAGCGGGGTCCCGCCGGTGATGGCCCCTTGGGTTGTTTTCACGGCGGACCGGGTGGACGCTTTAAGCCCGATAAATCCTGCGAGAAGAGAGCAGCCAGCTCCTGTGAGGAAAGCGAGGCTTGTGAATATGGAAAAGAGTTTCCAGAGGACCAGAAAAGCAAAGACGATGAAGATGGCAATAGCTGAGTATTCTCGTTTTAGAAAGACCATGGCGCCCGAATGAACGGCCTCTGCAATCTCTTCCATCAGCGGATTCCCTTTGGGATATTTTCTTACCCTGTAAAACAGGAAGAGGGCAAAAAAGAGACCTAGGATTCCGAAAACAAAAGAATAGGGAATGATATTTAAAACCATCATCGGGCTTCACTCCAAAGAAGACAGACAAAAAATAAGTCAGATGTATAACATAAAAGATTCCAAATTGCAATCGAAAGCGAGGGTTAAGGAGCCTTTGAGAAACTCATTGAATGTCGAGCGAAATTTTCGTATGCAAATTTGCTCAGGCAGAATCGGAAGCGACTCTTGGAGACGCCTTCGGGGGAAAACCCTGCTACCTAAAATCTGAGTTGCGGAATCGCTGATGAGAAAAGTTGGAGGGGTCGAACGTTGAGTATATCGAGAAGGAAGCCTGTATGCAGAACGAGAGACAGAATAAGGCAGAGGGTTTGTCGGTGCCGGGGCTCAGCGCGGCCGATGCGATGGTTATCGCCCTAAGAGACGAAGACACAGCCTGTTTCCTGAGAACTCACTTTGCTGCACCCGAGCTGAAACACGAAGTCCTATCCAGACGCTGGGTAACCGAACATGATTCAAGAAAGACCTGGCAAGTGGCGATTATCGAAAAAGGCCGTCTTGGCGGAGGCCGGGAACAGGTGTTAAATATCGCCCACATCAGCCTGGACGCGTTAAGCGGCGAAATCTGCCAGAAGTGGTTTTTCGGAAACGTTTTTCTCGAAGAATACCTTGAATTTATCGACTGTCTATCCGCTCGCCGCTCAGACTGTACGGGCCGCAGGAAGTAATGCGGACATCGACGAACTTTTCCCTGCAATCCTTTTCAGAATGAAAGTTCACGACCTGGTATCCTTCATTCCGGCCCGCATAGAGCTGGGGAGTTTTTTTCCCCTTTCCCAGGCAGAGAACCGGCATGACGCGCCCGACCTGGAGCCTGTGGTTCTCGATTTGGATTTTTCTCTGGAGCCGCTGGGCTTCTTCGAGCCGCTGCGTTTTTATCTCAAAGGGAACGTCGTCTTTGAGCGCGGACGCTTCGGTCAATGGCCGCGGAGAATAGCGGAAAGAAAAGATATTGGCAAAGCGAACCGACTCCATCACGTCGAGCGTCTCCTTAAAATCTTTGGCCGATTCGCCGGGGAACCCGACGATGATGTCGGTGCTCAAACTGATCTCCGGCATGAGCTGGCGCAGCCAGGCCACCTTGTCCAGATAATCGTCTTTCGTGTATCCCCTTTTCATTTTTTTCAGGATGGCGGTCGAACCTGATTGAAGGGGAAGATGAAGCTGCCGGCATATTTTTTTTGTTCTGGCCATGACCTCTCCGATCTCAAGGCCAAAGTTCTTTGGATGGGAGGTGAGAAAGCGGACCCAGGCGATTCCATCGATGCTGCTGACCTCTTCGAGCAGTTCGGCGAAGCCTCTTCCGGAATCTGGGTCACGGTAGCTGTTGACGTTCTGGCCTAAAAGCTGGATTTCTTTGTACCCGCGGTCAGCCAGGATCGAGACTTCTGCCAGGACAGAGCGAAGCGGCCGGCATTTTTCCCGTCCCCGGGTGAAAGGGACAATGCAATAGGCACAGAAATTATTGCAGCCTTCCATGATGGTGACGTAGGCGCTGACAGAGCTTTCTCGGAGGATGAGGTCGGGTGGAGTCTCCTGCCAATCCTTAGACCAGGATGTTGAGATGTATTTCTCGGCTAACCCTTTCTTGATAATGTGCGGCAATTGGCCGTAGGTGTCTGGCCCGAGGATGAAGTCAATGTCGAATTTTTTCTTGAGAAGCTCAGAGCCGCGGAGCTGGGCCACGCAACCCGTGACGCCGACCTGGACGGGTTTTTCTCTTTTGAGCCGAGAAAGGCGGCCTAAATAAGAATAGAGCTTTTCTTCAGATTTATTCCGGACGGCGCACGTGTTGACGATCAAAATGTCTCCTTCTTCCGCCCTATCGGCCTTGACCGCTCCGGCCTGGCGCAGGATTCCGGCGATGCGCTCGGAATCGCTCTCGTTCATCTGGCATCCGAACGTCCGGATAAAAAACTTGAGATTCGTGAGCCGGTCAGTCATCTGTTAGATGAGGCCCTCGAGGATGGTCACGGCGTCTGCGACAAACTGAGGGCAAAGGCTCTCGAAGACACCATGCTTTTTGGCTTGTTCGTGATCTTCGGCGGTGCTCAGGTCGAACCCGATGAGTTCGCGGCAGACGAGTGACCCGTGGCGCTCCTGGAATCTTCTTGCCATTTCCAAGACGAGAGCGTACGTTTTTTCTTTGGCTTTCTCGTCTTCTGGCCGGGTCCGGCCATGTTTGAGCCCGATGACCATCATGGCTCCTGTAACCGCGCCGCAGGTCTTGCCCATCCTGGCCATGCCGCCTCCGAAGGCCTGGGAGATTTTGAATGCCTTTTCTCTCTCCAGGCCAAGACTTTCACAGAACACAGAAAGGACAGCTTGTGAACAGCTCCAGCCCTGCCTGAAGCTCTGGAGAGCCGATTCCGATCGATTCATTCTCTCCTCTCTTTTCTTTTCTCCGGTTTATGATGAAGGAGCATTTCCTCGGCGGTCTGAAGCGAGGCAGCCGTGACCCTGCTCCCGGCTAAAAGACGGGATATCTCCTCCACTCTTTCTTCAAACGTCAACTCTTTGACGGTGGTGAACGTCCGGTCTTTTTCGATTCGCTTGTCGATTCTATAATGATGAGGCGCGAAGCAGGCGATCTGGGGCAAGTGCGTAACACAGATGACCTGATGGCGGACAGCCAGGCCTCTGAGTTTCTCAGCGATGCACTCAGCGGTCTTGCCGCCAATGCCAGAGTCGATCTCGTCAAAGATGAGAGTTTTGAGCCTGACCTTTTCCTTGCCAATGGTCTTCAAGGCCAGCATGATCCTGGAGAGCTCGCCGCCTGAGGCGATTTTTCGAAGCGGCCTCAGCTCTTCGCCAGGGTTAGGGCTGATCAGGAATTCCACGCTATCCAGGCCGGCCTCCTTGATCTTTTCCGGCTCCGGCGATGTGAGCAGCCGGGTTTCAAGCTTGACTCTGAAGCTGGCTTTCTTCATCCCCAAGAGGGCAATTTCTTTTTCCATTTCTTTTTCAAGTCGCCCGGCTCCTTCGGCGCGCTGGCGGGAGAGGCGCTGAGCCTTGGCGCTGTACTCATTAAACACGGCCTTTATTTCTGTCTCAAGTTCGGCGAGCTTCTCCTCGCTCGCGAGAAGGTCAGAGTGCTCACGGCGAGCGCGGCTGAGATAGCCGAGAATATCCTCTTCAGTCTGGCCGTATTTCCTCCTTAGCTTTTCGAGCCGGCTGAGGCGGTCTTCAATTTCCTCGAGCCTCTCCGGGCCAAGGTTCTGTCTTTCTTTGAACTTGATCAGGAAATCAGCGAGCTCCCGGACGACGATCTCAGCCTGCCGGAGGGAATCTCCGCAGGCCTGCAGGGCCGGTTCATACTGGCTGAGGTCGCGGACAAGATCTCCCAGCCGGCTGAGCTGAGCCGAAGCCGAATTTTCCTCGCCGTGACTTAGATCCATGGCTCTTTCCACCATGATGGCGATTTTTTCAGCGTTCTTGAGGACATTCCTTTCGGCTGAGAGCTCTTCCCATTCGCCGGGCTTGATCTCTGCGGCTTCAATCTCTTTGATCTGAAAGGCCAAGAAATCGAGGCGCTGCTCTCTCTCCCTCTTCCTCGTCTCAAGCTCATCCTTCTCGCGGAGGAGCCGGCGGAGCTCACGGGCTCTCTCTCCAACGTCTTCCCTCAGGCCGGCCAGTCCTGAGAACTGGTCGAGGAAAAAGAGATGACTCTCGAGTTCGAGAAGGAAGACATGGTCGTTCTGGCCGTATATGTCAACAATAGCCGGACTAATTTCCTTCAGTCGTTTGATCGGGACGAGGACACCGTTGAGGTAAGCTTTCCCGGGGCCTGTAAGAGGTATCTGTCTCTGGACGAAAATCTCGCCCTCCTCCAGAGAAGGCCAGTCTCCGGGAAATTTTTCCCCTTGGGGAAGCTCGAAGATGGCCTCAATTATCGCCTCAGGCTTTCCGGTCCGGACGAGCTCCGCGGATGCTTTCTCTCCCAGGATGAGCTTTATCCCGTCGATAATGATTGATTTTCCGGCTCCTGTCTCTCCGGTGAGGATGGAGAACCCTTCCTTGAAATGAAGCTCAAGGTCCTCGATCGTGGCCAGGTTCTGGATGCGGAGAGATCGGATCATCCCTTTCTGTTTTTATTTTTTGATTTTGATCGGCACGAGAGCCTTTTCCATGTTGATCCGGCCGAACCCGATGTAATTGTCCTTGCCGGGGTTCTTGCTCGAATTGACGTCGTCTGCCGAGTAGCGGATGACGTCCATGACTTGGTCCACGCTGAGCCAAGGCTTAAGACCTTTGAGCAAGGCGGCCAGGCCAGCCACCTGGGGTGTGGCCAGGGAGGTTCCCGTGCCAAAAGCATAGGGAAATGAATCAGGACCCCAGAACCACGTGGGAACCGCGCCAACGACGCGTTCGCCCGGCGCCGCCACATCCACCTGGGTTCCGAAATTTGACCAATCCTTGCGCTCATCTTTGTAGTCTGTCGCCGCAACAGCGAGACAGTAAGAGTCATAGGCGGCGGGGTAGAGGACCGAACTCGCGTCGTTGCCTGCTGCAGCCACAATAATAACGCCTTTGTCGTATGCATATTTAAGGGCATTGCGCAGAGAATCCGAAACCTCGTCGCCACCCAGGCTCAAGTTGATGACCGAAGCGCCGTTAGCAACAGCCCACATGATGCCGCTAATGAGTTCGCTGTAATAGCCTTCGCCTTTCTGGTCCATGACTTTAACTGGAAGGATTTTTGAGTTCCAGGCGACTCCGGCGATTCCTTCCTTGTTGTTGGTTTCAGCGGCGGCGACGCTGGCCACGATCGTTCCGTGGCCATGGTCGTCGGTTGCGTCAAAGTCGTTGTTGATGAAGTCGCGGCCAGCCGAATGGATCTTGTTCTTGAGGTCGGGATGGAGAAGGTCGACACCCGTGTCGATGACGGCGATGAGGACGTCTGGGCTTCCCTTTGTTTCTTCCCAGGCCGCGGTTGCCTTGATGTCAGCCTGGGCTTTTCCCCTCGGGCTTCCTGAGGGGCCAATTTCCTGGCCAGAATTATAAAGGTAATACTGATAGTTGAAAAGGCTGTCGTTGGGAGTGACGGCCAGGCGCGTCGCGTAATTGGGCTCCGCGTATTCCACGTCGGGGTTCTGGTTCAGGGCAAAAACCATCTCCTCCACGGATGTGTAAGAGGGGATTTGGACCTGGTAAACCTCAATATCATGGATTCTGCGGATGAGCTCGGTCTCATAAGCGGCCAGAGTGGCGTCAATAAGCTGGGCTCTGAGGCTGGGTTTGAATTTGACGAGCACTTGGCCGGGGGCATAGCGCTCGTCCCGTTCACGACGTATCCAATTCTCGCTAACATCCCGTATCTGGCGCTTCAGGATTGTTGCTTCCTGTTTTTTCCCCCTGTCCAACCTGAGCCTCTGCTCGCTGAAGGAAAAAGGCAAAAGGCTAAGCAGCAAAAAGAGAAAAACTATTCTCCTGCGGTTCGCCTTGGTCATTTTCATCCTCCGCATTCCGTGGACTATAACCCAAAAAGGGCCTGGAGCATTACCGAGAAATCTGACCCGCCTTTGCGAGGATAAAAACCTCCTTCTACCTTGAGTTCGAATTTCTCACTTACCTCCAGGCCTGTGCCGATCAAGAGCCCAAACTGGCTCTTCGCCCTAATCTTCTTTTTTTCCGTCCCTTCGAGCGATTCCACGGTCTGGTCCAGGGAGAACGTTCCCCCCAGGTAATTATAACAGGGATAAATATATGGCTTGATTCCTTCCCAGCTTGTCAGCAGAAAAACAGGCCCGACAGCGGCTCTCATCCAGGAGGGGCTGGCTTCGATTGAGCCGGGCACAGCAAGTCCCGGGATGGTGAATTTTTTCTTAACACCCAGGCAGGCCATGAATTGGCCGAGGGCATCGACCTCAAAACTGCTTCGGGAAAAAAGACTTTTTTCGACTTCAGCCCCGGCCACGAACCCGCTGAGGCCGCTTCCCTCAAAATCGATAGAAAAAGGCAGCCGGCGGAAGACTAACTCCTTATAATCAGAAGAAGCGTAACCGAGGAGAACGGCAGCCGAGAATCCCGCCCCCAGGTTGTAGCCGAGGGCAAGGTTAACCAAATAGGCTTTTAGCCGGGGTTTCTCCCCTTCAACTTCAGAGCTGAGCGTCCTCGAGAAATACTCTGAACGCAGCCCCAGCTTGAACGATTGAGATGGCAAACGAAACTGGCCTGAGGCAAGCTGCGTCAGGCCGAAAAAAACCACGAGAAAAAGCGTTGTCAGCCGATGAACATGCTTTGTCATCTGAACCTCTCTGCAGCCGTCATCCCTTATTCTTGTTGATTTCATCAAGTCTTTCCTTCGCTTTTTTGGCCAGCTTGCTCTCGGGGTAGTCTGAAATCAACTTGGTGAAGTAGGGGATGCTTTCCTCGATTTTTTTCCATTTATAATAAGAATCAGCCAGGCAAAAATAGACTTGATCCATCTTCGAAAAGTCAGGGTAATTGGTGAGAATCTCAAGCAAGCGGCTGGTCGCCGCTTTATAAGCGGAAGCTCTGTAGTAGTGCTCGCCGATGGCGAAATAATGAGCAGCCAGCCGCTCTTCGCACTCTTTGATTTTGTCCTGGGCCGGCTTTGCTTCCTGGCTCAAAGGGTAGTCGGTCACGACTCTCTTGAATTCTGCTAGGGCTTGATGGGTTTTTGTCTGGTCTCGACCGGGTTTCAGGGCTTTTTTGAAGAACGTCATGGCGATCTGATAGCGCGCGTAAGAGGCCGAAGGACTGTAAGGAAAGAGCTGGATGAATTCTCTGTACTCGGACGCGGCCAGGATCATGCTGCCCTCGTCTCCTTTGTTAAAATAAGAATCAGCGATGGCCAGTTTTGCCCTTTGAGCATAAAAGCTCTTCGGGAAGGAATCGATCACCTGCCGAAAATAAAGACGCGCTTTTTCCGGGTCTTTTTTCACGTGGTCCTGCCCGGCCTTAAAAAGGGCTTCATCGGATGAAGCGATTTCCGGAGCGATTTCAACGCTCTTTTTCTTGCAGCCCCAGAATGCCGGAAAGCAGAGGGATGCGAGGATGACGATCAGGATCAATTTTTTCAGGGCATTCATGATCTTCCTCATTTGCACCTAAAAACCATAGAGCCCGCGAACCCAGTTCCATTCTTCCCGAAGGCCATCTTCGATAGCCGTGCGGGGAGCATAACCCAGCTCATCCTTGGATTTGGCGATATCGGCCAGAGTATGGAGGACATCTCCTTTCTGCTTTTCTTCCCGGACGACGGTCAGGTTTTTCCCGCAGATTGCCTCGAGAAGGGGGAGGAGGTTGTCCAGTCGTTCACGGTGACCCCCGCCGATATTATAAACCTCTCCCGGCCGGCCCCGCTCTGTGGCCTGGAAGCAGGCATCGATGATGTCGTCAACATAGGTGAAATCCCTTGTCTGCGTTCCGTCGCCGTAAACGGTGATGGGCTTTCCTTCAGCGATGGCTTTAAAAAAACGGTGAAAAGCCATATCCGGCCTTTGTCCCGGGCCGTACACGGTGAAAAACCGCAGCGAGACAGCGGGGATCTCGTAGCTTTTATAATAGAGGAAACAGAGCTGTTCGGCGGCCAGTTTGGTGACTCCGTAAGGAGAAAGAGGCCTGACGATCGCGTTTTCGGACATCGGGAGAGTCGGCGTGAGCCCGTAGACGGACGAGGAGGAGGCGTAGATAAATTTTCTCAGGGACGCCGACTTGGCTTCCTCCAGGAGTCGTTGCGTAGCCCAGATGTTGTTCTGGATGTACACGGAAAAATGATCGCCCCAGCTTGTCCGCACGCCGGCTTGTGCGGCCAGATGGAAAACAACGTCGATGCCGCGAAGCGCTTTGCCGGGTTCGAGGTCGAGGATGTTACGCGGCCAGAAGGTAAAATTCTTATCGGTTACAAGCGACGCGACATTGCGTTCCTTGATCCATCGCGGGTAAAAATCGGTAAAGCAGTCCAGGCCGGTGACAACATGGCCGTTCGCGAGCAGCTGGCGGCTGAGGTGGGAGCCGATAAACCCGGCGGCGCCGGTGACGAGACAGTTCATGGCCGGTTGTACCTCTGGATGATTTCCCGCATCTGGGCGATGACACGGGGCGGGTCGGCCTCGCCGTAGATAGCCGCGCCGGCGACAAGGATTTCCGCTCCGTCTTTGAGGAGGCTTTCCATGTTGTCGAGGTTGACTCCGCCGTCGACTTCGATGGCGATGCTCAATTTTTGGCCGTTCGTCCAGTTCTTGAGATTCCGTATTTTCTGGTGGGTGGCTTCGACGAACTTCTGCCCGCCGAACCCGGGGTTGACAGACATGACGAGGACATACTCCACCTCCCTTATGATGTCGTTCATCAAGTGGATGGGTGTGGCCGGGTTTAGGGCCAGCCCGGCCTTTTTGTTGAGCTCCTTGATCAGGCTCACATCCCTGTGGAGGTGGTGCGAGGCCTCGACATGGATGGAAATCCAGTCTGCTCCCGCCTCGGCGAAAAGGGGGATGAAGAAGCCGGGGTTTTCTACCATTAAGTGAACGTCTAAAGGCAAGGAGGTCATCTTCTTGAGGGAAGAGACGACCTGAGGACCCAGCGTCAGGTTGGGGACAAAATGGCCGTCCATGATGTCAACGTGGACAAGGTCTGCTCCCGCTTCCTCGGCCATTTGGACAGCTTCTCCGAGTCTGGCAAAATCCGCAGACAGGATGGATGGTGCAAGCTGAATCATCGGCTGACCTCTAGGGTGATCAAGTTTCTCTTTGCTATTCCGTAGCCCTGAGGGGGAAACTGTTTGATGATGATACCCGCTTCGAGGCCCGGATAAAAGGCGTAACGGACATCGGCCACCTTGAACCCCAACGCCCCGAGCCTGGCGATCATGGCCTGGGCTTTTTTCCCGATCAGGTCGGGCATCAGGTATTTTTGTTCTCTTTCTCCCTGGCTGACGAGGAAGTTGATCGGCGTCAACCGCTTGATTTCTTGAGGTGAGGGCGGAGGGTCCTGGGCGATGATCCGGCCGGCAGCATACCGGTCGGTGTGAATCTGCGAGATCTTGCCTTTTTCGAGTCCCAGCTCAGCCAGGATTTTGGTGGCCGCTTCAAGGCTTCTTCCCTCCAGCTTGGGGATTTCGACCAGCTCACTGCCCCCGCTGAGCACGGTTTTGACGACCTTGTTTGTCCGGATCTTAGAGCCAGCCGAGGGTTCCTGGGAGATTATCCTCCCCCTTTCCCAGCGGTCGCTGAATTCAACTACTTTTTCCTGAAGAGAAAGATTTTTTCGGGCCAGCTCAGTCCTGGCCTCTGCCATCGTCTTCCCGGTTAAGTCTGGGACGGTGACCAATTCCCCTTTTGTGATTGTTCGGGAGGAAACGATAGCGCTGAGGAAAAAGACGATCAGAAAAAGAATCAGCGTTTGCCCGTATTTATAAAGAATTTTCGCCGGCATGTTTCCCGCACAACGTTTTCGAAGCTGTCTTTCTTAAGTTTTTTAAAATACCATATAATCTGAACTAAGTAAACTCGCAAACCGTTACCCGAGTTTCGTTTCGAAGCCGCCGTGGCATGATTTTTATTTGTATGGAAACGGCCATTTCTCTATAATGACAACTGTCCGATGTGGATTGCGAGGAGAAAGGGAAGATGAGTGAAGTCTCAGATTTTCGGAGCGATACTGTAACCAAACCGACGGAAAAAATGCGGCGGGCCATGGCCGAAGCTGTGGTTGGAGACGATGTCCTCGGTGATGACCCCACCGTCCAGGAGCTCGAGCGGCTGGCAGCTGCGCTCATGGGAAAAGAAGCCGCGCTTTTCGTCCCTTCAGGGACGATGGGCAATTCAATCGCTGTCAAGGTTTGGACAAGAGAGCTGGACGAAGTCATCGTTGAAGCCAGGTCGCACATCTACAATATGGAGTCCACGCATATGACTTTCATTTCCCGGGTCAGCCCGCGGCCGCTCTCCTCGCACCGTGGTGCCATGGACCCGGGGGAGGTCGAGCGGAATATCCGAAAGCCTTCAGTTCATATCCCTCGGACCTCGCTCGTCTGTGTGGAAAACACGCACAATAACTTGAGCGGGGCGGTTGTGCCGATCGAAAACATCAAAGCGATCAGGGAAATCACCCTGAGACACGGGATCAAGCTCCATCTTGACGGCGCCCGTATTTTCAACGCCAGCACGGCGAGCGGGATACCTGTGAAAGAGTACGCGGCCTTGGCCGATTCAGTGATGTTCTGTCTTTCCAAAGGACTCTCTGCCCCGGCCGGCTCCCTGCTCGTCGGCTCCAGGGAATTCATCGACTACGGCCGGAGAGTCAGGAAAGCCCTGGGAGGGGGCCTGAGACAGGTCGGCGTCTTGGCTGCCCCCGGCATTGTGGCCTTGACAGAGATGACCGGGCGTCTCAAGGAAGACCACATCAGGGCCAAGAACTTAGCTTTAAGCATTGCCGGACTTCCCGGTATTAGGCTAAATCCAGAGGAAATCGAGACCAACATCGTCATTTTTGGGTTTGCTCATCCGAAGATCACCATCCCCGAGTTCTTAAGCCGGCTAAAGGAGAGGAGAGTGCTCGCTCTTGCAACGACGGGCGGGATCCGCTTCGTCACCCACAAGGATATCGATGACGAGGACATAGATAGGGCGTTGGCAGCTTTCAGCGAAATTCTTGGATAGTATCCTCCTCAGTCTCGCCTCACGATTTCAGTGCCTCAGCGACAAGCTGGGCAATGTCTTTGACCAGGACGTCGGTTCTTTCTTTTTCCTTGAGCCCGTCCCTCAGCATGTTCAGGCAAAAGGGACAGGACGTGGCCGCCATGGGCGTTCCCGACGCGAGGATTTCTTCTGTCCTCAGATGGTTGATTCTCCGGCCGAGGCTTTCTTCCGTCCACATCAACCCTCCGCCTGCCCCGCAGCAAAAGCTGTGCTCCCGGCTGTTCTTGAGCTCGGTAACTTTATTCCCGGCCAGACGGCTGAGGATGGACCTGGGTTCTCGAATAATCCCGTTGTGCCGGCCAAAATAACAGGAATCATGGTAGGTTAGACCTGCGAGCTCGCTGCGTTTGACCTGGAGTCGGCCGTCTTTGATCAGCTGGTCTAAAAGAAGAACATGAGGGATAACCTCAATGTCGGCCAGCCTCTTTCTGTCCTCTTCAGAAAATGAGGCCATGAGGGTGAGAATCTGCGGATATTCATTCTTAAAGGTATTGAACCCGTGCGGACAGAAGGTGATGATTCTCCTGATGTCGTACTTGAGAAAGAGGGCCAGGTTTTCTCCGGCCAGCGTCTGGAAGAGATATTCATTCCCGAGCCTTCTGGCGGCATCGCCGCAGCATTTCTCCTCAGCGCCCAGGATGGCGAAATCAAGGCCTGCTTTCTTAAGGATCGTGACCATGGCCGCTGATATTTTTATGCCCTCTTCGTCGTAGGATCCCGCGCAGCCAACCCAGAGGAGATAATCGGCGGCCTTTTTCTCGGCGAGCAGAGGAACATCAAGCGAAGTCGCCCAGTCCGCTCGCTTGGCAAACCCGATCCCCCAGGGGTTAGAATTGGCCTCAATGTTGCGGAAGAACTGATTGAGCTCAGCAGGGAATCTGCTCTGCATCAGGACTTCGCTCTGCCTGATGCCGACGATCTTGCGGATGTGTTCAATATGGACAGGACAGACATGCTGACAGGCTCCGCACGTCGTGCAGGTCCAGATCTCGCCATCGGTGTAGATGCCGGGAAGAAGAGGCTCGAGCTCCTCGCGCTTCTTCCTGGGCAGCCGCTTTCCGTGGGCGAGGAGGTGCTTTTCTAGGTTGAAGAGGATCATCTTTGGAGAGAGGGGCTTCCCGCTCGCATAAGCCGGACAAGCGTCCTGGCAGCGGCCGCATTCCATGCAGGCAAAGGCATCCAGAAGGTCCTTCCAGGTCATATCTGTAACTTTCTCAAGGCCGAAGATTTCCGACTTTTCGATATCAATCGGCCGGAGCTCTCCGGTCGGGTGAGATGAACGGAGGAAGACATTGATGGGGCCGGTGAACATGTGGAAGTATTTGGAGTGGGGGACGTAGGCGATGAACACGAAAACGAGGAGGATGTGAACCCACCAGGAGAGATGAAGGTGGGCGGATACGGCTTCCGCCGGCAAACCGAGACTATGAATCTTCTCAGCAAGAGCGGTTCCCAAGAAGGCCAGACGCGAGCTGGCTGGATGGGAGGCAATGGTGAAAGCTTCAAAATAGAGGTAGCTCAATGTGACGGCAACCAGCATGAAGTAAATGATGGCTGAATCGAGGGGAGTCGTGCGGTAGGCCTTGGGCCTGAGGAAGAAGCGGCGAACAACGAAAAACACGACGCCCACCAGCACGAGGACAGCGAACACATCGACAAGCAGGGAAAAAAAGAGGCCAAAGTTCGTGTCGCCGAAGAGATAGAATTCATCGATGAAGCCTTCGAGGGTGTGGTTAACGGTCATCGTGTCAAAAGTCAGCGCGCCGTAAAAAATAAAGACATGCATCAAGCCGGTGAAAAGCCGCTCGTTTTTCAACGTGCATTTTTGGAGCAGGACTTGAGCCAGCGTTTCCTTGATTCTCCGGGCCACATCGCCCAGGCGCGGCTCTGGTCCGCCACGGCGGATAATCCTGAAGCGGAGGTAAACTGGCCATATGAAGGCGACAGACGTCGCGAGGATGATGAAGCTAAAGAGGACCTTTTCCCAGGCTGGAAGCATGTTCCCTCCTTTCAGAACAGGATCGCCGCTCCCCACACCAGTTTATGAAATGATTGTTTGCGGCCGGCAACGCTTGTTTCCCGGTCTTTCCACCAGCTCGAGCCGGCTGAAAGCTCGATCCACTCTGCCAGGCGAAGGCGAAAAATCAGGTCGGCAAGCACCATCTGCCCCGAAGAGAAGACAGAATCGGATTGGATGATGAGCTGGAAGCTCAGGCTGGCTCGCTCTCCGACGAGAGCCCCCAAGCGCAGCCCGTATTCTTGCTTGAGCTTGCTCCCTGAAAGGTCGAGATAGACTCTCTGGTTGGAGTGGTGAAAAAACCAGGTGAAAGGCTCGATCAGGAATGAGGACCCGTTGATGGGAAGGCTGAACCCGATATAATTTCGGTTGGTGTAGTACGGCTTTCCGTTGACATAGCTCGTATGATCCGAGTCATGGTCGGAATCGTGGCCGATGATCAAGGCAATGTGTTGGCTCAAGCTTTGGCGGAGCGAAAAATGCCAGTCGAACTTCGTCCTCTGCCGGCCATCGTCGTGGGTTACGAGCTGGGCGTGGAGGACCGTCGTTTCTGTCAGGAAAACGATGTTGTGGAACCCGAAAGTCCAGCGGTCGTCCTCGCCGCTGTGGTCGTTGTAGCTGGGGAAGTTTGAGGGAAACAGGGCGTGGCCGAAGAACTCCCCCAGGAGGTGAATCTTATGGTCGCCGGCCAGGGATGTTTTTTTCTCGTAAACTCGGTAGAGAAAAATCTCGTAGGCTGACAGGGTTTGGCGTCCTTCGACCATAAAGAGCAGCAAAATTATTAGTTTTCCTATCGGAATAATATACTTTTTAGAACTCATAGGATAATCCCAACCGGAAGAGCCGGGGCGATTGGACTTCGGTGGCGTAGCGGAGAGGAAAGTCCGGGCCAGTCCATTCGTTTTCCTCCGTGGCTTGAGCCAAGTTGAAGATGTTGTAACAGTCCAGAATAATCCGCCCCCTCGCTTTTCCGAGAGTGAATGCTTTTTCCAGGCGCATATCCACCGTCATGTTGAATTCGTACCGAGCCTGGCCGCGGTAAAAGGCTTGGACAATGAAGGGCCCCTGGTTCGACCCCTCGATGATGATTTTCCGGGCAAAAGGCTGGCCGTCATAATACTTGGCCAAGACGGCAAACGTGAATCCGGCAGCGACAGGGACACTGAAGCCCACCCGCGCCGTATAGGCCCGGTCGAAGCGGAGCCGGCCGCGGCTAAAAATAGAGGCATTGGGATGATCATAAAGGCTGCCGATGACGCCGTCATCATTTTCCCATTCCGTATTCCCCGGGCTTGTCGTTCCGATGGCCTCTGTGGCCGTCGCTGTAAAAAAGAAGACCGAGCCGCGGCTCGATTTCTTCACCAAAGTCAGGTCGAGGCCGCGATACCGAGATACTCTTTTCGCCTCTCCTTGGTTTGTGAGCAGAAAAAAATCCTGTCCCAGCGTTTCCTTTTTTTGGTTATAAACAGTAAGCCGGAGGTCGTCGTGAGTGCCGGCAATGGTGTCATCTCCGGGGTCGAAGATTTGGAACGGATCATAAGCAGAAAGCGGCACACCGATGTTGACTGTTTCGGCGAGGCGCCGTGTTTCACGGTAGAATCCGCCGAGCGAAAGGGCCATGTTTTTTTTAAAAACCTTGGTTATGGTCATAGAATATTCGTCGGAGAAAGGCCTTTCCAGGTGCGGGTCGATCCGGGCATAAAATGGGCCTTCTTTTCTGATCAGCCTTCCTTCCTCGCCTTCTTCGAACCTGCCGTTGGCATTAGCATCATCCCAAGCGTAGACAACTATGGCGGCCGCACCCGGGTTTCCGTAGGTTAAATAATAAAGAGGAAGATGAAAGTAATACCGGGCTGCTGAAACTCGCATCATCAGGGATTTATTTTTAGAGAAAGGAAGAGAAAGGCAGAGCCGCGGGGAAAGGTTCAGCCAGTTGATCCTTCCTCCTTGGTTTTTGAGATCCTGGCTTTCGTCGGCAACTGTCCCGTCTCCGGAGGACGGAGTCCAGCCTCTGGTGGCGACAAGATGGAGACCATAAGAGAACGAAAAAAGGCTTGGGAACGTGAGTGTGTCCTGGGCAAAAAGGTCAAGCTGAGAGGCCTTTTCGCTGTGATTGACCGGGCTTTTAAAGCGCGCGATTTCAAGAGGACGGCCGTTGAAATAATGAAGATGGATGTTGCCGAGGATATCCTCCTCCGAGGAAGATGACACGTGCTGGAAAGAGAGGCCGTACTCCAGGCGGTGATGAACCCGGGCCAGGCTTCCCCAGAGAGCTTCTCCTTTGCCGAGCAACACAAACGAAGCGCGTCTATCTCGGCCGGCAGCTGGAGCGGCGCCAGAAGGGATTTTGGTGAAAACTTCCAGGCCGTGGGGACTGGTTGCCGTCTCCTGGAAGCTGGCGTCGGTTCTGTTTTGGCTGCAGGTTGCCCCAAGCTGGAAATAGTGATTGGGCTTCAGCATGCTCTTCCAGACCAATTGGAGCACGTTGGCGAATTGTTTCTGGTCGAGTGTGGAGGCCAAGGGAACATCCCGGCTTGCCCCTCGAGTGGGCTGTCTCACAACCTGGCCGGTCCAGAACAACTCCACAGAACCCCGGGAGAGCCGATAGGTCAGATCGAGCAGGGCAGAGGAGAGCGAGGCCTTGTCGTCAACATCGAAATCCGCGATATCACGGGAAAGGTTGAGATCGCTGAGCGCGGCGTACAAGAAAAGCCGGTCTCGAACCAACGGACCAGAGACCTGACCGTTGAGCTGCTGAAAAGAATTCAACCGGTGATTCTCGAACAATCCTTCTTTCTCCAGACGAGGGCTGATGTTCGAACTGCTCATCCACGGCGCGCTCCAGAAGGCGGACAGGCCGCCGTGGAATTCCGAACTTCCCTGTTTGGGCATGAGGTCGAGGTATCCGCCCGGCGAGAGGAGAGAGACCGGGTGACGCCCGTTGCTGTGCTGGGCGAAGCGGAGGCTAAAAATATTCGGGTGGAAAAGCGACGTCCCCCTCCAGTAGGGGTCAGTGACATCCATCCCGTTGAGGAGGTATGTCGTCTGGGTCCAGCTCACGCCTCCCCTGGAGCTGAAAAGGGCCGGAATGTCAGCCCACATCCCCCCGACATCGATCCGGTTCGTGGTTGCTGAGAGGTCCTGGTTTTCTATCACCGACCAGAGGTTTCCGGCTGAAGGAAGTATCTCTGTTTGGCGAGAATCGATCACTGTCCGGCACGAGGAGTCGGACAAGTCGACGACATCCGTCGAGAGGCGCTGACCTGTCGGGCCTTCCCCCTTTCTTAAAGCAATTCTTAGGAGAAGAATTTGAGACGGCTCAAAAACGACCCGGTTCTCAAGCTGAGCCCTGAATCTGTCATGTTCAAGAGTGAGAGAGACCTCGGCCGGAGGAATCCCGGCCACTTGGAAGAACCCATCTCTGTCCGATGAGGTTGAGGCAGAGAAGAGCGAGCGTGGACTCTTCACGACGACGACGACATTTTCCAGAGGCTTGCCCTCTTCGTCCTTGACTTGCCCTAAAAGGAGCCCCGGGCTTTCTGCGGCAAGTTTGCTGACTAAAAAAAAGAAGAATAAAAAAAAGAAAAGCTGGCTCCTCGGCCGGCTTCTCTTCAACACACCATTTCTCAGTGGAAATTTCTCCTGTCAAAAAAATCCCTTCATTTTTCCCATTTTTGTTCCGCCGTGTCAAGACTTCCTCTCCTGTTTTGCTTATCAAAGACAAAGAATTTATAATGTTTTTTGCGCAAGGAAGGAGGAGACATGTTGGAAAAACGCCAGCTTGTCATCGTCGGCGGCGGCCCTGGCGGCTATGCAGCAGCCCTGAGAGCGGCCCAGCGAGGGATGAGGCCTACTCTTATTGAGAACGAGAGGGTCGGCGGCACCTGCATGAACCATGGTTGCATCCCGACCAAGTTTCTCCTCAGTCAGACGAAGCTCTTCCAGGAACTTCGCAAAAACACCAGGATCGACGGATTGGGAGAAAACGCGCGTCTAAACTGGCAACGGGTTCAGGCGGAAAAAAGAAATGTGGTGGACAGGCTCGTGCGCGGCGTCGAATTTCTTCTCCACCGCGCAGGCGTGGAAGTTCTAAAAGGACAGGCAGACTTCAGGAATCAAAAAGAAATCATTTTTCGTGGGTCTTCCGGCGAACGTTTCTTCGACGCGGACAAAATCATCATGGCCATGGGCGCGAGCTCTATGGATTTGCCTTTTCTCAAGGCTAACGGAAAAGAGGTCATCACGCACCGGGAGGCTTTGAGCATGGAAGAAATCCCCGCAAGCATGGTGATCATCGGTGCAGGCGCTGTGGGGCTTGAGCTGGGTTCCATCTTTGCGCGGATGGGCACGGATGTCACAATCCTTGAAGTCATGCCCACCATCCTGCCCGGCGGGGACAAGCAGGTCGTTATGCGGCTGGAACATCTGCTCAAGAAACAGGGGCTTAAGATTCGAACAGAGGTGCGCCTCGAAGAAGCGATTTCAGAGAAAGGAAAAGTCCTGCTCAAGGGAACCTGCTTAAAAACATGCGCCCTCTTAGAGTTTCGAGCCGAAAAAGCGTTGCTGGCCGTCGGCCGCAAGCCCAATTCGCAAACCCTCCTCCAGGAATTCTCGGGCCTGTTAGACAAGGGAGGGTTCGTGCGGGTTAATTCGCGCTTGGAGACAGGAAGGCCCGGCATCTACGCTGTCGGCGACCTCATCGGAGGAAAACTCCTTGCCCATAAAGCCCAGCACGAAGGGATCATTGCTGCCGAGAATGCGTGTGGCCTGGATGTCGAAATGGACTACCGGGCTCTCCCCATGGCCGTTTTCACAGAACCCGAATTGGCTTCGGTCGGGCTGACAGAAAAAGAAGCAAAAGAACGAGGAGTCGGCGCGCGCGTGGGAATTTTTTCCCTTCAGGCAAACGGCCGGGCGGTGACTCTGGAAAGTCCGGATGGGCTTGTCAAGCTTGTGGCAGGACACGACGACCGCGTGCTTGGCTGCCATATTCTGGCTCCTCATGCCAGCGAACTCATCGCGGAACTCGCTTTGGCCATCCGGAAAGGACTGACACTCCAGGATATTTCCTCGACGGCTCACGTCCATCCCACGGTCTCGGAAGCGGCCATGGAAGCGGCTTGGAAAGCCAAGGGCCTGGCCATCCATGCGCTTAATGAATGACTAAAAAAATTCATTAGAATGTTTGCAAATTTTTTTTTGATTTTATAAAATATCTGCCCTTAACTGGAAGAGATGCTGTGATCGAGATTTTTTTGGTCTTTGTCGTGTTCGGATTGCTGGGGCTTGTCCTGATTTTCATGAACAGGTTTTTGGGCCCGTCTCGTTCAAACCCGAACAAGGAAAAGCCCTTCGAGTGCGGCAGCCCTTACCTCCAGAAAGACATCAACCCTTTCCCGATCAAGTTTTATCTCGTCGCTTTCCTGTTTCTCCTTTTTGACATTGAGGTGGCCTTCTTTTTTCCCTGGGCCCTCGTTTTCAAGGAGATGAAAGTGACTGCTCTCGTTGTGATGGCCGCTTACCTTTCCGTCCTCGTCATCGGTTTCGTCTACGCTTGGAAGAAGGGAGCGTTCGAGTGGGAATGAGAAGGGCCGAAAATGCCTGAGGCGAAGAAAAGACAGCCGCCAGCCCAGTTCATCACGACACAGTTCAATTCTATTTTAGGTTGGGCTCGGAAGTTTTCCCTCTTCCATTACCCTTTCGTCACCGCCTGCTGCGGCATGGAGTACATGTCGGCGGCTTGCGCTCATTTTGATATCGACCGTTTCGGCGCTGGCTGGACGCGGTTTTCTCCGAGGCAATCGGACATGCTTCTCGTTGTCGGCACAGTGACTCAAAAGCTGGCTCCCGTCCTAAGAACTGTTTACGATCAGATGACTGAACCCAAGTGGGTCGTCGCCTTCGGCACGTGCGCCGTAAGCGGAGGCATATACGATAACTATGCTGTCGTTCAGGGGATCGATGCCATCATCCCGGTCGATGTCTACATCCCGGGATGTCCCCCCAGGCCAGAGACTGTGCTCGATGGCCTGCTCAAACTTCAAGAAAAAATCCAGCATCAAGATCAAGAGTGGCGATGGAAAAGACGGCGGTTTTAGACTTGCTCCGGCAGGAATTTCCGCGCGAGGTCAAAGAAGCCTTCAGCGACCTCGGCGACGAGATCATCATTATCGAAAAGGAGTCTCTTCTCCCCATCGTGAAGTTTCTGCGCGGCGAGCCGCATAGGTACGACTTGCTCTTGGATTTGACCTGTGTGGATTACCTCGGTCAAGAGCCGCGTTTCGAGATGGTCTACCACCTCTATTCGTTGACCAAGAAAAGGAGGCTGCGCATTAAGACAAGGCTCTCCGAAAAGGAGCTTTGTATCGCCTCTCTCACAGAATTGTGGAAAAACGCCAATTGGCTGGAAAGGGAAATTTATGACCTCTTTGGGGTTCATTTCGAGAGCCATCCCGACCTTCGACGCATTTTTATGTACGATGGGTTTGAAGGATATCCGTTGCGCAAGGACTATCCTCTGCGGAAACGCCAGCCTCGTCTGCGCATGAGGGAATAACATGGCGACGAGAATCCAGAGCCAGGCCAGGCCAGACACGCTGCTCCTGAACATGGGACCGTCCCATCCAGCCATGCACGGGACGATCCGGATCATGCTCGAACTGGACGGCGAGAGGATTCTCAACTCTGAAGTTGAGGTCGGGTATCTTCACCGCGGTTTCGAAAAAACATGTGAGCACCGGACCTATTTCAACCTGCTTCCTTACACAGACAGGCTGAACTACGTTTCGCCGCTGATCAACAACCTCGGCTATGTCATGACGATAGAGAAACTTTTGGGCCTGGAAGTTCCCGAGCGCGCCCAGTATATCCGGGTCATCATGAGCGAACTCTCGCGCGTCTCCGATCACCTCACTTGCCTGGCCGCCATGGCCATGGAATGCGGGGCCTTCACGGTCTTCCTTTACAAAATGAAGGCCCGTGAGTTTCTCTGGGATGTGATCGAACAGACGACGGGCGCCAGGATGACAACATCCTATGTCCGCATCGGCGGTGTTCGGGCCGACCTCCATCAAAGTTTTGACACTGTCCTGAAGAAAGCCGTTGAGGAGACCCGCCGGGTCTTGAAGGACGTCCACGGTCTTTTGGACAAGAACAAAATCTTCCTCAACCGGACGCGCGATGTTGCGACGATCTCAGCTGAAGAAGCTGTCGCCTTCGGCTGGACCGGGCCGTGTCTGCGTTCAGCGGGTGTTTATTATGATGTTCGAAAAGCCCATCCCTACCTCGTTTACGACCGGTTGAACTTCGAGGTGCCCCTGGGCGAAAGAGGCGATAATTTCGACCGCTACATGGTTCGGATGAAGGAGATGGAGCAGAGCCTTCGCATCATCGAGCAGGCAGCCGTCCGACTGCCGAGGACTCCAGGCGCCGTCATCGTGGACGGGATAGAGCCGGCTGAAGCCATCAAAGAATCGCGGAAAAAAAGAGTGCGCCGGGCGGTCAAGCTTTCGGCAAACCTGGAGGGCTCTGAAAAAAACATATCTTCAGGAATTCTGGCCGAAGAGACCGGTGCTGTTGTCCCCCCCAAAGAAGACACTTACACAAGTATCGAGGGGCTGATTAAACATTTTAAATTTTTCATGCGCGGTCATGGCATCCGGCCGCCTCGAGGGGACGTCTATTTTTCGGTGGAAGGAGGCAATGGCGAGCTCGGTTACTATATTGTTTCGGACGGCTCTGACAAGCCATACCGGCTTCACTTGCGAGCGCCGTGTTTCCATATTGTCTCGGCTTTGGAATATCTCATCAGAGGCCGCTATGTGGCTGACGTCATTCCCACGTTCGGCTCGATGAACATGATCGGAGGAGAACTGGACCGGTGAGTCCCGAATACTCTGAATTGCTGCGCCAAAGGATTGCTGAGGTCATCGCGCGCTATCCGAAGAAAGAGGCGGCGCTTCTGCCGGTCCTCCACTTGGTGCAGAGAGAAACCGGTTCAATCTCTCCAGAGGAAGAAAAGTTCATCGCCGGCATTCTTGATCTCAAGCCGATAAAAGTCCGGGAAGTGGTGACATTTTACACGATGATCCTGCGTCAACCGCTGGGCAAGTACCATGTACAGGTCTGCTCAAACCTGAGCTGCACTCTTCTTGGTGCCGGGACAATCATCGATTACCTAAAAGAGAAGCTGGGCATCGAGATAGGGCAGACGACGCCGGACAAGAAATTCAGCCTGTCCACCGTGGAATGTCTGGGCGCCTGTGAGCAAGCGCCCTGCTTGATGGTGAATTTTGACTATTACGGCAACCTGGACAAAGAAAGAATTGACAGGATTTTGGCGAGCTTGACATAGGAAATGGAAGAGAAAATCTTGACCAAAGACTTTGGACTGAAAAATCTTTTTAAGATCAAAGTCTATCTTCAGCAGGGCGGGTACAAAGCCGTCAAAAAAGCTCTCGAACAGATGAGGCCGGCAGAGATCCTGGATGAAGTCAAGAAAGCAAACCTCAGGGGAAGGGGAGGAGCCGGGTTCCCGGCCGGAGTCAAGTGGGGTTTTGTTCCTCAGAAGACGGACAAGCCGAAATACCTGTGCGTCAATGCTGATGAGGGCGAGCCTGGAACCTTCAAAGACCGCTATATCATGAGCCACAATCCTCACCTTCTTTTGGAAGGCGTCATCATCGCTTCCTTTGCGGTGGGGATTCACTCTGCTTTTATCTATATCCGCGGCGAGTACGAAGCGGTTGCAGACCGGCTGGAAGAGGCAATCGCCGAGGCCAAGGCCGACGGTTTCCTCGGGAAGAATATCCTTGAGATCGGGTTTGACCTGGAAGTGGTTGTCCATCGAGGCGCGGGCGCCTACATCTGCGGCGAAGAAACCGCCCTCCTCGAGTCCCTCGAAGGGAAGAGCGGACATCCACGTCTGAAACCGCCTTTTCCCGCCTCGATCGGCCTTTTTCAATGTCCGACAGTGATCAACAACGTTGAGACCCTGGCCAACGTGCCCGCCATTATCCTTAACGGTGCGGATTGGTTCGTGAAGAAGGGCCTGCCCAAAGACGGAGGAACACGGATATTCGGCGTCAGCGGGATGGTCAAGAACCCAGGTATCTATGAGCTGCCGATTGGCACGAACCTAAGAAAAATCATCTTTGAAGCAGCGGGAGGGATGAAGGACGGCAAAACTCTCAAGGCCGTCATTCCAGGCGGGATGTCAGCTCCCATCCTAAAGGCTGATGAGATTGACCTGGCCATGGACTTTGATTCATTGGTGGAAGCAGGCTCGATGTTAGGCTCGGCTGCTGTCATCGTCATCGACCAGGAAACGCCGATCTTGGAAGTTCTAAAAGCCGTGAGCAAGTTCTATTCACACGAATCCTGCGGCCAGTGCACGCCCTGCCGGATCGGGATATCCTGGATCAATAAAATTGTCAGGCGGATCGCAAGCGGCCAGGGAGAGAAGGATGACGTTGACGCCATCATATGCCTCGCTGAAAACATCAAGGGGAAAACGCTCTGCCCACTCGGCGATGCAGCGGCGCTGCCCATTCTTTCCATCTGCCGGAAATTCAGGCAAGAGCTGGAGGGACAACTTTCCCGTTGAGGGGGAGAGACAAAAGACGATGGTTAAAATATTCATCGACGATAAAGAGCTTGAAGTAAGCAATGGCTTGACCATCCTCCGCGCTGCCGAAGGCGCCGGCATCCCCATCCCTCATTTCTGCTACCACCCGGCCTTTGCTCCTGAAGGAAGCTGCCGGATGTGTCTCGTTGAGATTAGCGGTCTGCCCAAGCTCGAGTTGGCCTGTTCGACTGTCGTGAGAGAAGGGATGAAGATTCTCACGGCGAGCGAAAAAGTCATCGAGGCCCGGAAGGCCGTCCTTGAATTCCTGCTGGCCGAACATCCGCTCGACTGCCCCATCTGTGACAAGGCAGGCGAATGCAAGCTCCAGGATTACTTCGAGGAATACGGCTTTTTCGCGAGCCGATTCAAAGAAGCCAAGGAGAAAAGAGAAAAGAAAGTCCAGATCAGCAAGAATCTTATCCTCGACAGGGAACGCTGCATCCTCTGCACGCGCTGCCTCCGATTCCTGAGCGAGATCACAAAAACTCAGGATGTCGGCGTCCTCAACCGGGGGATTCATTCCGAGATTGCCGTCTATGAGTCTAACTTCATTGACAATCATTATGCAGGAAACCTGGCCGAGCTCTGTCCCGTCGGAGCCATCACCGACACGGACTTCCGATTTAAAACACGAGCCTGGTTTCTGGTCAAAAAGGAATCAATATGCCCGATGTGCAGCCGAGGCTGCAACATCTTTATCGATTCGCATCCCGGGTTTGCCCGAACGCCACTGGCTCAGAGGGTTTACCGCATCCGAGCCCGTGAAAACCAGGACATCAATTCTTTTTGGATTTGCGATTTTGGCCGCTATCATTATTCTTATATCGATCAAGGCAGACAGGAGAGGATAGTCCTGAAGAAAGAGGCAAAGGACACAGAGCTGAGCTGGGAGAAGGCGCTCATTATCCTGGCCGAAAAGGTTAAAAGCCTTGTGTACCTCAAAAAAAAGTCCCGGATTGGCGTGATCCTGAACACCTGGCTGACGAACGAAGAGCTTTACCTTGCGGATAAGGTTTTCAAGAAAGGACTGGGCCTGGAAAATATCTATGTCGTCGACCCTCCCTCTGAAAAGGGAGATGATTTTTTGCTCACCGAAGAACGAACGCCTAACAGGCGTGGTCTCAAAGAGGTCGGCCTTCCCGACCTGACTCCAGACCTCGGGAAACTCGCATTGCAAACAGATTTGTTGCTTATCTTCGGGACTTTTCTTGTCGGCAGGTTCAGCGTGACAGAGCTGAAAAGCGCTTTTGATAAAATCGGCACGAAATTTCTTTTCGCGGCGCACAAGAGCGCTCTTGATTCCCTTGTCGATGTCGTTATCCCGACGCCATTGATCGCCGAAAAGGGCGGCAGTTTGACCAACGTCAACGGGAAAGTTCAGTCCTTCTCACCGGCTCTCGATAATTCTCTTGGACTGCCCGAGTGGAAACTGCTGATTGACCTGGCAAAAGAGCTGAAGATTAATCATAAACCCTTCTGGCAGCTCAGTTCTCCTCAGGCGATTCTCGAGGAGATGGGCCGGGGGATTCCGTTTTTTAAGTAAAAGACGATGGATATTCTGATTATAGTCATCAAAATTGTCTGCGCACTGGTCTGGTTTCTCACTCTCACCCTTTATCTCACCTGGCTGGAAAGAAAAGAAAGCGCTGTGATCCAAGACCGGATTGGCGCCAACCGGGCCAATATTTTCGGGCTTCGGCTGATCGGGTTGTTCCAGCCTTTTGCCGATGCGATCAAGATGATCTTCAAGGAAGATTTCGTGCCGCCTTTTGCCAGCAAGTTTCTCCACACTCTGGCCCCTTTCCTCTCCTTCTTCTTTGTGGCGGTCACGATCGCTGCTGTCCCCTTCGGCGACAGGCTCGAGATCGGCGGCCGACATATCAACCTCCAGATTCTTGACCTAAATGCCGGCCTGCTCTTCATCCTGGCCATGCTCTCGCTGGGAATCTACGGGATTATCATCAGTGGCTGGGCTTCGCGGAATCGGTTCACCCTCCTCGGTTCGATGAGAGGAGCCGCGCAGCTCATTTCCTACGAAGTCGCTCTCGGGCTTTCTTTGATCGGCGTAATCATGGTCTATCCTTCGCTACGCCTCCAGAGCATCGTCGCTTTTCAAGGGGAGAACCTTCTCGGCTGGATTCCCAAGTGGGGCATTTTCCTCCAGCCTTTTGGATTCCTTGTTTTCTTCTTTGCTGCCCTGGCCGAGACAAAACGCGTCCCCTTTGACCTGCCTGAAGGCGAATCCGAAATCATCGGCTTTTTCACAGAATACGGAGGCCTGAAATGGGGCCTTTTCATGATGACGGATTTCATGGAGATTATCGTCGTCTCCTGTTTAGTGACGACTCTCTTTTTCGGCGGCTGGCAAGTGCCCTGGATGTCGGCCGACGGCTTTCATTTCCCTTGGGGCGGAACATGGCTGTTGCCGCACGGAATCGTCGTTTTGTTTCAGCTTCTGGCCTTTAACCTGAAAGTCTTTTTCTTTTGCTGGCTGCAGATTCTCATTCGTTGGACATACCCCCGCTTCCGGTATGACCAGCTGATGGACCTGGGATGGAAAGTCCTCATCCCTCTCAGCCTCATCAACATTATCGGAACAGGGATCGTGATGGGGATTCTCAAATGATCAAAGCGCTCGAGTATTTCGTCGAGATCATCAAGGGGAGCCTCATCACCTGCAGGCATTTCATCGTCAACATGGTTTTTCACACCCTCAAGGTCCTTGGCATCAAGACGAAGCGCAAGGGGGCGGTGACGATCCAGTACCCTGAAGAAAAAAAAGAGATCGCTTCCCGGCACCGCAGCCTCCACCGGTTGATGCGCCGTGAAGACGGGAAACCGAGGTGCGTTTCCTGCATGCTCTGTGTCACTGTCTGCCCCTCTGAATGTATCGCCGTGGAAGCTACAGAGGACCCGGACCCAGAAATCCAGAAGATACCGGCCAAATTCAACATCGACATGAGCCGTTGCTGCTTCTGCGGGTTCTGTGTCGAGGCCTGTCCCGAAGACGCCATCCGCATGGACACGGCCAAGATCGAGATAGCGGAGTACGCGCGGAAAGACCTGATCTACGGTCTCGATAAACTGCTTGGATGACGGTCGATAAGCTCACGTTAGGGGATTTCGAAGTTTTCGGTCTCAGGGACGGATTTTTCTATCTCGACGGCGGCGCGATGTTCGGTATCGTCCCCAAAGTTTTATGGGAGAAGAAGTGTCCAGCCGATAGCAAGAACAGGATCAAGCTGGCTCTTAACTCTCTCTTGGTTAAGACGCCGGAAGCCCTCATTCTGGTGGAGACAGGCATCGGGTCAAAATCTGACCAGAAATTCCAGGATATTTATAGAATCGAGAGGAAACCAGGGCTTCTTGCTTCGCTTGAGCGCATGAGCTTCAGGCCCGAAGACATCGATGTTGTCATCAACACCCACCTTCATTTTGACCACTGCGGAGGAAATACATCTCACGACAAAAAGGGGAGGATAACCCCGACATTTCCCCGGGCTAAGCACATCATCCAAAAGGGGGAGTGGGAATCGGCCCTCGATCCAAATGAGAGAGAGAAGTCAAGCTACATCGCAGAGAACTTTCTTCCGCTTGAGAAACACGGGCTTCTTGAGCTCGTCCACGGGGGTCAGTTGGTTGTGCCAGGGGTTGAGGTTGTGCTGACGCCGGGACATACGTCGAGCCATCAGGCCGTAAAAGTTCGGTCAGGAAACCAGACACTTTTTTATCTTGGGGATCTGGTCCCAACCTCGGCGCATATCGGGCTTCCCTATATAATGAGTTATGACCTTTATCCTCTCGTCACGATCGAAACACGGAAAAGATGTTATGAGCAGGCGCTGGCTGAGAACTGGATTCTTGCCTTTGTCCATGACCCAATCCACTATTTTGGAAGAATCAGGAAGGCGCACGGCAAGTACGAGTTTGCTCCGCTTGAAACCTGAGTTTCCCACCAGCGGTTCCGCATTTTGTTTGACTTCACAGGTCAAAGGGCTATAATACTCCTTTATTCATATCCATTCATATCAAGGAGGTCATCATCAATGAGAAAAGAAGTGACGATTGAGGAATTATTGGCTAAGGCCGAAAAGCCCTCGAAAGAGGCCATCCGTCTTCATGCTTACTACAAAGGGAAAATTGGCGTCACCTTGAAGTGCCGCATCCGGAGTTTCGATGATTTTGCCGTTTGGTACACGCCAGGCGTGGCCGCTGTCTGCAAGGAGATTCACCAGGACCGCGAAAAAGCTTATGATTACACCAACAAATGGAATTTCGTGGCTATCATTTCAGATGGGTCGCGCGTCCTCGGGCTGGGAGATATCGGTCCTGAGGCAGGCCTTCCTGTCATGGAAGGGAAGGGGCTTTTGTACAAGTATCTGGGCGGAGTGGACGCCTTTCCGATTTGCCTAAATGAGAAAGACCCTGACAAGTTTATTGCTATTGTCAAGGCTCTCCAGCCCACCTTCGGCGGCGTGAACCTTGAAGACATCTCTCATCCAAAGTGTTTCAAAATTTTAGATACCCTGCGTCAAGAGTGTGAAATTCCAGTCTGGCATGATGACCAGCAGGGGACTGCCTGTGTCACCGTTGCAGGGCTGATCAATGCGCTCAAAATCGTCGGCAAAAAGATCAATGAGGTGAGGGTAACCATGGTTGGTGCCGGTGCTTCTGGCGTGGCGATCGTCCGACTGCTCATGGCTGCAGGTGTCACGCCCGGCAACATCCTTTCTGTCGACTCCAAGGGAATCCTTCACCGTGATCGAAGCGACAGGGAAATCCTCCAGACAAAATTCAAGGAAAAATGGGACATCTGCCTGAAGACCAACGATAATCAAATCAAAGGGGATATTCCTGATGCCATCAGGGGAGCGGATGTGCTGATTTCAGCCTCAACGCCAGGTCCGGGCACTATCCGGAGAGACTGGGTCAAGACAATGGCCAAGGATGCCATCGTGTTTGCCGAAGCCAATCCGGTTCCCGAAATCTGGCCCTGGGAGGCAAAGGAGGCGGGAGCAAGAATAGTTGCCACAGGCCGGTCGGATTTCCCCAACCAAATCAACAATTCATTAGGGTTCCCCGGAATTTTCAGGGGAGCTCTGGATATCCGTGCCAAGACAATCACAGACGAGATGTGTATTGCAGCAGCCAACGAGCTGGCCAAAGTTGCTGAAGATAATGGTCTGAGTGAGGAATACATCATCCCTAACATGGACCAGTGGGAGGTCTTTCCTCGAGAGGCTGTTGCTGTCGGCAACAAAGGAATCGAACAGGGAGTGGCCCGCAAAGCAGCTTCACCTGAAGAAAGGTTCAAGATTGCCGAGGAAATCATCGAGCAGGCAAGGAATCAAGTCAAAACATTGATGAAAGAAAAATTCATTATCGACCCTGACGAATAAAAAACTTGTCTAAAAGTTGCCCTGATTAAGTGAATCGCCAGTTTGTTGACTTTTTGCAGGTGCCGTGGTATAAAATTGGCACGTAAGGTAAGGCAATCTGAGAACAAGGAGAGGTGCAGGGTTCACGCCAATGAGATCCGCAGATTCAGTCCAGTACATGGACGACACAGTCCCGCTTTAATTCAGCTCGCCGGACTCCCTAAAGCAGCCCTGAATAAACTCATTTGTAAGAAGAGAGTATGTGCTTGCGGGAAAAGGAGGTGAGAAGGGGAAAAAACGGTTCTATTAAAAAGGCTAAACCCGAGGAATGTTTTTAAAGAAATGTCAAGAGAGGAGGTTAGAAAAATGAAAAAACTTGTAAGGTTCTTTATCCTTGGTTTTTTTGCTGTTTCACTTTTCACGAGCTGCGCGAAGCAACCCTCCCAGGAGATGACTGACACGAGGGCTGCCGTGGAAGCCGCGATCAAAGAAGGAGCCGATGTCTACGCCGCCGATGAGCAAAAGAAGCTGAACGACGACTTGACCGCTGCTCTTGATGAAATCGCTACGCAGGACAAAAAGTTCTTCAAGAAATTCGGGACAGCCAAGGAAATGCTGGCCAAGGTGAAGGCGGACGCTGAGGCCTTGAAGGCCGCCATTCCGGCCAAAAAAGAAGCAGCTAAAAACGCCGCTTTGACCGCCCAGCAGGAAGCCAGGGCTGCTCTTGATGAAGCCAAAGCGTTTTTGGAAAAGGCTCCTAAAGGAAAGGGAACAAAAGCCGATATCGAGGCATTCACGGCCGACCTTAAAGGGCTGGAGGATTCTTTCCCAGAGATCCAGGCTGCCATCGACAGAGAGGACTTCTTCGGAGCCTCGAACACCGCGGCCATGATAAAAGAGAAAGCGGCTGGCGTCTCCGAGCAGATCAAGCAGGCGATCGAAAAGGTAAAGGGCAAAAGATAATCCTTTCCTGATTCTGAGTTTTTTTTACGCAAGTTGAAGACTGCCCGTATTTTTGCGCTGGCCGGCCTTACCATCTTTATTCTTTCGTGCCAGACGCCGCCCCTCCCTTCAGAGGTCGAGCACGCTCGTGAGCAGGAAAACAACCTTTGGAGGGCCGGCGCGGCGGTTTATGCGCCAGAGGAATACACCCAGTACTTGGCTTCTCTCCGCCTGGCCAAAGACATGTTCATCAAAGAGAAGGCCAAGTTCGGCTGGTTTCGCAATTACAAAGAAGTTGAAGCCGGGTTTCAGGAAGTCTTAACCAGAGGCCAGGCCCTGCTCCAGAGTGTGGAAGAAAAAAAGGCTCTCAAATCTCGCACCCTGTCGGAGCAGCTCGAAACGCTGCGAGAGCGCATCCAGAGAATCTGGAAGCTCATCCTCACAGTTAACGAGACTCAGGTTGTCCGGCGGAGTCTTGCCCGGGCCGAGGTCGCTATGATGGAGTCTGAGGCTCTTCTGGGCAAGGAAAAGTATGCCGAAATCAGCAGAAAAATTGCTGTCATCCAATTCCATCTTGGTCAAGCTGAGGAAGCCGTCTTTTCCATTCTGGCGCGCTACGCTGAGGAGGCCCAGGTTGAGACATGGCGACGATGGGCGATGGAGACCATTGCTGAATCTCGGAAAAAAGGCGCGACAGCTATTCTTATCACAAAGCTTGACCGCACCTTGACCGTCTATAGAGGCGGGAAAGTCGCTGCTGTCTATAATATCGGGCTTGGAAAATACGGCTTGTCCGACAAACTCTACGCTGGAGACGAAGCCACACCAGAGGGAAGGTATAAAGTCATCAAGAAAATCCCCCAGAGCCGATTCCACAAGGCCCTGCTCATCGACTATCCGAATGACGAGGATAAGAAAGAGTTTTCTCAGGCCAAGAAAAAGGGTCTCATTCCTCCGCAAGCCGGAATTGGAGGGCTGATCGAGATCCACGGCGGAGGAGAGGACAGCTTGACCGGCGGTTGCGTCGCCGTCGAGGATAGCGTGATGGACAAGCTTTTTAATGAGGTCTCCATCGGCACTCCGGTCACCATCATCGGTTCCACGGAGAGCGTGGCCGAATTGCTGGCTTCTCTGAAGTGACCTAAAAATATGGCGAAGGTGAAAAAGACAAGAAAAAAATCACTGCGCAGGGTCCTGCTTGCATGTCTGGCAGTTTTTGTTGTTTTAGAGCTTGTCGCTTACTATTTTGCCTGGCCTAGGCGCGCAGCCGATGAAATAAAGGGAGAGAAAAAAAAAGAGGAAGAGTTAGACCGGCGGCTGGCTGCCCAGAATTCTTCCCTCGAGCGGAGGGTCAAGACGCTCGCTCCGCGGGGGATTTATATTGTGGTTGACTCGGGGAACAATATCCTTAGCCTCAGGAGAGGCCCGGAGATCTTGCGCCGGGTTGTCGTTTCCTGCGGCAGCGGAAGCATCCTCGAAGAACCCGGAGGCCGCCGGCGCTGGGTTTTCGACACGCCGAGAGGTGGGTTCTATATCAAGTCCAAAGTCAAGAACCCCGACTGGATCAAGCCTGACTGGGCCTTTATCGAGGAAGGCGAAAAAATTCCCAAAGATCCGCGAGAAAGAGTCGAGTCCGGTGTGCTCGGAGAGTATGCCCTTGGTTTCGGAGATGGGTATTTCATTCATGGGACTCTTTACACCAGGCTCCTCGGCCGGAGTGTCACCCATGGCTGCATCCGGGTCGGGGATGAAGACCTAAAGGTTATCTTTGAAAAGGTCTCGATAGGGACAAAGGTCTTCATTTATTAACTGCACTGACCATGCGCGCAAGACTCCTCCTTGCATTGACTGTGATGGGTTACAGCTTTGCTGTTTCGGGCGAAAAAATCCAATCCCAAGGACTCAAGAACCAATTTCTTAAAGAGGAGCTGGCGCTTGCCAGGGCCCCTTCTTCTTATTTTGTCGTCGACCTTCAGACCAGAATATTCCAGCTCAAAGCCAGCGGCCTGACGCTCCGGGAATGGAAAATCGAGAGGCTAAGACGGTGGGGAGACCCTGTTCCGCTCCGGGCTATCAGTATTGAGAAAAAGAGCGCTCTTTTTGCGCCCAAGCGGAAAAAAATCAAGCCTGGAGCTAACCAGGAAGGAGAAACGCACGAGCTCGAAGTTCTTGAATTAAAAGATATGCCTTCGTCTTTTAGCCTCTGCCTGGACAGAGGTCTGTACATTTATGTTAGGCCCAGGCCAGAGACTTTCTTGTCAAGAGCCTGGGAAATCGGCCGTTTTTTGAGATGGTATACCTTGATTCCGCTGAAAAACCTTTGGTTTGAAATGAAAAAGGAGCCCCTGACTGCACTAGACATAAAAGTATTAAATAAAGAAGAAGCCAAGTCCCTTTATTGGGCTTTATTAGAAGGCCACAAGGGTTTGATTTATCCTTTTTGATAGAAATAGCATTACAAGCAAAAGAAATTTAAATAAATATCGAAAAATAATTGACAAAACTATACTCATATTTTATACTATAAACTAACTAAATGAGGAGGCTTACATGGCTAAAATAATAGGTATCGACCTCGGAACAACTAATTCTGTTGTCGCCATTATGGAAGGCGACAAAGTGACTGTCATCCCTAACGAAGAGGGAGGAAGGACAACACCCTCGGTTGTTGCATTTACCGCCAAAGGCGAGAGGCTGGTCGGGCAGGTTGCCAAAAGACAAAGGGTGACCAACCCTGAAAACACGATCTACTCTATAAAAAGATTCATGGGGCGCCGGCATGAAGAGGTTGGCCAGGAAATCAAACAAGTGCCGTTCAAGGTCACTCAGGCGCCTAACGGGGACGTGAGGGTCGAAGCTTTGGGAAAGCAGTACGCTCCGCCGGAGATTTCGGCGATGATCCTGCAAAAGCTGAAAAAGGCGGCAGAAGACTATCTGGGTCACCAGGTCGAGAAAGCTGTGATCACTGTCCCGGCTTATTTTAATGACAGCCAGCGAAAAGCTACCAAGGACGCCGGCCGTATCGCCGGTCTTGATGTCGTCAGGATTATTAACGAGCCGACAGCAGCAGCTCTTGCTTACGGCATGGATAAAAAGAAGGACCAGACCATCGCGGTTTTCGATTTTGGCGGCGGAACGTTTGATATTTCCATCCTGGAGGTCGGCGAGGGAATCGTTGAAGTCAAGTCCACAAACGGCGACACTCACCTCGGCGGCGATGACATCGACCAGAGGGTTCAGGACTGGATTGTGGCAGAGTTTAAAAAAGAATCTGGAATCGACTTAACCAAGGACAGGATGGCCCTCCAAAGGCTTAAAGAAGCAGCAGAAAAGGCCAAGGTCGAGCTCTCCACCACCATGGAAACAGAGATCAACCTTCCGTTTATTACAGCCGATGCGTCCGGACCAAAACATCTGTTGATGAAACTCACTCGGGCCAAGCTGGAGCTGCTTGTCGAGGACATCGTCCAGAGGTCGATGGGGCCCTGCAAACAGGCTCTGGCAGATGCCAATCTTAAGCCGGAGGACATTGACGAAGTCATCCTGGTTGGCGGCCAGACCCGCATGCCCCGGATCCAGCAACTGGTTAAAGATTTGTTCGGAAAAGAACCGCACAAGGGAGTCAACCCCGATGAGGTTGTGGCCGTGGGCGCTGCTGTCCAAGGGGCCGTGCTGGCCGGAGACGTCAAGGATGTGTTGCTCTTAGACGTCACGCCTTTGACCCTGGGCATTGAGACCCTGGGAGGCGTTTTCACCAAGATGATTCTCAGGAATACGACCATCCCCACCAAAAAGACCGAAATTTTCTCGACTGCCTCGGACAACCAGCCCAGTGTCGAGATCCATGTTTTGCAGGGAGAAAGAGAGCTCGCCGCTTATAACCGGACGTTGGGACGATTCCACCTTGACGGGATTCCACCGGCACCGCGGGGCATTCCCAAAATCGAGGTCACGTTCGATATCGATGCCAACGGCATTCTCCACGTCTCAGCGAAAGATATGGGCACCGGCAAACAGCAGGCCATCACTATCACAGGGCACAGCGGGCTTGACGAAAAGGAAATCCAGAAAATGGTCAGCGATGCTGAGGCCCATGCCGATGAGGACAAACGCAGAAGAGAGGTCGTCGAAGCCAAGAACCAAGCTGACCAGCTGGTCTACAGCCTGGAAAAACTGCTCCAGGAAAACAAAGAAAAGATCCCCGAGCAGGAAGCCGGCCGCATCCGGTCAGAGATTGAAAAAACCAAACGGGCGATGGAGAGCGATGACCTCAACCAAATCAGAAGCGCGATAGAGTCTCTCTCTCGGGCCTCTCACAAGCTGACCGAGATGATGTACCAACAGGCTGGACAACAGCAAGCCTCAGCGGGGCATCAGACATATCAACAGGAAGAGCAAGGTTCGGGTGAAAAATCCGCAGGCAAAGCCAGAGAAGATGAAGTCATCGACGCAGAAGTGGTCGATGAGGACAAAAAATAAAGCTTCGAAGGTGAAGCTGAGTGAAGGATGGAAAAAGACTATTATCGAACCCTGGGAGTAGAGAGAAAAGCTTCGGCGGCAGAGATCAAGAAAGCCTACCGTAAGCTGGCCAGGAAATACCACCCGGACTTGAACCCGGGAGATAAGGCCGCTGAGGCCAGGTTCAAAGAAATTCAAGAAGCCTACGCGGTCCTGAGTGACTCGAAAAAAAGGAGTCAGTACGACCAGTTCGGGTTTGTCGGCGAGGGAGCACCCGGGGGAGGCGGGCGTCCCTACAGCTCGGGTTTTGAGGGCTTTGACTTTTCAGGCTACGGAACCTCTTCGTTTTCAGATTTCTTTGAAAGCCTGTTCGGCGGTGCCACGCGGGCAGCCAGGGTTGAGCCGGAGAAAGGAGAAGACCTGCATTATTCCATGAGAATCGGGTTTGAAGACGCCATCACCGGCCTTCAGACGCGCATCCAGCTTTCGCGTATGGTCGCATGCACCCAATGTCAGGGCCGCGGTTTTAGATCATCTTCCGGACAGCGAGCCTGTCCATCATGCGGAGGAACCGGCCGTGCTCAGGTTCAGCGAGGGTTCATGAGGTTTTCGACGGACTGTCCGGCCTGCCAGGGCCGGGGCGGTGTTCAAGGCGAAGAATGTCCGGTTTGCCACGGCCAAGGACTGGTCCAGAAAACAGAATTCATCAATGTGAAGATACCGGCCGGAGTGGACACCGGTTCGAAAGTTCGCGTGCCCGGAAAAGGGAACGTCGGCCGGAACGGAGGTCCGGCTAGCGACCTGTTCATCTCGATAGACGTCAGCCCGCATCCTATCTTCCGGAGGGAGGGTCCGAACATCTATCTCAAGCTGCCGATCACTGTGCCGGAGGCAACCCTGGGAGCAAAGATCGATGTTCCGACTCTTTACGGCGAGAGAATGATCAAGATTCCGCCCGGCACCAAGTCCGGCCAGAAATTCAGGTTAAAGGAAATGGGGGCTCCTGTTCCTGGCCGCCGGGCCAGGGGCGACCAGTTCGTCGAGGTGTTGATCGTTCCTCCTCCTTTTGATGACCAGAAGGTCAGAGAGTTGATGAAGGAGCTGGAGCGTATTTCGGGCGAGAATCCGAGAAAGAAAATGGATATCCACTGACCATGAGAAGAAAAAAACAGGAAAGAAAGGCGACAAAGACGTATTATCATATAAGCAGCGTGTCCCAGATGTATAACCTCCATCCCCAGACGCTCCGCCTTTACGAACGGGAAGGGCTGCTTAAGCCCTCACGCAGCGAGGGAAACACGCGGCTCTACACCGATGAAGACATCAAACAGTTGGAGCTGATTCTTAACCTCATCCGTGACCTCGGAGTGAACCTGGCCGGAGTCGAGGTCATCCTCAACATGCGCCAGAAAATGCAACAGATGGAAGCTGAAGTGAACGAGCTCCTCGAGTACATCAAGCGGGAATTTTTCAGGGGAAAGGAAGGGGAATTTGAGGCCAAAAAGTGGGGGCTGGTCCAGGTCAGCCAGACGAAAATCGTCAAGCGGGAAGAATCTAAGGGCTGAGGAATGAACTACGAGGACTTCCTCGATTCGAAGAATCTCAAGCTTTACATGAACCAGATTGCCAGGTTTCCCGTGTACACGGAGGAAGAGGAAAAAGAGCTGGGCCGGAAGATCCAGCAAGGAGATAAAGTCGCCATCGAGAGATTAATCGAAGCCAACCTTCGGTTCGTCGTATCTTATGTCAGGAAGTACCGGGGAATGGGGTTAAGCATGCTTGACCTAATCAATGAAGGCAACCTCGGGCTGATTGAAGCCGCGAAAAGATACGACCACCGCCGAAACGTCAGGTTTATTTCTTATGCGGTCTGGTGGATCAGACAAGCTGTTGTCCACGCCCTCACTCACTCAGCTCGAATGTGCAACCTTCCCCAGAAGCTTTCTGACCAGATTTCCCAGATGAAAAAGAAAGTGGCTCAGCTAAAAACCGATCTGGGTCGGGAGCCGACGAGAGAGGAAGTCGCCCGGAGCATGGGCATCAGCGAGGAGGACGTGGAAGACCTGGAAGTCCTTGCCGAGAGGGATGTGTCTCTGAGCGACAAGCTGGCATCAAGCGAGCTCGAGGTGGAGGGCAAAATCGAGGACAGGGCCTCTCCGCCTGTTGAATACCAGATTGTCAAGGCCTCTATTGAGCAGCAGATCCGCGATCTCCTGGGAGAGCTGGATGAAAAGGAGGCTCTTGTGCTAAAATTAAGATTCGGGCTGGATGACGACCAGCCGCAAACGCTTCAGGAGATCGGAGACAAACTGAACCTGACCAGGGAAAGAATCCGGCAGATCGAGCAGAAGGCCATGAGGAAGCTGTCGAGGTCTCACCAGCTCCAGCAATTGAGAGGTTATTTGAACTGATGGCTGAAAAGGTGTGCCCTGAGTGCGAGGGGACGGGATGGGTGCTGGTTGATGCGGATGGCCGGCACGTGGCCCGGAGGTGCGCCTGTTTTCACGAGCGCCGGATCCAGACGCTTTGGGAGCAGGCCCGAATACCGAGACGATACCAGAACTGCTCGCTGCAGAATTTCGAGGTCCACAATGACTCTCACCGGGACGCCCTGAAAATCTCAAGACAGTTCGTCAAGAACTACCCCGCCCAGGAAGTCGGCTTGCTTTTCATCGGGCCTTGCGGAGTGGGCAAAACGCACTTAGCCGTGGCCATCATCAGGGAGCTCATCGAGAAGAAAAATGCGCCCTGCTCGTTTTATGATTTCCGAGAGCTCATCCGCGACATCCAGAGCACGTTCACGCCGGACTCGAATTTAACCGAGTCAGAGGTTCTGGCGCCTGTCTTCGAGCATGAGGTGCTTGTCCTTGATGAGCTGGGAGCGAAGCGCACGACCGCCTGGGTCGAGGAGACGGTTTTTTACATTATCAACCAGCGTTATAACCAGAAGAAGCTGACCATTTTCACCTCGAACTATCTCGACACCGAAGAAGAGGAAGATACGCGGGATTCCTTCTATAAGAAAGGCGGCGACACGCTCGTCGATCGAATTGGCGTGCGGCTCCGGTCGAGGCTCTACGAGATGTGCAAGATCGTCGAGATGTGGGGAGACGACTACCGCAAGATTGCCAAGCAGGCCGGCTACCGCTTTTAGGGAATTCGCCGACATTGAAATACTCCACCATTCATGCTAAATTATGAGCGCCTGCTCCTCGGTAGCTCAATCGGCAGAGCGGGTGGCTGTTAACCACTAGGTTCCAGGTTCGAGTCCTGGCCGAGGAGCCACTTTGACTGATTTTCGACAGTTGGCGAGACGTTTTCAAAATCCGCTCTAATAGAATCAACAACTTACATCCGAAAACCGC
>JARYMI010000120.1 GCA_029907205.1 Clostridiales bacterium
AGTGAGGCGTCGACAACACGATGTTGCTTTATCAAAACTAAGAATGTCTCGAAGGTTTCTTGCGCCCTTCTTAAAAAAAAGGAAATAATGAGCCTACTGGCTGACATTTCTTTATCTTTTTTCAATCTACAGGAAAGCATCACCTTTTCTGAAAGACCCAATAGCACATAACTCGTATCAATTAGCTGATTTAATGAATTATACACTGTCTCTTGCTCTCAATAGGCTCTTTCGGAAGCCCATAAAATCGCTGTATTTTCAGCTGAGCTATTTATATCAATCCTAGGCTCTTCACTGCCGCCGACTGCGGATCTCCATAAAAAATCGGGTCGACCCTCTCGACAATATCCCCTGACACCTCAAGAAAGTTTCGCTTATTCTCAATCGGGATAAGCGCCCTCCGCGCTCCGTTCTCCATGGCGATTTGAAGTGGCTCGGCCAGAGAATACACGGCCTTGATGTTTCCCGTGATACTCAGGTCGCCCAGGATGACGAGCCCCGGCGCGACCGGACTTTTTCGGAGTGCGGACACAAGAGCGACCAAAAATCCCACCCCTGCCTCACATGCAACGCGGTTGCCAAGAAGATCAATGACCTCCACATGAAGATCCGTGTTTTCAAAGACGCCGCCCAAGCCCATCTGAACCTTATGGCCCTGGAGATAGCCAAAAGCACGATTCAGGCAATTCCTCATAGCCATATCAACGCCGCCCGCGGTTTTAAGTTTCCCCGTCCCGGCCGATATTCCGACTTCTATCCGATACAGCCCAGCCTTCCCCTCATCGTTAACCGCCGCGGCATAAACCGAGCCCGGTGCCAGCGGATCTGTGGAAATCAACGCCCTTCCACCCTCCTCCGGCACTCCGACGTAGCGTTCCTCGGCCGTTTCATGATCTCGATAGGAAAATGAGGTTTGATGGAACTCGAATGAGCCCATCTTCTTTAGTTGCTCCTTTACCCTCCTCCTGCCCTCCAAAGCCAACTCTACCAATTCCGCAAGTTCGGCCTTTGTAAGCTCGTTATGAGGATAGACCAGCTTGACCAGTCCGGAAACAGTCTTGCGCACCGCCTTGACATCGCGCGCGTTGAGGTGCGCCCCGAGCGAAAAGCAGCGGTCAATAACCTCGGTATAATTCTGCTTGCGGAGCTCCCGAAAAGCCTCCGCCAGATAATCCACAATAAATCCCAAGTGGTCCGTAAAAAACTCGATCCGCATTTTCGGAATCTCCCATCCGGGCA
>JARYMI010000121.1 GCA_029907205.1 Clostridiales bacterium
AGGTTATTGTTTTGTTATCATCAGGTTGCGCCAGCCAGGCCGCAATTTCCGCAGAGCTAAATTGTCATTGCGAACGGAGTGAAGCAATCTCATCCGCATGACGAGATCGCCACGGGTCCTTCGGCCCCTCGCGATGACAATGAATCCCGTCACTTTGGGACAAGCTCAAGAAAAAAATGCCGGGAAGCTCACAAAAGCCATACTCAAGGCGCGTCTTCGCGGCATCGATGTGGTCGATGTGCTTGAAATGTATCAGGTCCTCATGGAAAGAATCAAAAGGGTCACCGCAGTAGGCAGAATACTGCGAAAACTCCATCTCGATGAACTGCCGCAGCTCTGGGACGTGATCAGCGGGAAAATGAGCCTGGTGGGTCCCCGGCCGGAAAGGCCGGAATTCGTCGAAAAATTGAAAAAAGAAATTCCCTATTATTCCTTTATTACGTGATGCGGATGAATCTGTGGCTGGACCTTCGGATCCTGGCCCGGACGGCAAAAAAAATATTTTCCCTCACTCCGAATAACTCCAGCGCATCAAAATGAAGGCATTTCTTGTGTCGTCAACTTTCCTTTACGGGATCGGCCTTTATTTTTTTTATATCCGTTATGTGCCGATTGTAAAACCATTTCAGGTGGCCTTGATACCCGTTCTCTTTTTGGTTTTCATCCTCACGGCTTTCAAGCTGCGCTGGGGCCTTCTGTTTTTTGTTTTCTCTTTTCCCCTCATCAACAATCTTCCCTATTTTTTTGGAATTCACGAACCTCTTCCCCACGCTCCTTCCGCCCTGGTTTTGTTTTTGTTCTTTTTCCTCGGCTGGCTGGTCAACAGGATTTTCTCTCAAGTGAGATTGAATTTCGATCATCCCGTCTTCAGGCCTTTGGCCTTGTTTTCTTTGGTTTTGTTCTGTTCGGGACTCATCACGTTTTGGAAATACGCGAATTTTTCCCTTTCTTGAGCGATTACGTCTACGAGCTCGTCGTCAATGTCATGGGAGGAAGCGCCGGCGGCGCCATCATGAGCACGGTCTTTTTCTCCCTCAATTATTTGAGCGGAATTGCGTTTTTCCTGGTTCTCTTCAACGCGTTCAACGCGATTCAGTCCGGGGAATTTGTTGAGAAGATCGTCGTCCTCCTCTGTATCAGCACTTTTACAGGTCTCTGAAAAAGTAATCTGTTTTTATTGCCTCTTGAGGAGGGAAAACACCGTTTCCTCATTTTTTATGGTTAT
>JARYMI010000122.1 GCA_029907205.1 Clostridiales bacterium
AAAAGGTCATAGATGTCCTGCCTGAACTGGTTATAGACCGGCTTGCCCACGGGCAGGCTATCGATCCACACCCACATGGTCGAGCCGTCGCGAGGGATTTCCTTGGGCGGCGGGGTGAGCGCCCAGCCGAAGTTCACGTAGGCTCTTCCCGAGACCAGTCCGCCTTGAGCCGGCGTGTCGACAGTCCCGAAGGGCTTCGTGCTCGATGCGTTATCAGAGACAATATCTTTCCAGCCTAACGTCGTCCGCCGGCCGCAAGTGTCCTCAGCGACGGCATACAGCCTGTAGTTTCCGTTCCCGCCGCGCGGCAAAAAGTTCGTCAGAAGCATGTAGCCCCAGCCGGCCGTGTCAGAGCGTGGATAGAGCGGGTAGGTGGAAGCCACGTCCGGCCTCGCTCCCTTCACAAAAACAGCCTCCCCGATGTAAATCAGCCCGTCCGGTCCCACCATTCCTGGCGCGTCATCCACGTGCGGAGTCCGCTTGATTTGGACTTTGCTCACCTGGATATCGTCGAGGGCCCAGCCCGTCACCGGAACACTGCCGTAGACGGTCGAGCCGTTGACCGGCGTATCGATCACCCCGAACGGTGCGGCATCAGCACCCTGGCTGTAGACCGTAAGATACACCGTGATCGTCCGGGGAGAATTGAACGCCCGGGGGTCCGATACCGTCACCGTGCCGCTCCGGCTGCCGGCGGGGAGGCCGCTGTGGTTTACGGAAATCTCTATCGCCGCGTTACCTGTCCCCGAAGAAGGGCTGACGTTGATCCAGGAAGCGCTCTTTGTCGCCTGCCAGTCTAACACACCCTGGCCGCTGTTTGTGATCAGGATCTTTTCTTTGGCCGTGGCGGCGCCGCCGTAAGTGGCGCCAAAATAAAGGACATTCTTAGACAGGGAAATCACCGGCATCTGGCCGTCGTCAACGATGACCGGGCCCGTCGAATAGCATCTGTTTTCGTTCTGGCCGTCGGTGACAACGGCATAAATCCAGTATTTTCCGGCCGGGACCGCGCTTGTATTCCAAAGG
>JARYMI010000123.1 GCA_029907205.1 Clostridiales bacterium
TACGGCTTCCTCCGGCCCATCATCAAGGAGGTCGTCGAGCGTTACCTCGATTGTGGCAACCCGCGTTGTGGATTCGCCCGCATCCACTGTCCCGACTGTGGAGAAGAACGTCTCCTGATGTTCTCCTGCCGGACCCGCGGGTTCTGTCCCTCCTGCCATGCCAAGCGTCTTGAGCAGTGGGGCGAGTGGATGAGGGAGGAGCTTCTCCTGGATGTCCCCCACCGCCAGGTCGTCTTCACTCTCCCTAAGATGTTGCGGATATTCTTCAAGTACAACCGCAAGCTCCTGGGTGAGCTCTGCCGCCTGGCCCTTCGGTCCCTGACTCGTTATTTTGAGGTTGTCACGGGGAGTGAGCTTATACCCGGAGTCATCGCCTCCATCCAGACCTTTGGCCACCGGGTGAACTTCCACCCCCACCTCCATTTCCTGGTGACCGAGGGCGGCGTGGATAAGGCGGGCCTCTTCCATAAAATCTCCCGACTTGACGACTCGAGATGGGCTGGACTCTTCGGCCGCGAGGTCCTCGCCGATCTTGTCCGCAAGGAGCTTCTCAGCCCCGAATGGGCAGAACGCATGCTTTCCCGGCGGCACTCGGGGTTCAATGTTCACAGCCTGGCCAGGGCCAAGGCTAAGAAAGAGACCGAGCGGGTGGGAAAATACATGATCCGGCCTCTTTTGTCCCTGGAGCGCCTCTCCTTCGATGAGAAAGAAGGGAAGGTCTGCTAACGTTATGGGAAAGAGCCGAATGAGGTGGAGCGGATGGACTACCTGGAGTTCATCGCCCGAGTGACTTCCCATATCCCGGACAAAGGCCAGGTCACTGTCCGATATTACGGCCTCTACGCCAATGCCCACCGGGGGAAGGTCAAGAAGGCGAGTCGAGCCGCTTTTCCCCTCCGGATCGTCGAGGAGGAGCTCCGGCCCATCCCCTCGAAGGGCTGGGCCGAGATAATCCGCAAGGTCTACGAGGTTGACCCGCTCCTCTGCC
>JARYMI010000124.1 GCA_029907205.1 Clostridiales bacterium
TTGGTCAAAAGAGACCTGGGCCTGGCAACCTGCTCTGCATCATCCGGTTTCTGTCCCAGGAAGACAATTAGCCCCACCAGAAACCAAAAAATAAATTTCGTCTCAAAGCTCCCGATGTAGGAGTGAAAGAGGATGTTGATGAAGTAAGAGAAGACGCCGGCAACAGCCCCGAAAATCATGAAGTGACTTCCCTCCTGTGCGGAAATCCTCCGCAAGCCCGACCTTATCTCCTTCAGGACCAACCAGAATATCCACAGGAAAAGCAGGAGGCCGGGGAAGCCGAGTTCTGCGAACACATGGAGAAAGTAATTCTCGGCCGAATCGTTGCGGCGGAAAGCCTCCAGCCCGAACGGATAGTCCCTCTCGTCCTCGGTGTAGGTATTGGGAAGCTCGATGATGTAGGCTCCCACACCGACCCCGCTTGCCGGATAGTCGCGGCCCATCTCCACCGCCGCTTTCCAGAGAAAGAACCGTTCGGGCGAAAGGACAACGAGCCTTTTGTTGGCCTGAAAGTCCTGCCAGTTCTTCCTGATTCTTTGGACTACCCTGGCATTCCTGAAGCTCAACGCTCCAAGGACGATGATAATAAGCACGATGAGCGACACCCCAACCCAGATGGCCGTCCGCCTGCGCCGCCGTCCCGCTTCTCGTTCGGTGCTCGACCGGGCTCTGAGCGTCAGCCAGAGGAAAACAAGAATCGCGACCCCCAACCCCAAAAGGGCACTTCTAACTCCTGTAAAAGGGAAAACAAAAAGCGTCCCTGCAAAAGCCGCTCCGAAAAAGACACGCCGCCAGCCTTTGAAGTGAAAAGAGGCGCCCAGAAGCAGCGGCCCGGCGATCGCCAGGAAGGCAGCGAAAGCGTTAGGGTCGCTGAAAGTCGAGT
>JARYMI010000125.1 GCA_029907205.1 Clostridiales bacterium
GAAACACGATACGAGGAATCAGGACAGGGAAAATTATCAGGCTGTCCGAAGATCACGCGGACCGGAGAGCAGGGGAAGTGCATTACGTATGACGTCCCCCAATTTGAGCTGAGAATCGCTACTTCTGTGGAGCGTCTTTTGCAATAGATGGAAGAAGCGCATCTCGCAAAGGCTGTGCAGGTCCCTCAAGCGATTATTGAGCAGAGGATTCTTGTTATTCGGGGTCATAAGGTTATGTTGAGTAATCACTTAGCGGAGCTCTACCAAGTTGAACCGAAAAGGCTAATCCAGGCCGTTAAGCGGAATAAAGAAAGGTTTCCAGACGATTTTATGTTCCAACTTTCCCGAGATGAGTTTCGAAACTTGAAGTCACAATTTGTGACTTCAAGTTGGGGAGGGCCGCGCAGGAGTACTCCCTATGCTTTTACCGAACAGGGCGTGGCCATGCTGTCGAGCGTCTTAAGGAGCAGGCGAGCTATCCAGGTTAATATTGCCATCATGCGAGCATTTGTGAAACTGCGCGAGATACTATCGGCTCACAAAGAATTGGCTCAAAAACTTAGTGAGCTGGAACAGAAAATAGAACGGCACGATGAGGAGATAATAGCAATCTTCGAGGCCATCCGACAGCTCATGGCTCCAACGCCAACCACGGCGAAGAGAAAAATCGGGTTTCGATAAGGATGGCTTCGGACAGGATATTGATATTAGGGGGACTATTAGGGGGACAGCATACGTAATACACAAAATTCGAGTGAGGCGCAGGGCAGAGGGCCTTAGCCCAGAGAGTCGCGCGG
>JARYMI010000126.1 GCA_029907205.1 Clostridiales bacterium
TGGACCTTTCCTCCTTTCTATTTTTTTTAAACAGGTTGGATAATTTATTTGCCTCAGACCCCTTTTCGCCTTGCTGATTTTAAACAGAAAACCATACTTTTTGTTCACATTATATCTCCCATCTTTATCAAAACTATTACTATTAAAAAAAGATGTCTTGTAAAAATCTGTCAATTTTTGGTAAAAACCTGCTATTTCCTGGAGTTTCCTGAGTTTTAGATTGCCATTTTTTCTAATCTATTGAAACTATTTGGTTTATCAGAAATTCCTAGGTTGAAAGGGGTATTTTTGCAAAAGTGAAGATTCCTGAGTAAAATATCCTCCATGAGCCGGAAGGGCTTATCTATCAATGAAAAGGAGGAGCCATGACCGTAGAATATAGGACTGTCGTGAGTTTAAAGGCGCAGCTCTCAAAATTCTCAGGAATCATTTCGAAGAGCTTTAAACAACCCAAGAGGAGATTGATCAAAGAGATGCTTTATGGGATACAAGCTTCGAAAGATGTGAAGCTAAGCAATATTTCGCGAACGCTTAAAGAAGACCAATTCCTGATTAAGACCGAAGACCGATTATCCAGGAATTTAGATGACGAGGATTTTACCGATTCCATCAACAGAGAGATTTGTAGGCTTGGAGCAATGAAGG
>JARYMI010000127.1 GCA_029907205.1 Clostridiales bacterium
AAAAAGCTCATGAGAGCGATGTTCATTGGCATAGCAAAGGGTGGAGCGGTGCACAGGTTTAACTCCCATATGGTAGAGCGTTTTTGCTTGGGATGCTAACCCTGCTTCTATGCCCCGGAGGCTGTCTTGTCCTGATAATTGACCGAAGAGCATGGAGACAAAATGGTTCCAGGAGCTGAAGCCTCTGGCATGGTATTCGGTTTTTGTTTCTTTGACAGCTTTTTGGAATTCAAATCTCGAAAACATTTGCAACATTTGCCCTAATATGGTATGATTGTGACTCATAGCCCAACTCCTTATATTTTAATGGTTATGAGTTTAGATCAAAACCATTATAAGGGTAAGTTGGGCTTTTTCAATCAATTATTTGGACATACATGATGAGGAATATGAAATAAACACCTCTGCAGAATGATATTTATCCCCCTCAGCCCCTTAAGGGGTGAAGTATCCCCATCGGTGATGAGGAATATCTCCTTAAACTTTTTCAACGATTCCTTCAGGGGATTGAAGATTTTGTCCCAGCCCTTTTTGTATTGACCAAGAGCCATTCCTGCGATACGAATGCCGCCGGTTTT
>JARYMI010000128.1 GCA_029907205.1 Clostridiales bacterium
GTACTGAGATGGTTCCCTTCCCTGGGTTCGCCTCCTCACCCTATGGATTCAGGTGAGGATACCATGGCATCACCATGGTGGGTTTCCCCATTCGGAAATCTCCGGATCAAAGCCCGCTTAGCGGCTCCTCGGAGCTTATCGCAGCTTGCCACGTCCTTCATCGCCTACCTGCGCCAAGGCATCCCCTGTGTGCCCTTAGTAACTTGACCATAAAGTTTGGTCAAGGCAAAAACTGCCGCTTTGTTAAATTTTCAAAGAACCGAAATCTATTGACTTCCCCCCTTCCAGGGGGAACCAATTCCTTTATATAAGCTTTTTAGGCTATGGTGGAGCTGACCGGGATCGAACCGGCGACCTCCGGCTTGCAAAACCGGCGCTCTCCCAGCTGAGCTACAGCCCCAAAAATTTTTCGGAAGAAAAATTTTTGATCGAGCCCGCGGAAAAGCTCTTCGCCGCCGAGCCCTGAGCCTCAGTCGCTCCTTTGATAATGGTGGGCCTAAGTGGATTCGAACCACTGACCTCACGCTTATCAGGCGGGCGCTCTAACCCCTGAGCTAT
>JARYMI010000129.1 GCA_029907205.1 Clostridiales bacterium
CGTAGGTATAGGTAGAGTCGTGCCCGATGTCGCCCTGCCCGTGGAACCGAAGCGACTTGGCGAGCTTGTAGACGGATTCATCATTCGTAAGGACCATGCCGCCGTCGCCGCAGGCGCCGAGATTCTTGGTCGGGTAGAAGCTGAGCGTAGCGGCGTCGCCATACGCGCCAATTCCCCTGTCCGCGTGCGTCGCGCCGATAGCCTGCGCGCCGTCGTAAATCACCTTCAGGCCGTGGGCGCGCGCGATTTCGTCGATGACGGTCGCGTTCGCGCACTGGCCATAGAGGTGGACGGGCAGTATGGCGCGCGTCCGGGGCGAGATTTTGCTCTCGATGAGGGCAGGGTCGAGGTTGTAGTCGGTGGGGTCGATGTCGGCGTAGACGGGTTTGGCGCCGACGATCAATATTGCCTCTGTTGTCGCGACGAAGGTAAACGGCGTGGTGATGACCTCGTCGCCCGGCCCGATTCCGCAGGCCGCAAGCGCGATAATAAGCGCGTCCGTGCCGGAGTTGACCGCGACGCCGTATTTCGCCTCGCACGCCGCCGCGATCTC
>JARYMI010000012.1 GCA_029907205.1 Clostridiales bacterium
GCTGGAAAGAATTCAGGAGGCCTTGGCAAAAAAAAGCTTCAACCCGGGCTTCCTCTCGGCCTTTCCCGAAGAGTTCATCGACCGGGTGGAGAGGCGCCAACGAGTCTGGGCCCCCTACTATACCCTCCACAAAATCATGGCTGGCCTTCTCGACGCCTATGTTTATTGCGATAACAAGCTGGCCCTTGACATCTTGCTCAAGAAGACAGACTGGGTCAAATTCCGGATGGGCCGCCTGTCAGAGGAAGAACAGCAGAGAATGTTAGAGACTGAATACGGCGGGATGAACGATGTCCTGGCCAACCTTTACGCTGTCACGGGAAACCCGGACCACCTGCGGCTGGCCATCCTCTTTGACCACAAGTCCTTGTTCAATCCTCTTTCTCAAGGCAAGGACCCGCTTGACGGGCTCCACGGCAACACCCAGATTCCAAAGATGATCGGCGCTGCACGCCTGTATGAATTGACAAACGAAAAACGCTACCAAGGGATAGCCCCATTCTTCTGGGAGCGCGTGGTCCATCACCGCTCCTACGTCATCGGCGGCAACACCAACGGCGAAAGGTTCTTCCCTATCGAGCAATTCTCGAGGCAGTTGGGCGCGTCAACGGCCGAGACCTGCAACACCTACAACATGCTTAAACTCACCCGCCATCTCTTTTCCTGGGAGCCCTCGGCTGAGGCGATGGATTTCTTTGAAAGGGCCCTCTTCAATCACATCCTGGCTTCCCAGGATCCGGCCACAGGGATGGTGTGTTACTACGTTCCGCTCCGGCCTGGCGCCTTCCGGACTTATTCCACGCCCGACAATTCGTTCTGGTGCTGCGTCGGCACAGGGATGGAGAATCACGCGAAATATGGGGACAGCATCTATTCCCGCGACGATCATTCTCTCTATGTCAACCTGTTCATCTCTTCGGAGCTGAATTGGCGAGAGAAAGGCCTCCGTGTGCGCCAGGAAACAAAGTTCCCGGACGAAGACAAAACCCGGTTAACTTTCAAGACAGAAAAACCTGTTCGGCTGACTCTGAAATTACGGTATCCGGGGTGGGCAGTCTCTGGAATCATGGTAAAAGTTAACGGCAAGGAGAAGCCAATCAAAGATAGCCCAGGGTCCTATATCACCATCGAGCGGGAATGGAAGGGTGGCGACGGCCTTGATGTGACGATTCCTATGAGCCTCCGTTTAGAGTCCATGCCGGACGACCCGAAAATGGTCGCTTTTCTGTACGGGCCGACCGTCCTCGCGGGTGACCTGGGAACAGAAGGTCTGACCGAGGAAGAAAGGTATGGCCCGAGCGCGCCGAGGCTTGGCCGACTCAGGCCAGTCCAGGTGCCCGCGCTCATCGTCGACAAGGTCGAAGATGTCCTTAAGAAAATTTTGCCTGTATCGGGGGACAGGTTGACGCACAAAACCCGGGGCATCGGTCAACCGCATGACGTAACCCTCGTTCCATTCTTCAAGCTCCACGACCGCCGGTACTCGGTTTATTGGAAAATCTACGCTCCTTCGGAGTGGCAAAAGAAAAAGGCGGACATGGCCGCCCGAGAAGCACGACGCCAGGAAATCGAACGTCTGGCCATCGACGCCGTGAACTTCAGTGAGCCGGAGAGCGAGAAGGCCCATCAGTTTCAGGGCGAGAATGCCGTCGAAGGATATTTTGACGGCCGGAGATGGCGGGCGGCCCGAAATGGCTGGTTCAGCTTCGAGCTCAAGAGCGTCCCAGACAAGCCTCTTCTTCTTGTCTGCACCTTCCGGGGAAGCGAAGGGCCCAACCGCACCTTTGACATCCTCATCGATGGAGAAAAGATTGCCACAGAAAAGCTGGAAATTCACCCCACCGAGTTATTCGACCTTGAATACTTGATTCCAGAGAAGCTAACCAAGGGGAAAGAACAAATCACGGTGAAGTTCGAGGCTCACCCCGGCGCCTTCACGGGGGCTCTTTTTGACCTTCGCATTTTGCCCCTCCCAGAGAAATAGGAGGTAGGTTCGACCAAGAAAGCAATTTTAAAATATTTTTTAAAGGAGGAATGATGAAGCCTAAAAAACTTCTGGTTTTTGGAGCTTGGGTTCTGTTTTTTCTCATCCTTCCCCTGTTCCTTTCGGCGCAGGGAACAAAAGCGGATTACGAGCGCGCAGCAGGCCTTAGGAATAAGCTTCAAAACCTTGTGCTCAATGCCGTGGACAGGAGCGGCTGGATAGAAAAGACGACGCGCTTCTGGTACCGCAGGTCGGCCAAGGGCGGATTTGAGTTCATGGTCGCTGATGTGGCCACACAGACCAAAAAGCTTGCTTTTGACCACGAAAAATTAGCGGCAGCGCTGGCCGCTGCATCGGCGGAAAAAGTGGACGCCCAGAACCTTCCGTTTATGTTCATTTCCTTTGTTGATAAAGAGCAAGCCCTGGAATTTGATTTTGGCGAGTGGAAATGGAAATGCGATTTGAACACCTACGCCTGCACGAAACTGGGCCCGGCTGAGCGCCGTGGCCGTCCTGGTTTAAGATGGGATATGTGGGTGAGAGGCCCAGCCCCAGAAGCAGCTTCGGCTGAAGCGAAGACTTCTCCGGACGGGAAGTTGGAAGCCTTTATTAAAGATTACAATGTCTTTGTCAGGAGCAAAGATAAAAAAGAAGAATTCGCCTTGAGCAGCGACGGCTCTGAGGGCGATTATTATACCTACGCCTCTCTCGTTTGGTCACCCGATTCCAGGAAGCTCGCACTTTATCGTCTGCGCCGGGGCTACCACCGGATCATCCACTATGTCGAATCTTCCCCGGCCGACCAGCTTCAGCCGAAACACTGGTCCATGGAATACGCCAAACCGGGTGATGCCCTCGACATCGACCAGCCGGTCCTTTTCCATGTGGATACAAGAAAACAAATCAATGTGGACAACAGCCTTTTCCCCAATCCTTATGACCTCTCAAACATCGCTTGGCGTCAAGATGGCCGCGCCTTCACTTTTGAGTACAACCAGCGCGGGCATCAGGTTTATCGCGTCATCGAAGTCGATGCCGCTTCCGGCCAAGCCCGTGCCGTGATCAACGAGGAAAGTCCCACCTTTTTCTGCTACTCCGGCAAAAAATACAGGCATGATGTCGCCGACGGAAAAGAAATCATCTGGATGTCCGAGCGAGATGGCTGGAATCACCTTTATCTTTATGACGGCGAAAGCGGGCAGGTCAAAAACCAGATCACCAAAGGCGAGTGGGTGGTGCGCGGGGTTGACAAGGTGGACGAAGAGAAGCGGCAGGTATGGTTCCAGGCAAGCGGCATGATTCCGGGCCAAGATCCGTATTTTATTTATTATTACAGAATCAATTTCGACGGCACTGGGCTGACTCTGTTGACCGAAGCCGAAGGAAATCACAACGTTACGTATTCACCAGATATGGCTTATTACATCGACACATGGTCACGCATCTCCAGCCCGCCCATCTGCGAGGTTCGCCGGACTTCAGACCTCACCGTCGTCATGCAAGTGGAAAAAGCCGACATCAAGGAACTCATCAAAGCCGGATGGAAGGCGCCCGAGGTTTTTGTCTCCAAAGGAAGGGACGGAAAAACTGATATTTGGGGAATTGTCTTCCGGCCGATGAATTTTAACCCTAAGAGAAAATATCCTGTCATCGAGAACATCTATGCCGGACCGCAAGGCTCTTTTGTCCCCAAATCGTTCAGCGCCTTCAACCCGATGCAGTCATTGGCGGAACTCGGGTTTATCGTTGTCCAAATCGACGGAATGGGCACGTCGAACCGTTCCAAGGCTTTTCACGATGTCTGCTGGAAAAACATCGGTGATGCCGGCTTCCCCGACAGGATTCTCTGGCATAAAGCCGTAGCCGCCAAGTACCCCTATTATGATATTAGCCGGGTCGGTATTTACGGCAACTCGGCTGGCGGCCAGAATGCCCTGGGTGGGCTTCTCTTCCACCCTGAATTCTATAAGGTGGGCGTTTCGTCCTGCGGCTGCCATGACAACCGCATGGATAAAATCTGGTGGAACGAGCAATGGATGGGCTGGCCCGTGGGGCCCGAATATGCGGCTTCATCCAACGTAGAGAACGCTCATCGTCTTCAGGGAAAACTTCTCCTCATCGTGGGCGAGATGGACACGAATGTGGACCCGGCATCAACGATGCAGGTGGTCAACGCGCTCGTTAAGGCCAACAAGACGTTCGACCTTCTGGTGATTCCTGGCGGAGGCCATGGCATGGGAGGACCGTATGGTGAGCGGAAACGCAATGACTTCTTTGTTCAACACTTGCTTGACATCAAGCCGCCTGACTGGAACCGCGGTGAAGCTAAGAAATAAGGCGATCCCAAATTAATGGATGGAGGGAAGGCGCAAAGACCTCAAGGTCTCAACCTTGGCCCGGTGCCATCTCTCCTTAGGGATGGAAAGGAAAACATCAACCAGGCGGGGATCGAACTGGCTGCCGCTGTGCCGTTCAATTTCTCTCCGGGCTTCTTCAATGCGCTGGCCTTTCCGGTAAGGCCTGTCCGAGGTGATGGCGTCGAGAGTATCGGCCAACGAAAAAATCCGGGCTTCTAAGGGGATGGCCTCGCCCGCCAACCCATAGGGATAACCCTGTCCGTTGTAAAACTCGTGGTGAAAGAGGACGACCTGGGCGGGCCGTTCGAGGAAGGAAAACTCCTCGATGAGTTTATAGCCAAGGAGCGGATGATCCTTGACAATTTCTTTCTCGATCGTGCTCAGAGGACCTTTCTTGTTCAGGATTGAATCCGGGATGCCGATCTTCCCGATGTCGTGGAGGAGGGCACCTCTCTCGAGGTCGACCAGCGATTTATTGTCTTCAATGCCTAATTCTCTGGCCAGGAGCAACGTGTAAGTGGCCACAAACTGCGAGTGCCCGATCGTGTCTTCGTTGTCATCCGTCGCGGCGATGAACTGAATCAGGTTAGAATTAAAAAAGAGCTGTTTCTCTATATAGTCTCCCTCATCCAGGTCATCTTTCTCCCGAAAGATTTCTTCGTACCAGAAGCCAAGGTCTCGCATGCCCTCCTTGGCCAAGAAGATTTTGTGAGGCTTTAATCCTGTCTGCTTCCAGAAGGAAGGAGCTTCTTCCTTCACCGGCATTCCCAGGAAATTTTCATTCCCCCGGAGGGCAACCATGTATTCGAGCTCATTCCGGTCAAGAAACCAAGAAAGGCACGTCTGCCTGCCGCGAAAATCCTCCAAGAGCAGCCGGCTGGCCTCTTCGGAATGAACCCTCACCGCTTTTGCCTGGGTTTCCATGGGATATACAACTCTCGTTTCGTTCATGGCATTATATTAGTCGCCCAGAGCTGGAAAAAATTGAAATTTCCGCCTTGCCCGGCTTTTTCAGTCTCACCCCCACCCCCCTCCTTAGGGAGGATTTTAAGGCTTGAATTCCACCCTTGTCAGGGGATTTGCCTGCTAATATAATGATTTTTGTGGAAAAAAGGACAGTCGAGGTTGATCTGGACGAGGTTGTTGTCAAATACAGGCCTATCGTCAGCTTTAAAGTCAAGAAATCCTTGGGGACGCAGACGCCTGACTGGGAGGATGTGGTCAACGAAATCATTACCCAGGTCATAGAAAAAGTCAAAAAAGAGGAATTCCGCGGGGATTCCTCTATCGGAACTTTCATCTACACGATTACAACCCGCAGGATCGTTGATTATATCAGGCAAAAAACGAAGATTTTGAAGGGGATCCCGGAGCCGTCACCCTTGCCAGACCCTTGCGATGACGCTGAAAGCCGGGAAAGGGCCCGGGTCCTGGCCGAAGCAATCAAGCAGCTCAAACCCAAGTTTAAGGAGGTCCTAAACCTTTACTACTACCAGGAGCTCTCCAGGGAAGAAGTGGCTCAAAGGCTGGGCATTTCCCCGCGGAGAGTGAGTGAGCGGCTGAACTATGCCCAGAAGCTCCTCAGGAAAATGATCAAACAATGAAATTTTTCCGTTTTTTCTCTCATCTGGCGACTAAATTGTTGAAATCGGATGAAAGGTGAGCGAGCATGAAAAAATGCCAATTTGAGGACCAAATTGATGGCTACCTCATGAATAAATTAGAGGGGGAAGACAGGGATATTTTCGAAGAGCATTATTTTAACTGCCCCAAGTGTTTCCAGAAAATGCAAGAAAGAGATGAGATCATTTCTGCCATCAAAACGAGAGGCGTCTGGATATTCAAAGAGGAAAGTGGCCCTGCGAGAAAAGCCTTTGTCCCGGCTTTTGAGAGAGTGACAACCTTCTTTACTCCCAGACAATGGGCGACGGTGGCAACGGCAGCAGCCCTCTTCTTTGTGATCGTCTTTGGCGTTCTGCCCCAATTCAGGAGCTCAGCTCCCCGGTTTGTTTTAAGCGAAAAAGATGTTGTCCGGGGGAAGACCCTGAGCCTCATCTCACCGGTCATCGATGTCAAGGCAGCGCCGGCTTTCTTTGAATGGACCGAGCTCGGAGGCGACGCCGAATACAAGATTTACGTCTCCAACCATGGTCTCTTGTGGACAGCGGCAACGAAGGACACCAGGATTGCCGTTCCCGATGAAATCAGGCGGCTCATGACCGCGGGCGAGAATTATTCCTGGCAGGTGAGGGCTTTTTCGAGCAAGGGAACGCTGATCGCGGTCTCAAGCAAGGTCCAATTCCAGATCGAGCCGACCGAATAATCGTATCCGCGCCCACAGCGCTCAGTCTTCTATCAGGCTCTCTTCCTCAATGTACATCCGGCCGCGACTTTCCTCCTCAAAGGCTAAACAGCACATCAACCGTCCGCAGAGCCCCGATATCTTGGTTGGGTTGATAACAATGTGCTGCCTCCTGGCCTTTTGAATCGTTACCGGCTCGAACGCCTTCATGAAGCTGAAACAGCAGAGGGAACGTCCACAGACGCCCAGCCCGCCGATCATCTTGGCTTCGTCCCTCACCCCGATCTGCCGCATTTCAATCCTCATTTTCAGCTCCTTGGCCAGGTCTTTGACCAGCTGACGAAAGTCGATCCGGCCGTCGGCTGTATAGAAAAAGATTCCCTTTTTTTCGTTGAAAAAATATCTGACCGCCACCAGCTTCATAGGCAGGCTTCTGGCCCTAATCCTGCTCAGACAGAAATCATAGGCCCTTCTCTCTTTCTGCTTTAGCCACTCGAATTTCTTGATGTCCTCGTCGGTCGCTTTGCGGATGATTTTGACAGCGCCACGGGACGCTTTGTGGACGTGACAGACTTCGCTCGAGATGTCAACCACTTTAGCCAAATCGCCGCCGAGTTCTGACTCGACGAGGCAGACATCTCCCCTTACGACATTTTCCTCCCCTCTTGCAGCACGGAGAAGCTTTCCCGTGCTTTCGGAGACGAGACAGACAACCTCAGCCATGGCATCAATCTCCCATGAGAGAATAGAACGAACTGACAAGCAGGCCCAGGTTCAAGTTCTTGTCGAGGCCCGAGATGACCCGTTCGGCCTGGCTTAGGCAGTCCCACATCTTTTCCAGGCTCGCCGCTTCCTCCAAAGCCCGGAGTTTTGTCCCATAATCGGGGTTCAAGAGCAGAGCCGGCTCTCCTCTCTCTTTGAGCAACATCAAGTCTCGACAGAACGACGAAAGAATCTCCAGCGTTTTTTCGAAGTCCTCCCTTATCAGGCGCCGCTGGGCGAAGGCATAAGTATTCAGAAAAGCCGAAGAACCTCTTTCCCCCAGGAGCGAGAGGAAAAAAGCCCACGCCTCTTCCCGTTTGTTCTGGATCTCTTCCCAATCCGTATCGAGAGCTTCTTCCATATTTCCCCGGACGACAAGAGAGATGATCCTGGCTTTTTCTTCAGGATAGCCTTTCTCGACCAAAAGTTTCCTGATATCTTCTTTCCCGACCGGAGTAAATTGAAGGACTTGGCAGCGTGACTTGATCGTGGACAGGATGAGGTGCGGGTTGGAAGTCAGGAGGATTATGTGAGAAAAAAGAGGCGGCTCTTCCAAGATTTTCAGGAGAGAGTTTGAGGCCGGCTCGTTCATTTTTTCGGCCTCATCGACGATGAATACCCTTTTCCTGGCCACCATCGGCCTGAGATAGGCTGCTTGCTTCATGGCCCTCATCTGGTCAATCTTGATTTCCTGGCCTTCAGGCCCGATCTCCCAGACGTCCGGCAAACGCCGGCCGGAAATGGCCACGCACGTGGAGCACTGTTCACACGCATCGGTTGTCTCTCGCTCGCAATTGATGGCCCTGGCTAGGACAAAGGCCATTTTCTTTTCCCCCACTCCTTTGGGGCCGCAAAAGAGCAGGGAATTTGGAACGCGATTCTTCTGGAGGGCCAAACGCAAAATCTTCTTGACCCGGGCATTGCCCACAACATCATCAAACCCCATCTGCCTCCTCTTTACTGTGTTATTCCTTTCCCGTTCAAGACAGCTCTCAAAAAGAGAGCTGTATGGGAGCCCTTGGCCCCCGCCACTTCCTCCGGAGTTCCTTGGGCAACAACCCAGCCACCGTCTTCCCCCCCCTCCGGTCCCAGGTCTATAATATAATCGCAAGACTTGATAACATCAAGGTTGTGTTCGATGACGACCACCGTATTCCCCCGATTGACGAGCTCGGAAAGCAGCTCGAGGAGTTTTCGCACATCATCAAAATGAAGGCCTGTTGTCGGCTCGTCAAGCAAGAACAGAGTCTTTCCCGTATTCCTCCTGCCCAGCTCTTTGGTCAACTTGATACGCTGGGCCTCTCCTCCTGAGAGCGTCGGCGCCGGCTGGCCCAGCCGAATATAGCCCATTCCGACAGACCTGAGAGTGGCCAATTTTCTTTTAAGCAGGGGATGGGCCTTCAGGATCTCGAACGCTTCATCGACAGTCATGGCCAGGTAATCGGCAATATTTTTCCCTTTGTACAGGACAGCCAGAGTTTCTTTGTTGTATCTCTTGCCGCCGCAGCGGTCGCAGGTCACCAAAACATCTGGCAGAAAATGCATCTCGACTTTCTTTGCTCCTGCTCCCTGACAGTTTTCACAGCGGCCGCCGGGCAGGTTGAAACTGAATCGGCTCGAGCTGTAACCTCTCATCCTGGCTTCCGGGGTCCGCGAAAAAAGCTCCCTCAGCGGAGTGAGCAGACCGGTGTAGGTGGCTGGGTTGGACCGCGGGGTCCGGCCAATGGGTTTCTGGTCTACAGAAATAACTTTGTCGATTTCGTCGACTCCCAGAATGGCCTCATGGCCTCCGACAGTCTGCCCCGCCTTGTGGAACGTATTGAGAAGACTCTTGTAGAGGATGTCACAGAGGAGCGTGCTTTTCCCCGACCCGGATACACCTGTCACAGCGGTCATCGTCCCGAGGGGAATGCGCACCTCAATATTTTTGAGGTTGTGCTCTCTCGCTCCGATGATGGCAAGCCAGCCCTTGGGTTTGCGCCTGAACGGAGGAACAGGTATTTTTTTCTCGCCGCGCAAATACTGGGAAGTCAATGACTCTTCAACTTTCAGGATGCACGCCAGATCACCCTCGGCTACCTTATATCCTCCTTCCTCGCCAGCGCCGGGCCCCAGGTCCAAAATGTGGTCGGCCGAGCGAATTGTCTGCTCGTCGTGCTCAACGACAACGACCGAATTTCCCTGATCGCGAATGCCGCGCAACAACCGGATCAGGCGGTTGTTATCCCGTTGGTGAAGCCCGACGGTCGGTTCATCCAGAACATAGAGAACGCCCTTAAGTCGGGCGCCCACCTGGGCGGCCAGGCGAACACGCTGGGCTTCTCCTCCGGAAAGAGAAAGTGTCGTCCGGTTGAGTTGAAGATAAGGCAAGCCCAGCTCCACCATGACCTCGAGCCGGGAGAGTATCTCTTTTTGAATCCTCGAAGCGATCAGGGCGGAGCCTGGGCTGAACCTCATCTCCCGGATTTCAGGCATGAGTTTGCTCGCCGGAAGAGAGCTTAATTCATGGATATTCATCCCTCCGATCTTGACTGCCAAGCTCTCTTTTTTCAGCCGGGCTCCATGGCAATCTGGACAGACATTCTCTGTCACTTCCACATCTCCCCATTCATCGACAGCGGTCTGAAATCCCAAGCCATGGCAGCGCGAACAAGCCCCGTAGGGGCTGTTGAAAGAGAAACTCCGCGGCTCGAGTTCGGGGAGGCTGATTCCGCAGAAGGGACAGAGGAGTTTGAGGGAAAAAATCGTCTCCTTTGCTCTCTCATCGAGCAAGAGGAGATCACCGCCGGAAAGCTCGATGGACTTATCCACCGCCTCCCTGAGTCTGGGCAACGAACGCGGCCCGACGACAAAGTCATCGACGAGGACTTCGATGTCATGCTTTTTTGTTCTTTCCAGCCGGATGTCCTGGTCGACTTCTCTCCATTGTCCGTCCAATCGAACCCAAAGGAATCCCTTCCTTCTGACTCTCTCAATTAGACGTGCATACTCGCCTTTTCGGCCTCTGACCAGGGGTGCCAGGATCTTAACTTTTTCTCCGGCGAACGCTTCGGCGATCCTTCGGCCAATCTGCTCGGGAGTCTGAGAGCTGACAGGCCGGCTGCAGCGAGGACAATAGGGAGTGCCGACACGAGCGTAAAGGAGGCGGAGCAAGTCGTATATTTCCGTGACCGTTCCGACTGTGGAGCGAGGGTTAGACGAAATTGTTTTTTGGTCGATGGAAATAGAAGGCGAGATCCCCTCGATCGATTCAATCTCCGGCTTCTCCATCTGCTCGATGTACTGCCGAGCGTACGCCGACAAACACTCGATATACCGGCGTTGCCCTTCGGCGTAAAGCGTGTCGAAGGCCAACGAGCTCTTCCCCGAGCCGCTCGGCCCGGTGACGACGATGAGCCGGTTGCGGGGCAGGGTCACATCGATCCTCTTCAAGTTGTGCTGCGCCGCCTTCTTGACTCGAATCTCTTCCAGCATGTTTCTATTTTAGCCTGTTACTCCCTTCTCCACAATGGGAACGGTCCTTCCCAAAATTGCCTTTGGCGTCACCCAACGGGTCCTGTCGCCGTTCTCCCCCAAACCACGCCACCCATCGGGTGTCGGCCTGTCGCGCTGATTTTGCAGAAGCGCAAGCTCGTTCTCTGCAGAAGAAGTTCCTATCGGCAATTTGGGATCCTCCCGCAGGACAGTCCCCCCTGGCATTGACCGTTTCTTTGTTATAAGGTACGATGAGTCAAGGATTCGAAAGTCCATGACCAGAGAAGAAAACCTCCTCAATTCTCTGCGCCTCCTGAATGAAATGGGGCTAAAAGAAGATTCAATCCGAGCTATTAAGCACATACCCGCCCAGGAAGGAATCTACGCCGACTATCCGGCCGGCCTCCACGCCAGCTTGCGCCAAGCTCTCGAACGGAAAGGGTATCTGAAACTTTACTCTCATCAGCGAACATCCTGGGATGTTCTCCAAGCAGGAAAACACATTGTCGTCGTCACGCCCACAGCTTCCGGGAAGACGCTTTGCTACAACCTTCCTGTCCTCAACGCGATTCTTCTTGAGCAGTCGAGCCGAGCGATCTACCTTTTTCCGACCAAAGCTCTCTCTCAAGATCAGAGAGCCGAGCTTGACGAGATCATCGACCTTCTTCCCGAAAGCATCAAGATTCACACATATGACGGCGATACGCCTCAAGATGCCCGCAAGGCCATCCGCAGGGTTGGTCAGATCATCCTGACCAACCCTGACATGCTTCACACCGGCATCCTGCCCCATCACACGAAATGGATCAACCTGTTCAAAAACCTTAAGTACATCATCATCGACGAGCTCCATAACTACCGCGGAATCTTCGGCAGCCACCTGGCCAACGTTCTCAGGCGACTGAAGAGGATCGCCGTTTTCTACGGTTCTTCTCCCCAGTTCATCCTTTGCACGGCCACCATCGCCAACCCCGTCGAGATGGCCGAGAGGATGATTGAAGAATCTGTCACTCTGGTTGATAATAACGGCGCTCCGCGGGGAGAGAAATACTTCGTTTTCTACACTCCTCCCGTCGTCAACCGATTCCTGGGCATTCGCCGGTCCTACATCAATGAATCCCGGCGTGTCGCTTCAGTCTTCCTGAAGAATAACCTTCAGACCATTGTCTTTGCCCAAAGCCGGTTGAACACCGAGGTTCTTCTGACCTACCTCAAAGAGGAAATCGAGAAGTCGATCCAGGACCAAGGGCTGATCCGCGGCTACCGGGGAGGCTATCTTCCGCTCAAGAGGCGGGAGATCGAAAAGGGCTTGCGTGAAGGAAAAATTCTCGGCGTTGTCTCGACAAATGCCCTCGAGCTTGGCATTGACATCGGCAGCCTTGACGCAGCCGTGCTTGCCGGCTATCCTGGAACGATCGCCAGCACCTGGCAGCGGGCTGGCCGGGCAGGCCGCAAAACGGGCAAATCTGCTGCCGTGTTAGTGGCCTCGAGCTCGCCTCTCGACCAGTTCATCGTCAACCATCCTGAGTACTTTTTCTCTAAGAGCCCGGAGCGGGCCTTGATCAACCCCGACAACCCGTCCATCCTGGTCAGCCATGTCGAGTGCGCGTCCTTCGAGCTGCCCTTCAGCGATGGAGAAAAATTTGGCCGGGCAGACATCGCCGAAATCCTGAAATTCCTGGAAGAGGAAGAGCTCCTCCATCATTCGAAGGAAAAGTGGTACTGGACCTCGGACGCCTACCCGGCGGACGGGGTCAGCCTTCGCAGCATAAGTTCCGACAATTTTGTCGTCGTGGACACGACTCAAGAAACAAAAGCTATCGCCGAGGTCGATTTCTCCTCTGCCCTGACCACCCTCCACCCCAAGGCCATTTACATGTGCGAGGGGGAACAGTACTTCGTGGAAAAGCTCGATTTTGACCAGCGGAAGGCCCATGTCAAAAAGACAGATGTGGATTACTTCACCGACGCCATCGACTACACCAAGATCAAGATCCTCGATGTTTTTGACAAGAAAAAACTGGACCGCTGCCAGGTTTCTCACGGCGAGGTTCATGTCGCCACGCAGGTTGTCGGGTTCAAAAAAATAAAATTTTTTACAATGGAAAACGTCGGCGCCGGAAACCTCAGCCTGCCCCAGAACGAGATGCACACAACAGCCTACTGGCTGACCATTCCCGCTCCTCTTATCCAGCGATTACCCTTTTCTTCCGACGAGAAGATTAATGGCCTGTTCGGTCTGGCCTACCTCCTCCACCATGTTTCCCCTTTATTTATGATGTGCGATCTTCACGACGTGGGCGTCTCCATCGGCGACAATATGACGGGGGAGTCCGTGCCGCCGCGGGATATTCCTCTTAAGCTGGTCTCCCCCGAAAATCAACCCGTCCTTACAGAGCCAGATTTCGAGCCGAACATCTTCATCTACGATAATTATCCGGGCGGCATCGGGTTGAGCCCGGCTCTCTTTGAACTGGAGAGAAATCTTCTCCAGCATTGCCTGAAGACGATTGCTATCTGCCCTTGCCGGGAGGGATGCCCTTCCTGCGTCGGGCCATCCAGCGAAACCGGGAGACAGGCCAAGCAAGTGGCCCAGGAGATTCTCAGAGGGCTTCTCGAGTAGCCACCTCCATCAGAGGGACATCAGCTTCTCAAGCTTTTTTTCATCCCCCATGACGATGAGGATATCGCTATCCTTGATGACGAAGTCGGCTTCGGGCACATAGATTGTCCGCTCAGGGACGAGTTCGCGGACGGCGATCACCTGGATGCCGTACTTGTTCCGGAGGTCAAGCTCCTTGAGGCTTTTGCCGATGAATTTATCCGGCGGAGCAATTTCCTGGATACTCATTCCCGACAACAGCGGCAAGCACTCCAGGATGTTCGGGTTGGTCAGCTTAAGGGCTGTCCTGATGGCCATATCTTTTTCAGGATAGATCACTTCTGTGGCGCCCACGGCATCCAGGATCTTGGCATGGTCCTCGGTCAGGGCCTTGGCCACGATGCGCCTTATCCCGAGTTCATGGAGGTGCAACACCGTCAGGATGGAGGCTTCCATTTCAGGTCCCAAGCTGACGACGACAACATCCATCTCCTGAATGCCGACAGCTTTCAGGTTTTCCCTGTCAGCTGAATCCATCAGCACAGCATGGGAAGAGAAAGACTTGGCCTCTTCAATTTTGTCTTTATCATTATCAATGGCCAGGACCTCGTGCCCCCGCTCGAACAGCGTCCTGGCGACGTTCGAACCGAAGCTTCCTAAGCCGATGATGGCAAGTTTCATCTTAATTCCCCCTATTCTATCCGATCATCAACTTTTCTTCAACATACTCAAACTTGCCTAAAGCCTTACGGCGGCTGAACGCATAGAGCAGCGTCAGAGGCCCCACTCTGCCGGCATACATAGTGATGACAATGAAGATCTTGCTGAGGCCGCTCAACTGAGGGGTGACGCCCAGAGAGAGCCCGACAGTCCCAAAAGCAGAGACAACCTCGAAAAAGACATCCCTCATCAGAATCCCGGGTTGATTGAAAAGAACGATAAACGAGCTGATAAAGATAAGGCTTAAAGAAAGGGAAATGATGGTGAAAGCCTTGACGACATTTTCCTGAGGAATCGTCCGGTAAAAGAGATGAACCGATTCTCTGGCGGCGATCCGGGACCGGAGAAAGGCGAGCACGACTCCGAAGGTGCTGGTTTTCACGCCTCCTCCTGTTGAGCCTGGCGAGGCGCCGATAAACATCAACAGCAACAAGAGCAGGATAGAGGCCGGCCCCAATGAGGTCAGGTTCAGGGTGTTAAAGCCGGCCGTCCGGGGAGTTATCACTTGAAAAAGAGAAGCGAGTATTTTTTCTTTGAGGCTGAACATTTTCAGCGAGTGATTCCACTCCAACCCGAGAAAAATGAAAAAAGAAACACCGATGAGCACGGCCGAGGTCGACAGGACGAGTTTGCTGTGGAGCGACACCTGAATCTTCGCTCCCCGGCTGAGCCTGGAGATGAATCCGGCCATCTCCCTGATGACGAGAAATCCCAGCCCTCCAAGGACAATCAAAAAGATTATCGTACAGTTGACTATAATGTCGCCGCGGTAGGACATCAAGCTGTTGCTGTTCACAGAAAACCCCGCGTTGCAGAAAGCAGAGACGGCGTGAAAAAGGCTCGAGTAAAGGGCTCTCGGCCAGGGCAAGTCCTGCTTGAACCGGACGAGCAGCAAAAGAAAGCCCAGAAACTCTATGCTGAACGTAAACAGAAAGATATTTTTTATTAGCGACCTGATATCCCAGGCAAAGCCGGGCTGGTACCCCTCCTGAACCAGAATCCTCTCGGTGATGGCAACCCTCCTCCCTGCGGCCAGGAGAATCATAGTTGAGAAAGTCATGATGCCCAGGCCGCCGAGCTGAAGCAGGATCAGAATAATGACCTGGCCAGTCAAACTAAAATAGGTCGGCGTGTCCTGAACGATCAGGCCTGTCACACAAACGGCCGATGTTGAGGTGAAGAGGGCATCGACAAAGGAAATATGTCCGGAAGTCGTGCTCACGGGAAGAAGCAAAAGGAGAGTCCCGGCCAGGATGGCAACGATAAAACTGATGGCCAGAACCTGCGCCGGCTGGAAATGTTTCTCTTTCCGGAAAGAAACAGAGGCTTTTCTTTTCCTCATTGATTCAGCTAGGGAAAATCTATAATTTGATTAAGCATTTGTCAATAAACAAGAACTCCCCGAGTGCGGGGGCCGAGCCCTTTATTTGACAATAACCCATGCCTATGTTACTTTTTGAGTTGCCGATGAACTTTTTGAGATATGTCCTCGAGGCAAGCCAAGTCGTCCAATTGGTCTTACTCATCCTTGTCTTCTTCAGCGTCTTCTCCTGGGCGATCATCTTCTACAAGAGGAAAACGATCAAGACGGCTTTTTCTCAATCGGATAAATTCCTCAGAGCTTTCCGGAGGAGCAAGAACCTTGCCGAGGTCAACGATGCAGCCAGAAAATACCAGGGCAGCCCGCTTGTTTCTCTCTTCCAGGTTGGATTCAAGGAGCTTTCCTACCTCTCGCGCTCCAACCCGTCCAATTATCTGAACCCGGTCAAGCTGGAAAGTCTCAACCGGGTGTTGACCAAGGCTTCTAACGCCGAGATCTCACGGCTGGAAAAGATGATGAGCTTTCTGGCCACGACGGGGAGCGTCACCCCATTCATCGGCTTATTCGGAACCGTTTGGGGAATCATGGACACCTTTATCAAGATCGAAATCTTCCGCTCGGCCAGCCTGACCGCTGTTGCCCCCGGGATCGCCGAAGCCCTCATCGCCACAGCCGCCGGGCTCTTCGCCGCCATTCCTGCCGTCATCGCCTATAATCACTTCCTCCATCGAATCAAAGATCTCATCACGAGAATGGAAGATTTCTCCCTCGAATTCCTGAACATCGCAGAAAGACTCTATGGCGCTTAAAACACAATCCCTATCTCCATCCAAGAGAGGACGTATCGGGACTTCTCTCTCGGAAATCAATGTCACTCCGTTTATCGACGTCATGCTCGTCCTCTTGGTTATCTTTATGGTCACGGCACCGCTGATGCAATCCGGGATTGGAGTCAACCTGCCACAGGCCGAGACAGAATCGGCACCGGCCGAAGAAGGTTTGACTATCACCATCACGAAGGACCGGTTTATTCATATGGGCGATTCTGTCATTAACATCAACCTGCTGGAGAGGAAGCTTAAGGAGCACTTCGCTGGCAAACCCAAAAAAATCGTCTTCATAAGGGGAGATGAGGACATCCCTTACGGATTTTTTATCGATACCCTCGACATCATCAAAAAGGCAGGAGTGGATACTGTCGGCCTCCTGACCGAGCTCGAGGAGCTCAACCGACGCACCAGAAAAAGATGACCGGAGCAGCCGAACAAATCACGTTTAAAAAAGCAGTTAGGACTTCCCTCATCGTCCATCTGGCTGTGTTCATATTTGTCATTGTCTCACCCAAGCTTCCCACGTCTTCGAAACGGGGAATGATTCACTATATTCCCCTTAACCTCGTTGCCCCCGGCGGTGGAGGCGGCGGAGGGGACGGAAGGCCAGCCAGAGTCAAATCGCCCGAAGCTCCGGCTAAAAGGGAAACGCTCAGAGATCTGACCACTGCTCAGAAAGCCAAACCGGAGGCTACCTCCTCACTGCGGCATCCGGTGGAAAAGCCGAAGAAAGAACCAAAGACCAAGGCAGAAAAAAAGGCGGCCATCACGAAACCTGAACCCTCCTCGCCGGAAAGCGCCGAAAAAGAGGGAACAAGCAGAAGTTCAGCCGAAGCCGGAGGTGAAGGCAGTGGGATAGGGACGGGCCTCCGCATCGGAGGAGGTAGCGGTCCTGGAGGAGGCGGCTTCGGGCCAGGCTACGGCCCAGGGGCAGGGCTGTCTAACTTCCCTTATACGTATTACCTTAACATTATTACCGAGAGGGTATCAGCTAATTGGTTTACTTCCCTTGTCGACCCCGGTGTGTCAGGAAATTTTCAGACAATTATTTTTTTCAAAATCCAAAAAAACGGCCAAGTCACAGATTTAGAAATAGAGCAATCGAGCGGGTTAACGCCGCTTGATTTATCGGCCCTTAGAGCCGTCAGGGTCTCCGCGCCATTTCCCCCTCTCCCCCGAGATTACGATGACGCCTACCTGGGCATCCATCTGATTTTCGAGCATGCCAAATGAAAAAAACAAGGCTTTCCCTTGCCAGTTCGTTCGTGTTTCTTCTCTCCCTTTTTCTTCTGCCGCAGCAAGAGGTCTATATCACCCTGAAGGAGGGTGTCCCGGCGATTTCTATCGCTGTTCCTGATTTCATTGCCGCCTCCTCAGCTCGGGCTGGCGAGGCAGCCAAAGAGATTTGTCAAGTCATTTCCGATGACTTGTCTTACAGCCGCATTTTCCAGCTTGTGCCGAAGAAATATCATGAGTATATCCGGCCTCTCGACCCTAAGAACATTTTTTTTAAGGACTGGGAATCCATCCAGGCCAACATCCTCCTCGTCGGAGAGGTTGGGGACGGAGAGGCTAAAGACATCGTTTTTGAGGGCAAGCTTTATGACGTCAAGGGCGCAAGATACATCTTCGGCAAGCGCTTCCAGACACCAAGCAACGCCTGCCGTCTCGCCGCTCATCGGATGGCCGACGAAATCGTCAGAGTCCTGTCTGGAGAAAAGCCGATTTTCAGCTCAAAGATCGTTTTTGTCTCCGATCGTGACGGCAACGATGAACTTTACATGATGGACTATGATGGCCACAACCAGACGCGGCTGACTTTTAATAAAATTCGAGACTACATGCCCTCATGGTCTCCGGACAAAGAAAAAATTGCCTACTTGTCATACCCGGGCGTTGGCGTCGCCGGCCTTTATTTGCTGTACATTGAAGAAGGGAAAAAAATCCCCGTTTCCACGCGAGGGACTAACTTTTCCCCGGATTTTTCTCCCGACGGCAAGAAGCTCGCTTTCTGTTCGACCATGGACGGAAATTCTGAAATTTATGTTTGCTCGGCTGATGGAAAAAACATCAAGCGTCTGACTTATAACGACGCCATCGACACGGCTCCGTCGTGGTCTCCGACGAGCCGAGAGCTTGCGTTTGTCTCAGACAGGAGCGGTTCTCCCCAGGTTTACATCATGGACGCTGAAGGGTCCAATGTCCGTCGGGTAAGTTTCGGCGGCACCTACCACGATTCGCCAGCCTGGTCACCCACGGGAGACAGGATTGTCTATGTGTCCCGCGTCGAGAACATTTTCGACCTTTATGTCCTCAACCTGAGGACGAACCAGATCATCAAGCTCACAGAGAGCAACGCCCGGAACGAGTCTCCCAGTTGGTCCCCTGACGGCCGTCACATCGTCTTTTCTTCCTCTCTTGCCGGAGCAAACCAAATCTACACCATCGACTATGACGGCGCTAATCTCCGCCGCTTGACCTCTCAGGGAAGCAATAAACTCCCCGACTGGTCCAATTAGTGTCCCGTCTCGTAAGTCTCTTTCCAATGTCGCTTCCAAAGACGGGACACTTCCAGGGGGGAGTCAAGCTCCCCCCTCGGCGCTTCGCTCCGCTCCGCTGACCCCCTGAGGGGAACGACGCCGTCCCCCTCAAACTCCCCCGCAGTGGCGCGTCTTGCGAGATGGTTCCTAAGCAAAGTTCCTTACGAGACGCACCACCAGAGAAAAAAATCGGCCGGAAACCGTCATTATTTTATTGACAGGGATAATTTTAATCGGATAAAATGTGTGCCCAAAGGGTATTACCCGAGAAATCCGACTCAAATAGAGGAGGAAGAAGAATGACCAAAAAAATCGTCATCTTCCTAATTTTATCGGCTTTGATTTTTTTCTTCTTTGTCAGCTGCAAGCCTAAGGCAAAAATGGCTCCGCCCCCGCCTCCTCCGGCGAAAGAGCAGCCCAAAGTCGAAAAGGTCGAAGAAGCGCCGGCCATAAAGAAACCGGTCCTGACAGAGGAAGAAATCTTCATGTCCAAGTCCCTCGAGGAAATCAATTTAGAAGCTCCGCTGAACATGATCCATTTCGATTACGACCGTTATTTCATCCGGGAAGATGCCAAGCCTGTCCTCGAAGCGGATGCAGCCTGGCTCAAGAAGTTTCGCAGCGCCAAGGTTCTCATTGAAGGCCATTGTGACGAAAGAGGCACGGAAGAATACAACCTGGCGCTCGGTGAAAAACGGGCTAAAAGCACGTTTGATTATCTCGTCTCTTTAGGCATCTCGCCCGAAAGAATGAAAATCATTTCTTACGGCAAGAGCCAACCCTTGGACCCTGGCCACAACGAAATCGCCTGGCAGAAGAACAGGAGAGCTCAGTTTCTGATTATCGAAAAATAAGATTCTGTTCATGAAAAAAAGACTCCTGGGAACTGCCGTCGTGTTCCTTCTGCTGCCCCTCCTCGCGGCAGGGCAGGACAAAAGCAAAAAGGCTTATGAGCTGATTTACGAAGACATCCAGGTTTTAAAAAAACAGCTCATGGCCCTGGAGGCAAGGCTGGCCAAAGACTCGGCTGATATCCAGTCCCTTAGTGAGCAAGTCAGGCAGCTCCAAAACCAGGTCAAAACAATCCAGCAGGTCCAGACCGATCTCCAGGAAGGAATCAAAAGTATTTCCCCTCAATATCAAGTTCTCCTGGATAAAGTCGATCAGGTCAACCAGATCCTGGCCCGGATTTCTGAAGACCTCTTGATTCTCAAAGGGCCCCCATCTCAGCCTTCGATCCCGGCAGAGGCACCCAAAGAAAGTCGGCCGACGCCCGGTGAAAAAAAACAGCCGGAGCAGAAAAAAGAGCTCCCGAAAGCCGGCGATCAGGCTGTGGCTCCTCTTTCTTCCCTGTCCCCCCAGGATGTCTATAACACGGCTTACGCCGACTACCTCCAGGGGAATTTTGACCTCGCCATCGACGGCTTCAAAATCTACCGCGACAACTTTCCCGAAAGCCCTCTGGCAGATAATGCCCTCTTCTGGATCGGCGAGTGCTATTTCAGCCAAAAAAAATTCGAGGCCGCAATCGAGCAGCTCAACGATCTGATCCTGAACTATCCCCAGAGCGATAAAATAGCCGCGACTTACCTAAAGAAGGGGCTCGCCCTGGCCGAACTGGGAAGAAAAGAAGAAGCCCTGATGGTTTTGAAACTGCTCCTGGGCAAGTACCCTCTTGAGGAAGAAGCCAGGATTGCCCAGGCTAAAATCAAAGATTTGGTTCCCAAAGATGAGAGACGTCAATAGTCTTAACAAGGTTATCCTTATTGGACGCCTGGGCGGCAAGCCCGACCTCCGCTACCTTCCTCAGAAAGAGCGGGCCGTGGCCAGGTTCTCAATCGCCACTAACGAGCGCTTCTTCAATCCTGCAACGAACGAAAGCCAGGTTCGGGCCGAATGGCACCGGCTCATCGCCTGGGGAAAGCTGGCTGAATTCTGCGAAAAGTACCTTACCCAGGGGAAACAGGTCTATGTCGAGGGAAAACTCAGAACCAGAAGCTGGCAGGACCGAGACGGGAACAAGCGGTCGACGACAGAAATCGAAGCCCAGAACATCATTCTCCTGGGGAGACGCGAAGAGGCCGCTGAAGTTGAGCCTTTTCCTGGAGAAGCTTCTCGGACAGAATTCCCGGCAGCGGAGGAATCCGGGATTGCCGAGGAAGGCGAAGGGGAAGACGACGTCCCCTTTTAAGAACGATTTTCGTTCGAATCGTCAAGCGGAGGGCCTATCTTCCCGATTCCAGCCTTTAAACCAAGGGCCAAATACGTCTCAGATTATGGACATTCATGGATAAAAAAAGCAGAACTGAAAAAAAATTCAGGGGGATGATTCGAGAAGACATCCGCCCCTGGGGAAAATTCCGCGCCTATCCCCATGCCCAAGTCAGGAGCCTTAAGATCATTACTGTCAACCCCGGCGCTGCTCTTTCTCTTCAGTTCCACCACAGGCGGAGTGAATTCTGGGTTGTCCTCGATAAAGGACTGGAAGTCACCGTCGGCGAGAAAACCTGGCAGCCAGAAAAGGGAGAAGAGGTTTTCATCCCCAAAAAAATTCCTCACCGTCTCCGTTGCGTCGGCGTTGAACCGGCTCGCGTCATGGAAGTCTGGATCGGCCGCTCAACAGAAATGGATATCATCAGGCTTCAGGACGATTACGGACGGACCTCTTGATAGGACGACTCTTCAGAGAAGTGAGATCAGATGGCCTGTCCCATCAGAAAGGCTTTGGGATGCTTGAGCAAAATCCGTTCGATGATGTGTTCCTCGATGTCTTGAGCTGTTTTTAATCCGAGAGCTTCTTCAACGGCTTTCTCAACCGTTCTTAGCTCAACTGAGCGAAGTGTCTTTTTTATCCGCGGGATGAAAATTGGGTTCATGCTGAACTTTCTCAGCCCGAAACCGAACAGGATCAAGGCGGAAAGAGGGTCGGCAGCCATCTCTCCGCAGACGGTGACATCTTTGCCTTCCCGCAGAGACGCCTCAATAGTAAACTTGATCAAGCGCAACACCGAGGGGTGAAGAGGCTTGTATAAGTAGGAAACGAACTCGTTGCTGCGGTCGACCGCCAAGTAGTACTGAATGAGGTCGTTCGTGCCGATGCTGATATAATCGACTTCTTTGACCAAGATATCAGCGATAGCCGCCGCGGCCGGGACCTCAATCATGACGCCGAGAGGGATCTGCCGGTCAAACTTGATCCTCTCTTTCTCCAGTTCCTGTTTGACTTCTTCAAAAAGAAGCTTCACTTCGCCGATTTCTTCAACCTCGGTGATCATCGGGATCAGGATACGGACGTTTTTCGCCTGGCTGGCTCTGAGGATGGCGCGAAGCTGAGTCTTAAAGAGGTCCCTGTTCTTGAGGGAGAACCGGATAGCCCGGAGACCGAGAGCAGGGTTCGGCTCTTTTTCAATTTCCAGCTGAGGAAGGCTCTTTTCACCTCCGATATCGAGCGTCCTTATATAGACAGGAAACGGATGGGCTGACTTAGCGATCCGGGAGTAAACTGAAAAGTGATCTTCTTCCGAAGGCAGAGTCTCCTTCTGCAGAAAAATGAATTCAGACCTGAAAAGCCCTATCCCTTCTGCTCCAAAAGAAAAGGCCATGTTGACTTCCTCGGGCAGTTCGATGTTGGCCAGCGGACAAAACCTTACCTCATCTAAGGTGACAGATTTCAACTTGGCCGTCTTTTTTAACTCCCGGCAATACCTATCGTACTTTTCCTTCTTGCCCTGGAATTCCTTCTTGACAGCGAGCGGTGGATTGATGATGACCTCTCCGTCCGTCCCATCGACAATCAGGTAATCATCGTTCTTGACTTGTTGAGTGATATTATGGAGGCCAACAACAGCCGGAATGTTCAAGGAGCGGGCCAGGATGGCCGTGTGAGAGGTCGGGCCGCCCACGTCCATGGCCACTGCCAGGACGTTTCCCTGGCTGAGCCTCATGGCGGCCTCCGAGGGAAGAAGCTCGTGGGCCACAAGGATCATCTTCCTTGCATCGCAGGCATTGCCTTTTGTCGGCTTCTTCACCTCGAGGTTTCCATAAATCCTGGACAGGACGTCGGAGACATCGAACTTGCGCTGCCTGAAATAGTCATCGTCGAGCGAATCAAAAAGACTCTGGTATTTCCTGTTGACCTGGCTCAGAGCCCATTCAGCTCTGGCTTTTTCTTCCTCGATGATCTTTTCGACAGCCGAGAAAAGCGACCGGTCTTCCAGGATAAGGAGATGGGCATCAAAAATAAAGGCATGCTCTTCGCCCATTTTATTGCTGACGTCCTTCTTCAGCTCTAATAGTTCTTCTTTCGTCCTCTCAGCCGCTTTCTTCAGCCTTTTCAGCTCCCAAGGCACCCGAGCCCTCGGAATGACCTCTTTCCTGGCCGTGAAAACAACCCTCTCGGAAAGGCAGATCTCTCCCATGCCGATTCCGGGCGAGACGCCGATTCCTCGGAGCCTGATAAACGACATGAGCTACTCGTTTTCTCCGAACTTGCCGTTGACGAGCTTTACCAAAGCTTTCATGGCCTCCTCTTCATCCTTTCCTGAAACACAGATCATGATCGGCGTTCCCTGGGTAGCTGCCAGCGTCAGAATGCCAAGGATGCTCTTGCCATCGATCTCGGTTTCGTCCTTGATGACCTTGACAGCTGAGCTGAAGCGGTTGGCCATGTTGACAAACTTAACGGCCGCACGGGCATGCAACCCCAGCTTATTCTTAACAACAATCTCCTTCTCAACCATTTCATCCAGCACGGCTACTGCTATGAGCTCAGCAGGGCACTGGCAAGGTGGATGTTCTTCTTTCCTTGCTCGACGACCTTTCTGGCCACTTCCTTCAAATTGTTGCTTCTCTGAAGAGAGACGAACTTGATGAGCATCGGAAGGTTGACACCGGTGATGATCTCCACTTGATTATCTTTGAGAAAACTGAAGCTCAGGTTGGAAGGAGTTCCGCCGAACATGTCGGTGAAAATGATGACGCCGTTTTTCTGGTCAACCTTTTTCAGGCTCTGGTTGATCTTCTTCTTGGAGTCATCGACGTCATTATACCAGCCGATGGAAATGGCCTCGATGTTTGGGGCTTCCCCCAAAATAATCGTGAGAGCGTTGAGAAGCTCTTCAGCCAGCCTGCCGTGGGAAACGATTATCCCGCCGATCATTTTCTCGCCGTCCTCCACGCACGGTCGGGTCTCGTTCAGGACCGCCCCTGAAATCTTCTCTTTTACTTGAACGCATCTCGATGATAGACTTTTATATCATATCTTTTGCGCCGAAGAAAGTCCTTCAGCATGTCCACGATGACAACCGACCGGTGCTTCCCCCCCGTGCATCCGATGGAAATCGTCAAGTAGCTCTTCCCCTCTTCCACAAACTTGGGGATGAGATAATCGAGAAACCGGGTCAGCTTTTCCAGAAAATCTCTGGTCTCTCTCGATTTGAGAACGTAATCCCTGACTTTCCTGCTCTTTCCGCTCTTTCCCCGCAGGTCATCGATATAAAAAGGATTCGGCAGAAAGCGGGTGTCAAAAATAAGGTCAGAATCAGTGGGCACGCCGTACTTGTACCCGAAGCTCACCAGGCCGATCTGGAGGGCCTGTCTTTTTTTCTTAACCAGCCGCTTGGTGAGCAAGTCTTTGAGCTGGTTGATGTTTATCGATGACGTGTCAACCACTTCGTCCGCCATCTCCTTGATGGGCGCAAGCCTTTTTCTCTCCAGGCGGATGGCCTCGATAACAGACTTGTTGCGCATGATGGGATGGGGTCGGCGTGTCTCGCTGAACCTTTTCAGCAGGGTCTCATCTGATGCATCCAAAAAGATAAGCATAGGGGAGGCTTTTTCCCTGATCTGTTCCAGGGCCTTGGGGAATTCAGATAAGAAACCGGGCTCTCTCATATCCACGACGAGGGCGATTTTTTCAATCTCGACTTCCTTCCTGAGCCAGATATTAACCAAACTCGGGATCAGCTTGGCGGGCAAGTTGTCAATGCAGTAGTAACCCAAATCCTCCAAGAACCGGCTGGCGACGGTCTTCCCCGACCCTGAAATGCCCGTGATGATCAGAAACCTGCTGTCTTTCATGACGTCACTCCTTCCCCTTTGCGCATGATAAGGTCTTTTCCACTCTCCTGACAATCTCTTGGGAGGCATGATATCCCCTGAGGCGCAAGAGGTGGACTTTGCAGGCAACTTCGATCAGGAGCGCGATGGTTCTTCCCGGAGCAACGGGAACAATGAGCTGCGGAAGTTTTGTTCCCAAAATCTCATAATCCTCCGGGAATTCAAGTCCGAGCCGGTCGTGCTCATCTCCTTTCTGCCACTTCTTCAGCTTGATGACAAGGTCAACTCTGGACTGACGGCAGATCGCTCGACGACCGAATATCTCCTTGATGTTGATGATCCCCAAGCCTCTGATTTCCATGAAATAGCGGCTGAGTTGAGGAGACCTCCCGACAAGCCCTGTGCCTCTGCAGTTCACGACCTCCACGACGTCATCGGAGACGAATCGGTGGCCTCTGGAGACAAGCTCTAGAGCACTTTCGCTCTTGCCGATGCCGCTCGTACCTGTGATCAGGACTCCCAACCCAAAAATCTGGAGAAAACCGCCGGAGATAACCGCACGCTCATGCCATGAGTCGGCCTTGCTGCCAGCTCGCTGGACACGAGGATCGTTCCTCTTATTCATTTAACTTTTCTTCTTCTTCCCGGATAATCTCGATTATCCTTCTCGAGCTCTTGGCTTGGAGAATCTTTTTGGTCAGAGATCCGGCCTTACGGACAAGGTGGGCTATGGCGGCCAGGATTTGAAGGTTGACACTGGGGTTTTCGGGAGAGGAAATCACCAAGAAAAAAATATGAGTCGGCTTGCCATCGATCGAATCAAAATGGACGCCTTTCCTCGATATCGCCAGAATCAACAACGGATCCTCGACCTCCTTCAACTTGCAGTGGGGGATGGCAATCCCGTCCCCGATGGCCGTGCTGCCCAACTTTTCCCTTTGGATGAGTTTCTCGTAGAGCTCTCGGTCTTTCTCGATTTTCTCTTTTCCTTTCAAGAAATTGACCATTTCCTCAAGGACTGCTTCCCTTTCTTGCGAGATAAGTTCAGAAATGACCATTTCTTCTTTCAGCAACGCGTGAATTTTCACGGGCTATCCTCTTTTCATCTCGGGCAGGCTAATCGGGTTCAATCAGTCCATAGTTGCCGTCTTTGCGTCTATAAAGCACAGCCCACTTTTCTGAACCGGACTTTCGGAAAAGGAAGACGTCCTTCTTCTCGAGATCAAACAGGAGCATCGCCTCTTCGAGCGGCATGGGCTTGGCAGAGTAGTCTCCGCTCCTGATAATTTTTCGCCAATCGACTTCTCTTTCGGCCACGGGTTGAAATTGTTTCCTCTCCCTCCCTTTTCTCCTTCTTTTTTCCCGGAATTTCTCCCTCTCCTTCTTCACCTTTTTTTCCATGTTCTCGAAGGCCAAATTTAGGGAACTCATCAGGTCATGGGTTTCCTCGGTCACAACAAGCCTGGTTCCTTTGGCCTTGACGTGAATTTCGGCTTTATATCTGTATTTCTCAACAGAAAGGATAACGTCCACTTCGATGACTTCCCCTAAAAGTTTTTCCAGCGATTTGAGCCTCTTTTCACAGCTCGCCTTGATATCCGGAGTCAGGTCCATCTGCCGGGCTGTAAAGTGAACAACCATCACGTTCCCTCCATGATAGACTTTCTCTTGCGAATGTGAGATGGCGGAATTCCGAGCTGCTTCCGGTACTTGGCGACGGTCCGGCGAGCAATTTTTAGGTTGCTCTTGGTCAGGATTTCTTCTATTTCGATATCGCTCAACGGACAGCTTTTGTCCTCGCCCTCAACGAGCCTCTTGATTTTTTCTTTGATTTTCAGGGAAGAGATTTCCTCGCCAAAGTCGCCCACCAGAGATCTGTGAAAAAAATACTTGAGCGGAAAAACTCCCCACGGTGTCGTCATAAACTTGTTGGCCACCACGCGGCCGACGGTTGATTCATGGACACCGATTTCCCTGGCAATCTCCATCAGCGTGAGCGGTTTGATGTAATCTATCCCTTTTTCAAAAAAATCCCGCTGCCGGTCGACAATGTATTTGGCGACCTTATAAACAGTCTGATCACGCTGGTCGAGACTGCGGAGGAACCACAAAGCTTTTTTCAGCTTGTCTTTCAAATAAAGATAAGCATCGGAATTCTCTTTGGCCGCCTTGGCCAGGAGTCTCCTGTAGTAGCTGTTGATCCTGAGTCGAGGGAGCCCTTCATCGTTCAGGCTGATTTTAATCTCATCGTCCTCCTTGGTGACGAGGATATCGGGCATGACGTAAAACGTCTTTTCTTGACTGTACTTCCGGCCGGGTTTGGGGTCAAGTGTTCTGATGATTTCGACATGATTCTTGACTTCTTGTATGCCGATACCGAGGAGCTTAGCTAATTGAATAAAATCCGACTTCTCCAGCAGCGGAAGATAGGTCTCGACAATCTGCCGCGTGATCTCATCGTCGATCTTGTGAGGGTCCATCTGGGCCAGAAGGGCCTCTTTCAGGTCAAGGCTGGCCACTCCAACAGGATCAAAAGTCTTGATCTTCTCCCGGATATGCCTGATTTTTTCCACGGACGCTCCAGCGTTAGCGGCCAGCTCCTCTTCAGAAGCCGATAGATAGCCATCCTCGTTGATATTGCCGATGATCAGTTGAGCGATATCTCGATCCGTCTGGTCAAAAAAGGTCAGGTTGGCCTGCCAGTTGAGATGATCCCAGAGCGACGGGCTTTTGGATAAAATATTCTCAAGCGAAGGCGCCTCCTTTTTCTCAGCGAAAGCCGGCCGAAATCCGTCATCAAAATACTCCTGGAACTGGGATCCAAGCTCAAAGTCATCGTCCCTGCCGTCCGCTCCTTGAGCGTCGCCCGTCGCACGTTCATCACGGATTTCTGTGGCCGCCATGTCTGCCGGTTCCTTTGGCTCGAGGGGTTCCCCAGCCTCACCGTTTTTTCTTTCTGGCGTGTCTTCTTCAAGCATCGGGTTCTGCGAAAGCTCGTTGTCAATAACTTCGATCAGCTCCAGGTTGGTCAGAGGAAGAAGCTTGATCGCCTGCTGAAGAGCTGGAGCAAGGATCAGCTTCTGAACCTGTCTCTGGTCAAGCCTCTGCTTCAAACCCATGGCCAGTTCGTGTCTTATTCTTCTTTTTTCCCTTTAGAGACTAAAATCCTCGCCCAGATAGCACTTTTTGACTTCCTCAGAATACACCAGGTCTTGAGGCCTCCCTTCTTTCAAGATCTTCCCTTTATCGATGATGTACGCGCGGTCTGTTATTTTCAGTGTTTCCCTCACGCTGTGGTCAGTGATCAGAAGCCCGAGTCCCTTTTCCTTCAGGGAGAGAATAATCCTTTGCAGGTCTTGAACTGCAAGAGGGTCAATACCGGTGAACGGTTCATCCAGGAGGATAAAATCCGGATTGGTCATCATGGCCCTGGCGATTTCAAGCCGCCGGCGTTCGCCCCCAGAGAGCGTGTAGGCCTTGGCTTTAGCCAATTTATTCAGCCCAAATTCCTCGAGGACTTTGGCCAAATCACCGTCTCTCCTGGCAAAGGCATTGGGCATGACCTCCTTGATGGCCAGTAGGTTGTCCTCGACACTGAGTCTGCGGAAGGCCGATGGCTCCTGGGGAAGGAGGGAGAGCCCTTTTTGAGCTCTGAGATACATCGGGGTATCAGTGATCTCTTCATCGCCCATATAGATTTTGCCCCCGTCCTGGGAGATGAGCCCGAGGATGATAGAAAAAGTTGTCGTTTTTCCCGCGCCGTTGGGCCCAAGGAGCCCGACGATTTCTCCTCTGCTAACTTCTAAGGAGATATTGTCGACAACCCTCTTCTGATGGTAGGTCTTGATCAATCCGACGGCGTTGAGACGGGATTTCATTCTTCACGTTTTATAACAGTAGCAGAACGTTCTTTTTCCTTGTTTTCCACGAGGATTCTATCATCGCCCAGACGAAAAGTCAATTTATCTCCGCGGAGGATTCCTTTCTCCTTATCCGTGACGACAGGGCTCCCTGACAGGACCATAGTCTCTTTTTCCAGGTCGTACAAAGCCTCTTCGCTTTGACCCTCTCTGAGCTCATCTGCGACGATGACCTTTCCTCTGGCTTTGACCGTCTGGATGTCCGCTGATTTCTCGGCCAGGGACACGAAAAGCGCATTGGCCTTTAGGCCAACTGCCCTCGTCTTAAGCCAGGTCGTTTGTTCAAAAGCCAGAATATTCGCTTTGGGGTTATAATTCATCTTCTCGCCCCCGAGCTCGATTCTCTCTTCCTTGTCCTCCCCTTTTTTCGGCCGAAGAGAAAAGACCGAGCGAACGAGGCCTTCACTCCCAATTTCACCCGTATCTCTAAGGATTGTCGCTTGCTGGGCTAATAGCATGTCCTTGTCCTGCCACATCCGGATATCGCCTCTTAGAATTAAACGATTCTGCTGCTCGTCGTATCTCATGTATTGGGCTTTTATAAAAACAGGCCTCTCCCGCGCAAAAAACCCGACTGTTTCCCCTTTTTCCGGCTGAGGCTTGAGGATAACTCTGACCTGTTCGGACGCTTCCATGATTTCCCGCTTGGGAAAAAGCTTGATTTCTCGGGCCATCACCTCGCTGTCCAGAGAATCCAAGAGCGCTTCCTCGCTCGTTCCCGCTCGAATCCGGAGCAACTCCCCTTGGCCTTCAACCAGGATTTCCTGGCCGGAAAGGCGACGCTTGAGGCTGCCGTCCTTTTCCTTCTCCAACAGGTTGGCCTGATTCCAAGCGCGGAGTTCTTTGAGCCCGCCCTGGCGGTCAAAAAGCATTTTCATGGCTTCTGACCTCACTTCTGTTAGAGAACCTGAGGCCGCGACCGATTTCATAAAGCAATTGCCCCTGGCTTCCAAGGATTCCATTTCAGGCACGTCGAGAAAGGAATTCAGCCTGATCTCCTCTGCCTCGATCTCTCTTTCCCTGGCTTTTGCCAAAAGAAGATCTCCTCCATTCACCGGAACATCATTCCCCACCACAAGAAAGGCCTTGACTTTTCCTTTTAGCCCAATTTTTTCTATTTGCTGTTCATCCGACGTGAGTTTGAACTCAAAGGAGTCAGCTTGGCCACGACTCTTTTCCAGAGAAAAAGTAACCTTCCCCTCTGCGCTGCCTCTTTTCTCCGGTCGGCTGTAGATAAAAACATCGGCTTTTAAATCAAAAACGTCCGGGCTTTCCGGCCCGCGCCTGAGCTGGATGGCCACATCTCCTTCCAGCCGAAGAGACTCCTCCGCCAAGGAATAGAGGAGCTGCTGGGCCCTGCCGAAGATCCGGTTGGAAGCAAAAGTGGCTTCCTTATCTGTGGAGAGGGTTTCTGGGTTCTTTCTGTAATAAAGTACCGGGGCCTTGACCACCACATCGCCCTGCTCGAGACTTGCCTGACCTTCAAGAACAATCTCAGTCCAGTCCTTGTCGTATGTTATCTTGTCTCCGCTGATAATCCTTTCTTCTTTCCCTTCTTTGTTGACCTCTTTGATTTCGACGTTCCCCTCCAGATAGTAGAGGTTAGCGCTTCCAGCATAATGCCTTTCGGCCTTGGCCCTAATGACTCTATCTCCTTTATAATCATAATGTTCTATCCCTTCCTGCTTTTGCACCTTTTGTTCGGTGATATCTCCAACCCTTACGGCCTCGACTGAGGCTTGCCGCCGATGAGAAAAGAAATACCAGACCGTCGCGGCGATAACAAAAAACAAGCAGAGGACGAGCAGGGCCCTGAACACCCTGGCCACAGCGATTTTCTTGTCAATCATCCCGACCTTTGATGTCCTCGATAGAAAGGCTGACGTTTTCTTGACCCAGAAGCTGGGAAAACTGGAGAGAATAGACAAGGCTAATCCTGTCTCCCTTTTTGATGCTTGTGATCCAGGATCCCTTCTCCCAGCCCAGAGCTTCAAAGCTCCTGCCGTCTTGCCTAACGGAGAACTTGATGTGTTTTTCTTGAAGGGGGTGAGGATGGCTCAGGACTTCAGCATCCTCGGTAAGGAAGACAGGCTTAGGATTGCCGACGCCGAAGGGCGAGAGCCGGAAGAAATGGTCGAGAAAAGGGATGTTGATGTCCGTAAAGTCAATCTTGACGTCGACCCTGACTTTTCTCTTTACGTCCTCTTCGCTGAGTCTTTTCTCTGCCAGCTCGTTGATTCGTGCTTTCAAGGGAGCCAACTTGTCTCGAACGAGAACGCAGCCGACTGCCATCTTGTGCCCCCCGTAGTCCACGAACAACTCCCGGCATTCATCCAGGCAGTCAATGAAGGAAAATTCGGTGATGCTCCTCCCGGAACCGAAGGCTTTTCCGTCGTCATAAGTAAAGAGAAGAACCGGGCGGCAAAAGGCATCCTTAAGCTTCGAGGCCACGATTCCGATCGTCCCTCGGTGCCATCCTTCACATCCCAAAAGCAACGCCTTGTAGCGCTTGGCAAGACCGGCGCTTTCTATCCAGTTCATCGCTTCCTTGTAAATTTTTTCTTCTTCCCTCTGCCGTTCAGCGTTGAGGTCGTCAAGCCTCTTGGCCAGCCGGTTTGACTCTTCCTCGGTTTCCGCAAAGAAGAGCTGGACCGCCGTATCTGCAGATTCCATTCTTCCTGCGGCGTTGAGACGGGGCCCTATCCGGAAACCGATATCTCCCTCGCTGATCTTTTTTTCCCCCAGGCCACATATCCTGACCAAGCCTCTCAGCCCCCTGTTGGAGATGGTTTCCAACCCTTTCAACCCGTGTTTCACTAAGATCCTGTTCTCTCCCCTGAGGTCGGCCACATCAGCAATGGTACCGATGGCCACTAACTTCGCATAATGGGACAGCCAGGATTCTCTCCCTTCGCTCTGAAAAAGAGCCTGAAGGAGCTTATAAACAACACCCACTCCGGCAAGATTCTTGTAGGGATAGCCTGAATCCTCAAGAACAGGGTTTATGATGGCAACGGCTTCAGGGAGGACTTCACCCGGCCGATGATGGTCGGTGATGATGACATCCACTCCTTCTTTCTTTGCCCTGTTTACAAAAGAAAGGGCTTTGACTCCGCAGTCAACGCTAATGACAAGACCGGCTTTTCTCTCCAAGATTATCCGGATATGCTCCTCCTTGATCCCGTAACCCTCTTTGAGCCGCTCGGGGATGAAGTAATCCACCTCGGCACCTAAACCCCTGAGCGCTCTGAGAAGCATGACGACAGACAAAACGCCGTCGGCGTCATAGTCACCGAATACCAGGATTTTCTCTTTTCTCCGGATCGCTTCTTTGATTCTGACCACCGCTTTGTTCATATCTCTCAACAGGAAAGGATCGTGCAGGTCTTCGAGTGTGCCGAAGAGGAACCGGTCTGCCTCACCGGCAGAAAGAATGTTCCGGTTTGTCAAAATCCGGGCAAGAGGAAGGGGAATTCCAACTTCTCTCGCGAGAATCTCTGCTTCTTTTCTTGGCGGGGCAAGCGACCAAATCGAATCATCCATCGCCACTTTTTAACTGTAGCACAAACTCCGCTAATCCTCAATCATAGGGAACGGTCCTCCCGGAGGACCGTTCCCATTTTCCTTTGATTGACTTTGAAAATACCGAAAAATATAATGGTTTCGCCGTGCTCGGTACTCTCAGAGACAAACTGGCCAAGACGAGCCACTCGCTCAGGGGGAAGCTTGAGGAGCTCCTGCGGAGCGGCAAGTCAAGGGACGGAATTTTCGATGAACTGGCCGAAATCCTGGTCGGGGCCGACGCCGGGATTGCGGCCACGGAGAAAATTATTCTCTCTCTCAAGCAAAAAACAAGAAAGGACACCTCATTCGAGGAGATCCGGTCTGCTCTCGAGGAAGAGCTCATTCGAATCCTGAGCCGCCACTCAGTTGACCTTTCTGTTAACGATGCGCCAGCGGTGATCATGATAGTCGGGGTCAATGGCGGGGGCAAAACCACGTCTTTGGCCAAGCTCGCCCATTATTTCAAGAAAAGAGGAAAAAAAGTCCTTATGGTTGCCGCCGATACGTTCAGAGCCGCTGCCCAGGAACAGCTCATGAGTTGGGGCAAAAACTTAGGCATTCCCGTTATCCGGGGCCAGTACGGAGCTGATCCCGCTGCCGTCGTCTTCGACGCGCTCCAGTCTTTCAAAGCTCATGGCTATGATCTCCTCCTCGTCGACACGGCGGGAAGAATTCATACCAATCCCAACTTAATGAACGAGCTGGAGAAGATTAGGCGCGTCATCCGCCGTGAGGTCATGGGCGCCCCTCAGGAAATCCTGCTTGTTCTGGATGCGACGACCGGACAGAATGCCCTCGTTCAGGCCAGGGAATTCCTCAGGTTCTCCGGCATCACCGGAATTGTCCTGACCAAGCTCGACGGCACCGCTAAAGGCGGGAGTGTGATCGGCATTGTCGACGAACTCCAGCTCCCCGTTAAGTTTATCGGTCTTGGCGAAGACATCGAGGACTTCTTGCCGTTCTCTGCCCACCAATTTGTCACGGCGCTGACCTCATGAAAGAGCTTCAAGACTTCGCTTATCTTGAGATGGCTTATGCCCTGGCCGAAAAAGCCAGAGGCTGGGCAAGCCCGAATCCCCTTGTGGGAGCCGTATGTATCAGGGACGGACGTGTGATCAGCTGGGGGTATCACGAAAACCCGGGCAAGCCCCACGCAGAGGTCGTTGCTCTCGAGCGCGCCGGCTCCCTGGCGAGAGAGAGCACTCTCTACGTTACCTTGGAGCCCTGCGTCCATTGGGGAAGAACACCACCTTGCGCTGAAGCGGTGATACGGGCGAGACCAAGGAGGGTGGTTATCTCCTCTCTTGACCCAAACCCGGTTGTCTTCAAGAAAGGAATCAAGAGACTCCGGCAGGCCGGTCTGCACCTTTCTGTTGGTCTGCTTAAAGACAGGAATATCAGGCTGAACGAGGCTTACGTAAAATACATCACCCGGGGAATGCCCTTCATCACCCTTAAAGCAGCTGTAAGCCTCGACGGCAGGACAGCCGCTAAGACTCTCGACTCCCGCTGGATTTCTTCTCCTCAAACGCGCGAATACGTCCATCTTCTCCGGGGCGAGCACGACGCCATCATGGTCGGAGTCAACACCATCCTCAGAGATGATCCGCTGCTAACAGTCCGTCACCCTCAGTGGAAAGGGAAGAAAATCGCGCGGGTCATCCTCGATTCTCGACTTCGGCTCCCTACGAAGGCCAGGATTCTTTCTACCCTCGGCCAGGGCGAGATTTACGTTTTCACCTCCAGGCGCGCACCGCAAGAAAAGGAAAAGGTTCTGGCAGAAAAGGGGCTGACCGTGGTCAGGCTTCCAGGTGGCAGAGGAGAGATTTCCCTTCCAGACCTGCTTGCCTGGCTTGGCCGCAAGGAAATCTCCAGCGTCCTGGTTGAGGGAGGAAGCCTCCTCCTGACAGCCTTGATCGAAAAAAAACTGGCCGATAAGCTTCTCCTCGCCATTTCCCCCCGAATGATCGGAGGAATAAAAGCTCCCTCTTTTTTGGAGGGGGAAGGCATAAACAAACTCCAGGACGCCCTGGAACTCGGCCGAATTTCTTGTTTTCGCATCGGCCGAGACATCCTCGTGGAAGGATATTTCTGATATGTTTACTGGAATCATTCACCATCAGGGAGTTTTTAAGGGATACAGCCAAGGGAAAAAAGAAATATCCCTCGCGGTGCCTCCTTCGTTTCCCTTCCCGGCCAGGGGAGAAAGCGTGGCGGTGAACGGCGTCTGTCTCACTCTTTTCAAGCGGGAAAAAGACATCCTTTTTTTCAACCTCTCTCAGGAAACCCTGGCCCGGACGAACCTCGGCAGCCTCAGGCCCGGTGACCGCCTGAACCTGGAGCTTCCGCTGACGCCCGAATCTCTGCTCAGCGGACATCTCCTAACCGGCCACGTCGACGGCCAAGGACGGGTCGTCCGGGTAACCATGAGGAGGCCAGGGAAAAGGCTGGCTATCTCCTTCCCGGAAGAACTCCGGCCATACCTCATTCCCAGGGGGTCTATCGCTGTCAATGGAGTCAGCCTCACCGTCGCCGAGCTCAGGGCATCGTCATTCGAGGTTGAGCTCATCCCCCTCACTCTCGAGAAATCAAACCTGACGGCTCTAAAACCGGGTCATCAAGTCAACTTGGAGTGTGACATCTTGGGCAAATACGTGTATAATTATCTTGCTTTTTTCAGCCATAAGATTAAAGGTTCTATCTATGGAAGCTGAGCCAAAAACGGTTTCTGTCGAACAGGCCCTCGAGGAAATCAGGGCCGGCCATCTGGTTATTATTGTCGATGATGAAGACAGAGAGAATGAAGGCGACCTCATGGTGGCCGCCGAGAAAGTCACTCCGGAGATCGTAAATTTTATGACCAGGAACGGCCGCGGGCTCATTTGCCTCCCCTTGACAAAGAAACGGCTGGACGATCTCCAGCTGCCGTTGATGGTCCGTGAAAACACTTCGCGCTTTGAGACGGCCTTCACGATTTCCATTGATGCCAAGGAGGGTGTAACGACCGGCATCTCCGCCTATGACCGGGCCCGGACTGTCCTGGTGGCGATCGACCCGAAAACAAAGCCTTCCGACCTCGTCCGGCCAGGCCACGTCTTTCCCCTTCAAGCCAGAGAAGGCGGCGTCCTGGCCAGAGCCGGCCAGACCGAAGCCGCTGTGGACCTGGCCCGGCTGGCAGGCCTCAACCCGGCGGGAGTCATCTGCGAGATCATGAACGAGGACGGGACCATGGCCCGGATGCCGCAGCTCGAAAAATTCAGCAGAGAGCACCATATCCCGATTCTCACGATCGCCGACCTTATCCAGTACCGAATGAGACACGAAAGACTGGTCAGGAAGATCGAAGAAGCCGACTTGCCCACGAAACACGGCAATTTTCGAGTTTATGTTTATGAGGATATGATTCACCGAGAAAATCACATCGCTTTGGTCAAGGGGACTATCGATCAGGGTGAACCGATCTTGGTCCGCGCCCACTCTCAATGCCTGACAGGAGATACGTTCGGTTCCACCCGCTGCGACTGCGGGGACCAGCTCCACCGCTCCATGGAGATGATCGAGAGGGAGGGAAAAGGCGTCATCCTTTATATCCTCAACCAGGAAGGTCGGGGGATCGGCCTGATCAATAAGATCAAAGCTTATGCCCTCCAAGATCAGGGCGAAGACACGGTGGAAGCCAACCAGAAACTGGGCTTCAGGCCCGACCAGAGAGATTATGGCATCGGGGCCCAGATTCTCGTCTCCCTGGGAGTCAAGAAAATCAGGCTGATGACGAATAACCCAAGAAAGTTCATCGGACTCGCCGGCTACGGTCTTGAAATCGTGGACCGTGTTCCCATCGAGGTCCCGCCCAACCGCACGAACCTCAAATACCTCAAGACCAAGAAAGAAAAAATGGGGCATATCCTGGAATTGGTTTGATTTCTTTGAATATCATTGCCAGGCGTTAGGCGGCCATGACGCTGGAGGAATTCTCAGAAAGGTTCTCGCCCCTCTCTCCTCACGAAAAGGTCAAGTTTCTCTATACTCATATCGACAGCCTTTCCAAGAGGGAGCGAATCTTTTTCCTTCTCAATCTCCTCCAAGCTGAGGGCACCTCCCCTTTGGTCAAGGCGACGGGTCTCAAGTTCTTGAGAGAAGCTTCTTATCAGGAATTCGAACTGTACAAAAAATACACCGACAACAACTTCAGGGCTTTGAGCAACGCCGCCAAGAGGGCGGTTAAGGAATTTGAGGACAAAGAAAAAAGGAGCCGTTACTACATGGACTCCGTCCTCCGCAAGCTGGCTTCTCTCGACGACAAGGGAAAACGCCTGAAAATCCTCAAGGCGATCGCTAAGCTCAACTCCCCCTGGGTGTTCAGGGTGTTGTTGGAATCGCTCGCTGACCCTTGCGAGACGATCCGGGATTACCTGATCAAGGAGCTGAGCCAGAGGGAGGTCTGGAGCCTTAACCCCTTCTATGAAAGACTGAAAAAATCTCCTTGGTATGTCAGGAGCGCTGTCGTCAAAATATTGGGCCGGAGAAAAGACAGCGCTTGTCTTCCCCACATCGAGCCCCTCTTAGCTGATTCCAACGTGGATGTGCGCAAGTGCGCAGCCGATGCCCTCGGCGAGATTGGCGGCAAAGAGGTGCTGGCTCTTCTGGTCAAGCTGACAAAAGACAAAAGCATTTATGTCAGGAGTGCAGCAGCTGAGGCCGTGCGCAAGGTTAGCCGCGTCAGGTTCAGCGGCTAAACGAGGCATTTTATCATTAGCCCGCCACTTCTTGGAACGAGCTCTTCCTCGATTCCAGAATGAAGGTTACAGGTCCTTCATTAACCAGATGAACATCCATAATGGCTTGGAAGACGCCGGTCTCTACTTTGAAGCCTTTCGCTCGAATCCATGCCACAAATTCTTTGAATCGTTCTTCCGCTCTCCCCGGCTCCTCGGCGCTATCAAAACTGGGCCGCCTTCCCTTTTTGGTTGAGGCAGCCAGGGTAAACTGCGAGACGGCCAATACCTCGCCGTTGATGTCAGTCAGTGAAAGGTTCATCTTCCCTTCCCGGTCTGGAAAGATGCGCATTTCAACCGATTTCCGGGCGAGAAACTCAACATCTTCTTTGCCGTCTCCCCTTTCGATACCGATGAACAGGAGAATTCCCCGGCTGATTTTCCCCGCCACCTGGCCCGCCACCTCCACGGATGCCTGCTTTACGCGCTGCAACACCACTTTCATTTTCGCTTCTCCCCGTGAGCATCTCTATGCATGCGATCTTTATGATGGGTGCAGGATAATGCCCTGAAGCCCCCGTAGCGGAGGGGGGACCCGTCGGCTTCCCCGACGGGGGGAACCGACGGGACTGGTTCCCCGGGGTGCGGGGGCCAAGGGCAGTTTCCTGCACCCAATTGAATCATATAAACTGAGATGCTTACCTTATCCTTCCTCCCGTTGACTTTAAGGGGTGGATATTTTATCATACTTCGCGAGGACAAGGAGAAAAAAATGGCTTATCATCGCTCGGCGGTCCGGCAGTGGCGCCGCAGTCTGCGCAGGAACGCCATTAACCGAAGGACCAAGTCAACTGTTCGATCCCAGATAAAGAGACTGCGAACGGCTGTCCAGGAAAAAAACAAGGAAGCCGCTGTCAAGCTTCTTCCGAAAACCATGTCGCTGATAGACAAATCGGTTAAGAAGGGAGCAATTCATAAAAACAAGGGCGCCCGCTACAAGTCCCGCCTGAGCAGGCAGGTGGAGCTCATCAACCTTTCTCCCTCAAAGTAAAACTGGTTTTCCCTTTCTGCTGGCCGATTTTCTTGCGGCAATAATCATAAACAAAAGCCTCAAGGAGAACCTGAGCTGATGTGTCCGACGTCTTGATCAACAAATCAATCCGTTCGAGCCCGGCGACGATTCCCCTCAGATCAGCAAAGGAAACGTCCTCTACCAGGGAGAAAAATTCTTTGAACCTGGCCGCATAAAACGAAAAGCTCTCCTGGATATGAGGTCTCAGCCTGGCGAAGATCTCCTTCTTCTCTTTCTTCTCTCGTAGCCAGACCTTGGCCGCCAGGATATCCCGGAAAAAATTGGCCGTGACGGACAGGATGTACTCGGGTTTGATGCCCTCTTTGAAGAGCTGGTTGAGGACGAGCACAATCTGGCGGAAATCGCCCCTTCCCATGCTGTTGGAAAGCTCCCATTGGACAAAAGTTTTAACCCAGTCACAAACCTGGTTGACGTCGTCGACGTCGACCACCTTCTTATCAGCCGCGAAATTGACGATCTTTTCCAGTTCGTTGGTCAGCCTTCTGAGGTCGTTGCCGATAATTTCCTCTAAACGCCTTTTCGCCTCGGGCGTGGCCAGCTTTCCTTTCTCCTCGAGCTTTTTATCCATCCAGCGATAGAGATTTTCTTCTTTGAGCGGCTTAAGCTCCTTGAGGCAGACCGAAGCGGCCGACAGTCTGGAGAAGAACCTAACCAAGGGATGACTTTTCCTTGCCGCCACTTCCAGGATGATGACCAACACTGTTCTTGACGAAGGCGCTCGAAAATAGTCTTTGATGATTGATTCTTCGAGCGGAGAAAGCTTTATATCGCTGTCCCCGCATATATCAACAACGACAATCCTCCACGGAGAGAAGAAAAAGGGGATCGTGCGGGCCAGGTCGATAAGGTCAGCCCAGCGGGTCTCCTCAAGAGCAAACCTCTCCAGGTTAAACCCCTGTCCCTCGGGAGAAATCAAGGCATCCTTCAACTGACTGACGAATTCATCAGCCAGGTAGGTTTCCTCTCCATAAAGAAAAAAACACGAAAAAAGACGCTCTTCCTTGATTTCACTTCCAAGAAGGTAACTGAAAGCCATCCTAAAAGCCCTCGAGGATGGTGATGACCAAGCTGCGAGCAAACTTTTCAGCCACCTTGTTAATCGCCTGAGTTTCCCAGGTCTCAAAGTCAGTTCCCTGAGGAACTTCGTATTCTTCTAGGTAAACGAAGTTAGGGTTAGAAAAAATGATCTTCTGGCTGGCCAGGTCGCGCAGCACGATCTTGGCCACGACAGTGATGTTGTATCGGTCGGCCGTGTTCCGATCAGAAAAAGCGATCGGGTTAACGGCAAAGGAGGTGATCTCTCCGATCAACACGGCGTCCGCGGTTCCGGGGTCACCCGAGATCTCCACTTTTCCCCTGGCCACAAGCTCATTGATGACACTCTGGGTCAACTTCACGTCCAGTTCGAAGCGGGTCGTTTGGTTCTTGAACATCGGGATGCTGATCCTCTTGATATGAGAAGGGAGAAAGCTCCCTGTCCCCCGCAAATGATAGCCGCAGTGGACAAAGAAAAGGCACACGCAGATGAGCCCGGCCGTTTTTTTCATCATCCCTCCGCTAAACGACAATATTGACCAGCTTATTATCGACGCAGATAACCTTCTTGACCTCTCTGCCGGCAACAAGGGCACGGATGCGCTCGAGCTGAAGCGCCCGAAGACGCATGTCTTCTTCCGAGATCCCCGCCTCCGCTTCAAACTTATCCCTGAGCTTGCCGTTGACCTGAACAATCACCGTCACTTTTTCTTCTTTCGCCAGTTCAGGATCATAAGCCGGCCACGGAAAACGGGCCAAGAGTTCTTTGTGCCCAGTCCTTTCCCAGAGCTCCTCGCACAGATGAGGAGTGAAGGGAGAGAGAAGAATGATCAAGCTTTCCAGGGCAAGGCGCAGTATTTCCCGGCCCTCCTGGTTCTGTTTTAAGGTATCTTTGACTCTTCTGATGAGGTTATAGAGCTCCATGACCGAGCTTATCGCTGTGTTCAGATGAAACCTTTTCTCGATATCCTCGCCAACTTTTCTGATCGTCTGATGAATTCTCTTTTGCAGAAGCATGCTTGCTTCTCCCGCTTGGCCGGCCGGGGCGGACCACAGACGGCTTTCTTCCATGAAGACATCCTTATTTTCTTCGACAACTAACCAGACTCTATTGAGGAAACGGAAACACCCCTCAATTCCTTCCTCGGCCCAGGCAAATTCCTTCTCAGGCGGGGAAGCGAAGAGGATGAAAAGCCTGAGCGCATCAGCTCCGTATTCCCTGAGCATATCGTCCGGATCGACAACATTTCCTCTGGACTTGGACATGGCTGCACCGTCTTTCGTGACCATGCCCTGGGCCAGGTAATGAGGAAAAGGCTCGGCGATCGTCGTGAATCCTAAGTCCCTGAGGACAAGAGTGAAAAACCGGGAATAGATCAGGTGGAGGATGGCGTGCTCGACCCCGCCGATATAAAGATCAACGGGAAGCCAGTAAGAGGAAATTCTTGGGTCAAACGGCGAGCTGCTCTCGTGGGGCGTGGTGTATCGGAAGAAATACCAGGAGGAGTCGAAGAACGTGTCCATCGTGTCCGTCTCGCGCCTGGCCTTTCCGCCGCATTTCGGGCAGACTGCGTTCACGAACTCGGGCACTTTTTCCAGCGGAGAACCTTCTTCCCCTGTAAACGTCACATTCGACGGAAGCTCCACGGGAAGGTCTTTGTAAGGGACACCGACGGTGCCGCATTTTGCACAGTAAAGAATCGGAATTGGCGTTCCCCAGTAACGCTGTCTGGAAATCCCCCAATCCCGGAGCCGGTAAACAGTGCTTTTGCGGCCAAACCCTTTTTGGCGGGCATATTCGGCCATCTCTTCCATGGCCGGGCTTGATTTCAACCCTGAAAACGGGCCCGAATCAACCAGAACGCCCTCTCCCTCGAAGGCTTTTTCCAGGGGACCCGTAAAGCCGGGGTTCTCTTCAGGAACGACAACTACTCTAATCGTCAGGCCGTACTTCAGGGCAAACTCAAAATCCCTCTGGTCATGAGCCGGCACAGCCATCACAGCGCCCGTCCCATAATCCATCAGGATGTAATTAGCGATCCAGACAGGGATTTTCTCACCGGAAAAGGGATTGATAACTTTCTTCCCCGTGTCCACTCCGACTCTTTCTTCTTCTCCCGGCCTCCTTTTCATCCGGGCTTCCCTGATGCTCCGGCCAATCCAGTCCTGAATCCCCGCCCGGTCCTTCCTGTCCACAATAAGCTCCTGGCTGAACGGATGTTCGGGCGAAAGGAGCAAGAAAGTGGCGCCGTAGATTGTGTCGATCCTCGTCGTGAAGACGTCAATCGACAGGGAAGAATTCTCTAAGGGAAAAGAAAGGAGAGCCCCTTCGCTTTCTCCAATCCAGTTCTTCTGCATCAGGAGGACGTGTTCCGGCCATTTTTCCAGTATTCCGTGCCCCTCCAGGAGCTCCCGTGCATAAGCCGTGATCTTGAGGAACCAATGGTCCATCTCTTTTTGCTCGACAACCGAATCACAGCGCCAGCAGGCTCCGCCCGCGGCTTGTTCGTTGGCCAGGACAGTCCGGCATTGCGGGCACCAGTTCACCCAGCTTTTTTTGCGGAAGGCCAGACCTCGCTCGAACATTTTCAGAAAAATCCACTGATTCCACTTGTAGTATTCGGGAAGACAGGTGTTGATCTCCCTGGACCAGTCGTAGCTGTAGCCAAGCCTCTTTAGCTGCGTCCTCATGTGGCCGATGTTATCGAGCGTCCACTTTTGAGGATGAACCCCGTGCTGGATGGCCGCATTCTCCGCGGGCATTCCGAGGGCGTCCCAGCCTATCGGGTGGAGGACGTTCAACCCCTTCATGAATTTAAACCTCGAAATAACATCCCCGATTGTGTAGTTCCGGACGTGTCCCATGTGGATGCGGCCCGAGGGGTACGGGTACATCTCTAAGCAATAATACTTCTTTTTCTGGGGGTCATCGAAGGCATGGAAAACTCTTCTCTCTTCCCAAGCTTTCTGCCACTTCGCCTCGATCTCCTGGAACGGATAGATGGCTTTGGTCATGGATCAGCTCGTTTCTCTGTGGTGATGAAAAATTCTTAAATTCAACGATAAATATTATGGGCTGATCATCTAAAAGTCAAGGAATCACAGCCTGCTCGCACCTTGATTTTTTAGGTTTATTGGATTAAAACGACTTTGCTTGCATGGCGATCCTCGAAGTCTTAAATCTGCGCGCCGGCTACGGCAACGGTGCTGTTATCGATGACATCTGTTTTTCTGTCGAACGAGGCCAATTTATCACCGTGCTTGGCCCTAACGGTTCGGGAAAAAGCACCCTTATCAAGGCCGTCCAGGGCCTCCTCCAAGATACGTCAGGCAAGGTCCATGTCGAAGGGCACGACCTCTTCCGGATGAGCCGACGCAAGGTTGCCAGAATGATCGCGTTTGTTCCCCAGGGTTACGACCTCGCCTTCGATTATACTGTTTGGGAAATCGTCGCCATGGGAAGGTACGTGCACCAGAAAAGGCTATCCAGCTTTTCAGCTCAGGACAACCGGATGATGAGGGAAGTTCTGGACCTGCTCGGCGTATCCCACCTCCGAGATAAAAAAATCGGCCAGCTCAGCGGAGGAGAGCGTCAGCGGGTTCTCATCGCCCGGGCTTTAGCCCAGGACACGCCTCTCCTTTTCCTGGACGAGCCGAGTGCCCATCTCGACCTCGCCTACGGCCTGGAAATCTTCCGTGTTGTCGAAAGACTCCAGCGAGAAATGAAAAAGACCATCCTTTGCACCGAGCACAACATCAACCTCGTTATTCCCTACTCTCAAAGACTCGTCTTCCTTAAAGCGGGAAGAATTCAGGCCCAGGGACCGCCGGACGCCCTGATCACCAGGAGCTGGATAAAAGAGGTTTTCGGCGCCGATGTCGAGATCAGGGAGAATCTCCATTCCGGGCTTCCTGAGATCTCTCTCATCCATAGGCATCCTCAAAAGGAGGAAAAAGGCAGGTGAGGGTGTTTGTCGTTTTATCCGTTTTAGGATGTGTCATCGTCGCTGCATCGCACGAACCTCAAGTCCTTTACGACGACCTGAATCATCCCTTCCCCTTGAGTGCTCCTCCCCAGCGGATTGTCTCCCTGGCTCCGAACATCACTGAAATCCTTTTTTCTCTCGGTCTTGAAGAAAGGGTCGTCGGTGTCACGAGATACTGTGACTACCCTCCTCAAGCAGTGAAAAAAGAAAAAATCGGCGGCCTCCTCGACCCTAACATGGAGAAAATCCAGGCCCTCAGACCCGACCTCGTCGTCGCTTTCCGCGGCAACCCGCTGCGCCTTCTTAGGAAAATGGCCCGTCTCCGCATGCCTGTCTTTGTTCTCGACACAGGAAAATCGCTGGCAGACCTTTTTTCGATGATAGAAAAGCTCGGCCGTCTGACCAAATCGGAGGAACAGGCTGCTTCGCTCACCCGGGCCCTCAAGAGGGAATACGAGAGCGTCCAACAGCCTCTCCAAGCCGTGGCTTCTCATCCAAAGCTCTTTCTTTCCTTGCCAGGCCAGGGGCTCTGGACGTGCGGCCAGGAAAGTTATCTCAACGACCTCATTATTAAAGCCGGTGGGGTCAACATTGCCGGCCGGATACCCGAGAAATGGGTCCACCTCAACCCTGAGATGCTCATCCACGAAAACCCTGATATGATCATTATCATGGCCAAGAACCAGAAGGATTTTTCCCGTGTTGAGCAGTGGCTTTTAACCCGGCCTCATCTGAAGACCATCACCGCCGTTAAAAAGAATCAGATCTTTTTCCTGGATGAAAACACGGCCAGCCGTTTCGGGCCACGCCTCATCGATGCCTATGTCAGCCTGGTCCGCCTTCTTCACCCGGAGCTTTTTCAGCAGCCAGGATGAAACTCAAGAACAGAGGAAAATTGTTTTTCCCCCTGCTTCTTTTCCTTTTAGCTACAGCTCTCTACTTGTCGCTGGTCGTCGGCGCCGTGCCAACTGGGAGGCGAGACTTGTGCAATTTCTTGTTCCACGGGGACCACACGTTCCAGACAATTTTTATAGACCTTCGTCTTTCCCGGGCCCTTTTAGCCTTTCTTGTCGGCGCCAGCCTGTCGCTTTCCGGAGCCATTCTCCAGGGCTATTTTCAAAATCCCATGGCCGATCCTTTTGTGGTTGGAGTCTCCTCAGGAGCCTCTTTCGGCGCCGTCTTATGTCTTTTCCTCGGGATTGAAGCGAGCGTCCTGGGCCTGCCTCTGCAAAACCTTTTCGCCTTCGGCTCTGGTCTGGGGATTGTCTCCATCGTCTATCTTCTCTCCCGGAGAAAGTTCATTTTCAAGGTGGAGACTCTCCTCCTCACCGGCATCGCTTCAGGCGCCCTGGCCTCTGCCCTGACGTCATTTCTCCTGTTCACGAGGTCCGATTCCTTCGAGCAGGCCGTTTTCTGGCTTTTGGGAAGTCTTGCTCTCGCAGATTGGCGGCAGGTTAGCATTATTCTTCCTTATTTCCTCTTCAGCCTCCTCCTGGCTCAATGGCTGGCCAAAGACATGAACCTCTTAGTGATGGGGGATGACGTGGCCCAATCCCTTGGCTGTCCTGTCCGCCGCGTCCGTCAGGCTTTCCTCTGTCTCTCCACCCTCTTGGCGGCTGTCTCCGTTTCGGTGAGTGGAATTATCGGGTTTGCCGGACTGATCGTCCCCCACGGAGTGAGAATTCTTCTCGGCCCTGACCATAAGCGCCTGTTTTTCTTTTCCTCCCTGGCTGGCGGTATTTTTTTGATGTTCTGTGACCTTCTGGCCCGGACCGTCCTCTCGCCGGCTGAACTTCCGATCGGCATCATCACGGCCGCTGTCGGCGCTCCCTTTTTCATCTACCTCCTTCACAGGCGCAGATAATCTCCGGCGTTGCGGATAAACTGCCCGAAAGTTCCTTGCGCGGTCTCCAGATGAAGTGTTAAAATAGCGCCGCCCGATGACTTTCTTTTTCGTCAAGGATTTCAAACACAAATACCGCTTTTTTTCTTCAGAACCGCAAAACGGAGTCGCTGTTAAAATCTCCAGGTCCAAAGAGATCTGGCAGAAAGCTCAAAAAAAAATGCTGCTTCTGCCGTCCCGGATTCTCAGGCAGGAGCAGGCTTTCATGAACGTGCTTCAGAATAAGGAAGAAAGCCTGATCATCCGCTTTTCAGGGCTGCGGTCTCGAAGGCGGATGAGGCTGAGGTTTTTGTTTTTCCTTCACCGGCAGAGGACCAAACACATCCTCCTTCTCCTCGGCGAATCCCTGCTTCTGCCGCTGAGCGGCCTGGCCGCTCTCCTTCCCGGCCCGAATGTTGCTTTTGCTTTCCTAGCCCTGCTGATGATCACACACTGGCGTGCTCTTCGAGGTATTAATCGCCTGGCTCAGAAAAAAATCGAATTTGTTCCCGCTCCTTCTTTATCAGAATGGGAGGAGGCCACCGGCCGGGGCGAAGAAATCCGCTATCCCGATATCCTGCAGAAGCTCGAAACCGAGTTTCGCCTCCCAGGTCTGAGCAAAATCCTCTGGAAATAACCCGATGTCTTTTAAATTGACAAATCGGCGTTTTTATCCTATTTTTAATGCAAATGCCGTTGACACTCAATCAATTTTTGTTTCTCGTCCTGACTTTTGCTGCGGTCGTTGCCGTGAGTTTTCTGGTCATTTTTCTGATTCAACTCCGGAGGACAGCGGCGGAAGGAGAAAGGACTCTTTCTGAAATCAGAAAATTGGCGGAGAATCTCAATGAGTTGAGCGGCGTCGTTAAAGATAAGGTCGAAGATTTGGGCCAGATAATGGAGGCTTCCAAAAGAACGGTTTCCTATCTTTCAGAAGCTTCCTTTTTCTTGGCAACCCGGCTGCTCAAGCCGGCCTCAAGATATTGGCCTTTCCTTTACCCTCTCATAAAGTTTTTCTGGAAACACCGTCAAAAAAGAAAGGAGAAAAAAAATGGGAAATAACAAAGGCTCTAGCGCCCTGGAAGTCGCCGTGTCCTTCCTGATCGGTGCGGCCACGGGTTTCGTCCTTGGCCTTCTCTTCGCCCCCGCCAGCGGCAAAGAGACCCGGCAAAAAATCAAGGCTCAAGCTGCAAAAACAGGAGAGAAAGCCAAAGAGAGCTACGAGAAGATCTCCCGGGAGGCAGAAAAGGGAATCCAGGTTGTCAAAGAAAAAGCTCAAGAAGGAATCGAAGCGATAAAAGATTTTATCGAAAGGAAAAAAGAAGAGTTCGCCAAGAAACCGCCCGAAGGATATCACTCCGAAGACGTCAAAGAGTAGGCCTTCGGCAGGCCTCCTGAAATTCCTGATATGAAATGAAGGCAAAAGTGCGGAGAAAAAAAACAAGCATCGCTCAAGTCCAGGGCAGAGAAATTCTCGATTCCCGCGGACACCCAACGATAAGAACGAAGGTGACGCTCCACGGCGGAGCTGTGGGAATTGCCTCTGTGCCTTCCGGGGCTTCAACCGGAACCCATGAGGCTCTTGAGCTCCGCGACGGCGACCCCGGCCGTTACTTCGGTAAAGGCGTCCTGAAGGCCGTGGCCAATGTCAACGAAGTCATCGCACCCGAGGTCGTTGGGATGGACGCCCTCAAACAGCGGAAGCTTGATGACCGCCTGATCGAACTCGACGGCACGCCGGCGAAGAACAAACTTGGCGCCAACGCTATTCTCTCTGTCTCCATGGCCGCTGCCTCTGCCGCCTCGGCAGCCCTCAACATTCCTCTCTACGACCACTTGGGGAAAAAAGAGGCTCTCATCCTGCCCGTCCCTTTGGTCAACATCCTCAACGGCGGAACTCACGCCGACAACAACCTGAACATCCAGGAATTTCTGATCGCGCCCGCGGGAAGCCCGAGTTTTGAGGAAGCCATCCGCAAGGCCGCCGAGGTTTTTCACAACCTTAAGAAGCTTCTCAAGAAGAAGGGCTACAGCACTGCCGTGGGGGACGAGGGCGGGTTTGCTCCCAATCTGAGGGCCGACGAGGAAGCCCTCGATCTCATCATGGAAAGCATCGTCCAAGCTGGTTATCGGGCAGGCGACGATATCTTTCTGGCCCTCGACGTGGCCGCCTCCGAGCTTTTTGAGGAAAGAATGTACGTCTTTAAAAAATCCGATCGGTCAAGGCGGTCTTCTGATGAAATGATCGATCTTTACGAAAGACTCGTCCGGGCATACCCGATTATTTCCATCGAAGACGGACTGGCCGAGGATGACTGGACGGGCTGGGCGGCGCTCACCGCCAGGCTGGGGAAAAAAATCCAGCTCATCGGTGATGACATTTTCGTCACCAATATCCACAGGCTCAAAGACGGTATCCGGAAAGGAATCGCAAATTCCATCCTGATCAAGCTGAACCAGATAGGCACGCTCACCGAGACCATCGAGACCGTGAGCTGTGCTCAGGGGCAAGGCTACTCCACCGTCATCTCTCACCGGTCCGGAGAGACTGAGGATACGTTCATTGCCGACCTGAGCGTCGCCCTGAACACGGGCCAGATCAAAACAGGCTCTGTCAGCCGCAGCGAGCGGGTGGCCAAGTACAACCGTCTCCTGGAAATCGAGGAGGAGCTCAAGGACAGGGGGTCGTTCGCCGGAAAAAAGGTTTTCGCCCCGTACATCGCCTAAGAAGAGAGCCCTTCCTATCGGCTTAGGGACATGGCGCCTCATAAAGAACGAAAAGGCGAATTTGAAACTTCATCCGGGATCAAGATTAAGGCCGTCTATGACGGCTCGGATTTGACCTGTTTCACACCGGAGAAAAACCTGGGGGCTCCGGGTTTTTTCCCCTTCACCCGCGGCATCTACCCGACGATGTACAGGGGGAAACTCTGGACGATGCGTCAGTATGCGGGATTCGGGACAGCTGAGGAGTCCAACCGGCGATACCGCTTTCTCTTGGCTCAAGGCCAGACCGGGCTGAGCGTTGCTTTCGACCTTCCAACCCAGGTGGGGCTTGACTCCGATCATCCTCAGGCCAAGGGGGAAGTCGGCAAAGTCGGCGTGGCTATCGACTCCATCCATGACATGGAAACTCTGTTCAAGGGAATTCCCCTGGACAGGGTCAGCGTCTCGATGACTATCAACGCCACGGCCGCCATCATCCTGGCCATGTACCTAGCCGTAGCCAGGCATAAACGCATTCCCTGGGCAAAGCTGTCCGGAACGATCCAGAACGACCTCCTCAAGGAATACATCGCCCGGGGAACGTATGTTTTCCCGCCGCCAGCTTCCCTTAAAATCATCACCCAAATCCTGTCTTTTTGCCAAGAAAGAGTCCCACGCTGGAACACCATGAGCATCAGCGGGTATCACATCAGGGAAGCCGGGGCCAACGCTGTCCAGGAGCTGGCCTTCACTTTTGCTAACGCCATAACCTATATCGAGGCTGCCGTGCGCGACGGTTTGGATGTCGACGCTTTTGCCCCCCGCCTGTCCTTTTTCTTGGCCTCGCACAATCAATTTTTTGAGGAAATCGCCAAGTTCAGGGCCGCCAGGCGAATCTGGGCGAAGCTGATGAAAGAACGATTCAAGGCGAAAAACCCGCTCTCCTGGGCCTTCCGCTTCCACACCCAGACAAGCGGAGTTACTCTGACCGCCCAGCAGCCCGAAAACAACGTCGTTAGAGTTGCTCTGCAGGCCTTGGCAGCTGTCCTCGGCGGCACCCAGTCCCTGCACACCAACTCAAGGGACGAAGCCTTGGCTCTGCCCAGCGAGGAATCGGTCCAGATTGCCCTTCGCACGCAGCAGATCATCGCCTACGAAAGCGGCGTGGCCAGCACAGTAGATCCTCTCGGCGGCTCTTTTTTTGTCGAAGCCCTTACTAACTCGATCGAGAAAGGGGTTTGGGATTACCTCAAGAAGATTGAAAACCTTGGCGGCATGCTCAGCGCGATCGAAGCGGGATATATTCAAAGAGAGATCCAGGAAAGCGCCTACACGTATCAGAAAAAGGTCGAGCGCAAAGAGCAAGTGGTCATCGGCCTGAACGAGCTTGTCAACCCAGAGGAAAAAATCCGCTTCGGGCTGTACGCTCCGCCCCGGATAGTCGAGAAGGCCCAAGTTGCCAAGCTGCGTCGTCTCAAAAGGGAGAGGTCTTTCCGGAAAGTCGAAAAAAGCCTTCGCGACCTGAGACGAGCAGCAGACGCTCAGCGCAACCTCATGCCATTTCTCGTCGCCGCCGCGCAGGCTGAAGCCACGCTGGGGGAAATTTGCGCTGTCCTGAAAGACGTGTTCGGAGTTTACAAGGAAGCTGCAGTCGTCTGATGCCGTTTCCTTTCCTCTTCCTGACCATTTCGCTATCTTCGGGCATTCTTGTCGCCTCGCAGGCTTCAATTCCCCTCCCTGTCCTTGTTTTTCTTCTCCTTGTCTCTCTTATCGCCGCCTGGCTGGGTTTTGCCCTCCGGCACAACAGACTCTCTTTTGCCTTTATCCTGGCCGCGGTATGTTTTCTGGGAATGACGCTTTACGCCTACCGAGACCATGCGTATGAAGACAACGCCCTCCGCCAGTTTGACCAGGCTGGCTATGTTGATTTCTCGGGCCGTTTGTACAAGTCCCCTTCATTCGGCCAGGGGAGAACGTTTCTTCACTTGAGAGTTGAAAAGATCCACCGTCTCAAACGTGAAGAAAACGTGGGGGGCAACCTGAGAGTCACGGTCCTCCATCCAGACCAATATCCTTCCCCGCTGAAGCTTCTGACTGGGGACAGAATAGTCGTCTCAGCCCGAATCCTTCCTGTCCGCGATTTCCGAAACTTCGGCCAGCCCCGCCTGGCCAACCTGCGCAAGAATCAAAACATCCACAATCACGCCATCTCGAAGAGCCCGCTTCTTGTCGAAAAGCAAGAAGGCGGAGGCAGGTTTTCCGCCTTTTCGCTGATCTCTTCGATCCGGCAAAAGCTCCAGCAAAGCATTGAAAGGCATTTTTCGTCTCCCGGGCGAACCTCTCTGTCTCAGGAAGGCGCTGTCCTTGAGGCGATGCTTCTGGGAGAGAGGGGCAGGCTGGATGAAACGACAACCAGAGCCCTTCAGAAATCCGGGCTTTTCCACCTGATCGCCATCTCCGGAGCCCATGTCGCCATCCTCTCTGCCCTCCTCTTTTTCATTCTTCGGCTGATCCGTGTCCGTCAGCGTCCGGCGTATCTCGTGTTGATCTTCATCCTTCTCTTCTATGCCTCTCTCGTTGAAGGAAGGGCCTCAGTCCACCGGGCCGCCATCATGGCCCTGGCCTACCTCGCGGGAAAGCTTCTGTGGAAAAATGTTAACCTCATCAACACCGTTTTTTTCAGCGCCTTTTTCCTTCTCCTTTCAAACCCCTTTTTTTTGTTCGACATGGGCTTTGAGCTCACCTTCGCAGCCACATTTTCCATCATCCTCTTCATGCCCAGGGTGCTCAAACACCTTCCCCGCCTGCCGCTTCAAATAAGCGAACTCTTCGGCCTCTCCCTAACCGCCCAGATGGGCATTCTTCCCTTCTTGGTGCGTTCCTTTAACCGGGTGACTTTCTCCGCGCTGCTCCTGAACCTCGCCGCCGTCCCGTTGACAGGCCTGATCATGGGTCTGGGTTTCTTGTTCTTGTTGCTCTCTTCTCTGAGTTTTTCTATCGGCCAGCTTCTCAGCCAGGCTCTGGCCTTTTTGATCCGGACTTTTCTCTTTGTCTCCCACCTTTTTGACGGCTTGCCTGTTTTTTCTTACAGAATTCCCACGCCGCATCTGGCGACGGTCATCGGCTACTTTGTTTTTCTTTTCCTTCTTCTCCTTCGGCCGAAGATTAAGGGCCTGAGACCCGCTTTTTTCATCTCGTTCGCCTTCTGTCTGGCCCTTCTCATCACCTATCCCTTTCCCGCATCATCCTCTAAGACGCTTAAACTCACGTTCCTCGATGTCGGGCAGGGCGATTCGATCCTTGTCGAATTCCCCGGCCGGAAAAAAATGCTCATCGACGGCGGCGGCGTCCCAGACGCAAGTTTTGACATCGGCGAGCATGTCGTCAGCCCTTTTCTCTGGAGAAAAGGAATCAAAACGATCGATTACCTGGTTTCAACCCATGCCCACCCGGATCACTTGAACGGCATCAAAACCGTGGCTGCCAATTTTCGGGTGATAAATTTCTGGGAATCTTTCAGCCCGCCTCAAAACCCCGTCTACCAAGACCTTCTAGCGTCTCTTAAGCCCTCTGTCAAAAAAGCGAGAGTGTTTCGCGGCTTTGTCCGAGAGGAGGCCGGGGTCAGGATAGAAGCTCTTCACCCTCAGGAAAGCACTCCTTATGTCCGGGAGACCTCAAACGAAGAATCGCTCGTCCTCCGAATTGCTCAAGGGGAATTGTCTTTTCTCCTGACTGCTGATGTGGGGTCAGAGTCCGAGCTTGACATTCTGCGGCACTTCGATGACCTCAGAGTCCAGGTCCTCAAGTCTCCCCACCATGGAAGCCGAACGTCCAGTTCTCTATTTTTCCTGGAAAAAATTCAACCAGAAGTCGTCGTGATCTCCGCTGGCAGAGGAAATGTCTATGGGGTTCCCCACCCGGATGTCCTTGAACGCTACGAAAGACTCGGCATCCGTATCCTGAGGACAGACAGCGAGGGCGCAATCGAGATCTCCGCTGACGGACGCACCCTCGTCATCCGAACAGCCAGGCAGGAATCCCAGGAAGCATCTCCTGCTATGTGATTTTTATGATGCGTGCAGGAGGCTGCCCTGAAGCCCCAGAAGCGGAGGAGGGAACCGACGGGACCGGTTCACCGGAGTGCGGGGCCATAGGGCAGCTTCCTGAGGCCTATTGAACCACACAAACAGAGATGCTCACGGAATTGCTCATCTCATTGACACCTTGATGATGATGAGTTAGGATGAACCCGGGAGAATGGGCCTGAAAAAATTCGTCATCTTCATTCCTTTGTTCTTTCTCGCCGGGTCGCTTCTTTTTTCCCAGACTCTGGCTGAGATCGCCAAGAAGGAAAGGGAGAGGAGGGAGAGTCTCAAAGGGAAAAAAGCGGTCGTCGTCACAAACGCCGACCTGGCCAAGCTCAAAAAGAAGCCGGCCTTGGAGATGCCCCCGGCTCCTCCGCACCAGGAGCTGCCCGGGGAACAGACGGCGATGGCGACTCTGTCGCCCGTTGAGGAAGCAGCAGGACCGTCAGAGCCACCTGGGCCGCCGCAAAGAGAGGAAAGCGAGGCCACTCTCAAAAACCTCCAGGCAAAATGGGAAAAAGCCACGGAGTATGTGGAGCTTTTGACCTTAAAGATGAGCGCCCTCTGGCAGCAGTTCTACGCTCTGGACAACCTGAGCTCCAAAGAAGCCGTCCAGCAGGCCATCGCTGAGACCTTTATCAAGCTGCAGGATGCCCAGGCAGAAGAAACAAGAGTCAGACAGGAACTGGAAAAACTCTTAGGGCAGATAAAAAAGGACTCAGCTCCTTCTCTCTGGATTCGTTAGAAAAAAGGACCGTTTACCTGAAATAAATAAGGGAAACCTGAATCCCGAGCTTCCGGTCGTCCCTTGAAGGCGGAAAGGCCTCTGCCGGCACGAACGTCTGGTCACAGGCAATGACCAGATAGAATTCATCTTCGTCGGTCAACATCTCTTTCGTTATCGTGTAGCTCTTTTCAAAATAGCCGTCAACCCCGATGAGCTCGTCGAAAGCCTGGTCATTGATTTTGAACGTGACTTTCTGATTGGGGGTGGCCTCTTTGTTCACCTGGCCTCTGATCACCAGGCGAGCGTCGCGGCGAGGATTATCAATCAAACATCTGGCTTCTTCCGAAGTCCAGCGCCACTGCTTAAGATGAGATTCAGGGTCTATTTCCAGGTCATACCAGCCGCTCTCGTAGATGATTTCAGGCGTATCCGGAGGCGGCGGAAGGAATTTTAGCTTCTTGACCAGAATTTCACGTTTTGACTCGCCGCTTCGGTCGTAGGGGTTGTAGAATCCCACGCTCATCTTGAGCGTCTCCTCACCCTTAAACGAAGGGTCGAACTCGTCAATGAAGGACGGAATATAAATCTTCCGCTCGTATGAGTAAACTTTTCCCGGCTCCCATTTTGAGGTCGGCACGCTGGGCACGTGGTCATCCTGGAAGAGCAGGTTATTCCCGTGCCAGAAGTGGACATAGGCATAGTAATCCTTGCTGACCCTCACGAAATCGGCCGAGGTTTTCCAGGTGTACCGAATGTCGGTCATCAGGTTGTCTGTCAACGGGCTCTCTGAAAAGTCCAGGGTAAGCTCAATTCCCTTGACTTGGGCTTTCTTCTGGCAAGAAAGAGTGAAAAAAACGAGCATCCCGGCTACCAGCACACGCCAAACTCTTCTACGCATCATCCACCTCCTCGATATAATTATGATTTTGAAATTATAGACAATCTTCCATCTAAAGTAAAGAAAATAGGGGACGGTCCTCCCTTCTAGTTCAGCTTGATTTTTGGAACCGGCAACAGATGGGGAACGTTGTTTTCGTTCATCAACTTGTTCAAGCGGGGGATGGTCTCGTCGATGATCTTATTGATTCGTTCGATAATGGCCACGAGCTTTTCTTCATTCACAGCGATATCCTTGAGCTGCCGCTCGGAAGGCGCTCCCGTGTACCCGCTGATTGACCGGCCGGCGAAAAGCAGCCGTCCTCGGACTGTCGACATCATTCCCCTGAAACCCGCAGACGGGTCTCCGACGAGCTCTTTCCGGATGTCCTCCACCTCCTTGACCGCGCTTTTCAGCGCTTCGGTCAGCGCGGCGGGGGCGCCGGGAACCTTCTTCAGAGTCCCCTCAGCATCCCTGAATTGCCTTTGCAGCGTATCCAGCGTTCGCTGCGCTTGGCCCAGGAGAGGGGTCAGCTTGTAAAGGCGCATCAGGGCGTCATGCTGGGCTTTTCTCTCGTCAAAGGAAACATCGATTCTGGGATCTCCGTCCACCATGAGCGTCTTCGTCATCTCCACTCCCCCCGCGGCGAGCGTCACTTTGTACTCTCCGGGAAGGACAAAAGGCCCCAGGGATGCGGCAAACCGTTCCATCGCCCCGTCTCCCGCATCAGCCGGAGGCGGATACCTCAGGTCCCAGGTGATCCGGTGGATTCCTGCCTCCTTGGCCCCTTTCAACTCTCGAACGATTTTTCCTTCGGCATTAGCGATGACAATCTTCGCCTCTTCCTTGACCTTCTCCCTCAGGTAATAGTTGATCAGGGCGCCGTAGGGCGGGTTGGAAGCGACAAAAAACTTGTGCCCCAGATCTCCCTTATGAGAGTAGGGGTTGAAAATAACAGCCGGACGCATGTCAAAAAGGTGGCTGCCTGCGGCCAGGACGTTGGCCTTCAACTGCTCGAGAGGTGTGATATCATCAAGAATCCAGATGCTCCGGCCGTGAGTGCCAAAGATCAGGTCGTTTTCACGGGGGTGGATGGCGATGTCATCGACCGGGACAAGAGGCAAGTTGCTCTTGATGCGGGTCCAGTTCACGCCCCGATCCAGCGAGACATAAGCCCCGCGCTCTGTTCCCACAAAAAGAAGGTCGGGGTTGCGATGATGTTCACGGATGACGCTGAGGGTGCCGCCGGCCGGGAGGGTGCCGGAAATGTTTTTCCAGGTGCCGCCGAAATCGTCGGTCATGAACGCGTACGCCTTGAAGTCGTCGCTGCGGTGCCCGTCGAACGTGACAAAGGCCCTTCCTTCGGCATGGCGAGAAGCCTCGACCCGGCTGACATATGTGTTTTTGGGAACGGCCGGAGGGAGAGGCGTCACGTTCTTCCATGTTTTCCCGTCGTCACGGGAAACCTGGACCAGTCCGTCGTCGGTACCGACATACAGCACGCCTTCCTTGAGCGGCGACTCGGAAACCGTCGTGATCGTCCCGTAGAAGCTGACACCGTCGTGGCGCGAAAGCGTTTCGGCATCAGGCGTGACGCCCATGATCGGCAATTTGTCCCTGTCGGTCTGGGTCGTCAAGTCGGCCGTCGGTTCCCAGGTGTCTCCTCTGTCCCGTGAGATAAAAAGTCTGTTGCCACCGAAGAAAACCTTTTTGGGGTTGTGCGGCGAAAGGAGGATCGGGCTGTTCCAGTTGAAGCGGTATTGCTCGCCTTCCTGATCTGGCTGAGGCCGGATAGATTTGCTCTCCCCGGAGCGAAGGTCAAACCGGAAGATATTCCCATCCTGCGATTCTGCATAGATGGTGGTATGGTCAGTCGGGTCGACCTGGGTGTAAAAGCCGTCGCCGCCGCCGATGCGAATCCACTCATCGTTGGTGATACCGATTCTCGTCCAGGTGGCGCTTGGTCCGCCCCAGCTCCCGTTGTCCTGGAGACCTCCATAGACGTAATAGGGCTTGCGCATGTCAAACCCGACTTCGTAAAACTGGCCGAGGGGAATGGTGTTGACAAAGTCCCAGGTCTGGCCGCGGTCATAGGAAAAATGGATGCCGCCGTCCGAGCCCAAGATCATATGGCCGGAGTCAGCCGGGTTGATCCACATGGCGTGATGGTCGCTGTGGATTTTTTCGACGTGATCGGTGCGAAAAGTTTTTCCTCCGTCCTCGGAGAAGTACATGGCCGCTCCCAGAACCCAGATACGCTGGTCGTTGTTCGGGTCGATGCGGATTTTGCTGTAATACATCGGCCGCGGGTTGGTCGAGGACATTTTCTTCCAGGTCAGGCCCTTGTCTTCCGACCGGAAAACGCCCCCGTTCTTGTTCTCTATAATGGCATAGACAATGTTCGGGTTGCGCCGGTAGACATCAATCCCGATGCGGCCTGTCGGCCCTTCCGGAAGCCCGCTCGTCAGTTTGACCCAGGTTTCTCCTCCGTCTGTCGTTTTATAAAGGCCGCTTCCCGGGCCTCCTCCGCTGAACCCGTAAGCTGTCCGTTGCCGCTGGTAGGCGGCGGCGTAGAGTGTCGAGGGGTTTTCGAAGTCGATGGCGACGTCGACAAACCCAGTGTTCTCATCAATGAATTTGGTGTTAACCCAGGTCTTTCCTCCGTCGGTTGTCCGGAAAAGCCCTCTCTCTTTGTTTGGACCCCAAAGGTGTCCGAGGGCAGCCACATAAACGACATCGGGGTTTGCCGGATGGATGACGATGCGGCCGATATGATGGCTATCGCGAAGGCCCATGTTTTTCCAGGTGCGGCCGCCGTCTTCGGATTTATAGACTCCGTCTCCCCATGAAGAGCTCTGCCTGTTATTCGGCTCTCCCGTCCCTACCCAGACGATGTCCGGATGCGAGGGCGAGACGGTGACATCTCCGATCGTGCTCGTCGTCTGGCTGTCAAAAATCGGCTCCCAGGTAACGCCGTTGTTGGTTGTCTTCCACAGGCCTCCAGACGCCGTGGCGACATAGATGATACGCGGGTTCGTTTCGACGACGGCTAAATCATCTATCCGGCCGCCCATGTTGGCCGGGCCGATGCATCTCCAGGTGAGGCCGTCGAGAAAGGATTCCCGGACGGCAACCCCGGGCTGCTTGATTTCTTTTGCAGCTCCGGCGAAAAGGATGAGCAAGAAGACTGCGGTTAAAAAGACAAGGCCTCGAGAAAGAGCGTATTTTTTCATGTCCAACCTCCTTTTATTATTTCCCTTTCTCAATCATCAGTGCGCCTGGCGACCTAAAAAACTTGGGGTTATTCTTATCACAGCCGAGGCCGACTTGCAAGAAATGGGGTGAATAATGTAGCATCTCTTTTAATGTGATTCCATAAAGATCACATATTCAGAGATGCTTCTGGAGAATAATGTATAGTCCGAAGGGAATGAAGATCTTGGTCCTGGTCTTCTCCCTTTTTTCCCGCTTTGTCTCCCGAATCAAGAACTTCCTTTATGATGTCAACATTCTTAAACCCAAGCGAGCGCCTCTTCCGGTGATCAGCGTGGGTAGCATCTTCCTCGGGGGAACGGAAAAAACGCCGTTGGCCATGGAGATTTTGGGCTGGCTTCTCGAGCGGGGGCGACGCCCGGCTCTCGTCTCGCGAGGCTACAGAGGGCAGTGGGAGAAGGAGGGCGGCCTCGTCTCGAACGGAGCGGGACTATTCGCCTCGTGGGAACAATCCGGTGACGAACCGCTCATGGTAGCCAGGGCAATTCCGCGGGCGGGCGTTTTCGTCGGAAAAGACCGCCTGGACTCCTGCCGTCGAGCCAAAGACATGGGGTTTGAGATCGCTGTCTTGGACGACGGCTTCCAACACCGCCGCCTCGGCCGAGACCTCGACATAGTTATCTATTCTCCACGGGAAAGAACAGCTCTTCGCGAGCCCCGCTCCTCGCTCAAGCGAGCCGACATCATTTTGATAAAAGAAGGCGATGTCAGCGGTTCCACGGCTGCCAAGATCCTCGGCCACGCTCAAAAAGATATCTTTTCTTATGCTGTCTTAGGTAAGGGCCTTTATCATCTCTGGAAAAACGAATCCTTAGCCGATGAAACTCTGGCCAAAAAACGGGTCCTGGCTTTTTGCGGCATCGCCCGGCCGGAAAGGTTTTTTTCCCAACTTGAAGGCGCGGGAGCGCGGATCGTCTCTCGGCTTGCGTTTCCCGACCACCATCCGTACCCGGATTCTTCCCTGGACAAGATCATCCGCAGGCTCAAAGCGAGCGGAGCCGAGGCCGCTGTCACGACCGAAAAAGACGCGCTGAAGATTCTTGGCAGCCGCGGCCATTTCGAGGGTTTTCCCGTCTATTGTTTAACCATTGGCCTCCGGATAGAACCTGAATTTTACGCCAGGCTTGATGCTTTCATCGAGGAATCCCTCAGGTTAAAATCCCTATGAATTATATAGATTCGATAGGAATTATAAATATTATGCTGGTCCAAGCCTTGCGCTCGCTGTTTTTTCTCCTGCCCCGCCGCTTCGCTCTCCTTCTCGGGGAAGGAGCTGGAGATCTGCTCTTTTTTCTTGACGGCCGCCACCGCCGCCTCGCCCTGGCCAACCTGAAAAAAGCCCTTGGGAACGAGCTCTCCACCCACGAACGCCGCCTGATCGCCAGAAAATCTTTTCTCCACTTCGGCCGGATGCTCGCTGATAACCTCAAATGGGCTCAGCTTGGCGAATCGCGGCGTCAAGAGCTCCTCAAACTCGAGGGCGAAGAGAACATCCGCCAAGCCCTTGATCGAGGAAACGGGGTTCTTCTTTTCTCGGCTCATTTCGGCAACTGGGAAGTCGCCAGCCTGGCCCTCTCCCGCCTTGGAGGGCTCCATGTCGTGGCCAGGCCTCTCGACAGCAGGCCGGCCGAGCGGGAGCTCTTTCGTTTCCGGACCAGCCTGGGCGCAAAAATTATTTACAAGCACCAGGCCGCAAAGCCCATCCTCCAGGCTCTTCGCCGGAACGAAATGGTGGCCATCCTCATCGACCAGAATGTCCTCCGCAGCGAGGCAGTCTTCGTGGACTTCTTCGGTCTCCCTGCCGCCACAACGCCCAGCTTGGCCTCTTTCCATCTGCGCACTCATGCCCCGATCGTCCCGGTGTTCTGCTATCCAACACCCCTTTTTTCTTACTTGGTGAAGATCGCTCCGCCGCTGGACGTCGAACTCACCGGAGATAGGGAAGAGGACGTGTTGAAAATCACCCAGCGTTCGACTAAGATTATTGAGTCGGAGATTCGGGCGCGGCCGGACCTCTGGTTCTGGTTCCATAATCGCTGGAAGACACGGCCCGAAGGCAAGACTTGAGGAAGCGGGAGGCAAGCGATGCGGGAAAAACGCAACGGCGATGAGCTCAGGCCGGTCAAGATTCAACTGGATTATTTAGACTATGCGGACGGCTCGGCCCTCATGGAAATCGGCAAGACCCGTGTTGTCGCCGCCGCCACGATCGACGACAAAGTCCCCCCGTTTCTCAAAGGAACGGGCGCAGGCTGGGTGACGGCTGAATACTCGATGCTCCCCTGCTCCACAGAAAAAAGAAACGTCAGGGAAAGGACACAGGGCCGGATATCGGGGCGAAGCCAGGAGATCCAGCGCCTGATCGGCCGGGCCCTTCGCGCGGTGACCGACCTCGAAGCGCTGGGCGAGAGGACGGTCATCATCGATTGCGACGTCATCCAGGCCGACGGAAGCACGCGTGTTGCTTCCATTACGGCGGGCTGCGTGGCCCTGGCCCTGGCCCTTAAAAAACTCCTGGATGAAAAAGTCATCGACCAGATGCCTCTTCAGCACCTTGTCTGCGGAGTGAGCGTGGGGATCGTCGACGGCCAGCCTCTTCTTGACCTCGACTACAGCGAAGATTCGCGCGCCGCGCTCGACATGAACGTCGTTGAAACCGACCGGGGCCATCTTATCGAAGTCCAGGCTTCGGCCGAGAAAGCGCCGTTTTCGCGCAAAGAGTTAGGGGCGCTTCTCCGCCTCGCCGACAAAGGGGTCAAAGAGCTCGTCCAAATCCAAAAAGCCGTTCTCAAGAAGAAAAGCCTCCTGTTCATGGCTTACGGCTGAGAGGAGGACAGGATGAAAAGGATTCTTGTCACAGGAGGAGCCGGTTTCTTGGGAAGCCACCTGTGCGAATATCTTCTTCGAAGCGGGGCGGACGTCGTCTGCATCGACAATTTCTTTTCCGGGAGCAAGGACAATATCCGCCATCTCCTCGACCATCCCTATTTCGAGCTCATCCGCCACGACGTCATCCATCCCCTTTTCATCGAGGTCGACCAGATTTACCACCTCGCCTGCCCGGCTTCGCCCATCCACTACCAGCACAACCCGATCAAAACAGTCAAAACCAACGTCATGGGCACGATCAACATGCTCGGCCTGGCCAAAAGGATCAAGGCCAGGATTCTGTTGGCCTCCTCCTCGGAAGTCTACGGCGACGCCGAAATCCACCCTCAGCCCGAAAGCTACTGGGGAAACGTCAACCCGATCGGCATCCGGAGCTGCTACGACGAAGGCAAGCGCGTGGCTGAGACGCTGATGATGGATTACTCGCGACAAAACAATGTCGACATCCGGATCGCCCGTATTTTCAACACCTATGGGCCCCGCATGGCTGTTAATGACGGCCGCGTCGTTAGCAACTTTATCGTTCAGGCTCTCCGGGGCGAAAGCCTGACGGTTTACGGAGACGGAAAACAAACGCGCTCCTTTTGCTACGTCTCCGACCTTGTCGAGGTTTTGGTCCAGTTGATGAACAAGGAAGGCCTCACAAACCCGGTCAACCTGGGAAACCCCGCTGAATGCACCGTCCTCGAGCTGGCCAAAAAAGTGTTAGAGCTCACCGGCCGCCGTCCAGAAATCACCTTCAGCCCTTTGCCCGCCGATGACCCTGTCCGGCGCTGCCCCGACATCTCGCTGGCAAGGGAAAAATTGGGCTGGCAACCAAAGGTCGGCCTCGACGAAGGGCTCCAGAAGACAATCGCGTATTTTCAGGAGAAGCTTGGAATCAAAGAAAAATAAGAGGTCCGAAACTTGAGGCTATCGATCGTCATTCCAGTGTTTAACGAGGTCAAAACGATCGAGGAAATCCTCCGCCGCGTCCAGTCCGTTGACGCCGGCCTGGATAAAGAGATCATCGTCGTCGACGACGGCTCAACAGACGGGACGCGTGAAGTCCTGGAGCGTCTTGCTTCGCCATCCGTCAAGGTCATTTTCCATGAAAAAAACACCGGGAAGGGCAGCGCTTTGCACACAGGATTTGCCGAAGCAGGGGGCGACATCGTCGTCGTCCAGGACGCCGACTTAGAGTACGACCCAAGAGAATATCCGCAGCTTTTGGAGCCGATCTTAGACGGCCGGGCGGACGTCGTCTACGGCAGCCGCTTTCTGGGCGGTCCTCATCGGGTTCTTTTTTTCTGGCATTATGTGGGAAACAGGATCTTGACGACCTTCTCCAACATGCTCTCCAACCTGAACCTGACGGACATGGAAACCTGCTACAAGGTTTTCAGGAAGGATGCTCTTCAACGAATCAAGCTCAAGTCGAAGCGGTTCGGGTTTGAGCCGGAGGTCACGATTAAGCTGGCCAAGCTGAAGTGCCGGTTTTACGAGGTCCCGATCTCCTATTCCGGCCGGGATTACACCGAGGGAAAGAAAATCGGCTGGAGAGACGGCGTGGCTGCGCTTTTCCATATCATCCGCTTCAGATTTTTCGGTTAACCAACGAGAAATAAAAGCGCCTGGCCCCTATTCTTCGGCGAAGGCGTCCTTGAGGAGCTCAGCTTGACAGTTTCCCTGAGGATGACCTGCGATCTTTCATATTTTCAACTCAAGAAGCATGTCATCTCCATTTCAGGCAAGCCTGGGCAGGTTGTTCAGGCCTTGCCCACCGCCTTATTTCCTTCTTCCTTTGTAAGGGCTTCTTGTCTCTTTTACACGCGCTTATTCCTGGGGAGGGCAAAATAAGGCAAGGATTTCAGCCGAGAGATTATTGCGGTTCTTTTCAGTTATTTCAAAAAGCCGGACATCTGGCCTGGCTTTGATTCCGGCGATAAAACCGGGCCCTTTGAGGGCAATCGTGGCGATAAGGAGCTTATCAGAATCGAGAATCTTATCTATGAGCTCCCGGAATACCGAGGACAGGCATTCCATCTTCCCGATTTCGTCGATGATAATGAGCTTAGTCTCGGGTGCATTGAAGGGAATGGATTCGATGAATTGCTCGAACCCGGAGACATCAACGCCGTATTTTCCCACCCTGTGCCGGCTTCTTAAGTCCACATGAGAAAGAAGCCCCTTCCGTCCATCAAGGCTTTGAAGCTCAAATCCCTTTCGCACGCCCCGCTCGCGTCTCTCCTCAGTATAAAATCCGACCGGCTGCAAGTCCTTTAGTTTCTCGGCAATCTTCAGGACGAGCGTTGTCTTGCCGACTCCCGGTAGCCCCGTAACAAGGATTTTCATTCTTCCTGGAATCGAACTTCCTTCTAACAAACTTTCCTCACACCTTTCTGTGATTATATTCTATCCGCCCCTCGTGGAAATGCACAAGGGCCGATGCTTCTATCCCAAATTCACCCGATAGAGCTGTGTGACTTGACTTTCTCCGCCCCATAAATATATTATTTTTATTTCATTTAGCTTCGCATCTCATACCCGCGAGTCGTCTCAAGGGCCACGAGATCGATTCGGAGGAGGTCATCATGAGCCTTGTCTCCTGGCTTATCTTAATCGGCATCATCGTCGTCGTCCTGGCACTCATCGTTGTTGTCCTGGCCGTTCAGTACCGCAAGGTCGGCCCGAACGAAGTCTTGATCGTCTCGGGCGGGCGCAAAAGGACAGTCACGGCGCCTGACGGTACCAAGGTCAAAGTCGGCTACAGATACCGGCTAGGCGGAGGCACGTTTGTCATCCCGTTCGTCGAAACCGTCTACACCCTGCCCCTCGACGTTGTTACCCTGAACATCCGGACTCCCGAAGTCCTGACCCACAGCGGCGTGCCGATCATGGCCGAGGCTACAGCTCAGGTCAAGATCGATTCGTCCGATACGGCCATTCGCCTGGCTGCCGAGCAGTTTTTAGGGACGGGGAAAGAAGGCATCCGTGACGTCTCGCTCAATGTCCTCGAGGGGAAAATGAGAGAAGTCATCGGCACGATGACGGCCGAAGAGATTTACCGCGGCAGGCACGAGTTTAACGCCCGAGTCAGCCAGGCCATCCGCGAAGATTTCGCACGGATGGGCCTTATCATGCTCTCCTTCACACTCAAGGACATCAGCGACACCCAGGGTTATCTTGATTCCTTGAGCAAGCCCCAGATAGCGGCCGCCAAGAGAGATGCTGCCATCGCCGAGGCCGAGACCGAAAAAGAAGCCATCATCAAATCCTCCCAGGCCCGAAAAGAAGGAGAGGTCGCCCGCCTGGCGGCCGAGGCCCTGATCGCCAAAGCTCAGTGGGAGAATGAAGCCAAGAAAGCAGAATCCCAGGTTGCGGTCAACCAGAAGAAAGCTCAGGCTGACTTTTCCTACGAGCTCGAGCGCTACCGGCTTAGCCAGCAGATCAAGAAGGAAGAGGCCAAAATGAAGGCCATCGAGAAGGAGGAGGCCATCAAAATCGAGGAGCTCGAGATCGCCCGCCGTGAGAAAGAATTGGAGTCGAGCGTCATCAAGCCGGCCGACGCCCGCAAGTACCAGATCAAGTCCGAGGCCGAAGCCGAGGAATTCCGGATTCAGGCCGAAGCCAAAGGCAAAGCTGAGGCGCTTCGCCTCGAGGGCGAAACCGAAGCCGAGCTCCTGAAAAAGAAAGGATTGGCCGAGGCCGAAGCCATGCTGAAAAAAGCCCAGGCCTGGGACAAGTACAACCAGGCAGCTATCTTAGAGATGTATTTCGATGTCCTGCCCGAATTGGCCAAAGCCGTCTCCGAGCCTCTCTCGAAGGTTGACAAGATTGTCGTCGTCGGCGGAGGCGAAAAGAGCCTCGGGACGACTAAAATCACCGCTCAGGTGGCCGAAGTCCTCTCCCAGATGCCCGATGTCGTGAAATCTCTGATCGGTGTTGACCTCAAGAAATACTTGAGAGATAAGCTGGCCCCCGAAGAAAAAGACGAAAAATAGCCTCCCTGAAGGCCGGAGGAAAGGCTGATCATGATTTCAGAGAAAGTCAACCAAATCGGCACATCCCCAACCCTCAAGATAACGGCCAAGGCCAAGGCCATGAAGGCCGAGGGAATTGATATCGTCGATTTGAGCGTCGGAGAGCCGGATTTCCCGACACCCGAAAACGCCAAGGCCGCCGGAGTCCGGGCCATCCAGCAGGATTTCACCAAGTACACGGAAAACGAGGGCATTCCAGCGCTGAAAAAGGCCGTCATCGCCCGGATGAAAGAAGATTACGGGCTTAGCTATGAGCCGAATGAAGTCATCGTTTCCACAGGCGCCAAAAGCTCGCTCTATCTGCTCATCCAGGCTCTCGTTAACGACGGCGAGGAGGTCATCATCCCCGCGCCTTACTGGGTAACTTATCCTCAGGCGGTGATGCTGGCCAAGGGCAAGCCGGTCATCATCCCGACCAAGGAAGAAAACGGCTTCTTGCTGACGCCGGAAGAGCTCAAGGCCGCCATCTCGCCGGCCACCAAAGCGCTCATCCTCAACAATCCTTCGAACCCGACGGGCGCCGCTTATTCGAAAGCCCAGCTCGAGGCCCTGGCCGAGGTCGTCCGTGGCGAGGACGTCTACGTCATCGCCGACGAAATCTACGCCAAGCTCATCTATGACGGCTTCGAGTTCACAAGCTTTGCCTCTCTCGGCGATGACATCAAGGCCAAGACAATCATCATCAGCGGCGTCTCCAAGTCTTATTCTATGACAGGTTGGCGCATCGGGTTCGCCCTCGGTCCGGCCGAGATCATCGACGGGATAGCTAAAATCCAGAGCCATTCTACCTCCAACCCCTGCTCCATCTCCCAGCAGGCGAGTCTTGAAGCCCTGACCGGGCCGCAGCATGAGGTTGGCCGCATGGCCGCGGAATTCCAGAGACGGCGCAACTACTGCCTGATGCGGCTCAACGCCATCCCAAGTATCTCTTGCTTCAAGCCGATAGGCGCTTTTTACCTTTTCCCGAATTTCTCCGCCTACTACGAGAAAGAAGCGGGTGGCGTCCTCATCCGGAATTCTTACGGTCTGGCTTATTACTTGCTCAAGGACGCGAAGGTGGCCATCGTGCCGGGTGATTCTTTCGGTGCCGACAGCTACATCCGCCTTTCCTACGCCACCTCGATGGAGAACCTGGAAAAAGGGATGGACCGGATCATCGAAGCCGTTGCGAAGCTCAAGACGTCGAAGAAAATCAAGCGCGTTTCCCTCAACAACACTGTCACCCGGGTGAAGAAAGCCGTGCCGGTGGATTCTTCTCTCCCGGTCAAGATGCGCGATGCTTTAGTGGCCGAGATGGAAAATTATCTTACGCTCGAGAATTACTACGAATGGAACGCCAACATTTCCGGTGTTGTCGTCCAGCTCCGGACCAATGTCTCCCATCTTTATGATTTCTGGGTGGAAAACTGGTACCCGGCACAGCTCGAATCCGACCTTGAGCCCCACGGTATCATCTACGCCGTGGACGGGATCGCCGGCCGCGAGCCGCGGGCGTTCTATAATACAGAGACAAAGACCGGCGTGCTCGTCAACGCGGATAATTACGGCCCCCTGCGCAGCCTCGCCCTCGGCCTGGTCATGGACGTCACCGAAAGGCTTTACGGTGCCCACGCCGTGCGTGGCATGGCCGCTGCGGCGGACGCCGGCGGGAAAGGACTGATCTTGGTCGGGCCGCCCGGGACGCGCAAGACCGAGCTTTTCTTCGAGCTCCTTGAGGACAAGCGGTTTAAAATCCAGGCCAACGATATCGTCTTCGTCCGCTACTCAGGAGGAAAAGCTGTGGCGGACTGCGCCGAGAGAAAATTTTACATGCCGACAAGCACCGTCCAGACCTACCCGAGACTGGCGCCTCTTTTTGATTCAAGCAAGTGCGAAAACGTCATCACGCATAAAGAGGACTGCCAGGACGCGGCTTGCCTCAGGCTCGACGACTGCCGTCTCGACCGCGGCTCGCCCTTCTGCTATAAAGCTTCAAAAGAAGCTCACGCCATGCTTGACCCATACTGGATCGGCGGGAAAACGGCCCATGCCAAGCGGACAACCCTGAGCTGGGTCTTCCTTCTCCGGTATGACACCTCTTCGCCGGCAGCCGTCCGGGTGGAAAAAGAAGAAGCCCTGCGGATTCTTGAATCCGGGGAAGCTCTTGGGCTAAAGAAGAGCCTCTCGCCGGCCAAACCCCAGCCCTATTACAACCCTCATCTTTTAGTGACCACCGAGGAGCGGCTGGAGCTCCAGAAGGCTTTTTTCAGCCGGCTGCTTGACGTTGCCACGTTCTATCTCTTCAACAGCGGCGTGGCCGGCGCCGACAAAATAAAGCAACTTACCCTGGGCGAATAGGCTAAGCGTATTCTTACCAGCTGTGGCTCTTTCCTTAATGGTACAATTTTATTATCAAATTGTACTACTGATGTCAAATTTGGTCCAGAAAGGGGCGTTCTTCGAGGGCTTCAGCCAGAAGGTGAAGAAGGAGAAGGTGAACCTCCTGGATGCGTGGTGTCGAGGACGAGGGGACATCGAGAAGATAATCAGCCAAAGGACCAAGTTTTCCCCCGCCCTGGCCGGTCATGGCCACGGCGAGCAGGCCTTTCGCGCGGGCGGTTTCGAGCCCCTTGATAATATTGGCTGACATTCCACTTGTCGAAAGCGCCAGGGCAATGTCTCCGTTGTCAGCGATGGCGTCAATTTGCCGGCTGAAAACTTCATCATAGGAAGAATCATTGGCGATCGACGTCAGGGTGGACGTATCCGTCGTGAGCGCGATCGCCCGAATGGGCTTCCTCACCCGGAGGAATTTATTGACGAGCTCAGCGGCAAAATGTTGGGCCTCCGCTGCGCTCCCTCCGTTTCCGAAGACAACGATCTTTCGGCCATTCTTCAGCGCCGCCGTCACGGCCTCGACCATACAATTAAAAAGCTCACTTTTCTCCTCGAAAAAGCTCTTGATGATACCATGAAGCTCAGCTTGAACCTCTCCGTAATCCATTTGTTCCTCCCTCGATGTTATGAACTCCTTAGCCCCGACTCAATGGCGCCTTTGACCTTGTCGATCAACGTTGACAAATTGCTTTGGTCGTATCCTTCGACCGGAACGGGCGGATGAAAAAAGACATTCACGAGCCCGCGCTTCGTCGCTATTCGGCCACACGGCATGAGCTCGTATGTCCCATTGATGGTGACAGGCACAATTGGCGCTTTGCTTTCAAGGGCCAAAACGAACCCGCCCCGCTTAAAAGCTTGAAGGCGGCCATCCCGGCTCCTCGTTCCCTCGGGAAAAATGAGGAAGGAGTAGCCCCGCTTTTTCATGAGCTGGATGGCCTTGGCGATGCTCCGTTTCCCCCCTCGCATGCTCTTTCGGTCAACGGGAACAAAGCCGACGTACCTCATCCCCACGCCGATCACCGGAATCCGGAAAACCTCCTTCTTGAGGATGACCCGGATCGACCGGGGAATGAGCCAGAACAGAAGCGGCCCATCAAGAAAGCTCAGGTGGTTGGCCATGAAAATGTACGCGCTTTTGCGGTCCAGTTGATCCCGGCCCGAGACTTTGACCTTGAGCCCTAACACCTTTGAGCCAAGACTCATGGCCCACTTGGCAATCCCCAGGAGCGGGTCGCGAATCCCGAACGGCCAGAAGACGAGAAGCAAGAGAAGAAGGAAAAATGTCAAGATAACGTAGATCAGAAGAAGGACAACTGTCCTCATAGCTAACTGCTTGGATTATACCACATATTTGGGCGCTCATTTCCACATTTGCATTGCGCCCAAGTTTCTTGCCTAATTCAGCAACCCGGCCAACCCAACAAACAAACTCACGGCGCTTGCCTTCTGCCTTGCAACAGCGCCGAGTTTTTTGTTAAATAAGGTCGATAAGAGTAAGAGAAAGAATGCCGGGAAGAAGACAACGGCTTCCCCTTCTTGTTATTCTTGCTGCCGTCTTTGTTTTCCTCTTCTGCAGCCTATTTTCTTATTTCATCTTCGATCACATTCCCCATATCAACGATGAAATTGCCTATCTATTTCAAGCTAAAATATTCAAATCTGGCCGGCTCTACGCCCCATCGCCTCCCTGTCGCGAGTTCTTCGACTTTCCCCACATTATCAACAACGGCCGATGGTACAGCATGTATCCCCCGGGCTTCCCTTTTTTGCTTATGCTTGGCCTTATCTTTGGAATCCCGTGGATGGTTAATCCTCTATTGGCTGGCTTATCCATTCTCATCTTCTATTATTTAGGAAAGGAAATATACGACCAAAGAATCGGCTTCATCGCTTCTCTCCTGGGCGCGGCATCGACCTGGTTTTTGCTCATGTCATCAACCATGATGTCGCACACAAGCAGCCTGTTTTTCAACGCCCTTTTCCTTCTTTTTCTGTTCCGCTCGCTCAAAAATCCTACCTTGCTCAACGGGATGCTCGCGGGCGGTTTTTTAGGTGTGGCTTTGCTTATCCGTCCTTATAATGCTGTTCTTCTTTCGTTGCCGTTTCTCATCGTGTTTGCTTTTCGCTTCCTCAAGAGTTTCAGGAGAAGGCGCAAGAATGCTCTGGGCTTTATCTCCACGCTTTTTTTGTTTGTTCTGTGCCTGCTTATCTACAACCTGATGACAAACAGCAACCTGTTTCAGGTGGGATATGTTGTCTGCTACGGACGAGATGTCCTTCCCGGGCTGGGGCGCGCGGCGGTTTCCGAATTCTCGCTGACACCTTTAAGAGCGGCGCAGAATATCCTTATTTATGTGAAGAATATCAACACGGACTTGTTTGGCTGGCCTTTCTCCTCCTTTATGGCACTTATTCCTTTAGCAGGATTCTGGAGAATCAAGGCAGAACGCAGGAAATCGGACATTTTTCTTATAGCTGGATTTTTTTCATTGCTCGCTGGGTTTTTCTTCTATTGGGGGACCTTTCCTCTGCTCGGAGCCAGATTAATTTTTGAATGCGTAATCCCTCTCGTTCTTCTGAGCGCAAGAGGCCTCGACATGGTTCTGCGAGGCATAGAAAGAATTCCACGGAGAGCCAACCGCAAAATAGCGAAGTTCGGATTTTCCGCTGCCTTAATGATTTTCATTTTTTATGCGTTTCTTTTTCGCCTTCCCCGGTGGGTTTGGCCAAATGATACAGAGGATCCAAAGAAGACAATTGGCCGAAATTTCTCTGGGACGGCGCCAGACATCCATGCGTGTTTAAAGCAGCTCAACCTCAATAATGTTCTCGTGGTAATGAAATTTCTAAATCATCCCCCGCTCTATTTCCCTTCGGGAGGTTGGGGCTCCGGATTTCTTTATAATGACCCAGACCTATCTTCGGGCGTGATCTATGCGCGGGATAACGGGGAGAGAAATCAAGAACTCTATCGCTGCTTTCCGGGTCGCGATATTCTCATGTATATCGGCACAACGAGAAAAGGGATCATGTTGTTATTAACGGAAGAAGGCGAGCTTTCTCTCCCAGAGGTTTTTTCCCTAATAGAAAAGAAGAAAAAGGGATCCATTCATCTGGTTAGGGACCCTCGCGACCTATTTTTCGCTTATTCTGAAGAATTCAGAGGTTTCATCGACAGCCTGTACAGAGAGTTCAATCCAGCTAAAATTGATGTAATTCACCTGATGGAACTGGCCGAGAGTTCAGCCGAAAATCAAGCATTTCAAAAATCGTCGCTTTGCCTGGAAGCGGCCTTGCAATTGGAGAACGATCCCGAGATAAGATATGCACTCGTCAACCTTCTCATCGCCGCCTACCAAAAATCAGGCCAGATAGAAGAAGCTAAAAGGATCATCAATTTCATGGAAAGAGCAAATTTCGATGCCGGCAAATTCTACTCCATCTTCCCAGAAAGAGGATTCTAAGGACGCCAGGGTGATATTCAACGTGTTTTCCTGGAATTGCTCCTCGAAGATCGGTAAAATGTCGGAGAACTTGAAAGCGCCAGGGAAATGAGATGAGGAAAAAACAAAATCGAAAAAGGCGATGATAAAAAAGGATAAGCTTTTATTGATAGGAATATGTTGCTTTCTTGCGGCTGTTCCCTTTCTTGTCGTTAAATTTCCGCCCCTGACCGACTTGCCCCAGCACGTTGCCCAGGTCCGGCTTTTCGCCGACGCGCTCAGCAACCCCGCCTCGCCATACAGAATTCAGTGGATAACGCCTTACAGCCTTGTTTATGCTGTCCTCGGAGGAAGCTGGCTGGTCTTCGGTCCAGAGAATGCAGGACGCATGGGGATGTTGTTCATTGTCATCCTCTGGATCGTCATGCTCCATCTCCTGGCCTGCAAAATGAAGCGACCCATCCTGGCCGCTTCTCTGGGATCAATCCTCTTTTTTGGCCATATCTTGTACTGGGGCTTCTATCAGTTTGCCTTTGGGTGGCCCCTTTTTATCGGTTGGATTCTGCTTGCGAAAATCGAATTTCGAAGCCGCTGGAAAGAGGGCTTAGCGTTTTTTCTGGCTTCCGTCGTTCTTTACACGGCTCATATCTTCTGGTTTCTTGCTGCCATAGGATGGCTTGTCACGCGCCATTTTGTTTTTAAGGGCGACCCCAAGAAATTAATTCTTAGGATTGCGGTGGCGAGTCCTCTCCTCCTTTTAGGGGTCGTGTGGTACCCTTCCCTGGCGGCCTATGGGTTTAAATCTCAAACAATCTGGGCAACGACTCCTCTTGAAAGACTGTCGCCTGTCTGGCTCGTCGATGCTTCCTTTGGTGGAATAAGAGGTTCAACGGAGTATATCTTTTTTGCTCTGCTTGTCGGCTGGATTCTCTTGGCTTGCTTGCAGAACCGCCAAACGTTTCTCTCAAAAATGGATAAAGAGCTCCTGCTCCTCTGTGCGCTTCTATTCCTCCTGGCTCTTGTGTTGCCAGATAAACAGACGAACACGATTCGTTTCTGCCAGAGATGGGTGCCCCCGGCGTTCGCTTTTCTCTTGCTCGGCCTTCCAGAAGTCCGGGTCAGAAGGGGCATCTTAACAGCCTTTGTTTTGATGATAATTGCTATTTTTTTCGCCCTGACTTCCTTGAATTGGGTCGCCTTTGAATCGAGCGAAATGTCGGGGCTTAAAGAATCGCTCGCAGCTTTGCCCCAAGCTCCTCGTGTCCTAGGCTTAAGCTATATCAAAGAAAGCACGACTGTGCGAGGGCGGCCGTTTATCCAGGTCTTTGCTTACAGCCAGGTCTACCGAGGAGGGGACCTAAACTTTTCCTTCGCTGATTTTGGGCCGAGCCTTGTGATTTTCCGCCAGCCCCGCCATCCCCCCTGGACTCTGGGCCTGGAATGGCTTCCGGAGAAAGCGAAAAACAGCGACCTGTCTTTTTTTGAATATTCTCTTATAAATGCAGACGAGGAGCTTCACGCCTCCCTTAGAGCCAGCTCTATCCTTCAGCAAATAACCTCAAACGGGCGGTGGCGGCTGTATAAAGTCCGCCAATAGAGGTCCCAAAAGGAACCCTTGGCTTGCCCAATTGGCAACAGGGCTGGGATTCATTATCGTTGATTCTTGGGAGCCTCAAAGCTTCAGCGCAGCTTCTGGGCTCTTGGGTGCGCCCTGAAGAATGCATCGACTTCATGGAACTCGTAAGGACGGCTCCATGTTGAGAAGAAGCTTCGGTCCGGAAGAAGATCATAGCCTTCGGCAAAGACCTCATTGAAAACGACGCGAAATGTGTTCACCGGCGTCATATACTCAGATAACTCATGATAATTCTGCGTCGGGAAATAAATGGCATTGAGAATCGACATCCGTTCTCGGAGATCTGTTTGACCAGGATCCTCCCAATGGAGATAGGCCCCCGGGCCATGATCGGATTGAAGAATAATGACCGGCTTGACTGAGGGCCGGGAGAGCAGCTGACTGATAACGACCATGATTCTTCGCGTGATGAAGATCGCTTGTTTCCGGTAATTTTCGATATACTGCCGAATATGATCGGGCGCCATCCGGTGATAATGGGTGCCGTCGCTAAAGAGAAAGAAAATGGCATCCGCCGGACCTCGCTCCATCAAAGAGGCCCTCTCTTGATTCAACCAGCC
>JARYMI010000130.1 GCA_029907205.1 Clostridiales bacterium
GGATCGCCCTTCTTGTGCTATCGGGCATACCGTCCGTCGTGTATGGCTTCTACGGGCTGGTGGTAATCGTCCCCACGATCCGCGAACACCTCGGTGGCTCGGGGATGAGTGTGCTGGCTGGGTCCGTCGTGCTCGCCATCATGGTGCTACCCACCATAGCGACCATATCCGAGGATGCCATCAAGGCTGTCCCCGGCGAATACCGCGAGGGTTCAATGGCGCTTGGGGCGACGAGGTGGGAAACGGTTGCCCGCGTTGTGGCGCCGGCCGCACGCTCCGGCATCACCGCTTCGGTGGTGCTCGGCATGGGCAGGGCGATCGGCGAGACGATGGCGCTCATCATGGTTACCGGGAATTCGCCGCGCTTTCCCACAAGGATCACGGACATGACAAGAACGCTCACGGGCAACATCGCGCTCGAAATGGGCTACGCCGGCGGCGACCACCAGAGGGCCCTTTTCGCCACCGGCATGGTGCTGCTGGTATTCATCATGATCGTCAACTCTGTGGCAATCGCCGTCAGCAAGGCAGGAGACCGCCGTGGAAAAG
>JARYMI010000131.1 GCA_029907205.1 Clostridiales bacterium
GCTTCTTATTTCACCAAAATAGAGGATGATTACTCTTCCTAAAAAAGACCTCAGCTTTATTGTTTCTTTGTTAATGGTGACAAATTGAATTTCTGGGCACGTCGTGTTGTAATAGGATAAGTCAACGCTCTCGGCTGTGGTGGAAGGCGCAGCTAGTTGCGTTTGCATATTCTTCATATTCTTAATTTTAAACATCAATGCAATGTTTAAGCCCACCATAAGAAAAATTATACACGGGCACCCCCATTTGAGGATGAGGTTATGACCCCCATTTTTCGAACCACTTAGGGGGCTAATTTGCGCTAACATCTCAGCCGGGTATTTTGCCCTTCTCTTTGAGATATCGAACCGGCGACTTGTTGCCAAGCGCCGAGTGTCGACGAATGTGATTATAATACCGAATCCGCCGAGCGACAACTTTTTTCAAGGAGGCAAGGTCTTCCTGTTCCCAAAAGAGCGATCGGTTTTCTGTTTTGAATCGGGAATTGAACGCCTCCATGTGCACATTGCCTTTGGCCCCAG
>JARYMI010000132.1 GCA_029907205.1 Clostridiales bacterium
GAAACAATTAATTCCTCAATCTTAGCTGTGGCAATCGGGTCAAGGGCTGAGCAAGGTTCATCCATCAGGATCACCTCAGGCTGCAAGGCAATCGCCCGTGCAATGCATAGTCGTTGTTGTTGTCCGCCGGAGATGCTTGTCCCCGACTTCTTCAGGTCGTCTTTGACTTCGTCCCATAAATGTGCTTTTTCAAGGCTCTGCTTCACGATGTCGTCGAGGTTTTTTCCTTTCTTCACTCCTGTGAGTTTTAGCCCTGCCGCCACGTTATCGTAGATGGACATTGTGGGAAACGGGTTTGGCTTTTGAAAAACCATGCCCACTCTTCTGCGGATTAACACCGGGTCAACATGGTCTGCGTAGATGTTTTCGCCATCGAGAAGCACCTTTCCCTCTATTTTCGAGTTCGGAATCAGCTCGTGCATTCTGTTAAAGCACCTGACGAGAGTAGATTTTCCGCACCCTGATGGTCCTATTATTGCCGTAACGGAGTTGGCTTTGACGGTGAGGTTTATGT
>JARYMI010000013.1 GCA_029907205.1 Clostridiales bacterium
AATAGAATCTCTCTTGATCGCTGCTCTCTGACTGCGAAAAGCAGGGCTCTAAAAATTCCTAATGGCAATTTTGGGCCCGCCCATCCAGCACGACGAGGGGGGGAGCATTGCTTGGGATAATCAATACGCGTATAATCCTCCAGTGCACGTGCTTAACGTGAAATTGTATCCAGCCGAAAATCTATCATAGACTCAGCGAGGAGGTGCATCCCATCAGCACGCAGCCTATTCGCAGGGCGTTTTTGTCCCGGCGCACGACACTTCTCTTTATAGCGCTCTTCATTCTCCTTAGCCTGGTGACGGCGCTGCGCCACGAAATGTGGCGGGACGAACTTCAAGCATGGCTTCTGGCCAAAGAACACGCGTCCTTTACTGAACTCGCCCAGGCCGTCCGTTACGATAAACACCCGTTGGCCTGGTATGTTGTGCTTTTTCTGCTCAGCCGGCTGACCGGCTCCCCTCTGGCCATGCAGCTCTTTCACGTCGGGTTAGCGGCGTTTTCTGCCTGGCTCGTGCTCCGGTTCGCTCCGTTCAGCCCGGTTCAGAAGGTTTTGTTGATCTTTGGCTATTATTTGTTTTTCGAGTATAACGTCATCAGCCGGAATTATGCTTTAGGCATACTCTCACTTTTCCTTTTTTGCTTTTCCTATGCCGGGAAGCGAAAGATTCCCCTTGGATGGGGAGCATGCCTGTTCGTCCTGGCCAACACGAGCGTTTACGGGTTGATATTCGCCGCAGCCGCAAGCGGAGCCGTGATAGCGGACGTCCTGACAGAAAAATCACTCAGAAGACAATGGACAACTTTTGTCGCTCTGATGCTTATGGGTCTGGGTGTGGCCCTTAGCGCCTGGTGCCTGAGGCCAATTCCTGACAGCTCCTGGGATCAGTTTTCCAGGCTGCACAGGTCATTTAACGCCGGCCTGGCCAGCAAGGTCTTGTGGACCGTGCCCAAGGCCTACCTTCAGGTGCCCAGACCAACCTTTCATTTCTGGAACACTCACATCTTGGGCAATGGGCCTTCGACCTTGGCGATCAATGCCTCCCTGGCGCTTCTCGTCCTTATTTTCTCCGCGCTTGTGATCTGGAGACGCCGGTCCGCCCTGATTTTTTTCGTTCTCAGCACCAGCGGAACTCTCGCCTGGCTCTATATTGCTTCAGTCGGTTTCGTCCGCCATCAGGGACACCTGTTTCTTGCATTCGTCGCCGCCGTATGGCTTGCTCGAGGCTCTCCCGATCCGATAAAGGCAAGCTCAGCGGTAAAGGAGCGCAGGCCAGAAGGCATACTAGTCTTTTCCTTTGTGCTCACGTTAATCTTTGCTGTCCAGGCCGTGGGAGGATTGTTCGCCGTCGGGATGGATATCGTCTATCCCTTCTCCCAGGCAAAAGCGACCGCCCGGTATATCAAACAAAAGGGATACCGAGACCTTCCCATCGTCGGTGAAATGGATTACCTGATGACTCCTGTTTCTGGATATCTTGGCCGGAAAATCTATTTTGTCCGGGGAGAACGTCCGGGGTCGTACGTGAAATGGGACATGAGGAGGTTCGAGGACGTCAGCCCTGAGGTTATCCTGCAACGGGCCGAGCAGTTCTCCCGGAAAGAAAAAAAGGATTGCCTCATCCTTCTCAACTTTCATCTTGACCCCGCGCTGGAACAACCAGGACATCTCGTTAAGTTGATGGCCACTAGCCGGGCCATCACAGGAAGCGAGGTCTACCGTCTTTATCTCATGAAGTACCCGGGCCCGTCTCAGCCGGCGACGACACGGCCCAAACTGCCCTAAGTTTTGTTCCAGGTCTACCGTTCGATGGCGGCCTTCTGCTGGTTAATGCGGAAGAAAATGGCCGGGTCAAACTTCGGCTTCCGGTCAAAGGTGTAAAGCCCGTTAACCTCCTGCTCGATATCATAGAGCTGGGTGTAACAGAACCCGGCAACGGCAGCGTTAAAGAGGAGCGCCTCGGTCAGCTTCTTGTAGCGTTCGAGAAACTCTTCTTCGCTTTTTGGCCGGGCGCCATACCCCCATGCTTTGTCATCTTTCTGGCCAGGATTCCACCATATTCCGCCGTACTCGCTGACGAAATAAGGCTGGCCAGCATAGGTGACATGACGAGATCGCTCGCCGTTCACAAAAACTACGGGCGGCTCCTGAAGCAAACCGTCGAAGGCCGCCTTGAACCTGGCGATATCCTGCTCGTAATTGTGGGAATCATAGACATCTGGCGAGACGCAGTGATAGCCGCCCGAAGCGTCGATGACGAGGCGGGTCGGGTCGAGACGCTTGGTCAGCCGGTAGATGCCTTCAATCAGCCCAGGGAACTCATCCTCCCACTTTTCGTTGAACGGACACCAGCCGATGAGCGAGGGGTGGTTTAAATCTCTCTCCACAGCCTCGGCCCATTCCCGGGCGAAGACGAAGAAGGATTCTGGCCGGGAAATGTCCAGTCCCCAGTCCGCATACTCGCCCCAGACGATGTAGCCGAGCCTGTCTGCCCAGTAAAGAAAACGCCGTTCGAAGACGCGCTGATGGAGACGGGCTCCGTCAAAACCAAGACCCAGAGAGATTTCGATGTCCTGCTTCAGCACTTCCTCTGTCGGTGCCGTGTAGATTCCGTCAGGATAGAACCCCTGGTCGAGGACGAGGCGCAGAAAAACCGGCCGGTTATTGAGATAGATGGTCTTCCCCCGCGCCTCCACTTTGCGCAGGCCGAAATAGCCCTGGATTCTGTCGATTTCCTTGCCCTGATGGGCGTAGACGATATCAAGGCCGTAGAGGTGCGGCTGGCGAATATCCCAGAGTTTCGGCTTCTTGAATTTCACCAGGAACGAGACCGCCGGATCAGCTTTTTTGCGGATGGAGTGTTCTTCCTTTCCGGCGGCCTTCACAAGAAGTGTGATTTCGCCCTCCGCCGGCGACCTGTTCATGTGGACGACAATCCTGGCCTCGCCGTTGTCAACGTCGGGAAAGACGCGGTAATCCTCGATATGGATATCCGGGACCGGCTCAAGCCAGACGGTCTGCCAGATTCCGGTCGTCCGGCGGTAAAGGCAGCTATAAGAATGAAGTCGATGGCTTTGTTTTCCTGTTGGCTGAAGTCGGCTCCGGACGTCATCATAAGCCCTCACGACAAGAAGATTGTCGGAGGCCGTGAGCAGGTCCGTGATATCCAAAGAAAACGGCGTGTAGCCCCCTTCATGTTCGCCAGCCTTTTTCCTGTTTACCCAGACGGTCGTCCGGTAATCGCAGGCCTCAAAATGAAGCAGGATTCTTTTTCGGCGCCAGGCTTCGGGAACGCGAAAGGTTCTCTTGTACCAGACAACCTTCATGAAATCGAGGTTGCCGATGCCGGAAAGCGGGCTTTCCGGGGCAAACGGGACGAGAATTCGTTGGTCAAACCCTTTGCCCTTGAAATATTCTTTTTCCTCGCCGCTTTCAGAATAGTCGACGGCGAAATCCCACCAGCCGTTAAGGTTGACCCACTCGGCCCTCGCCTTTTCCGGTCGCGGGTACTCCGGCCTGGGGATGTCCTCACTCAGGTCATACGAGGGAAGAGCAAAGCCGGTGGCATAAAGGATGATAAAAAAAAGAATAAAAATAAAAAAGATAAGGGAAGTGAGCTTTGGTCGTGCTTTTAAAATCATGATCCTTCCTCCTCTTCTCTTTTGGCAACCTCTGCGGTCATAAGCTTCACATGGACGAACTTGCCGAGAAAGCGCAGGGCCCGGTCCGAGTGCCGGAAAACGGGCACTCCGGCAGAAACCAGGAGATCGGCCAGGGGCTGGTAGGCTGCTCCGGCATCGATGTTGACAACAAAAGGCTTTGGCGATTTCCGGAATAGCTCGGCCAGGCGGCAGCCGATGCTCTCTTTTTGATAGATATTTTCCCGGTGAGTTTCTCCGGGGGGGAGCGTCTGAAGGGCGGAAGTCATCGGCACTGGTGAAACGACAGCGCAATCGACCATGGGATCCGCCAGCAAGGCTTTGACACAGCCAGCAAAAGTGGCGTCATCCGCCACCGGAGTGACATCCAGCGGATTGCGAACATCCTGAAGCCGGTCGATGCCCAAGGGACCAAGAATGCCCGCAATCCTGGCTCTTGTTTTTTCAGAAAAGGAGGCCAGCTCTAACGCGTGTCGGTTCGCAAGGTTATCGGCCAGGATAACGCATTCAAACCCGGCGTTGCTGATGAGGCCGACCCGTCTTCCCCGAGGCGTCTTCGCGGACAGAGGAAGGAGGTTTTGGATCGCGCTCTCGAACTCGGTCAGGTCCTCGGCCATAAAAACACCCGATGTTTCAAGGATCGAGCGGCACACAGCATAATCTCCAGCAACTGAGGCTGTGTGGCTGGACGTCGCCTCGCGGCCTTCCGGAGTCCTGCCGCCTTTATAGACGACAACCATTTTCCCTTTTCTCGCTGCCTCTTGGGCTGCTCTGGCCAGAGCCAAACCGTCGCCGGGCTGAAAGCCTTCGAGGTAGAGGGCCAAAAGAAAAACTTCCTTCTTATTATTGAAATAGTTCAGGTAATCGGACGCTGTGAGGTCGATCTGATTGCCCAGGGAGATCGCGTACCTTGGCTCCGCGAACGGCAGTTTGCTCATCCGCGAGGCCATGAAGGCGCCGCTCTGGCTGATATAGACGAGGCGGGGGTTTTTCTTCCCCGGGCTGGCCAGCTTGTACTCGGGGATAAACGTCGTGTCATACTTTCCAGGCGCAGAGTAGATTCCCATACAGTTTCCGCCGTTAACGATAGGGGTGAGTCTTCCCCTCTTACGGCTATGACTGATGAGTTCCCTTATTTTTTTCTCGAGGGCTTCGGTCCCCGTTTTTTCTCCCAGGCCGCCGGCGATGATGACAACGGACCTGGCCTTCTGAGTTCGAACGAGTTCCTTCATCACGCCGACGCTCTGCTCCGCAGCTAAGGTCAACACAAAAAGGTCAACCGTCTCCGGCAGTTCTGAGACACCAGGCAGGCAACGGCAGCCGTCAATTTCTTTAACACCAGGCTTGACGATATAGACTTTCTCTCCTGGAAAACCTTCTCTCAGGATATTTTTCAGGATGATGCGGCCGAGGTTCATCCGTTCTGAGACGCCGATAATCCCGATTGACCGTGGATGCAAAATAAAATCCAGCGACGCCGAAAGCCGGGGTCTTGCCTGGACGTGAGCCCGGGAAAAGCGGCACATCCCGTCCAACGGGACAAGCCGGCCTGCAACGACGACAAAAGGGTTGACTTCAGCTTCTTCGATGACATAGGGAGACATCCTGGCATAAGGAGAAAAGTGCGCTCCCAGGCGAAGGAAGCAGCTAAAAGCGCTTACAAGCTCATCCTCTTTTATTGCCGCCTTTCTTCCCCTGTGCTCCTTTGTAATTTTATCAAAGAAAGCCAAAGGCCTGAGAAGAGAAGCGATTTCCTCCTGACGCAAGAGGGGGGCCGAGCCGATGGCCAGCGCTTTTCCCTCCTTCAACCTCTCGCTCAGATACTCGACATCCAGCCCGCCTAATCCCATGGTCACGATCGGCCCGAATTCTCTCGAATGACGGAGGCCGACAAGGAGTTCAGACCCAAAGCCACTGTCTTTGTAAGCAACTTTTTCCAGGATCAAGAACCCTCTGACCTGGTTCCGGATTTCCTCCGGGGAGTAAGTTTTTTTGGACCCTATTTTTCTTTGCCAGTCCGAGAATTTCTTCGGCACGTCCCGCACCATTGAGCGAATCACCTCGTTGACGTTGGCCGGCTGGCCCGGGACAAAGGCGACGCCTCCGACATCGCTCTTATGGACGATGAGAGGCGAGACGACCTTGACGACGACCTCGGGAGTTCGGAGGGCGGATAAGTTTTTGCGGTCGGCCTTCTGTCCTTTTTTCAAGAAAAGAAAGCGCGGCGTGGCGATCCCGCACGCCCGGAGAAGCGCGTATACTTCAGGCTCTAAGAGAAAACGCCGGCCATCTTGCTCTGCCTTTCTAAAAATGGAATTGACTCTGCTCAGGTTCATTCCCGGCCTCCTTTTCATGCTTCCCTCTCTGACAATTCATTCTTGATCACGATGAAAGCCGTGATTGCCCCCTCGCGTCTACGCGTAAGGCCCGGCAGCGCCGCGGCCGAGTTCAAATGCCTTGATGTTGGCGGCTACTGTGCTCTCGTTTTTTGTTTTGAAAAGGACTCCGATGAACTCGACGAGGTCGTCTTTTTTTACCATCAAGTAACGAGAAGCCGCGCCCAGCATGACCATGTTCTGCGTGCGGGCCGAGCCGGCTTCCCGGGCCAGCTTCTCGGAATCGATGATGAGGTGGCCAGGAACTTCCCTTATCTTTCCAAGAACGGCTTCGATGTCAGGATAATCCGGGATGTTGATAAACGGGGTGCTGCTCGAGACAACGATCCCTTCAGGCCGGAGGTAATCCAGATAACGAAGGGTTTCGAGCGGCTCCACGCTCAAAATCATGTCAGCTTCGCCCTTGGGAATAAGATCGCTGAAGATCCTCTCGTCAGAAAGGCGCAGATGGGACTGGACGGCTCCTCCACGCTGCGACATGCCGTGGACTTCCGCCTGTTTGACCTGAAAACCATTCTTGAGGGCGGCGCTGTCGATGACAAAGGCGATCGATAAGATCCCCTGGCCCCCGACTCCGGCCAGGATAATATCCTGCTTCATTTAGTCTCTCCTCTTTTTCTTCCTGGCCTCAACGACGCACTCGCGCACAGCAACGATGACCGAAATTCCCTCGTGAGCCAGCTCTTCCTTGATGACCTTGATGTTCTTCTCCAAGTTCTTCGGCAGCGGCTCGATGACGCGGATGTGCTCCCGGGGAACTCCAGCTCCTTCAATCAGGCGAACCAGCCGCTCGCCGGAAGCATAGCTGGGCTGGCCGCCGGTCATGGCCACGGTCGCGTTGTCCAGGATGACGACGGTCATGTTCGTGTTGGCGGCTGCCGCGTCAAGAAGCGGGGTCAGCCCGGAGTGGCCGAACGTCGAATCGCCGATCACGGCCACCGAGGGAGAAACGCCGGCTTCTGCGCCGCCCTTGGCCATGCTCACCGAGGCTCCCATACAGACACATGTCTGGACGGCTTTGTAGGGAGGGTAGGCTCCCAGAGTGTAACAGCCGATATCGCTAAAAACGTTTGCGCCGGGGTAGCCCTCCAGCGCCTTGTTTAAGGCAATCAGCGCGTCAGCATGGGGGCAGCCCTGGCAGAGTTGGGGAGGCCGGGCAACCAGCTGGAACCCGCTGAGCTCTCGCCGGGGAAGACCGGGGAGGCCCAGAGCCGGCCGCACCACCTCGGGCGAAAGCTCACCCGAAAGCGGCAAGTCGCCGCTCAGCTTGCCCCTGAGCGTCTTTCCGGGGATGCCGAACAGGCCACGCAGCATTTTCTCGATAAAAGGATATCCTTCCTCCACAACAAGCACAGTGTCCACGTGGTTGACGAGCTGGCGACAGAGAGTCTCCGGGATGGGGTACGTGCCGATTTTGAGGACCGAGGGCGCCTTCCCTTTCGATGTCAAATTCTCCATAACATAATTGTAGGCAATTCCCGAGGCGATGACGCCGAGCGAGCGGTCCTTGTCGTTGAGTTCGAGGCGGTTGAACTCCGATTCCTCAGCCAGCCTGGTGAGGCTGGGCTGCTTCTCCAGAAGGATTTTAAACCGGCGGCGGGCATTGACCGGAAGGAGCGTCCAGTCCGAGCTCGCGCCGTAGCTTAGCTCGTTCTCTCCCCTCGCCTCGCAGGGCTGGACCATCGACCGGCTGTGAGAAAGCCGGGTGACAAGACGGACCATCACAGGGAGCCCGGTTTCCTCAGACAGGTCAAAGGCGCGCCGGGTCATGTCGTAGGCTTCCTGATGATTCGAGGGCTCAAAACAGAAAATCTGGGCGAACTGGGCGTAATACCGGCTGTCCTGTTCGTTCTGCGAGCTGTGCATGCTGGGGTCGTCGGCCACGGCCAGGACGAGCCCGCCGTTGGTGCCGGTGATGGCTGAGTTCATGAACGGGTCAGCGGCGACGTTCAGGCCGACGTGCTTCATGGAAACAAGCGCCCGTTTCCCGGCAAAAGAGACGCCCAGAGCTTCTTCGTAGGCGACTTTCTCGTTCACCGACCAGGAGGCTTTTAGGTGCTTGTGCTCTTCCGCCAGCTTTATCAAGTATTCCAATATTTCCGAGGCCGGCGTGCCGGGATAAGAGTAGGCCGCGGTCAGGCCGGCGTGGAGGGCAGCCAAGGCCACAGCTTCATCGCCGAGCAAGAGTTCAGCTTTCATGAGTTGTCCTTATTCAGAGAGTGGCCATGCTCGTCGATTGAGTTCCTCCTAATGAAAAAACACCCTCACGCTTGGAACATCAATCAATTTGCAACCGGAGAGGTAAGGATACAATCCCGTTCGGGGAGTGTCAAGCGAACAAAAGGGGCGGGGTTACATGGAAATGCGCATGGAAATGCCGCCCCCGCCGTCGCCAAAGCGAGGGTTGACGACCGTGCTGCGGACAGACCCGAAGCTGTAGCTCAGGCCCACGGAGAAGAAATAATCATATGTTGTCGCCAGTTGCTTGCGCTGGAGCAGGACTTCCTCCAGGGAAGCTCCCATCCGGGGGAGGGAGAGCTGGTCATGAATCCGTGAATAACTGCCGTGAATGTTGAAATTGAACCCCTTGATGATGCGCAGCGAGATGTCCCCCCACAGATCGAAGTGATTCTTCCTAAAATCATGGAGGTAGTTCGCCGCTTCAAGCGAGGTGCTGACAGTTCCCCACGGCCGAACCAACTCAAGAGTCACAGACAGCGCCTGCTGCCACAAGTTTTCGCGCGTCTTCAAGTAGATCGTTTCCTCTCGGTAGCGAACAGACTTGAAATTCAGCCGATAGAGAAAACGCAGTTGCTTTTTCGTCGATTCGGAATACGGAAAAAGGTTGAATTCAACCGCCGGCGCAGGAGTCGCGCTGACCCTAAGATTGCTGTATGTGGAAGAACTAAGAGAGAAAAAGGCTCCGAGCGACCAGTGGTCATTCAGGCTTTTGACGACAAGCCCACGGAAACTCTGGCTGTCCGAAGAGCTTTCAAAATCCAGGTCTTCGTAGGTATAGCGGTCGCGCCGGTACATGGCGCTCGCAGCCAAGCGGATTTTCCAGTTTGGAGTGAGGCGGTTGGCTGAAAACGACCCGAAGGCCGTGCTGCTTCTGTAGCTCTGCTCTCCGCTCAGAAAACAATTGACGCTCAGACTAAAAACCCAGAAATTCCAGGGATCGACGGCCGCCGTCGGCTTAACCTGGTCTTGGAAATTGATCATCAGGCGCTGCGCCACGGGAGTTTTGCCTGCGTAACGCATCAAGCCCATTTTCAAGGTCTGGAGCAAGCCTTTGTTGATTTCTTCGGCCAACGCGTCTTCTCTTGCGCTATAAATCAACTGGTCGTTATCCCCTTCGAATTCATTCTGACCGCGGAAAGACATCGTATAGAAAGCTTGACCCTCTTTTTTTTCAACGCTGACGAGGACAACGACCTGCGCTTCACCCGGGTCGAGAACAAAAAGCGCAAAGGGAACCTCCCTCTGGATAAAGAGCGGGTCACAGGCCGCGCAGTCTAAAAAAACCGCGAGGGCATCTGACTTGGCCGGCTCCCTGCCTTCTTCCGTCTGCGAGAAAAGGCAAGGCACGGCCAGACTGAAAAGAAAGCAGATGACAAGACTCAAGCCGCCCGGTCGGCGTTCTCCTTTTTTTCTGCTTGTTCTCGCCGCCTCTTTCTTGTTTTCCTTTTCTCTGCTCATTCTCGTTTCTCTTTCTTGACCGACTCCGGCGTCAGCCAGCCCCTTTTTAGTCAATGTTGATGGAAACGCCGCCCATCCCGCTGTCACCAAACCTTGGGTTGACGACGTTGGTGAAGACGGAGCCGAAGGTATAGCTCAAGCCCATGGACAAGTAATAATTATAGCTTGTGGCCAGCTGCTTGCGCCGCAACAGGACTTCTTCGAGCGATGCTTCCCCTTTGGCCAGGTAGAGCTGGTCATGAATCCTGGCACCGCCTGCCAAGACAAAGACACTCAAGCCCTTGATGAGATGGAGGTTAAAGACGGTAAAGAGCGTCTGTTGGTTCTTGCTGAAATCATGAAAATAATGCGAAGCTGCTAAAGTCGTGCTGATTGTCCCCCACTTCTCTTTGAGGTCAAGGGTAACAGACAGAGACTGTCCCCAGACATTCTCTGACTTTTTGTCATAGATCGTTTCTTCCCGGTATTTGAGGGACGCAAATTTGAGGCTGTAGAGGCAACGGAGCTGCCGCCGCGTCGACTGGGCATAGGGGAAAAAATTGACCTCGACAGCTGGGGAAGGGCTAAAAGAAAAGAGGATGTTTTCGTACGTAGAGGAGGCGGCTCTTAAACAGGCTCCTATCGACCAGTGGTCATTGAGGCTCTTCACAAACAGGCCGTTGACCTCATACCCCTCGGTTGTGCTGGTGATGGTCTGGCTGTCATACTCGTAGGTGCTCGAAGAATGCCGGGCCGCGACCGACATCCGGATTTTCAGGTCCGGGGTCACCCGGTTGGCTGAAAAACTCGCCCGAAGGGACCGGGACTCGTAGGATTCTTCACCCCTGAAAAAACCACCCGTGCTGAGGCTGAACACCCAGTAATTCCATTTGTCCGCAGCCTCTGGCTTCTCTTCTCCAGCATAAGAAATGGCCATCCGCAAGCCGATGGGCGTCCTGGCCACATAGCTCATCAACCCGATTTTCAGGGCTTCGACCAGTCCCCGCCTTATTTCATCCTCTGTGTCCGTCTGGTTAGAAAAGTATTTTTGGGTGTCGTTAACTCCCTGGAATTCGCGCTGGCCGATGAACGATATGGTGTATTCCCGGCCGCCGCTTCCCGTCCTCATCGTCGTGACGAGGATGTGGACCTGGGCCTCTTTCCGCTCGCGGACATAATTGACAAAGGCGATCTCCGTCCGGATATAGTCAAGGTCGCAGCTGCTGCAATCGATGAACACCCTGGCCGCGGCCTTCTTCAAGGCGTCGACGTCGACCTCCTGTTGAGCGGCAGCCGGGAGAGCGGCTAAAACCCCCGCGAACAGAAAATAAAGAAGAAAATATGTCTTACCGCTGAGCATCAGCTCCTCCGTCCGTTTCCTCTCGAAAAAAGTCAAAACCAATCCTCCCAGGATCGTCTCCCTTTTTGAATACAACTTAACACAACAAACATTCGCTATTATAATACGCAAAACCCCGTCTAAACGTTACTTCTTTCGTTATGGCGTTTGCGTCGCCGTTTGTGTGATCGGCATGGGTGGAAAGAGAAGGTGGCAAGGGAGGGCGACCAAAAAGAATACTATTCCGATTATTCCTATAAATTTATGTTGAAATCCCCTGAATATTGAGATAGGATAAAAGTGGCTTTTTTTCATTCTGTATGAAGGAGGACTGTGTGATCAAAGTTTCCACCAAGGGTCGGTACGGACTCCGCCTCATGCTCAACCTGGCGAGCCATTACAACAGCGGGAACAAAGCCGTCATTCTTAAGAACGTCGCCCAGGAAGAGGATATCTCTATTCGCTACCTTGAACAAATCATCATCCCGCTAAAAATCAAGAAGCTGGTGAAAAGCATCCGCGGCGCGGGGGGAGGGTATACGTTGGCCCGCAAGCCGGCTGAAATCAACGTTTGCGAAATCCTCGAAGCGCTCGAAGGCACCTGCGCCCTGGTCGATTGCGTTGAAGACACGGATTATTGCGATCGCCTGCCCGGATGCGCCGCTTACGAGGTCTGGAGAGAGGCCAGCCAGTTGCTTCAAAATTTCTTCAAGAAAGTTACTCTCCAGCATATCCTCGACCTCGGGGAGAAGAAGCTTCAAAAATCAAAGGAAAAAGGCAAAACGAGGCGCTGACGGTTTTCCCATGAAGCCGTCTTTTGAATTATTATCCCCCTCTAAAAAGGGGGATCCTTTCTGTTAGGAACAAGAGGATTTTGGAGGCAGAAAAGTCCTGGCAGACCTGTTTTATGCCGGGACGGAGTCCATGAGAGCAGTCATCAAATTTCTCACTTCAGTCAGACTCGCCATCGTCCTTCTGATTCTCATCATCTGTTCTTCAATCCTCGGCACGCTCATCCCCCAGGGAAGGAGTGCTGAAGAATACCTCGTCCGTTACGGCCAGCTCGGCGGGCTTCTGCAGAGGCTTCAGTTCACCCGGCTTTACCAATCCTTCTGGTACGTCGGACTGCTCGTCTTTTTTGGCCTGAACATCATCATCTGCACCTTGACGCGGCTCATGCCGAAGATACGAAGGGTCTTTCGGCCTCTGGTTGACGCGGACTCGAAGAACATCCAGGCTCTGAAAATAAAGGAGAAATTCAGGCTAACCATCGAGCCCGGCGCAGCCAAAGAGGCGGTGAAAAAGGAGCTCGTACGGCGCCGCTACAAGATTAAAGAAAGCACGAGTGAAGGCAGGATATCTCTCCTTGCTCGCAAGCGGGTTCTGGGCTGGTTCGGGTCGGACATCGTCCACCTGGGTCTCTTAGTTATCCTGACCGGCGGTGTCGTGACCGGCCTGTTTGGTTTAAAGCAAAGCCTTTCCTTTACTGAAAACCAGACCTTGCCCGTCCCTCGAGCCGATTTTTCCATCCGCCTGGACAAATTCACCACCGAATACTACCCCAACGGCAGCGTAAGGGACTGGAAAAGCGACCTGACCGTCATCGAGGCTGGCCAGTCTGTCCATCAAAAAACAATCGAAGTCAACCATCCGCTGACTTACAAGGGCTATGTTTTCTACCAGAGCGGGTACGGCTGGGACTGGCAGAGCCCTGCGCTCGAGGTCTGGGTTAAAAAAAGCAGTGACCCTGCTTATTTAAGGAAGTTGTCTTTGAAAGTGGGAGAAAAGTCCGTTCTCGAAGAAGAAAGTCTCCAAGTTACGGTCGTCCGGTTCCTCCCCGACTTCGTCCTCGACGAGAACAGACAGCCAGGGACTCGCTCGCTCGAACCGAACAACCCCGCTGCCTTTATCGAGGGATGGAACGGGGGAGAGAAAGTCTTCTCCGGCTGGATTTTTGCCAAATTTCCTGATTTTTCCCGGCTTCACGGGGCCAAAGAGACCGAGCTCTCCTTCGAGCTCAAGGATATCAAGGCGCCTCAGTATTCAGTCATCCAGATATCAAAGGATCTGGGTGTCCCCCTAATCTGGGCCGGATGCTCCCTGCTCATGGCCGGGCTCTTTCTAGCCTTTTACTGGCCGACAAGGGAGGTGCGCCTGGTCATCGAAGAGAGCGGCGGAAAATCAGAAGTGACCGCTGGCGGGATTTCGGCCAAGAGCCAGGAGGCATTCATGAAGGAGTTCTCCGACATCATGAGCGCTGCGAGGAAAACAAGATGAGCGAAGCGACGTTTTTTCTTTTGACTTTTATCCTTTACATACTTGCCGCAGCTTTCTATTTTGTCTTCCTTTTCTCTAAAAAAGAAGGCTCGGCCAAAGCTGGATTCATGCTGGCCTTCTTGGGACTGCTTCTCCATACTCTGGCCTTGATTTTAAGAACAGTTGAGAGCGGCCACGCCCCCTTCACCAACATGTACGAGTCCCTCTCTTTCCTGGCCTGGTCATCCATCCTCGCCTACCTCATTATCGAATGGAAATACCGAGTCCGCCGGGCTGGGGCTTACTTCCTTCTTATCGTTATCGCCTTGATGGCCCTGGCCTCTTCGCCGCTCATGCCAAAAGAAGCCGCGCCACTTGTCCCTGCCCTGCAAAGCTACTGGCTCTGGCTCCATGTGTCTGTCACCCTTCTCGGCGAAGCCTTTTTTGCCGTCGCCTTCATCACGAGCATCATGTACTTGCGGGCCGAGGCCAGAGAAAGGAAAGGTCGGGCCACACCGACTGGCTTGAGCGCACAGAGGCTGGATGCCATCAGCTACCGGGCCGTTTCTGTCGGCTTCCCGCTTTTCACTCTGGGAGCGCTTGTCTTCGGCATGGTCTGGGCTCACAAAGCCTGGGGAAGCTACTGGAGCTGGGACCCCAAGGAGGTCTGGAGCCTCATCACCTGGTTTGTTTTCGCCCTTTACCTTCACACCCGGATCATCATGGGCTGGAAAGGGCGGCGGTCGGCAGTCATCGCCGTCATCGGTTTTCTGGCTGCTTTGTTTACTTACTTCGGAGTGAATTACCTTCTCTCCGGGCTGCACAGCTACGTCTAACAGGATATCTTCAGCGAGTGCCAGATAGTGGAGACGGTCCTCCTTAAGGTCCATCCCCATAACTTACAGAAAATATAGGACTTATAGGAATAATAGTTGACAACAACGGCTGGCTTTTTTAGAATCAGTCTTCCTAAAAGCGAATATTTTATTCCCAGGGAGGAATAATGAAGAAGGTTGCTTTCATTGCTGTCATCCTGGTTAGTCCCGTCGTCCTGCTCCTTCTGAGCCAGGAGTTCACCTACGTCGGCGCTTCCAAGTGTCAGATCTGCCATAAGACAGAATCACAAGGCCTGCAGTACCCCATATGGCAGAAATCCAAGCACTCCGCCTCTTTTGGAGCCCTCAACTCCCCTGATGCTGCCTTCATTGCCCAAGGCGCAGGCCTTCAAAACCCGCCGGAAAACCCGGCATGCCTCAAGTGCCACGCTCCTCTCTTCGAAAAAGCGCCTGAGCTCAAAGCCGAGGGCGTGACCTGTGAGGTTTGCCACGGCCCGGGAAGCGAGTATAAGAAGCTCAGCATCATGAAAGACCGGGTTGCGGCGACAAAGAACGGTCTCGTCGTCTATGAATCCCAGGATGCGACGCGCAGGCAGTGCCTGACCTGTCACGAAAATGCCCATGGTATAAGCTTTGATTTTGTAGCCGGCTACCAAAAAATCAAGCATCCCAAGCCAGAAGCGAAGTAGAAAAGCGTCCGCGAGGGGTTTGCCGAGATCTGGCTCTCCATCCCAGTAGAGGACGGTTCTCATGCGCCACGCTATTTTCGGCCGGTACAATTTCATCGAGAAGTTTGAATACTGGGCCCTGGGCTGGAGCTCTCTGATAATGATCTTCACCGGGTTTTTCATGTGGCAGGTCGAGCTTTCTCTTCGGCTTTTCCCGCTTTGGGTCCACGATATTTTCATCATCATCCACGGCTATGAGGCGATTCTGGCTTTCCTCTCGATCAGCATCTGGCACATGTACAACGTCCATCTCAACCCGGAGGTTTTTCCGATGAGCAAGGTTTGGCTGAACGGCCGGATCACGGGCAGGGAGCTCCGCCTCCTCCATCCCCTCGAATACCAGAAGATCGCCGAGGAACGCCAGAAAAGCCTCGCCGCCAACACTCTATAATTTCTATCGTATTTATAAAAACTATATGAATAGTAGTAGAATACGGTCATGGCAGGAGGAACGTCCCTGCGCGACCGCGCGGGTCGTCATCATCGGCGGCGAGCCGGCTGGGGCAAGCTGCGTCATCACGCTGAAGAAAATCGCCTCGAGCCTAAGTCTTAAGCCCGGCATCATCGTCTACGAAGGAAAGCTGCTCGCAAGAAAAAGCTACTACAAGGCGAAAGCGTCCTTACCCTGTCCGGCGAACACGCGCCTTCCTACGCCTGCCGGAGGGTGGAATTCAATCACTACATGTATGAGAAGGTCAGGGAATCCGGCCTCGAAGCTGCCGGAAATGAGCTGGACTTGAGGAGCTTCGGGCTCATCGTGCGGACTTTTCTCGCGTGGCTGCGGAGAAAACGCCGCCAGGAGAGCCGCCGTTAGAGAGCGCGCTCATTGTCGATTTTTCACCAGCCTCATCCGGTCATCACAGACGCCGCTTCGGAGAGCGCAGTCAATAACCAAATTCCCGCCAGTATCCCTGGAACGACCACGGCTATCCCTCCCAACCCGATAAGCAAAGCTGGTCAAGCCGCGCGGACTTGCGGCCTTTACTCCGAGGAAAGGAAGGGATTAAGGACGCGGACGCCCTCGAGAGTGCGCCCTGCCGGAAGGTCTTCGGAAAGAAGAGTCTCGGCTCCGCCGCGCATCGCCGCCACGACAACCAGGGCATCCCAGAAGGAAACTTTTTCCCGAGTCTCGAGGGAGATGGCCTGGAGGATGGACTCGCCGTCGTTCACAACGATGTCCCAGGTCAGCATGTCTTCGATGATTTCGCCGGCTTCGGCGGACTTCAAGGGCCGCGGAATCTTCCGGGTCAGAGTCACATAGAGCTCCTGGAGGACCTGGGTGCTCACCAGGCCTCCGCCGGACCGCCACAGGTCCGTCATAATTTTTTTTGCTTTCGAGTGCTTCTCGCCGGCCGTCGAATCGTAGGAATAGACGATGACGTTCGTATCGACGAATGTTTTATTTTCGTTCATGAAGATCGTCCCGGGCAAGGGGCGAACGGCCTTTCGTCCCGAGGGCCAGCCCCTTCTTCAGGCAAGCCAGCTGACGCTCTCTCGCCCTGGCGTAACCCGACGAGCGGTCGATCTTTTCCTCGATCGCTTTTCGAACGTAGTCGTTTAGCGACCGGTCCTCGCGGACAGCCATTTCCTTGGCCTTGCAGACGAGCACGTAGGGAAGAGAAACCGTCAAATTTCGTTTTTTCATGAAATCCTCTTTAACACACAAATATGTGTACCACATGATGACATACTTGTCAAACGGAAAGTCGTTTTGAGCAAACGTTTTCCCCGTTCGGGACCCAGAAGCTCCTTGTGAATCGCCTCATCTCGCCTATCAGGAATTCTTGATCGCCGCTGAGAACGGGAGGGGAAGCAGACTTAATCCAGCCGGCGTTCGATTTTGAGTCCCTTGATCCGCTGGAATTCAACCGGCGCACAAGAAAAACGAATCTCTCGACTCTCTTATCTTTTATCTGTTGGCAAATTCATAGGCCGCGGCAAAATAAAGCCGGACGATGTCTTCCATGATCTTCGGGGTAACAAAATAAATAGAATCATCTGCCGTGTGTGTCCCTCCTCCTCGGCCTCCCCTTGTCCAGTTGGAATAGGCGGGAATCCCTTTGGCTAAGAAAGGAGCGTAATCGCTATTTCCGCCCAGGGGGCTGATCTCTGAAGCGCTCAAGTTTTGGAGAAGTGAATATTTCTCGTTGGCTTTTTCGAGAAACCCATACATTTCCGGGTACGCTTTTCCGCCGGCGACGACCAGGGAATTACCCGTGCCATTCATATCATGGTTGACCATGAGCAAGGGCTTGGAAGGAAATCGAGGCAAGTTGGTGGCCATGTGCTTGCTTCCATGCAACCCCAGTTCTTCGCCGCTAAAAAGAGCGAAAACGAGCGTCCTTTTCGGCGGCATCTTCAGCCTGGAAAAAGCCTGGGCCAGGCCCATCACCACAGCCGATCCGGAAGCGTTGTCATTGGCTCCGGGATGAAGGACCGGCCATGGCCCTATCCCATCCAGATGGCCTCCGAAAATTATGTACTCTTGTTTAAGGACCTGGTCCCGCCCCTCAATCATCCCGACAACGTTAAACGTCTCGGCGTTGTCGTGGTGAACGCCGGTCGACTTGAGTTTGGCTCTAACCCCTGTGGAAAAGGACAGGTGATGGCCGTCCCGACAGAGGGCTCTCACGGCCTCGAAATTATACCCTTTCGAAGCGAACAGGCTCTGCCAGACTTTTTCTCCCACCATGGCCATGGGCAACCCTTCCACATAGTCTCCGTTCCCTGAAACAACAGCTCCCTGGAGGAGAAGAAGGCCAGCCGCTCCCTTTTTCTTGGCAATCCAGAGCTTGGGATGTCGTTCAATGTACTTTGAAAAATCCTTCCCCTCAACCTGTGGCGTTCCCTGAAGGATGGCCGCGATTTTCCCCTTGACGTCAACTCCCCTGTAATCATCCCAGCCCAACTCCTCATCGGAGATGCCAAAACCGGCAAATACAACCTCGGTTTCCACGTCTCCAAAACCGCTGTAAAGCGTCGGGCAAAAATCTTTATAAATCTCAAGCTCGACGGGCCTGGGCTCATCTTTTCCCTTTTCAGCCGGAAGAAAGAGGGATAGAGAAGTTTCCCTCATCTCGTTGTAACTTATTCGAAAAGGCTGAAGATAATCCTGTCCGTAGACGGGTTTGAGTTTCCACTCCTTGAACCTGGCCGCGGCCCAAGCGGCTGCCCGGTTGTAGCCTTCTGTTCCGGCAAGCCTTCCTTCCATCTCGGGAGAAGAAATGGCCTTGGCGATCTCGAAAATGTCCCCGCCCTTGATGGATTTGAGGACAGCCTCTGTCTCGTCAGCCCCGGCTAAGAAACCGACCAGAAGGACGACGATTAAAACAAGGCCAAGCTTCCGGAAAAGCATGTTATTAGCTCCTCTAAAGAAACGGTTATTACTTTCTCTGACGACAGCCGATGATCTTTTCTAAGTCGTCTAAAAGCTCCGGCATCTCATCTTTTGGCCGCTCGAGCATCTGTCTTTGATATCTTGACGATTTTATTATATCAAAAATAGTCATCGAAAAATAAGTATGCTAAAATAGCGCAAATGCGTGGCCAGCCTCGGCACAGCTTAAACGCGATTTCCACCAAAAAGGCTTTTCTCGTCCTTGAGGACGGGACGATCTTCGAGGGCTATTCCTGCGGGTATGAGGGCGAAGCTCAGGGCGAGATCGTCTTCAACACCTCGATGACAGGCTACCAGGAAATCCTGACCGACCCGTCCTACAAGGGCCAGATCGTCACTATGACTTATCCCTTAATCGGAAATACCGGCTGCAACGCGGAGGACGTGGAATCCGGGAAGCCATGGGTTGAGGGCTTTGTCCTAAAGGAAATGGCTGCCGCTCCATCGAACTGGCGGACCGAAGAAGACCTCGTTAGCTACCTCAAGCGGCATAAAATCCCGGCCATACAGGGCATCGACACACGAAAGCTGACCAAGCTCATCCGTCAGGCCGGCGCCCAGCGAGCGCTCATCACGACGTCGGGCGATGATCCGGAAAGTCTCCGCTCGCGCGTCAGGGCCATCCCCTCTATCGTAGGGCTCCACCTAGTCAGAGAAGTGACGACGAGCCAGCCTTACCGGTGGAAAGAAGGGACGTACGAATGGCCGCGGGGATACGCCAAGCGCCGGAGGTTCAAACGCTTCATCGTTGCTTATGACTTCGGCATCAAGAGGAACATCCTGCGTTCGCTTGTTGAGCAGAGGATGGAAGTCCTCGTGGTCCCGGCAGCGACTCCGGCCGAGGAAGTCCTCAAGCTCAAGCCTGACGGTGTCTTCCTCTCCAACGGTCCTGGCGACCCAGAGCCGGTCATTTATGCCGTCGAAAACATTAAGAGCCTCGTCGGCCGGGTTCCCCTGTTTGGCATTTGTCTCGGCCATCAGCTCATCGGGCTAGCTCTCGGAGGAAAAACCTACAAGCTAAAATTCGGGCACCACGGCGCCAACCATCCGGTCAAGAACCTTGAAACAGGAGCAATAGAAATCACCTGCCAGAACCACGGGTTTGCCGTGGACATCGACTCGCTCAAGGGGCTGGCCAAGCTAACACACATAAACCTGAACGACTTAACCGTCGAGGGCCTTTCGGTGAAGGAGAAATTTCTTTTCTCTGTCCAGTACCATCCGGAAAGCTCGCCCGGTCCACGAGACTCGCGCTACCTCTTCCAGGACTTTGAGCGTCTGATCGAAACGTTCAAGGGGAAATAGCGTGCCTAAACGTAACGACATTAAGTCCATCATGATCATCGGCTCAGGCCCCATCATCATCGGTCAGGCCTCGGAGTTTGACTATTCGGGCACTCAAGCGCTCAAAGCCTTAAAGGAAGAGAATTTCCGGCTCATCCTGGTCAACTCAAACCCGGCCACGATCATGACCGACCCGGAATTCGCCGACCGGACCTATCTTGAGCCGCTCGCGGCAGGCTATCTTGAAAAAATCATCGAAAAAGAAAAACCCGACGCTCTGCTGGCCACTCTTGGCGGGCAGAAGGCTTTGAACCTAGCCCTAGAGCTCGACGCGAAAGGAGTGCTAAAAAAACACGGCATCCGGCTCATCGGCATCACGGCCGGCTCCATCCGTAAGGCCGAGGACCGGCTTCTTTTCCGCAAGGCCATGGAGAAAATCGGCCTTGAGGTCCCAGACTCTGGCTACGCCTCGAGCCTCAAAGAAGCGGTGGATATTGTCAAGCGGCTTAGCTTTCCCGTTGTTCTCCGGCCATCCTTCACGCTGGGCGGAACGGGCGGCAACATTGTCAACAACTGGGAGGATTTCTACCGCTTTGTCCCTCTCGGCCTGGCCATCAGCCCTGTCTCTCGCATCCTCGTGGAAAAATCCATCATCGGCTGGAAGGAGTTCGAGCTCGAGGTCATGCGGGACAAAAAAGACAATGTCGTCATCGTCTGCCCGATCGAGAACTTCGACCCCATGGGCGTTCACACCGGCGACTCGATCACGGTCGCGCCGGCCCAGACTCTGACCGACAAAGAATACCAGAGGCTCCGCGACGCCTCAATCGCCATCATGCGCGAAATCGGTGTCGAGACGGGCGGCTCCAACATCCAGTTTGCCGTCAACCCCGAGGATGGCCGGATGATGGTTGTCGAGATGAACCCGCGTGTTTCCCGGTCCTCAGCTTTAGCCTCCAAGGCGACAGGGTTTCCGATCGCCAAGATGGCGGCCAAGCTGGCTGTGGGCTACACTCTTGACGAAATCCTCAACGACATCACCAAGAAAACACCCGCCTGCTTCGAGCCGGCCATCGATTATGTCGTTGTCAAGATGCCACGCTTCGCCTTTGAAAAGTTCCCCGAGGAAGATAGAGGCCTGACGACTCAGATGAAATCAGTCGGAGAGACGATGGCCATCGGCCGGACGTTCAAGGAGGCCCTCCAGAAAGCCATCCGGTCGCTCGAGTTTGACCTCTGGGGCCTGGAACCAGCCGAGGCCAAGGCCAACGGCCAGGCGATGCGCGAAAGACTCCGCCGGTCGAGCTCTGACCGTCTCTGGCTCATTGCTGACGCACTCAGGCTCGGACTGACTGTTGATGAAATCCACGACCTCACCCGAATCGATCGTTTTTTCTTGAGAAACATCAAGGAAATCGTTGATTTCGAAGAAGTGCTCAAGGCTTCAAAAAAGGACAAGCTCTCCTCTGTTCTCCTTCACCGGGCCAAAGAGTTCGGATTTTCCGACAGGCGGATCGGCCAGCTCACTGGGCTCAAAGAAGACAAGGTCAGAGAGCTCCGCGAGCAGCAGGGAATTAAGCCCGTCTGGAAGGTCGTGGACACCTGCGCCGGCGAGTTCGAATCAGAAACCCCCTATTTTTACTCAACCTATGAAGAAGAGGATGAGGCGCCGCCCCTGAGCGAGAAAAAGGCCATCATCTTGGGCTCAGGGCCAAACCGGATTGGCCAAGGCATCGAGTTCGACTATTGCTGCGTCCACAGCGTTTTCGCCCTGCGGGATGCCGGGTATAAAACGATCATGATCAACTCCAACCCGGAGACGGTCTCGACCGACTACGACATCTCCGACCGGCTCTATTTCGACCCGCTGACGCTCGAAGATGTCCTGGCCATCTACGCCAAGGAAAACCCGGAGGGAATCATCGTCCAGTTTGGGGGTCAGACTCCCCTCAAGATCTCGGTGGGACTCCACAAGAACAGGGCCCGTATCTTGGGCACAAGCTCCGAAGCCATTGATGAGACTGAGGACCGGGAGAAATTCGACAGGTTCTTGAAGAGGCTCGGCTTGCTCCGGCCGAGAAACGGGCTGGCCAGGACCGCCGGTCAGGCTCTAAGGATTGCCGAGCGGATTGGCTATCCAGTCCTCGTGCGGCCCTCCTACGTGCTCGGCGGCCGGGCCATGAAAGTCATCCATGATGAAGCGGCGCTCCTCCGGTATGTCCAGTTCATCCGCGAGTACTTCAAGGAGCATCCCCTTCTCATCGACGAGTTCATCGACAACGCCGTGGAACTCGACGTTGACCTTCTCGGCGACGGCGAAGACGTCTTCATCGGCGGCATCCTCGAGCACATCCAGGAAGCAGGCGTTCATTCGGGAGACGCAACCATGGTCATTCCGCCGTATTTTCTGGCCGACCGAATCATTGAGGAGGTGAAAAGACAGGTTGAGCTCATGGCCAGAGAGCTCCGAGTGGTCGGGCTGATGAACGTCCAGTTGGCAGTAAAAGGGACAAAAATATACGTCCTCGAAGTCAACCCCCGGGCATCGCGGACAGTGCCGTTCATTTCCAAAGCGACCGGCATCCCGCTGGCCAAGGTCGCCACCCGCCTGATCATGGGTGAAAAGCTCAAAGACATCAAGCTTCCGCCCAGGCAGTTAGGCTGCTATGCCGTAAAAGAAGCCGTCTTTTCGTTCGACAAGTTCCTGGAGGTAGACCCTGTGCTGGGCCCGGAGATGCGGTCGACGGGAGAGTCAATCGGCCTCGACCCGGAGTTTCCCCTGGCCTTCCTCAAAGCGCAGGAAGGAGCAGGGTTTTTCCTCCCGGCCCGGGGTCGAATCTTTGTCAGCGTTCCGGATGAAGACAAACCTAAGATATTGACCCTTATCGAAAAGCTCGAACAGCTTGGGTTCAGCTTCCTGGCGACTGAAGGGACAGCCCAGTACCTCCGCCGGCATGGTTTCGAGGCAGACACCATCGGCAAAGTCTACAAGGAGCGCAAGAACATCCTGGATGACCTCAGCAGGGGTAAAGTGAAAATGATCTTCAACACGCCTTCGGGGACGCAGGAAATCGGCGACGCCCAGAAAATCCGGCGGGTGGCCTTCAGCTACCGCGTGCCCTGTTTTACGACCATCCCCTCGGCCAGTGCAGCTGTCAAAGCCATCGAGATGAGGAAGAAAATCGCGCCTTCACTCGTCTGCCTGCAGGACCTCTGGGAGAAAACCTGAAGGAGGGGCTGATAACGGAGGGAGGACCATGAATGATAAGCTTACCGGGCTACGCCGGCTGATGAAAAGCCATGGTCTCCAGGCTTATTTAATTCCCAGCGCCGACCCTCACCAGAGCGAGTATGTCCCAGAGTTCTGGAAAAGGCGCCAGTTTGTGACCGGCTTTACCGGTTCAGGCGGGGACGCTGTGGTAACGCTCGATCAAGCCGGCCTCTGGGCCGACTCCCGCTATTTCCTCCAGGCCGAGCGGGAGCTTGAGGGAAGCGGCTTTTCCCTTTTCAAGGTCGGTCAGCCCGGGGTTCCCTCCTGGCAGGAATGGGTCGTGGGCAACCTCTCGGGGGAAGAGGCTTTAGGTGTGGACCCCAGGGTTATAACTTATAAGAGTTACGAGCAGCTGGAAAAAGAATTAAGCCGCCGTGGTATCATCCTGAAGCCTATCGACCAAAACCTGGTCGATGAAATCTGGTCAGACCGTCCGGCTCCTCCTTCCGGTCCGCTAATCCTCCACGATGAGAAATACGCAGGCGAAAGTGTCCGGCGAAAGTTAAAGCGATTGCGCCTGAAGCTGGCTGAGGAGGCGGCAGACGCCCATGTTCTCACCCAGTTAGACGCCATTGCCTGGCTCTTTAACATCCGCGGCTCAGACGTCGAGTACAACCCTGTTGTGATTGCCTATGCCATCATCACCCGGGAAAAGGCAGCTCTTTTTCTCGACCCTAAAAAAATCTCCGCCGAGATAAAGAATTCGCTGGAAAAAGATGTTGAGATATTTGCCTATGACGATTTTCAGGCTCACCTGAACGAACTCGCGGCCGGAAAGAAGCGAGTCTGGCTGGATGAAACGAGCGTCAGCCAGTGGGTTGCCGGCCAACTGGCCGAAAGCGGCCATCTTATCCTCAAGCAAAGCCCCGTCACTCTCTTTAAGGCAATCAAGAATGAGGCAGAGATTGCTGGGTTCAAGGCCGCCCATGTCCGCGACGGCGTGGCCATGGTCAAGTTTCTGAGCTGGCTGGAGAGCGAAGTCCCCCGAGGCGGAGTGACAGAAGCCGGGGCAGCCCAAAAGCTTGAAGAAATCAGGAGCCAGCAGCATCTTTTCCGCGGGCTGAGCTTTAAAACTATTTCCGCTTATGCGGGCCACGCTGCCCTCCCCCATTATTCAACCAGTCCGGAAACTGATGTCTTGCTCCGGCCCGAAGGCGTCTATCTCATCGATTCGGGAAGCCAGTATTTGGACGCCACCACCGATATCACCCGGACAGTTGCGCTCGGCCCGGCCACAGAAGAGCAGCAGGACAGGTTGACACGGGTTCTCAAGGGGTTGATCAGCCTCAGCAAGACATCCTTTCCGCGAGGCACAGCCGGCAAACAGCTCGATACACTGGCCAGGCTGGCGCTCTGGGAAGTCGGCCTGAACTTCGGCCATGGGACTGGCCACGGTGTCGGAGCCTTTCTTAACGTCCACGAGGGTCCTCAGGCTATATCCTACTACCGCTGTATCGGCGTTCCGCTCGAGCCGGACATGGTCACGTCCATCGAACCTGGCTATTACAAGGACAACGAATACGGCCTTCGCCTCGAGAACATGGTTCTCGTCGTCAAGGATGAGGCAAGGTCAACCGATGCTTTTGCGTTTTACACTTTCGAGACGCTCACGCTCTGCCCGATCGACCTCAACCTGGTCAAGAAAGAAATGCTCACACCAGAGGAGACAAGGTGGCTTAACGGCTATCACCAGAAGGTGCGCGAAGCATTAACGCCTTTTCTTGAGCCAGAAGAAGCAGCGTGGCTGGAAAAGGCCACCCGTCCTCTCTAACCACAGCGGCCATTTCTCTCTGATCTTCGGCTCAGCCCGATTTTATCTTCAAACGGAAGCCGGGCGAGTTCTCGGCGGCGCTCAGCCTTCGCCTTGAATCCGGACTTATAAAGTTCATCAACAACCTTGAGCGATTTGTCCAAGAGGGGACATCCTTTTCGGGATGCTTATAGCATAGAGACACGGATAAGTCAAAAATCCAGAGCCCTTCGTATTTATATAACCTGGACCTTATCCATTTCTTGTGCTCCGTATGTCTTCTTGGCCTATATTTAATAATCTTAATGATATAAGTGATATAACAAATAATAAACAATAATTGACAAATTGTAATTTATAATTTATATTTTGATATAAAAATAAACAATTTTTCAGGAGTTGCATCATGAAAGAAGAGAGAATTGAAATCCTAAAAATGGTCGCTGAAAAAAAGATCACCGTCGAAGAGGGCGAACGTCTGCTGCGCGCCCTTGAGAAGGGCGAGGCCGAAGAACGCGAATCCCGGTCAGAAAGGTTCGGCCCCAGGCATCGCGGCCCGTGCGGCGCCGCAGACTGGAATTGGAGCGAACGCTTTGAGAGATTGGGGTTTAAGATGCAGGAGTTTTTCGAAAACGCCTTCGGCTCCGTTTTCGGCGATGAATACTGGTTTGAGGGATATGAGACAGCTTCTGTCCCCGTCGAAGACCTTCCGTTAGACAAGGAGACGACGGTCGTCCTCACCAACTCGCGAACCGCCTATAGACACGGGTCGGCGGATATCCGCATCAGGCCTTCAGAAGATGACCGGCTTCACCTCGAGGCTGAAGAAAAAGGCACATGTGAGGTTCTCCAGAAAGAAAAAAAGATCCTCATCTTTTTTAGCGATGATGCAGCCGTGCGCGTTCCGGCGGCAATCAGCAAAATCAAAGTCATCCTGGCCAAGGGAGATACCGATGTCCATGATCTCCGGCTGCCTCTCGACATCAGAGCGGTCAAAGGAGATGTCGTTGTCAGGAACGCCGTTTGCCCCCTCAGCATCCGGGCCATGAAGGGAAAAGTCACTCTTGACCTTTCTGATTCCTACGCCGGCAATTCCGATGTCTCAGCTATGGACGGCGATATCAACGTCACGACCGGGCCGCAGTTCTCGGGCCGAGTGGAGGCCAAAGTCGGCAAGGGAGATATCCGCATCCAGTCTAAAGGCATCAAAGCCGGAACTTACAAAAACGCCTTTTTCCGGACGGAAAGCGTTGAGTTCGGGTCTGGGGCGAGTGACAACCTCCTCAGCCTCAAAACCATGCAAGGCGACATAACAGTAACAACCAGGGAGAACGGCCGATGAGGGTCCCGCCCAAGTGCCCGTCCTGCGGCCAGAACTTAGTCATCTCCAGGATGGTCTGCAGCGACTGCAATTCGACGCTCGAAGGAAGCTTCGACCCCTGCCCCGTCTGCCGGTTCGACCCGGACATCGAGCGGCTGTTCGACCTCTTCATGACCAGCCGGGGAAACCTCAAGGAAGTTGAGCGGCGGATGAACTGCTCCTACCCCACCGTGCGGGCCAAGATGGAGGAGATGTTCCGGAAGTACGATGAACTGAAGCCGCCGCGCCAGAGCCGGCTTGAGATCTTGAAGATGCTCCGGGAAGGAAAGATCACGGCCGCCGAGGCCGAGGAGATGCTCGCCAGAGGCCGCTAAAAGAGAGGGTCTTCCTATCGTTATTCAATTAATCGCTTTCTAACCGCTTAAGAATCTTGCCGGGGAGTTTACCCGTGTGGGCTCCCCTATCGATGACCATTTCACCGTTGACAAAGACATACGCCAACCCCTGGCTGTACTGATGAGGCTGAGAATAGGTCGCTCTGTCCTCGAATGATTCAAAATCAAAGATGGTGATATCGGCAAACGTCCCTTCCTTGATCATGCCCCTATCTTTGAGGCGAAGAACCTGAGCCGGCAGAGACGTCATTTTGCGCACGGCATCTTCAAGGGTGATGATGTGTTTTTCCCGAACATACCGGCTGATGACCCTGGGAAAAGTCCCGTAACTCCGGGGATGGGGAACTCCCTTCCCGACTACCTGAATCCCTCCATCGGAGCCGTGCATGACATAGGGCAAGCGCATCAGGTTTTCGACATCTTTTTCATCCATCTGGAAAAAGACACCCGAGGCTCCCCCGTTTTTTTCGACGTCGATAATGAGGTCGGCGCCAGCCTCAACGGTCGGTTGCTTTCCTTCAAGGAGAAGGATCTCCTTGAGATTTTTCCCCTCGTATTCAGGTTTATTGCTGAACCGGGCGATGAATATCATGTCCAAGGGGTCAATCCCTTTGGTCGAAGTCAACCGCCTTTCGATGACATAATCTTTTATTCGTTCATAGGTCTTTTTATCCTCTAACCTCTCCAGAAACTTATCCTTCCCCCCTTCAAAACACCAGTCGGGAAGGCTGCTCGTAAAACCAGAACTGGTCGCCGTGTACGGATACTGGTCGAGCACGACCTCAACACCCCTTTGCCTGGCTCTTTCGACAGGCAGGCAAATCCTATCAAGTTCATTCCAGACCGAATCATCGGCGAGTTTGATATGAGAAATGACGACCGGCATTTTGTTTGTTTCCCCCACGGCAATGGCTTCTTCGATGGCTTCTGTTATCTTCTTTCCCTGATCCCGGATGTGACTGGCGTAAAAGCCGCCGCAGCGCGCGGCCACTGAAGCGAGCTCAACTATTTCTGCTGTTTTTGAATAGATGCCGGGAAGATAGGACAACCCGGTAGAAAACCCGAGCGCTCCTGCCTTCATCTCCTGTTCAACCAGTGCTTTCATCTTTTCCATCTCTTCGGCTGTGGGGTCGGCCATTTTCATCGCCATGATTTCTTCCCGGACCGTATTATGACCGACGAGAACGCCGAAATTTAAAGATATCCCTTTATCTCCAATTTTTTTGAACAGCTCCTTCAGCGGGAAAGGATGGCCGCCGCAGTTGCCGCCGATGACGGTTGTAACTCCCTGGGTAATATAATTATCAACCCTGGGAATCTCGGCGATTTCCCGGTCGCAATGGGTATGGATGTCGATAAAACCGGGGCAGACAACAAGACCGCGGGCGTCGATAACGACTTTTGCTTGGTCTTCCTCAAGAGCACCTATCTTTACAATCCGCTCCCCTCTTAGTGCAACATCAGCTTTAAACCATGGATTCCCTGAGCCGTCCAGAAGGAATCCCCCTTTGATTAAGACATCATAGGGCTTTTTTGCCGCCGTGCAGCCAAGGATAATAAGAATCATAAGAATCGTGAATAGAACGACAGACAAAAACAGACTCTTCCTCTTGGCCATCTTTTTGCTCCTTTTAGTTAATTCCTTTAGCCAGAATTTTAGGCAAAGGAGCAAACGTCTGTCAATTTATGAATGCGTCTCCTTGAAAAAAGCTCCCCGAGAGGCTAAAATGTCGACATGATTAAAGAGATTGAAGAAAAGATAGCCCGCAAGGAAAGGGTCGAAAAATTCAGCCTCGACCTTGATTACTTGACCACGGGCGAACGCCGGCGGCTGCACGAACTCATGTACGCTCACGGCCCGGGAAACGGAAAGATGATGCTTCTTCCCATCGACCAGGGACTGGAGCATGGACCTCGCGACTTCTTTCCCAACCCTGCAAGCACCGACCTGGAGTTCCAGCTGACCCTGGCGCTTGAAGCCAATTACTCCGGTATTGTCTGCCACATCGGCCTGGCTGAAAAGCATCTCCGCCGATACGCTGGCCGCGTCCCCCTCGTCCTCAAAATCAACGGCAAGACCTCAATTCCGCCCGATGACCTGCCCTTCTCTCCCCTGGACGCCAGCGTGGAGGATGCCATCAGGCTTGGCGCGGACGCTGTTGGGTACACCCTCTACGTCGGCTCACCGATGGAAGCCGATGATATCGCCCAGTTCACTGAAGTCAGGCAGGAATGCCGAAAATATGGGATTCCGTTGATCATGTGGGCCTATCCCCGCGGCCCTCATGCCGAAACGCGGGGAGGAGGCCGGGACTCCCTGGCTATGGTCGATTATGCGGCGCGGGTGGCAAACGAGATTGGCGCTACGCTCGCCAAGGTCAACCTTCCAGTTCCTCCAAAGGGCGGAAGCTACGACCCGCAGAGTCCTTTTAAGGCTTATAACGCGTTCAAGGACATCTCCGAAGAAGAGGCTCTGAGGATGGTCATCCAATCAGCCGGACGAACAGGAGTTCTTCTTTCTGGAGGCAGCAAGCTCAGCGACGAAGACCTTTTCCAGAAGGTGCGGCTGAGCCTTGAGGCCGGGGTCGACGGCCTGATCTTCGGCCGGAATATGTGGCAGCGCAAGTACGATGACGCCCTGAAGCTCAGCCGGGAAATAATCGAGATCATAAGAAAATACTGAAAAACGCCTAACGTAAAACCTGGTCAATGATTCCTCCCCCAAGGACCTCATCCCGTTTGTAGAAGACAACAGACTGTCCTGGGGTGATGGCCCGTTGCGGTTTCTCAAACTCGACAACGACTTTCTGGGCGGAAAAAGGAACAACGCGCGCATCTGCTTCTTTGTGCTTATAGCGTATTTTCGCCTTTACCCTGACCGGCTCATCGAGTTCCCTTCCGGAAATCCAGTTGACTCGTGTCGCCAGAAGCTTCTGGCAGGAAAGGTCATCGTTGGTGCCGACGACGATGGCGTGATCGGCTGCGTTAATCGAGACCACATAAAGAGGATGGGGCGAAGCTATGCCCAGGCCGCGGCGCTGTCCGACAGTGAAATGGATAATCCCCTGGTGTTCTCCTAAAATTTGGCCGCTTACATCTCGAATGGGGCCGGGGACAAAGGCTTCAGGAATCCGATCCTTCAAGAAATCAGGGTAACGGCCGCGGGGGACAAAACAAACTTCCTGGCTTTCAGGCCGGCTTGCCACCGGAAGCGACCGCTTTCTGGCTTCCTCTCTGACCTGCCTTTTGGTCAAGCTTCCCACAGGCATCAAGACGCGAGCGAGTTGGGCCTGGGTGAGAGGGTAGAGAAAGTAGGATTGGTCCTTGAAGCTATCCTCCCCCTTTTTAAGGTGAAAGCGCTGCCTGGACCTGTCCTGCGTCACGCGGGCGTGATGCCCTGTGGCTACAAACTGCGCCCCCAGTCTCGCGGCCCTTTCTAAGAGCAGCTTGAACTTGATGTGCTCATTGCAGCGGATGCAAGGGTTGGGGGTTCGGCCTCGCTGGTACTCATGGCAAAAATCCCTGATGACCGTCTCCTCGAAGGCACGACGAAAATCAGCCACAAAATGCGGAATACCGAGCTTCCGGGCAACTTCGTGGGCGTCTTCGGCTGCTTTCCAGCCGCAGCAGCTCTTCAGCTCCTCAGACCGGCAGAGGCCGCCGGGGAGGGAATAGAGGTTCATGGTCAGGCCGACGACATCATACCCCTTGTCGACAATAAGCGCTGCGGCTACCGCTGAGTCCACACCGCCGCTCATGGCCACGGCGACTTTTGGGCGTCCCCTCATAGACCTCTTCACGACAAGCCTTAGGATATCATAGGGGGCTAAGCAGGAAAAGAGCTTGTTTCCCGGAGGGGAGGGAACGGGAAGATTTTCATTGACTTATAAGCGAAAAATTGGTATAAAGGTAAAAGATTCTATCCGGGGAGGAAGCGGATGAAGAAGCAAGGGTATGTATTTATCTTAGTTTCATTTCTGGCGGTTGGAATGCCCGTTTCTGCATTCTCGCAGCAAACTGACTACTGGTCAGCGAAAAGGCTCGAGTTCAGCACAGCCGTCAGCTACGAATTCTCCCTTCTGGAAACGTCCTATTTTCATCAATACTCGCCTCCATTCCTGTCAGGCCCTTACAAGAGCAACGCCGAGCAAACGATCTATCTTAACGGGAAACAAAGCTGGGGGTTAAGTGCGGCCATATCTTATTTCCCTTTAAGAAAATTAGGCCTTCAGCTCCAATTTGAGTATGGGAAACCGCGGATAGAAGGTACAAACACGGCTTATGATATCCTCCTCAACTACGCCATCGGCAGTTTTGCCGGCAGCCCGCCTTATCCCTATATTTTTGAAAAGAGTTATGACTGGCCTAACACGGAAGGGTATCTCACTCAGGTCTGCCTGAGTTTAAACGCCCTGGTCAGATTCCCCTTCTCGGAAAGAGTGGCTCTTTACATTTCAGGAGGTCCCACCTATTTCCGGACAAGCGGCGAGGGAGTCGGCGTGACCTATTCAAAATTCTGGATAGAAGAAGGCTACTTCGTTGGCGAAACGTATCAGATGAAATTTAAATTCGGGCCGATAAACAAGCTGGGCCTCAATATCGGCGCCGAACTCAATTGGGTTCTTTTCAGCAACGTCAGCCTGGCCATAGACATGCGCTTCTATGGGACGCCCAAGGAATCTCCCCGTCTGCAGATTCAGCGCAACGAAATGCTCGCCGACTCTATCGATGAGGTTAGGAAAACCATGAACCTCCACGATATCGACATCAACCCCTCTTTTTACCGGGCTCATGTGGGGTTAAAGTATCTTTTCTAATCCGGGCTTTATCAGACTTGCCTTTCTCTTTTCCGGGTCTTCGAGGGCGAAGAACTCTGGCTTTTCGCCGGGAGAAAAAGAAATACCAGTTGACCAGGACGATGAGGAGCAGTCCGGCAGCGGTCACGGCGATTTTAGTTAGCATAATAGTCTTTCTCTTTCCTTCATAACTTCGCTCTCCGCAGCCGCAGGGAATTGGAGACGACGGAGACCGAGCTGAAGGCCATGGCGGCCGAGGCAACGATCGGGCTGAGCAGGAGTCCGAAAAAGGGATAGAGGACTCCAGCCGCGACCGGAATTCCCACGACATTGTAGAAAAAGGCCCAGAATAGGTTCTGTTTGATGACTCGAATGGTCTTCTTGCTCAGGATCACGGCTGAGGCGACGGCCCTGAGGTCACCGCCGATGAGGGTAATGTCCGAGGCCTCCATAGCTACATCCGTCCCCGTGCCGATAGCCAAGCCGACGTCAGCCTGAGCCAAGGCCGGCGCGTCGTTGATCCCATCGCCGACCATGGCGACTTTGCGGCCAGACTCCTGGATTTCTCTGATTCTGCTGACTTTATCCCCGGGCAAAACCTCAGAGATGACCTTCTGGATCCCAGCTTTTTTGCCGATGGCCTCAGCCGTTTTCCTGTGGTCGCCGGTAAGCATGATGACCTCGAGCCCAAGCTCCTTGAGCCTGGTTACAGCCTCAACCGAATGGTCTTTGAGGACATCGGCGATGGCGATGATCGCCGCCGGGTTTCCACCGACGGCCGCAAACACGACCGTCTTTCCTTCCTCTGACAGAGCCTCAACCCCATCTTTCCATAAGCCGAAATCGATCCCCAGGCCAGCCATCAGCCTGGCGTTTCCGATGCTCACCTTTCTTCCTCCGACTCTGGCCTCAATTCCGTGACCCTCGATAGCCTGGAATTCAGCCGGCTCATCCAGGCTTAAGCCTTTCTCACGGGCTTTTCTCACGATGGCCTCTCCTAGGGGATGCTCCGAAGGTTTTTCAGCCGCGGCAGCAAGAGCAAGGACATCCTCCTCTTCGAAACCGTCGAGTGAGATAATATCGGTGACCTCGGGTTCTCCTTTTGTCAACGTGCCTGTTTTATCGAAAACGATTGTATCGACCTTGTGGACAGTCTCCAAGCTCTCTCCGCCCTTGATGAGAATGCCGTTTTCCGCTCCCTTTCCCGTCCCGACCATAACAGCTGTGGGAGTTGCCAATCCCAAAGCGCAGGGGCAGGCGATGATCAGGACGGCCACAAAGTTGAGCAGCGCAAAAGTCAGCGATGGCGAGGGCCCAAAATCAAACCAGATGACAAAGGTGGCGATGGCGATGGAAATAACGACCGGAACGAAATAGCCCGCGATGATGTCGGCCAGCCTCTGGATGGGCGCTTTTGAGCCCTGAGCATCCTCCACGAGCCGGATGATCTGAGCCAGGGTTGTGTCCTTTCCGACTTTAGTCGCCCTGAAGCGAAAACTCCCTGTCTTGTTCAGAGTGGCACCGATGACCTCATTCCCAGGCGCTTTGCTCGCGGGCAGGCTCTCACCGGTGATCATCGACTCGTCAACCGAAGAGCGGCCTTCCTCGACGACCCCGTCAACCGGGATTCGCTCGCCCGGTCTGACCACGACGAGGTCCCCGACCCGGACTTCTTCAACGGGAATATCCACCTCTCCTTCTTCTCTCAGGACCCGGGCCAGCCTGGGTTGCAGCCCTGCCAGTTTCTTGATGGCCTCCGAGGCCCGGCCTTTGGCCCTGGCCTCAAGCCAGCGGCCAAAAAGGATCAGGGCGATAATAAAGGCCGAGGTGTCGAAATAGACCTCCGGTTTGATGCCGGCCTTCTCGAAAAAAGAAGGAAAGAGCGTGGCCGCGGCGCTGTAAAAATAGGCGGCCAGGGTGCCGACAGCGATGAGCGTGTTCATGTCGGCGTTGCGGCGCCGGAACGACTTCCAGGCTCCCCTGAGGAAGGGCCAGCCGATGAGAAACTGGACCGGTGTCGCCAGCAACCAGAGGACGAAGAAATTCTGGAGAAAAGCGGGAACCCAGGGAAACCAGTGCCGCATGCTCCCGAGAAAAATAATGACGGCCAGAATGAGCCCGGAGATGAACCTGGCTTTCAACTCTCGGGCCTCCTTTTTTCGGAGGGCTTGTTCAAGGTCCACTTTTTCTTTTTCGCCAGCAATTTCGAGGACTCTGTAGCCAGTCTCTTCAACCGTCCGTTTGATCTCAGCCAGGTTCGTTACAGACGGCAGGTACTCCACCCTCACCTGCCCCGTGGCCAGGTTGACGGACGCTTTGACTACCGCCCGGAGCCCGAGAAGAGCCTTCTCGACTTTCTGGACGCAGGAAGCGCAGACAATGCCCTCAAGCATGAGATCGGCTGCGGCTGTTCCGACATCATAGCCGCTCTCCCTTATGGCAGCCACGAAATCTTCGGCTCTGACCATCCTTGGATCAAAAACGACCGTTGCCTTGGACGTTGCAAAGTTAACTTCGGCTTTCTCCACTCCCTCGAGGCGGCTCAGGGCTTTCTGGATGTTCGCGGCGCAGCCGGCACAGCTCATCCCGCGGACCGGCAGGTCTATCCGTTCATGTCCTACTTCAGCCATTTCCTATATATTCTATAGATTTTATAGGAATTGTCAATTATGGCGCCGTTCTCTCTGCTTGTTGGAAATTGCCTCCTTTCCATCTTACCCTATCATCCCGCCCCCGGCCAAGCTTCTCTTTCCACCTGGCGTCAGAAGCAATCCAAAAACCGTGATCATCGCCGTCGGGATGTGAGCATGAGGGAGTGACTTCGAAGGTTTAGCCTTTAGGGAGCGATTTTTGAGGGAAACAGGCCTTACAGATCCATCTCACAACTCCAGAGAAAAAGTTCCTTCCCCTGGCGGCTGATTTGCAACCCCGGCAGAGTTTGTGTTAGAATTTTTTCGGGTAAGCCGAGAAGGAGAAAACATGTCAGGTCATTCGAAATGGCATTCTATCAAGCATAAAAAGGCGGCTGCAGACGCCAAACGCGGAAAGCTTTTCACCAAGATCATCCGCGAACTGAGCGTCGCGGCGCGAGAGGGCGGCGGAGACCCGGAAGCCAATCCCCGGCTGCGCAAGGCCATCCTCGACGCCAAAGCGGTCAACATGCCCGCCGATAACATCAAGAGAGCCATCATGAAGGGAACTGGCCAGCTCGAGGGCGCCTCGTACGAGGAGGTAAAGTACGAGGGTTACGGCCCTGGCGGGGTAGCCATCTTCGTCGAGGCCCTCTCGGACAACAAGAACCGGACCGTGTCTGAGCTCAGGCACATTTTCACCAAAAACGGCGGCCGGATCGGCGAATCGGGGTGCGTCTCCTGGATGTTCAAACGGAGGGGATACATCGTCGTGGAAAAGGAGAAGGCGACTGAGGATAAGCTCCTCGAAATCGTCCTGGCCAGCGGCGCCGAGGACGTGAGGGATGACGGCAGCAACTTCGAAATCATCACGCCTCCCGAGACGTATGACGGCGTCGTCGAAGCTCTCAAAGAGAACAGCGTTGAGATCGCCACCTCAAACCTCGGCTACATCCCCCAAAACTACGTCAAGCTTGAGGGCAAACAGGCCCAGCAGCTTCTCCGGCTCATGGAAGAGCTCGAAGACCACGACGACGTCCAGCACGTCTGGGCGAACTTCGACATCCCAGAAGAGGAAATCGCCAGTTTCTCGGCCTGAAGTCATTCATGAGGGTTCTTGGCATCGACCCCAGCAGCCAGTCCACAGGGTTCGGGATCATCGATTACGACGAAGAGAGATGCAGTGTGCGGGCGTACGGAGCCATCAGGCCTTCCAGGCGCCTCCCCTTCCACAGGAAATTGAACGAGATTCGTGAGCGGCTGGAAGAGCTGATCGAGGCCCACAAGCCGGAGGAAGTCGCCGTCGAAAATCCCTTTTATGCCCGGAACATCAAGACCGCCATGACTCTCGGCCAAGTCAGAGGAGCTGTGCTTGTCGCAGTGGCCGCTCGCAATTGCGCTCTTTATGAATATTCGGCGCTGGAAATCAAGAAAGCTGTCACTGGGTACGGGCAGGCCGAAAAAAGGCAGGTTAACACGATGGTCAGGGCATTGCTTCATCTTAAGGACGACTCGGTTGGACAGGATGCCTCAGACGCCCTGGCCGCTGCTTATTGCCATCTCAACACCCGGCTTTTCAATAAGAAACTCGAGGAGCAAGGGTAAGGGCAAAGACGATGATCGGCCACCTCAAGGGAAAGCTCACCCAGAAAACTCCTCAATCCGTGGTCGTGGACATCGGCGGCGTCGGCTACTGCGCTTCGATCCCGCTTTCTACGTACTTTAAGCTCGGCGAAGAAAATAGTCTGGTGGAGCTCCACATCTACACCCATCTCACAGATAACGCCCTCGCGCTCTTCGGGTTCTCGACGCACGAAGAGAAGGATCTCTTCCTGAAGCTGATCAATATCTCCGGCATCGGACCCCGGCTTGCTCTGAACGTCCTTTCCGGGATTGGCCCGGCCGAGCTCGAAGAGGCCGTCCAGCGGAGCGACATTGCCAGGATCACCATGATTCCCGGAATCGGCAAGAAGACAGCCATGAGGATAGCCCTGGAACTCCAGGAAAAGCTGGTCAGGAAGGGGAAGCCTGTTCTGCCTAGAATACCCAAAGAGAGAGAGGATCTCATCTCCGCCCTGATGAACCTGGGTTTCCGGAGGAAGGAAGTGGAAGAGGTCGTTGACCAGACGATCAGAACCCTCACCCCGGAAGCAGGTTTTGAAAAACTCCTCAGAGAAAGCTTGAAACGGATGGCGAAGATTTGAAAGACAAGACCATGCCGACGATCCTGACACCCATCCGGACCAAAGAAGACTTACAGTTTGAAGAAAGCCTTCGACCGCAGACCTTCGACGAGTTTATCGGCCAGGAGACGATCAAAGCCAACCTCCGGATCTTCATCGAAGCAGCCAGAAAGAGGGGCGAGCAGCTCGACCACGTCCTCCTCTACGGCCCGCCCGGGCTGGGAAAGACAAGCCTCGCTTACCTCATCGCCAAGGAAATGGGTGTCGGCATCAAGCCGACCTCTGGGCCGGTCATAGAAAGAACGGGCGACCTTTCGGCCATCCTGACCAACCTCCAGAAAAAAGAGATTCTTTTTATCGATGAAATCCACCGGCTTCATCCTTCAGTCGAAGAGATCCTTTACTCCGCCATGGAGGACTACAGCCTGGACATCATCATCGGACAGGGCCCCGGCGCACGCAGCCACAAGCTCCAGCTAAAAAAGTTCACTCTCATCGGGGCCACAACCCGGGCCGGCCGGATAACGGCGCCGCTGCGGGGGCGGTTCGGCATCATCCACCGGCTGGATTATTACAGGGATGAAGACATAGAGAAAATAATCAAGAGGTCGGCGGGCCTCCTCAACGCGGCCATCGACGACCAGGGCGCCGAGCTGATTGCCCGCCGCTCGCGGGGAACCCCGCGCGTGGCCAACCGGCTGTTGAGGCGAGTGCGCGACTATGCTGATGTCAGGGCCGACGGCATCATTAACGCTAAAGAAGCATCGACAGCGCTGGATATGATGGAAGTGGACTCTCTCGGGCTGGACGATGTGGACAGAAAAATCCTCCTGACGATTATCGAGAATTTTGGCGGCGGACCGGTTGGCATCGCTACCATTGCCGCCGCCATAGACGAAGAAAAAGAAACGATCGAATCCATCTACGAGCCGTTTCTGATGCGCATCGGCTTCCTGGAGCGGACGATCCGCGGCCGGAAAATAACGGCCAAGGCCTACGAGCACCTCGGGTTCGCTCCGCCATCGGGCCAGCCGAATGCGCAAAAAAAATTATTTAAATAATATCTTCGTGCTCACCTCAGAATTCGACTACCATCTGCCGCCCGAGCTCGTCGCCCAAAAGCCTCTCGCAAGGAGAGACGCCTCACGGATGATGGTTGTTCTGCGCCGTGAGGAAAAGCTCATCCATGCCCGGTTCAGAGATTTCCCCGATTATCTCAACGCCGGCGACATTTTGGTGCTCAATGACACGAAAGTCATCCCTGCAAGGCTCTGGGGCAAGAAGGAGGACAAGGACATTGAATTTCTCTTCCTAAAAAAAAGGGAGAAAGGGCTCTGGGAAGTCCTCTGCCGGCCAGCCAGGCGGCTCAAGGCCGGCGAACGCATTCTTTTTCTCGGGGGAGTCGAGAGCGAAGTGATTGCTGCAGAAGGAGAAGGAAGAAGGATTCTTCGTTTCTCTCCAAAAGATGTCTCCGGACTTCTCAAAAAAACCGGGTATGCGCCCCTTCCCCCTTACATCAAGCGACAAAAACAGGACCAGAGCCTGAGGAATTTCGACCTCCGAAGATACCAGACGGTTTATGCCCGAAAAGGGGGCGCCGTCGCCGCGCCCACAGCTGGGCTCCATTTCACTCCTAAGATTCTCGAAAATATTAGGAAAAAAGCTGTGACCGTCTGCTCGGTCACCCTCGAAGTCGGCCTAGCCACCTTCCAGCCCGTTCGAGCAGAACGGGTTGAAGATCATCGGATGCTCGAAGAACGGTACATCATCGGACAGGGCATCGCCAGAAAAATCAACGCGGCTAAAAGCGCGGGGCAGAAGGTTTTCGCTGTCGGGACGACCGTGGTCCGGACGCTCGAAAGCGCTTTCAAAGACGGCAAAGTTCCGGGGGGCATCGGCTCAACTTCCCTCTTCATCTATCCGGGGTTCACTTTCCAGGTGGTGGACAGGCTCCTAACGAATTTCCACCTGCCGCGGTCAACCCTGCTGATGCTCGTATCAGCCTTTGCCGGCCGCGAGCTCATCCTAAGGGCATATGAGGAAGCTGTCCGCCAGCGGTACAGGTTCTACAGCTACGGCGACTGCATGCTCATCGTTTGAGAGAAGCGCCCTGATGGTTGAGAAGGACGGGTCCTGTGCGATAGGGCTCGATTCGAATTGCAACTCAGGCCTTGTTTCTGATAAATTATCTCGAAGGAGAGGTCGGATGGCACCGACGAGACCGGACGACATAGAACTGGAAGAGAAGCTTCAGGACATTCTTTATCCCAGCCCGAAGGCGAAGGAATTTAAAATCACTCTTGTCTTCGGCCATAAGCTCTCGCCGGATTATGAAAAAGCCGTTGACCTGGCCAGGAGAAACCCAACCTATAAAAAAGAGGGAACCGGTGAATGGGTGCGTCATTCTGCCACCTACACGCCAGCCGAAGTCGATGACCTCTTTAACCTTTTCAACCTCGTCCATGAATGGGAAACGACTGAAGTCCTGGTCAACCACAAAAGAATCCCCTACGGCCATCAGCTATGGCTTCCGCTCATGTGGTTTTACCGGATCAGGTAGCCTATCTCCCCTTCTTCGCCCGCTTCGAGCTTTAGTTGACCTCGGTTTTTTCCTGTGTTATAAAGTCGATTCATCATAAGTGAACAAAAAAGGAGGAAATCGCCGGATGGCAAAAAACAAAGCTCGAACCTCATCCCCTCGGCAAGAATCCAAGAAAACCATGGTCAACCTGAAATTCGATGAAATGCCGGCCCAATGGTACAACATTTTGCCTGACCTGCCAGAACCATTGCCGCCGCCGCGAGACCCGGAAGGAGGACCCTCGCGCGTCCAGAACCTGCCCAATCTCATGATCGGCGAATGCCTTCAACAGGAATTCTCCACCGAGAGATGGATCGATATTCCCGGCGGCATCATGGACCTTTACGTAAAGGCCGGCAGGCCAAGGCCGCTTTTCAGAGCGACCAACCTGGAGAAGAGGCTTGATACGCCAGCCCGGCTCTATTATAAGAGCGAATTCTTCAGCCCGACCGGCAGTCACAAAGTCAACACGGCCCTGGCCCAATGCTGGTACGCCAAACAACAGGGTTTTGCGCGGGTGACAACGGAAACCGGGGCCGGACAGTGGGGAACAGCTCTCTCCTACGCAGCCGCCGTAACCGGCTTGAAGTGCACTGTCTTCTGGGTGCGGAGCGTCTATAACTGGAAAAAAGATCGGTTATCATTCATGAAACTTTTGGGGGCAGAAGTTTATGCATCCCCCAGTCCGATGACTGAGGTCGGCAAGGCTTTATATGACAAGAACCCGGAGCATGTTGGATCCCTTGGAATTGCCATATCAGAAGGCTTGGAGGATTCTCAGAAAGACCCAAAAGCAACCTATTGTCTGGGCTCGGTCCTGAATCATGTCCTGATGCATCAAACGATTATCGGCCAGGAGACTCAAAAGCAATTTGAGCTGTTTGATGACTATCCCGATATCGTTATTTCCTGCTTGGGCGGCGGTTCAAATTTTGGCGGGTTTGCCCTGCCGTTTGTCGGAGACGTCTTAAAGAAGGGGAAAAAGATTAAATTCATTGCGGCCCAGAGCAAAGTCGCTCCCAACCTTCAAGGCAAGTACGAGTATGACTTTGCAGACTATGCGGAAATAACCCCCATGCTCATGATGTACACGTTAGGCCACAAGGTCGATATGGAGCCGATTAAGGCGGATGGATTGCGCTATCACGGCTGTTCGCCGATCATCAGTCTGTTGCGGAACAAAGGATACATTGACACGGTAGCCTATCCAGGTGATGAAAAATATGTCTTCGAGACGGCCAAGCTGTTCATGGAAACAGAGGGCTGGCTGCCCGCTCCAGAATCTGCCTATTCAGTCTGCGCGGCCATCGAAGAGGCCATCAAGTGCAAGGAGTTGGGTGAGAAAAAGACGATTGCCTTCAACGTCAGCGGCCACGGCTTCCTCGATATTCACGGGTATCGGTCCGTGCTGGGCCTGGAATAAACCCATAGCGTTTTAAAAAGAGACGAGGCGGCGAAATTCGCGGAAGCGCTTTTCGATCTCCTCCGGCCTGAGAGTCTTGAACCTCTCGATTCCGAAATTCTCGATGGCGAAGGAGGCCATGACACTGCCGAAGACGGCGGCCTTCCGAAGCTCAGGGCGCGAAAGTTTTCCAGTCTTGTCGAGATAACCGAGGAAACCGCCGGCAAAACTATCACCAGCGCCTGTCGGGTCAACGACATCCTCGCAGGGATGGCCGAGCACGCCGAAGACAAAATCGCGGCTGAAGACAAGAGCGCCGTGCTCGCCCTTCTTGGTCACGACGAGGTGGGGACCCTTTGCCAGCACTTTCCTCGCCGCTTTAATGATGTTTATCTCCCGGCTTAGCATCTTGATCTCTTCCTCGTTGGCAAATAAGATATTCACCTTTTCGAGGACCCTCCAGATGGCCTCTGGCTTAGTGGCGATCCAGAAATTGATCGTATCCATGGCCACGACCGCCGGGTTCTCCATTTGAGTAACGATTTTATCCTGGAGGTCAGGGTCGATATTGGCCAGAAAGACGATTTTGGCCTTGCGGTATGAAGCAGGAAGCTTGGGCCTGAAGTCCCGGAAAACGTTCATCTCCGTCTTGATCGTTTCCCGCTGGTTGGGGTCGTAGCCGTAATGTCCTTCCCAGAAAAAAGTCTTGCCGGGGCGGACTTCCAATCCTTCGGTGTCGATATTCCTTGACTTAAAAAACTGGATCGTTTCCTCAGGGAAATCCTCGCCCACGACGCCGACGATTTTGGGGGAGGTAAAAAAGCTCGCCGCCAACGAGCAGTAGGTGCAGGAACCGCCGACAATCCTCTCCCGCCTTTCCCAGGGCGTCTGGATGGTGTCGAACGCCAGCGAACCGACGATGACGAGGCTCATCAGATTAACCCTCACTCCCTGATATACTTGGCAATGATGTCGTAAAGCTGTTTCTTGACCTCGGGGGGAATGAGCGCTGCCTGGGTGACGATGCAATTTTCGAGAGCCCGGCCGCAACCGCACTCCTCCCCTCTTACGGCAGGAAGAGAAGCGACGGCTTTCTTGATAATCGTCTTGGCATGTTCGATGTTCAAGCGGAGGTTTTCGAGGATGAGCTCCACAGAAACTGTCTCTTCTTCGGCATGCCAGACATCGTAATCCGTGACCAAGTTCATCGTCGCGTAGCACATTTCGGCCTCGCGGCAGAGCTTGGCCTCGGTGGCGCTCGTCATGCCGATGACATCGCAACCCCAGAGCCGGTAGATCGAGGATTCGGCCTTGGTGGAAAAGGCCGGGCCCTCGATGCAGAGATAGGTTCCGCCTCTATGCACCCTCAGGCCGAGCTCCTTTCCAGCCGCATAAAGACTCTCGCTTAGCACCGGACAAACGGGCTGAGCGAAGCTGATGTGAGCAGCGATGCCGCCCCCAAAAAAAGTGTTGACCCTTCGGGTTCTGTCGAAGAACTGGTCAGAAAAGACGATGTCCCTCGGCCGGATTTCTTCCTTGAGCGACCCGCAAGAGTTGACCGAAATGACCCTCTCGACGCCGAGCATCTTAAACCCGTAGATGTTGGCCCGAAAATTGATGTCTGAAGGAAGAAACCGGTGCCCGCGGCCGTGCCGGCTCAAAAAAGCGACCTTCTTTCCTTCGAGTGTGCCGATGATATAGGCGTCAGTGGGCTGGCCGAACGGAGTCTCCAGAATGCGTTCTTCGATGTCCCTAATCCCGTCGACCTCATAAAGGCCTGTGCCCCCGAGAATACCGATGCCGGCTACGGGCAAATTTTCCCGCTCATGCTGAGCCATTTTTCCTCCTCGCATTAGAGCTATTCATATATAATTTATGTACCCCCAAGTCAAGCCGACTGGCCAGTGTAAGCATCTCCATTAATGTAATTCAAGCGGGCACAGGAAGCTGCCCTTGGCCTCAGCGGCCAGCGATTCTCTTGAAGCGCTGCTTCCTTTAGGTTATGCTAAGGAGCGGTAAACACAGAAAATGCAAGAAAAAGCAGTCAGGGAAATCGCCGGACTTCTGAGGAAGAAACCGCGGGTCGCCGTTCTCACTGGCGCCGGGATTTCAGCCGAATCAGGAATTCCGACTTTCCGCGGCAAAGACGGCCTGTGGAAACAATTCCGGGCCGAAGACTTGGCCACACCAGAAGCTTTTGAACGTGACCCTGCCTTGGTCTGGGAATGGTATGACTGGCGCCGAGGGATTATCGCCGGCCGTGAGCCAAACGCCGGTCACCTTATTCTGGCTCGATGGGAAGACGAACTGCCCGGCTTCGTCCTCATCACTCAGAATGTGGACGGCCTGCACCGCCGGGCTGGCTCGAAAAACATCCTTGAACTCCACGGCAACATCTGGCAGGTCCGATGCCTGGAGGAAAGTACCGTATCGGATAATTTCGAGTCGCCCTTCCCGAAGATTCCTCCGCGTTGCCCTGCCTGCGGCGGCCTTCTCCGGCCCAATGTTGTCTGGTTCGGGGAAGCGCTTCCCCGTTTGATCCTCGAACAAGCCCAGGCTGCCTGCATGACCGCTGAGCTTGTGTTCGTCATCGGGACATCGGCCTATGTCCAGCCGGCTGCTTCGCTTCCGCTTGTCGCGGCGGAGGCGGGCGCCAAAATCGTGGAGATCAATCCTGATTATACGCCGCTCTCAACTTATGCCGATCATTCTTTTCATCGGAAAGCAGGCGAAGTTCTCGTTGAGATCGACACCGCCCTCCGGGATGCGGATTAAGGAAGAAAGGACGGTCAGAAGATGAAATTCATCTATTTTGACGCCTCATCGGGGATCAGCGGCGACATGATGTTAGGTGCTCTCCTTGACATTGGCGTCTCTCGAGCCCCCTTCCGGGAAAAAATGGCCAGCCTTGACCTCCCCGTCAAGATCGACATCAAGGAGACGAAGCGGGCAGGGCTGCGCGGACTCAAGGTCGATATCAAAGTCCAGAGGTCAAAGGCAAGCCGGGGCCGGTGCTGGGAGGATGTGAAAGTTCTTGTTGCGAAAAGCGCTTTTTCCAGCGGGGTCAAGGAGAAGGCCCAGGCCATCTTCAAGAACCTCTTCGCTGCCGAGGCCAGAGTTCACGGCACAAAATTCGAGGCTACCCATCTTCATGAGGCGGCAGCCGACGACGCCATCATCGATGTTCTGGGAAGTTGCTATCTGGCAGAGGTTTTGGACATCGGCCGCGTCTACTGCTCTCCGCTCAACGTCGGCCGAGGCTGGGCAAGGGGATCCCACGGCCTTCTTCCCGTTCCTCCTCCGGCTGTGGCTGAAATCCTGAAACAGGCGCCGGTTTACTCAGCCTGGGCGGATGAGGAGCTGGTAACCCCAACAGGGGCTGCCATTGTGGCGACATGGACAGAGAAATACGTTCCTTTCCCCGAGATGACCTACGAGAAAATCGGCTGCGGGGCGGGGAGCCGGGATTTTGCCAACTTCCCTAATATTCTCAGGGCTTTTTACGGGGAAGAAAAAGAATTCCGGAGTTCAAGAACCATTTACCAAGTTGAAGCCAACCTGGATGACGCGAACCCTCAACTCCTCGCCCGGTTTGTCGAGCGCGGCCTCAAACTCGGGGCGGTGGACGTCTTTTTGACCCCTGTCGTGATGAAAAAGGGACGACTGGGCACCAAATTGACCCTGCTTGCTGATGCTGCTAAAATAGATGCACTCATCGAGGCCGTCTTCAGGGAAACAACCTCTATCGGACTCAGGCTATTCCCGGTCGAACGAAGAGTCCTCCACAGGGGCACAAGAAAAGTCAGAGTCCTGGGAGAGGATATCGGGATAAAGATCGCAACTCTGGCCGGGGAGGAAGTCAACGCCCAGCCGGAATTCAGTGACTGTCTTGCGGTCGCCGAAAAAAAGAAACTTCCGACTAAGGTGATCACCCAAATGGCCTTGGCTGAGTATTCTAAGAAGAACTGGCGAAAGAAGGCAAGAAAAGGTCGAGGATAAAATGGACCTTAAGAAAATCGAGAGGGGCGTCCGGCTCATCCTGGAAGGCGTGGACGAAGACCCGGACAGACCTGGCCTCAAAGACACGCCTCGCCGGGTGGCCAAAATGTTTTCCGAGATCATGGCCGGAGTGGCCGAAGACCCGGCCAAGCATCTGCGCATTATCCAAGAAGAGAAGCACGATGAGATGGTCCTCATCAAAAACATCCCCCTCTATTCCATGTGCGAGCACCACCTCCTTCCGTTTGCCGGCGTTGCCCACGTCGCCTACATTCCCAAAGGAGGGAGGATCGTCGGGTTAAGCAAGATCGCCCGGGTTGTCGACCTCCTGTCACGCCGGCTCCAGGTCCAGGAGCGGCTGACCAAACTCGTTGCCGACCTCCTCGACGAGCATCTCAAACCCTTAGGCGTGATGGTAGTCATCGAAGCTGAGCACATGTGCATGTCCATGCGCGGAGCCAAGAAGCCCAAGTCGCTGACCGTTACTTCGGCGGTCAGGGGTTCATTCAGGACCAAGAGCGCCACTCGCGCCGAAGCCATGATGTTGATTAGAGGAGGTTTGAGCAGTGTCAAAGACGCCTAAGCCGCCATTTTCCGTAACGACCCCGATCTATTATGTCAACGACGTTCCCCATATTGGACACGCCTACACGACGATCATCGCCGACGCCCTGGCCCGGTTCAACCGGCTCCAGGGGAAGGACGTTTTTTTTCTCACCGGGACCGATGAGCACGGGCAGAAAATAGAAAAGGCAGCCTCAGAAAAGGGACTCCAGCCCCGAGAACTGGCTGACCAGGTGGTTGGACGCATCAAAGACCTCTGGCGAGAGCTGAACATTTCCCATGATTTTTTTATACGCACGACCGAATCCTTCCACGAGCGGGGCGTCCAGAAGATTTTTCTCAAACTCAAAGAAAAAGGAGATATTTATAAGGGGGCCTACCAGGGGTGGTACTGCGTCTCGGATGAGAATTTCTTAGCTGAGGAAGTGCCCCTGGAGCCAGAAGGCGATAAGATCTGCCCGGACTGCGGCAAGCGGGCCATCCTCGTCTCGGAGGAATGTTATTTTTTCCGGATGTCCAGATACCAGAAACCTCTGCTCGATTTTTACGCTCAAAATCCTGATTTTGTCCGGCCGGCCAGCCGGATGAACGAGGTCGTGAGCTTTGTCCGGCAAGGACTCAAAGATCTGAGCATCACCCGGACCACAGTCAAATGGGGCATCGCCGTCCCCGACGATCCAAAGCACACCATCTATGTCTGGTTTGACGCCCTGCACAACTACCTGACGGGAGCCGGCTACGACTGGGACCTGGCTACGTTTGAAAAATTCTGGCCGGCGACGGTCCACCTCATCGGCAAGGACATTCTCCGCTTCCATGCCATTTTCTGGCCTGCCTTCCTCATGGCGGCTGGCTTTCCGCTTCCCCGCACCGTCTTCGGGCATGGCTGGTGGCTCAGGGACGAGGCTAAGATGTCCAAATCCAGGGGAAATGTCCTCGACCCTCACATCATCCTAAAAACGTTCGGCCCTGACCCGCTACGCTATTTTTTGCTCCGCGAAATCCCGGTCGGGCTCGACGGGAACTTTTCGCACGAAGGCTTCCTCCATCGAGTCAACTCAGACCTGGCCAACGACCTGGGAAATCTTGTCCACCGTACCCTGACCATGATCCAGGGGTATCTGGGAGGCCTTATCGAAGAAGGAGGGGCTGAACAGGAAAATGACAGGAAAATAAGGGAAGAATTTGAGGAGCTCAAAAAGAAAGTGGCTGAACACTTCGAAAACTATGCTGTCAGCCGGGCCTTGGAAGAGATCTGGGTTTACATTAATGCTGCTAATAAATACCTGGCGGAAAATGAACCCTGGAAGATCGCTCAAGACATAAGCCAAAGAAAGCGGCTGTCCAGAATCCTTTACCAGACGGCTGCTGCCATTCGCGGCGTTGGATATCTTCTCTCGCCGGTCATGCCTGGCTCAAGTTTGAAAATCTGGCAGTCCTTGGGAGAAAAAGAGCCGCCTGAGAAAATGCCTTACGCCGAGTTCGAGTTCGAAGGCTTGAAAGCCGGGTCTAAAATCCAGAGAGCTAAGCCGCTTTTCCCGAGAGTCCTCCTCGAAGATTTTCTCAAAGAGGAGGAGCGGCCGGCGCTTGAGAAAAAGGAGACGAAAATGGAAGTCATTTCTTTCGATGAATTCAAGAGGATGGACCTGAGAGTCGGAGAAATCCTGAAGGCTGAAAAGGTTCCGGGCACGGACAAGCTGCTCAAGATTGAGGTCGATGTCGGCACGGAAAAGAGGACGATGGTTGCCGGCGTAGCGGACACCTACTCTCCAGAAGAGCTCATCGGCAAGAAACTCGTCGTTATCGTCAACCTTAAGCCAGCCGTGATCCGGGGCATCGAGTCTCAGGCCATGCTGCTGGCAGCAGAGATAGACGGCAAAGCCATTATTCCATTTTTCGACAGGGATGTGCCCGCCGGCGCCAAAGTCAAATAATCCAGTCAGAGCCTCATCCGGTTAGAGGTATTTTCTGAGCTTTTCCTCAGGAAAAGCTCCCTCCCGGATAAGGCGCGGCTTGTCCAGAGTAAGATCGACGACTGTTGACGGTCTCCCGCCTGGAGCCTCTCCCCCGTCGACAATGAGCTCCACTCTGTTCTTGAAGAGATCAACAACTTTTTCAGGAGAGGCAATCTCCCCCTTCCCGGAAATATTGGCACTTGTGGCTGTCAGCGGAGATCCTATTTCCTCGACAAGCTCCCTCAGCCAGGCAACGGACGGCATCCGAACGCCTATGGTTCGGCCAGGGCCCACAAGTTCTTCTGGAAGATGTCGAGCGGCGTGGAGGAGAAGGGTCAAAGGACCAGGCCAGAAAGAAGACGTGATCTCATCGAAGACGGGCGGAATCGAAACGGCAATCTTGCGGGCCATTGCCGGGTCAGAGATAAGAACCGGCAGCGCCTTGACCAATGGTCTTTTTTTCAGCCTGAAAATTCTCCGGACAGCCTTGCCGGAAAAGCAGTCGGCCCCGAGCCCATAAAACGTGTCGGTCGGATAAGCCATGACCCCCTCTCGTGAGATCGTCACGGCGATTATCTTAAGTTCTTTTGGCTCAACCTGGGCTGGGTTGAGCTTGATAATTTTAGTCTTCATGGACCTTCTTGCTCTGAGCTTCTTTTCACATGCCATGCTAACGAGCGGCGGAGCGAAAGTCAACCCGCGTAACACACAGGGCTTACGGAAGCATTTCCAAGTATATAATCTTCATGAAGGGCGCAGGAGGAGGCCCAGAAGCTCCCGTAGCGGAGGGGGGACCCAAGGTCTTATAGGAGACTATGAGTCCCCTTCCAACGGTTGCTTCGCTCTCTGCCTCCCCTTCTCGGCCTTCGGCCTGCGACCAGGAGGAGATATCCCCCTGGACCCCCTTCCAAAAGTCGGCTTCTCCGACGGGGTGAACCGACGGGACTAGTTCCCCGGGGTGCAGGGGCCAATGGCCTCCTTGCGCCGAATGGAATCACACAAACGGAAATGCCTACCGGGCCATTTCTTCCTTGATTCCCCCCCTAATTTAGGCTATAAATTGAGGCTGAGGCTTTGAGCCCAAAAATGTGACAATTGACCATTTTTTGCCACAGACAGCCTTTGAAGCCCCCCTGGACGGCTGGTTCACAGAACTTGGCATAGAATTTGCTCTATTAAAGAGCGAAGGAGAAACGACATGAAAAAAACAATGTGTTGCGCGATTTTTTTGGTTTTTCTACTTCCTGTTCTCGGCTTTTCCCATTCCATTTCTGTCCGCGCAGGCTATTTTATTCCCCGAGCGAATAGCGACCTCTGGACGACTGAATTTGAGCAAATGACATTCACAAAGACAGATTACCAGAACACGACCATGGGTTTCGTCTATGAATATTTTTTTGCGCGAGAAATCAGCTTCACCTTCGGAATAGATGCCTATAACCAGAACAAGGTTGGTTCATACCGCGATTATGTTGGCTACAGCTTTGCTGAAGGCGATTTTGCTTTCCCGGCCGATTACGAGGGAGATTTCCTTATCAGCCATATCTTTAATGTCTCCATCACTCCCATCCAGGTATCTGTGAAGCTCGCACCCTTTGGCCGCCGGTCTGGCCTGATTCCCTATATCGGGGGAGGCATTACGCTTTTCATCTGGAATGTCCGGATGCAGGGGGACGCGATTAATTTTGAAGATGACAGTTGGGTCTATGAGGACCCCTATTATGGAGAAATTCAGATATACCCCCTTATGCTTGTCGACGCCCGGGATGAGACTAAGCTGGGCGTAGGTTATCAGGCTTTCGCCGGAATCATGATTCCGTTTGCCAAGCGGGTCGCTTTTGAAGCCGAGTTCAAATACAACGTCGGCAAGGGGTCGCTCGTGAATTTTGAGGGTTTTGAAAAATTCGACTTGGGCGGCTACCAGATTTCCCTGGGCATCAACTACTGGTTCTGATTTCTCTCATCTCGACAGCCACAATTTCTTTTCTCGAAACGGAAATTTTTAGCCCGCCCCAAGCTGATTCGGCTGTCCCTTCCATGCTGAACTCACATTCGACAGATGGCTGCTGGAGGATGGCCTGGAGATCTCGGCCGACTTCAAAAAAATCAAGGACGAGAGGCATGGAAATTCTTTTCTCACCCTTGCCCTCGATCGTATCGCCGCCTCTGAGCTGATCATCGGCGACTGGTTTTCCTCCAAGCCTAAGCTTGTAGGTCATCCGGCCCAGAGTCAGGTCGAAGCTGTTCGGGTTCTTCAAGCTAAAGACAAAGCTAAATTCTGTCCCCCCCAGGCTTAGGTCCTTTATTTGGATGGGATGAAGATCGACCTCCAGGCCTCTGAAAACGGGAAATTCTCCGGCAAACGCGAACGGGACCTTTTCCTTGATCCTTTTGCCATCAGAGAACATCATCAGGCCGGTGACATAAAACCCGATCCTGGTCTCGTTTTCAATCCCTGGCACGGCCTCAAAAAGGAAAGAATACGTAACTTTTACTGGCAGAGAAATAAGCGTATTGCCTTCGGCCGGGATAAAGATAGGCTTATCAAGAGCCGTTTTGAGGCTGAAAAAATCCCTCTCCTGAATGACAACCCGATAATCGTATTGATCAAGGTAGAGCGGAGAGGATGAAGAGTTGGCAATGCGGATGTAAAAAAATAAATTGAGCCCTTGAGTCGTCATATCCCGGATTTCTTTCCTGTTCAAGGAAATAGCGATGTTTTTCTTCACAGCCGCCGCCTGGCTGGAAACCAGAAAAAAGAAAGCCAGGAATATCGACGTCCCAACTCTGAGAGTTTTTGACTTCATCTTCCGCTTCTCAAGAGGCTTTATAGAATACACGAATAGCGATCCAAGGACAAGCTGAATCCACCAAAAGGAAGAATCTCCAATCATGTGATGTCCTTCTGCAACAGAAGAGAGGGGTGGCGTGGTTCGGGGGACCCCCGCCGACCCGAGCGTTCGAAGCCGCTCAACTTACCGCCTGATAATGAACAAATGGGTCCGCGAAGGGGCGCCGGGGGTGAACCACGACAGGACCCCCCTCTATCACAAAAACGGAGATGCTTCCCCACCAAAATGCTGAGAAAAAATACGAGGATGTGATAAAATAGGCCAACAGGTTGAAAGCCAATGAAACTCAAAGCTTCATTCCGGGACAGCGATCTGTTCATTCGCCTCTTCGACGGGGACGTCTACGCGGTCGGCGGCTGCGTGCGCGACTTGGTCATGGGAACGCCTTCGGAAGATGTGGATATTCTAATCGTCCATCATTCCTTGGAGGACATCATCCAGAAATTAAGCCCCCACGGCAAAGTTGACCTCGTCGGGAAAAGCTTTGGCATCATCAAGTTCACGATCAACGGAAAAACATACGACATCGCCCTGCCGCGAAAGGACGCTCCCAGCCAGGCCCGCGTTCGCGGGCACAAGGACTTCCTTATCTCTGCCGACCCCAGCCTTCCCATCGAGAAAGACCTGGAAAGGCGCGATTTCCGCTGCAACAGCATGGCCCTCCGCCTCCTGGACGGCAGGCTGATCGACCCTTTTGATGGAGTCAACGACATCAGGGCCAGGATTATCCGACTGACCAACCCGAATGCCTTCCCCGATGACCCTCTCCGGGTGCTCAGGGTGGCCCGCTTCTCTTCTGTTCTGGAATTTTTTGTCGAGCCGACAATTTACGAAGCGTCAAGAGAAATTGACCTCCGCAGCTTGAGCGTTGAGAGGATTAACGAGGAGCTTTTTAAGATTCTCCTCCTTTCTCCCCGGCCTTCAACTGGTCTGGAAGAGCTTTTCCAGCTGGGCGCTCTCCGCCAGCTCTTCCCGGAACTTTACCGGCTGACCCTGTCCGTCCAGGACGCCATCTTCCACCCGGAAAAAGACGCCTGCGGTCACCACACAGTCTGGCATCACACCGTGCTGACGGTTGACCAAGCCAACGTCATAGCCAACCTGACAGGCCTGGGACAAGAAAGAAAGCTCTGCCTTTTGCTGGCAGCTCTCTACCACGACGTCGGCAAGCCCGTGACAGCCCAATGGGAATTCAAGAAAGGCCGGATGGTCATCACCAATAACGGCCATGATCTTGCAAGCGAGCGAATCGCTAGAAAGGCCCTGGCGCGCATGCGGATTTTTTCATGGAATGGATACAACCTCAGGAAAATGATCCCGCTCCTCATCCGAACCCATCACCGCCTCTCCGAGCTGTGGCAGAACCGAGCCGCGGTCACCAAGAAGGCTTTCAACCGGCTGGCTGCGGAGACGGGAGGAGAAATCGAGCTCCTCGTTTATCTGGATGCGGCTGATCGAGCAGGCCGGAAAGAAAGTCTGGTCAAATCCCTCGACCGGCAGAGCCGCTGGCTGCTCCGAAGATTTGAAGAGCTGAACGTCAGCCGGGAGACTATCAAACCTCTGGTCATGGGCCGAGACTTGATAAAAATGGGTGTGGAACCCGGGCCAAGAATGGGGAAAATCCTCAAGCGTCTGTATGAACTCCAGCTCGACAACGTCTTTGAGACCAAAGCTCAGGGACTTAAAGCCGCTGAGAAACTCGTCAAAAGGAAGAAGAGATGAAGATCCTGGTCTGCGGCGGGGCAGGGTACATCGGGTCTCATACCGTCAAAGAGCTCCTTAAAGAGGGTTTTTCGGCCGTCGTCCTGGACAACTTCTCCACCGGAAAAAAGGAGCTTCTCGTTGGCGGCGGCCTGATCCAAGCAGACCTGCTGGACAGGGCAGCCCTGAAAGCTGCCTTCCAGAGCCAGGGTATCGATGCGGTGTTCCACTTTGCCTCCCTCATCCAAGTCGGAGAGTCCTATGCCAACCCTCACAAGTACTACGGCCATAACCTCGTCTCCAGCCTCAACCTGCTCGAAGCCATGCTTCAGGCCGGAGTAAAGAAGATCATCTTCTCCTCAAGCGCGGCCGTCTACGGCCTGCCCGAGAAGATTCCCATTCCCGAGTCTCATCCCCTGAACCCATTCAACCCTTACGGACAATCCAAGTTCTTCGTCGAGACAATTCTCCGGGACTACGACAAGGCATACGGATTGAAATTTATATCGCTCCGCTATTTCAATGCCGCCGGAGCCGACCCTGAAGGACGGCTGGGGGAAATGCATGACCCTGAAACTCATCTGATTCCCAGCATCCTTCTTTTTCTGCTCGGCAAAAAGGACTCGTTTGAGCTTTACGGGACAGATTTTTCCACGCCGGACGGCACGGCAGTCAGAGACTATATCCATGTTACAGATTTGGCTTCAGCCCACGTCCTCGCGCTCAAAAGGCTCCTCACCGCCCAAGAAAGCGATGTTTTTAACTTGGGAACGACCAGGGGCTACTCGGTTATGGAAGTGATCCGGGCTGCAGAAAAGGTAACAGGACGGAAGGTAGTTTATATACCTAAGCCCCGGCGCCATGGAGATGTTCCCATCCTGTTGGCCTCGAAGGAAAAGGCCGAGCGGGTTCTCGGCTGGCAGCTCAGACACTCCGGCCTAGAGACAATCATCGAAACCGCCTGGGAGTGGCACAAGAAACAGTCGGGTGAGGTTGACGGCTGCGGCTCAAAATGGTATAAAAACGCTTGAGAGAGATGAAGAATCGAGCAGGAAAGCATTGTTATCTGATCCTGGCGTTGGTCATTCTCATTTGGTCATGCTCTTCTAAAACGCCGCCCAGGTCAGCTCCCGCAGTATCCCCTTCAACACCAGAACAAGCAAAAACCGAGACCGCGGTCCCCGGGGAGGAAAAAACTCAGCCCGAAAAAGAACCACCTGCTGCGGCAGAAAATAAGGATGTCAAAGAGCAGACGGCCGAGGACAGCCTGAATCAAGAAAAGCCCGCTTATTCCGAGAAAGAGGAAAGTGCTGCCCTACTAGAAGAGGCTCTCAGCACCTATCAGGATGCCTTGGCTATCTGGGAAAGAGGCGATCAAGACTCGGCTCTTCAGGCTTTGGATGAAGCTTACAGCCTCATCCTCAAAGCCCAGATCCCCGCCGATTCCCCTCTCTACCAGGGAAAAAACGACCTTAGGCTGCTCATCGCCCAGAAGATTCAACAGATTTACGCGAGCCGTTTGGTCGTTATCGGAGACAATCATAAAACCATCCCCCTGGCAGAAAATAAGGATGTCAACGAAGAAATTCAGAGCTTCCAGACCAAAGAAAAGAAGCTGTTCGAAGAAGCCTACATGAGATCAGGTTACTACCGGGAGATGATTCTGGAAGAGTTGAGAAAAGAGGGTCTTCCGGATGAACTCTGCTGGCTTCCGCTCATCGAGAGCTGGTTCAAGGTCAAAGCTCTGTCCAGAGCGAGAGCACTCGGCCTGTGGCAGTTCATCTCCTCAACCGGATACCGTTTCGGCCTCAAGCGCGACAAGTGGATTGACGAGCGGATGGACCCCCTTAAGTCCACTCGCGCGGCCGTGAAATACCTGGCCGAGCTGCACGCCTTTTTCGGGGACTGGACAACAGCCCTGGCCGCGTACAACTGCGGCGAAATCCGGGTCCAGAATGTCATCAGAACCCAGCGCATCGACTACTTGGATAACTTTTGGGATCTCTACAGACAACTCCCTCGCGAGACGGCCCGCTTTGTGCCCCGGTTCATCGCTGCCGTCCTCATCATCAAGAACCCGGAAAAATACGGCTTCGAGCTCCCCCAGCCCTACCCACGCCTTCAATTCGAGACCATCACCGTCAGCAATCCCTTTAAGCTTTCGGCGTTGGCGGCCACCCTCGGTGTGGATGCTTCTGAGATGACCTTTCTCAACCCGGAGCTGCGCTTTGAATCGACGCCGGGATATGAATACGAGCTGCGCGTCCCCGCCGGCCTCGCAAACAAAGCCCTCCTCGCCCTAAACGCCATCCCACACTGGACTCCTCCAGAAGCCCAGTTCATCTGGCACCACGTCCGCAGGGGAGAAACCCTCTCCACGATCGCTCAGAAATACAGGACGACGGTTTCATCCATCGCCCGCGCCAACGGACTCCGCAGCGTGAACATCATCAGGCCGGGCCAGGTGTTGAAGATACCTGGCCGCGGCGTCTCGGCCTCACCGCAACCGGCCTCAAATCCTTCCCTCGTGCCTGGTGAGAAAGTGGCGTACACAATCCAGCAGGGAGATACGCTCTTCAGCATTGCCAGGAAATTCGCCATGAAGCTCGAAGACTTTCTTGCCCTTAACGGCCTGACGAGCGAAGCGACAATCTATCCCGGACAGAAAGTTCTGGTCATCCCCAGGAATTAGGCGTCGTTTCTTGACGGCTATTTAGGCTTTTTGGCCTGTTTTTCTTTTTTCTTCTTTTTCTCTTTCTTCTTGAACTCAGAACCAACAAGCTCCAGCATCGCCAGGCGAGCTCCGTCGCCTGACCGGAGGCCGAGCTTGACAATCCTGGAATAGCCTCCTGGCCTTTCAGCGAATCGGGGCCCAAGCTCGTCAAAAAGCTTGGTCACCGCAGACTCTTTACGAATAAAAGCAAGGGCCTGGCGGCGCGCATGAAGTGTCCCCCTCTTTGCCAATGTGATCATCTTCTCAGCTAACGGCCGGGCCTCTTTGGCTTTAGCCAGAGTCGTTCGCACTCTTTCTTTTTCTAAAAAGGAAGTGACGAGGTTGCGCAGCAGGGCCATCCGGTGAGCCGTCGGACGCCTCAACCTTCTGCCTTTGACCTTATGCCTCATGCACTGAGCTCCTTTCGTTTCTTTTCCTCCTGGAGCTCACTCTGAATTTTCTCCATCAGCTTGGGGTGGAGGTCGAGGTTCAGTCCGAGGTTGAGGTTGGTCAGAGTTTCTTTAATCTCAGCCAAGGATTTGCGGCCAAAGTTTTTTGTCTTCAGCAACTCATCCTCAGTTTTCCGGACGAGTTCGAAGATCCTTTCTATGCCCGCTGATTTGAGGCAATTGGATGAGCGGACAGATAACTCAAGGTGCTCGATCGGCTTGAGGAGAACGTCGAGCTGGGAGAGGTACGGTATTTCTTTCTTAGCGATGATAGGCTCTTTCTCCAGCGGCTCATCCACGATATTCAAGAAAATAGCCAAGTGATCGCGGAGAATCTTGGCTGCCCGAGAAAGAGCTTCGGGAGGCGAGATGGCGCCGGTCGTCCAAATCTCCAGAGTGAGGTTTTCGTAATCGATCCGTTTCCCCACCCGGGCTTGCTCGACCCGGTAGTTCACTTTCTTGACCGGCGAATGGGAGGAATCGAGCGGGATGTAATCAACGCTCAGGTCTTCTTCAAAATTTTGATCCGCCGTCACGTAACCGCGGTTGTTCTTAACGATCATCTCGATATCCAGCTTGCCGTCGCGGTCGAGTGAAGCGATCGGAATGCTCTGGTCGAGAATCTCGATATCCCCGTCGTGGACGATGTCAGAGGCCTTGGCCTGCTTCGGGCCCTCCACCTTCAACGTCATCTTCTTGGGGCTGCTGCCCCGGAGTTTCAACGGAATGCTCTTCAGGTTGAGGATGACGTCGGTCACATCCTCGACAACTCCGGGAATCGTTGAAAATTCATGAAGGACTCCCTGAAGGCGAACGGCCGTGACGGCCGCGCCCGTTATTGAAGAGAGCAGGATTCGCCGCAGGGCATTCCCCACGGTTACTGCATAGCCTCTCTCGAAGGGCTGGGCCCAAAACCGCCCGTACCGATCTGTCAGGGTGTCATAATCGCATTCGAGGTATTTTGGCCTTTGAAATCCTGTTTCTATCATATGTCCTCCTCTTGAGGATGCGTCGATACTCGGGGAGCCTTATTTGGAATAAAGTTCAACGATAAAATGCTCCTCCACGGACAGACTGATGTCCTGGCGCGTGGGCAAAGCAGCTATTCTTCCCTTCATGTTGTCCCAGTCCATTTCAATCCAGCCAGGAATCGTCTTGCCTCTATTCCGTTCGACCAACTCTTTCATCTTTGCCGACTGAGCAGATCTGGGCTTGAACGTGATCACGTCTCCCTCACTGACAAGAAAAGAAGGGATTGTCACCTTCCTGTCGTTGACCAGAAAATGGGCGTGGCTGATGAGCTGACGGCTGTGCCGTCTTGACCCGGCTAATCCCATCAGATAGACGACGTTGTCCAGCCGTCTTTCCAACATCGTCAGGAGATTCTCACCAGTGATCCCTTTCTTCCTTTCGGCCCGCTTGAAAAAAAACCTGAACTGGCGCTCGGTCATGCCGTAGTACCTCTTGAGCTTTTGTTTCTCGCGAAGCTGGATCCCGTAGCCCAGGATCCTCTTCCGCGCCCGGCCATGCTGCCCGGGAGCATAAGCCCGCCGCTCAACGGGACATTTTTCCGAGAGACATTTTTCTCCCTTTAAAAAAAGCTTGGTCCGTTCGACACGGCATTGGCGGCAAACTGCTTCTCCGTATCTCGCCATCTCTCTCTCCTTCAGCGACTCAACGCTTCATACTCTTCTTCTTCGAGGCACGCGGCAACCATTGTGGGGAATTGGGGTCACATCACGGATGGATTTAATCTCCAGTCCTCCAGTCTGAAGGGCCCGGATAGCTGATTCCCGTCCTGAACCTGGCCCCGAGATCCGGACATCCACATATTTAACGCCCAGGTCTCTGGCCTTGGTAGAGGCCTCTTTGGCTGCCAGTTGAGCGGCAAAGGGCGTCCCTTTCCGCGCACCTTTGAAGCCGGCCGTTCCAGAGCTGGCCCAGCAAATCGTGTTGCCCTCATGATCCGCAATCGTGATGATGGTGTTATTGAACGTGGCTTGAATGTGGGCCACCCCAAATCCAACGTCTTTCCTTATCCTTTTTTTCTTTGCTTTTGTTTTAGCCATGGGCACTCTCTTTCATCAACCGGTTGATGCTTTAATCTTCTTGATGGTGTGGCCTCTCGGTCCCTTTCTCGTCCGTGCGTTGGTCCTCGTCCGCTGGCCACGCACAGGAAGTTTTCGCTTGTGGCGCTGGCCGCGGTAGCTTCCGATATCGATCAACCGTTTGATGTTCAGGCTGACCTCTTTACGGAGATCCCCCTCGATCTTTTCTCTTTTTTCAATGATCTGGCGGATCTTGTTGACTTCATCCTCCGTCAGATTCTTAACCTTCTTGTTCTTATCGATCTTGGCTTCCTGAAGAATCTTGTTGGACTTGGACCGGCCAATTCCGAAAATGTAAGTCAGGCCAATTTCGACCCTCTTTTCCGGGGGAAGCGTGATGCCTGCGATTCTTGCCATTGTACCCTCGTCTAACCTTGTTTTTGTTTATGCCTCGGGTTGGTGCAGATAACCCTAACGTTTCCTTTGCGCCGAATGATCTTGCAGTTCCGGCAAATCTTTTTGACTGAGGCTCTCACTTTCATGGACTTTTCCTCTATTTAAAGCGATACGTGATTCGTCCCTTGGTCAGGTCATAAGGAGAAAGCTCGACCAAGACCTTGTCCCCGGGAAGAATCCGGATGAAGTGCTTGCGCATCTTCCCGGAAATGTGGGCCAGAATCCTGTGTTTGTTCGCCAACTCGACCCTGAACATGGCGTTGGGCAAGGTCTCGATCACGGTTCCTTCAGCTTCAAAAACGTCCTGCTTGGGCATTTCCATTTACCCTTGAAGAATAGGCTGAGCCTTTATTTCATCTGCCAAGCTCAAAATTTCCATGCCCCGAGCCGTCAAGGCGACTGTGTGCTCGTAATGGGCGGCCAGGCTCCTGTCTTTTGTGACCGCTGTCCATCCGTCCTCGAGAATTTGTTCGCGCCAATCTCCTGCGGCGATCATTGGTTCGATAGCCAGGGTCAATCCCTCACGAAGCCTCGGTCCTTGACCGGGCGGCCCGAAATTCGGCACCTGAGGTTCTTCATGGAGAGAATAGCCGATGCCGTGCCCGACGAACGAGCGGATCACAGAAAAACCTTGGGACTCCACATAGCGTTGAATGGCATGAGAGATATCGGACAGGCGGCCGCCGATCCTCGCTTGCCCAAGCCCTTGGTAAAAGGCCGCTTCAGCTGCCGCTATGAGCTTCCGAGCTTGGAGGCTGACCTCTCCCACGGGAACCGTTACGGCCGCATCCCCGTAGAAGCCTTCAGAGAAAACGCCGAAATCCAGGCTGACGATGTCCCCTTCTTGGAGAACGCGCGACGAGGGAATCCCATGGATGATTTCTTCATTGACTGACGTGCAAAGGGAAGCAGGGTAGCCGCGGTACCCTTTGAATGCAGGCCGGCCTCCCAGCTCCCGCGCCCGTCTTTCGGCAAAATCATCCAACTCCTTCGTCCGGATGCCAGGCTTGATCATGGCTTTCAATTCGGCCAGGATTTGAGCGGCGATGCGGCTGCTCCTTTTCATCAGCCTAACTTCTTCTTCGCTTTTATAAATAATCATCCCGACGCCCTTGTCTGACCTTGCTTGGCCATTTCTGCGTTGATGAAAAAGACGATTTTTCTGAAAACATCATCGACAGAACCCGCGCCGTCCACCTTCCGATAAACGCTTTTTCTCTGATAATAATCTCTCAACTTTTCTGTTTGCTGGTTGTAAACCCTTAGCCTCTCCGCGATAACGCCGGGCTTATCATCTTCTCTTTGGTAAAGGGCCCCGCCGCAGACATCGCATGTGCCCTCGTGTCTGGGCTTCTGAAGGTTGAGGTTATAGATGGCCCCGCAGCGGGAGCACGTTAATCGCTTCTGCAGTCTCTCCATCAGCACTGTGAGGTCAATGTCGATCTCAATGACGATCTCCGGTCTCTCTCGGTCTATTTCCTCGAGGCTCTTCGCTTGTCCGATTGTCCGAGGAAAACCGTCCAGAAGATAGCCCGGGCGGCGGTCAAGGTTAGCAATTCTTTGGCGGACGAGCTCCTCGACTATTTCATCGCTGACCAGCTTTCCATGGCTCATCAGGGCCTGGGCTTTCTTGCCCAGGGGGGTTTTGTCTTTAACTTCCCTCCGGAGCAAGTCGCCCGTGGATATTTTTAGAAAGCCGTAGGCTTTCTCGATCAGATCGCCCTGGGTGCCTTTCCCGCTTCCTGGAGGGCCAAAGAGTATAATCCTCATCCTCTTCTCCCGCGGAGCCGAGTCCTTCGCATGAACCCGTCGTAGTGCCGCATCACTAACTGCGCTTCAATCTGCTGGAGCGTATCCATGGCCACCCCGACAACGATCAGGATCGACGTCCCGCCAAAATAAAAATCGACGTTTAAACCCTGGGTGAACCAGCGGGGCAGGTTGGCTTCAAGAAAGTCGCCGACAAAGGGAAGTGTCTGAACCTTAATTCCTGTAATCAGGAATTCAGGCAGGATGGCAATGGCCGCCAGATAAATCGCTCCGATGAGTGTGATGCGCGAGAGAGTCGTATCAATAAAATCCGAGGTGTTTTTCCCCGGCCTGATGCCCGGGATAAACCCGCCATACTTTCTCAAATTATCGGCCACGTCAACAGGGTTGAACACGATCGAAACGTAGAAATACGTGAAAAAGATGATGGCCGCTACATAAAATAAATTATAAAGAGGCATGCCGATGTTAAACTGTTCGGCGATGGACTGGAGGAAAGGAATTTTTGACATCTGAGCGATTGTCTGCGGAATGGTAATGATCGAGGCGGCAAAGATGATCGGAATAACTCCCCCCGTGTTGACCCGCAGCGGTAAATGAGTGCTCTGGCCGCCGTAAACCCTCCGCCCGACGACTCTTTTGGCGTAGGAAACAGGGATGCGGCGCTGGCCCCTTTCGACAAAGACGATGATGGCGATAACGGCCAGCATCAGGACGAGAAGGAAGATAAGACGGAGGGGGTCCATGTTTCCTGTCCTCAGGCCGGAAAGAACACTGAACAGGCCGCGCGGGAAATCCACAACAATCCCGGCAAAGATAATCAGCGAGATGCCGTTGCCGATGCCGCGCTGGGAAATCTGTTCTCCCAGCCACATAATAAATACCGTGCCCGTCGTCAGCGTCAGGACCGTCAAAAATTTGAAACCCCAGCCGGGGCTGGGCACGATGGGAGCACCTCCCGGCGTGCGCACGGTTTCGAGGAAAACACTGATCCCTCCGGCTTGGATCAGGCAAATGAAAAGTGTTCCGTAGCGGGTGTACTGGGTGATTTTTTTTCGGCCGAGCTCCCCCTCCTTGGAAAGCCTCTCGAGGTAAGGCCAGACAACCGTCAGAAGCTGAAGGATGATAGAAGCGCTGATATAGGGCATGATGCCAAGGGCGAATATAGTCATGCGGGACATGTTCCTGCCGGAAAAAAGATCGATGAACCCAAAAATCGTCCCCTTCTGGGCCTGCCAGAATTCAGCCAGGGCTTCGCTGCTGATGCCGGGGTTGGGAACCTGAGCCCCAATCCTGTACACAGCTAAAAGCAGCAGGGTGAAGATCACCCTTTTCCTTAGCTCGGGAATGCTGAAGATGTTTCTGATACTCTGGATCATCCTAACTCCCAATGACGACGGTCTGGCCGCCGGCCTTCTCTATTTTTTGCCGGGCCGACTGGGAAAATTTGTGGGCGAAGATCTTCTTGGAGGAAGTGATCTCGCCTCGGCCTAATATCTTCACTGCTTCCGATTCCTTCTTAATCAGATGAGCCTTGAGGAGGTCTTGCAAGCTGACCTCCGGAGAAGAAATCCTGTCCAGTTGGTCAAGGTTGATCTCTGTGTATGTTTTTTTAAAGACGTTAGTGAAGCCTCGCTTGGGAAGACGGCGATGAATAGGCATCTGGCCTCCTTCGAAACCCTTTTTCCGTGAGTACCCCGCGATGGACTTTTGCCCCTTGTGCCCTCGACCCGATGTTTTTCCTCGGCCCGAGCCAGGGCCTCTGCCCTTTCGCCGATTCTTTTTTCGCGATCCCGGCGCCGGTTGCAGGTTGCTCAGGTTCATTTTTTCTCTCTCGCCTCCACCTTCACTAGATGAGGAATCTTTCTGATCATTCCCCAGATTTCTGGGCCATCCTTGCGAATCACCCGAGAATTTCGCTTTCTTAACCCCAGCCCGCTGGCCACGGCACGCTGCGCAGGAGAGCATCCGATTAGACTGCGGACCAGAGTGATTTCAAGTTCCCGTTCAGGCTTTCGCACGACCGTTTTCGTCTTCCTCACTGCCGTATCCCTTCCTTCATTTTGCCTCTTTTCTCGGAAATCTCTTCCGGGCTCTTGAGCTTTTTCAGAGCCTTCAGAGTGGCATTGGCCACGCTGAACGGGTTGTTGCTACGGATGGACTTGGTCAGGATGTCTCTGATGCCCGCCAGCACCACGATCACTCGAACAGCTCCCCCGGCGATGACGCCGGTTCCCGGAGAGGCCGGCCTGAGGATGACCGTGCCGGCACCGTCCTCTCCTCTGACCAAATGAGGGATAGTCGTGCCTGCCAACGGCAGCCGGATCAGGTGTTTCTTGGCATTTTCCACCGCTTTGGCGATGGCCTGAGGGACCTCCCGGGCTTTCCCTTTTCCCACGCCGACCATTCCTTTTTCGTTCCCCACAGCGGCGAGCGCTGAAAAGCTCAGGTTCTTTCCTCCCTTAACAACCTTTGTCACCCGGCGGATAGAAATGACCTGGTCTTTGAGTTCCAGCTCCTGTGTCTCTTCGCTCGCTATCTCTCTCTCATGATGATCGTCCACCGTGTCTCCTCCTTAAAGAGCCATGCCGGCTGCAGCTAAAAAACCAGGCCTCCTTTTCTCAGCGCTTCGGCCAGCGACTTAACGCGGCCGTGATAAGGATAAAGGCCTCTATCAAAGATGATTTTCTCTATTTTTTTCTCTTTTAAACGCTCGGCCATGATCTGTCCCAGAGCTTGGCAGGCGTCTTTATTTTTTGTGTTCTTGTTTTTTTCTTTGAATCCCTTCTCCAACGTGCAAGCCGAAGCCAAGACAGTTCCTGTCTCGTCGTTGATTGCCTGAACATAGACGTAGCGGTTGCTCTTGAAAAGAAAGACTCTCGGCCTGCCCGCCGTTCCACGCATCTTGGAGCGGATACGCTTACGGACCCTCGCTTTGATTTTCTTTTTAAGATCCGATTTGTCTTTAAGCACCGGTTACTCCCGCTTTTCGTTCTTTCTTGATCAACCTCTCGCCAACATAGCGGATGCCCTTGAGCTTATAAGGATCAGGCCTGCGGTATCTCTTGATCTCCTCCGCTACCTGACCGACCTTCTGTTTGTCGATGCCCTTGACCGTGATCAGCGTTGGCTTTTCCACGACAACTTGGATCCCTGGCGGGATCTTATAGAGAATCGGCTTGGAATATCCCAAGCTCAGCTCAAGAGTATCTTTGTCCAGTTTCGCTCGGTATCCGACGCCGACGATTTCGAGTTGTTTACAAAATCCCGACGCCAGGCCCGCCACGGCATTTTGCGCCAGGCTCCTGGCTAGCCCATGGATAGCCCGCATCTCCTTGCTATCATCGGCGCGACTGAAAACGAGCTTTCTGTTCACCAGCTCTGCCTGAATACCGGGAAACAAGGGCGACTCCAACTTCCCCTTGGCGGATTCAAACTCAATCTTATCCGTGCGGATGGACACGTTCACGCCTTCCGGCACATCGATGGCTTTCCTTCCTACTCTTGACATCGTCAGGCTCTCCCGTTTCCAGCGTTTACCAGATATGACACAGGACCTCCCCCCCGACTCCCAGTTCCTCACCTTTTTTCCCTGTCATAATTCCCTTGGAGGTCGAAATGATGGCAATGCCCAAGCCGTCCAGAACTCGCGGAATCGAATCTTTCGTGCAGAACAAACGGCACCCCGGCCGGCTAACTCGCCGTAAACCGGAGATGACGCTCTCCCCATCCTCCGTGTATTTCAGGGCAATGTTTAAAATGCCCTGCTTGTTGTCGTCGATAACCTTGAAATTCCGGATGTATCCTTCCTCCTTGAGAATCTTGGCGATTTCGACCTTGAGCTTAGAGGAAGGGATAGCGACATCTCTTTTCTTGACAGTCATCGCGTTCCTGATCCTTGTGAGCATATCTGCAATCGGGTCTGTTTGACTCATCGCCTTTATCCTTTCCTTTTACCAAGAGGACTTCAAAAGGCCCGGAATTTCGCCTTTTAAAGCCAGCTCGCGAAGACAGAGCCGACACATGTCAAACTTGCGATAGGTGCCCTTGGGACGACCGCAGATCCGGCAGCGCCTTTTTCTGCGAACAGCGTATTTAGGTTCTCTGAGGTATTTGGCCATTGACGATATTCTTGACACGTTATCCTTCCTTTTGCACTTCCCTCACGCCTCTCTGAAAGGCATGCCCAGTTTTTTCAGCAGGGCAAACGCCTCCTGGTTGGTTCGGGCTGATGTCACGATAGTGATGTTCATCCCCCGTGACCTCTCGACTTTGGTGTAATCGATCTCGGGAAAAACGAGCTGGTCTCGAAGGCCAAGGGTATAGTTTCCACGGCCGTCAAAGGCCTTTGGCGAAACGCCCTTGAAATCTCTGACTCGCGGCAGGACAATGTTCACCAGCCGGTCGAAAAACTCATACATCCGACGACTGCGCAGCGTCACGTAGCAGGCGATGGCCTGACCTTTGCGCAGCTTGAAAGCCGAGATTGATTTCCGGGCTCGGCCGATAACCGGCCGTTGACCAGTGATCTGTTCCAGCTCTGTTTTCGCTGTATCCAAAAGCTTGATGTTTTGAATGGCATCTCCGGCCCCCATGTTGAGGACGATCTTCTCCAGCCGAGGGACGGCCATCTTATTGACAATCCCCAACTCTTTTTGGAGTTCTGGAATAATCTGGCTTCTGTATTTTTCGTAGAGACGGCTCATTTCGTCTTTACCTCAGCTTCTCCAAGCTCAACCCGCACTTATGGCAAACGCGGACCTTGCTGCCGTCTTCCAGAATTTTCCTTTTCAGGCGCACGCCCTGCTCACACTCCGAACAGTAAACCATCACGTTGGCGATGGACAGAGGGGCCTCTTTTTCCATGATCCCTCCCTGAATGTTGCGGCTGCGGTCAGGGCGGATGAATTCCTTGACGAAGTTTACTTTTTCCACGATGACCCGGCGTGACTCCGGAAGTACTTTGAGGACTTTCCCCGTTTTGCCTCTGTCCTTGCCCTTCTTGACAATGACCAGATCGCCCTTCTTTAAGCCCATCCTGCTCATCACAGAACCTCCGGAGCCAAGGAAACTATCTTCATGAATTTTTTTTCCCTTAACTCCCTTCCCACAGGCCCAAAAACGCGCGTCCCGACAGGTTCACCGGCCCGGTCGATGATCACAGCCGCATTATCATCAAAGCGGATGAAAGAACCATCCCGGCGGCGGACCTCTTTCCTTGTCCGGACGACCACAGCTTGGACAACCTTTCCTTTGGGAATCTTGCTCTCCGGTTCCGCTTCTTTGACCGTGGCGGAGATAATATCACCAAGAGTCGCCAGCCGGCCAACTCCTCCTCCCTGAGGAGTGATGCACATGATCATCCGGGCGCCGGAGTTATCCGCCACCCTCAGTCTCGTTCGCATCTGGATCATTCTTTCATCTCTCCTGTTTCCGCTTCAACGTCTGCTGAGGAGAGGCCGATGACCTCCGTAACTCGCCACTTTTTCCTCCGGCTTATCGGCCTGGTCTCGGATATCCGGACGATGTCGCCAATCTTGCACTTCTCGTACTCGTCATGCGCCAGGAAACTCTTCTTTCGCTTAATGACCTTCTTGTAAAAAGGATGGCGGAGCTGGCGCTCGACCAGAACAGTAACTGTTTTCTTCATCTTCTTCCCGACCACAACGCCGACTTTTGTCGTTTTCCGTTTTGGCTCGTTGGTCGTCATCTCTGTTCCTTCCTCAGGCTCGATTCTCTGAGCACGGTTTTTATCCGAGCGATATCTCGCCTCAGATTTCTTAGCTTGGTCGCATTCTCCAGCTGTCCGAGCGTATGCTGGAAGCGGAGCTTGAAAAGCTGGTCAGTGAGCTCCTTTTCTTTGTTCCTGAGTTCGTCCTCGGTCAGTTCCCTCAACTCTCTGGCTCTCATCTCAGTTCTCGACCTTCTCTGGAAATAAACCGGGTCTTGATCGGCAGCTTATGCGCCGCCAGCCTCATGGCCTCTTTAGCCACGCCTTCTGGCACACCCTCGAGCTCGTAGATGACCCGACCTGGCCTGATCACATCTACCCAGAACTCCGGGTCTCCTTTGCCTTTTCCCATCCTGACCTCGGTCGGCTTCTTGGTTACCGGCTTCCAGGGAAAGGCCCTGACCCAGAGTTTTCCGCGCCTTTTCATGTGCCGGGTGATCGTGATGCGGCCCGCTTCAAGCTGGCGCGCGGTTAGCCAGCAGGGTTCAAGGGCTTGAAGTCCATACTCACCGAAAGAAAGCGAGGCGCCGCGGCTGGCCTTGCCTCTCATCCGTCCCCTCTGGCTTTTCCGGTACTTGACTTTTTTCGGCATGAGCATGGTCAGATCTCCTCAACCTCGGCTGTCTGTGACGTCATCTTAGGTTTCTCGATATCGCCCCGGTAAATCCAAACCTTGATCCCTATCTGGCCATACGTTGTGAAGGCCTGAGTGAAGGCATAGTCGATATCAGCGCGAAGGGTTTGAAGGGGCAGCCGGCCTTTGAGGTACCACTCGGACCTGGCGATTTCCACCCCACCAAGCCTGCCTGAACACATGACCTTGATTCCTTTAGCCCCCATCCTCAGGGCCGATTCCACGGCTTTTCTCATGGCCCTGCGGTAAGCGATTCTCTTCTCCAGTTGAACACCAATGCTTTCTCCAACGAGCAAGGCGTTGAGTTCGGGCTTATCCACTTCACGGATATCCACATAGACCTCTTTTTGCGCGATTCCTTCCATGAAGTTCTTCAGGCCTTCGATCTCTTTCCCGCCGCGCCCTATGATGATGCCAGGGCGGGCCGTCTGGATGATCACCCTAACCTTGGGGCCCACCCGTTCGATAACGACTTCGGCAATGCCCGCATGATAGTACTTGTCCTTGATCTCTTTCTTCATCCTCAGGTCTTCGTGAATCATCCGTCTGTAATCGGCGGTTCGAGAAAACCACCGTGAAGACCATGTTTTGTTAAAGCCTAACCGAAAACCAAGCGGATGAGTCTTCTGCCCCACTGTCCTATCTCCCTTTCCTTTCTTCTAAGTAAATGTGAATATGGCTCGTCCTCTTGAGAATGCGATAAGCCCTGCCCATGGGGGCAGGTCGGATCCTTTTCATCTGTGGGCCCTGATTGATAAAAATCCGGGAGATGTAAAGGTTATCGACATCGACATGCGGCGCCCTTTGCTGGGCATTGGCGATGGCCGAACGGAGGACTTTTTCGATGATTGAACTGGCCTTTTTCTTCTCTGAAAAATGGAGGATGGTCAGAGCTTCGCCCACATACCGATCGCGGATGAGGTCGGCCACGAGCTGGGCCTTGCGGGGAGAAATCCTGATATATCTGGCGATGGCTCTGGAAACGAAAGAGTTTTCGTTCATTTTATTTGCCTATCTTAATGGCCTTGGCGGCTTTGGACGTGTGCCCTTTGAACGTCCGGGTGGGAGAAAACTCTCCCAACTTATGTCCAACCATGTTTTCGGTAATGAATACCGGGATAAACTTTCTCCCGTTATGAACGGCCATCGTCAACCCGACCATCTCCGGGGTAACGGTGGAGCGGCGTGACCAGGTCTTGATAACCCGCCTCTCCTTGAGGGAGCGGCAGGCCAGAACCTTCTCTTTCAGATGAGGATCGACGAAAGGACCTTTCTTAAGCGATCTGCCCATTCTTACTTGCTCCTTCTCCGGACGATAAAGGCCTGTGTCCTTTTGTTTCTTCTCGTCTTATACCCTTTGGTCGGAATCCCCTCGGGGCTCACCGGATGACGTCCCCCCTTGGACTTTCCTTCGCCGCCTCCATGGGGATGATCGACGGGGTTCATGGCGGTGCCCCGGACATGGGGCCGATGGCCCAGCCAGCGATTCCGGCCGGCCTTCCCGATCGAAATATTCTGGTGGTCGAGGTTGCTGACCTGGCCGATCGTCGCCCGACAATCCATGTGCACCTTCCTGATCTCCGAAGAAGGCAGGCGGACCTGGGCGTAGTCGCCTTCTTTGGCCAGGATCTGGGCGCCGCTTCCGGCTGATTTGGCAACCTGCCCGCCTTTGTTTTTCTTGAGCTCGATATTATGGATGATCGTGCCGAGCGGGATATGGCGAAGAGGCATGGCGTTCCCCGGAAGGATGTCAACCTGGTCGTCCGAGGAAACAATAGTCATTCCGATCTCTAAATTAAGAGGAGTCAAAATGTACCGCCGCTCTCCGTCCTTGTATTTGATAAGGGAGATAAAGGCGGAGCGGTTTGGGTCGTATTCGATGGTCTCGACAACACCCGGGACGCCGATCTTGTCTCTTTTAAAATCAATCACGCGGTACATCCTCTTGTGGCCTCCTCCGCGATGGCGGGTAGCCAGATGGCCGCGCGAATCCCGTCCCCCAGAAACACGGAGCGGTCTGAGCAAAGGCTTGTAAGGGACTGCTGTCGTGATCTCCTCATAAGTCAGCCCAGTCCTGTGACGCAAACCTGCTGTCCGCGGTCTGTATGTCTTTATGCTCATCTTACACTGCCTCAAAATACTCGATCATTTTTTCGCCTTCTTTGAGCTTAACGTAGGCCTTCTTCCAGCTCTTGGTCTTCCCTTCATTCCTTCCGACTCTTCGCCATTTGCCGACTTTATGTTGCGTCCGGACGCTCTCGACTTTGACCTTGAACAGCTGTTCGACGGCCTTTTTAATCTCGGCCTTATTCGCTGTTTTTGCCACTTCAAAGCAGACTTCCCTGTTCTTGTCTTTAAGCAGAGTGCTCTTTTCGGTGATGATCGGCCTTAAAATGATCTGATAAGGATTGGCCATGGCTATATTCTCTCCGTCAGCGATTCCAGAGCTCGCAGCGTCAACACGAGCCACTCGTGGCCGAGCACGTCATGGGTAGAAAGCCGATTCGGATCAATCGCTCTAACCCTGGGCATATTTCGCAATGCCAAGAAAAGATTCTTGTTTTCAATTTTATCGACAATGAGAGCGGAATCCACGTTCAATGCCTTCAAGAGGCTGAGCGCCTCTTTCGTCTTGGCCCCTTTCAGGGCTGCTCCTTCCAGAATGAGCAAACGGTTTTCTGCCAAGCGCAGGGACAAGGCTGCTCTTAGAGCATTCCTTTTGACCTGCTTCGGGATTTCATAGCTGTAGTCACGGGGCTTCGGCCCAAAAATAGTCCCTCCCTTGCGCCAGAGGGGGCTACGGATGCTCCCTGCCCTGGCCCGGCCCGTTCCTTTCTGCCTCCAGGGTTTGCGGCTTGACCCGCTCACTTCTCCCCGTGTTTTGGTGGAGGCAGTTCCCCGTCTTTGGTTGGCCTGCCGCTGAACCACTGCTTCATGAAGAAGGTGCGCTTTTACCGGATAGTTGAAAACCCTGGCCGGGAGTTCCACTTCGCCGGACACCTGCCCGCTTTCGTTGAGGACTTGAACTTTGGCCATTTTCTTTTCTCTCTCGAGCCTCTCAGATCATCTCGTCCCGAAATTTTCCTTTCTGATCAGGACATAGCTCCCTCGCGGTCCGGGGACAGCTCCTTTGACCAGCAAGAGATTATTTTCCTTGTCAAGGCCTATGACCGTGAGGTTTCTGGCCGTTATCCTGGCATGCCCCATGTGTCCTCCCATCCTTTTTCCCTTGGTCACTCGCGAAGGGAAAGAGGAGGCGCCGATGGAGCCAGGAGCCCGGTGAAACATCGAGCCGTGGCTTGCTCTTCCACCGCGGAAGCCCCAGCGTTTGACCACCCCCTGAAACCCTTTTCCCTTGGACGTTCCTGTCACATGGACTTTCTCGCCAACCTGGAAAATATCAACAAGAACTTGATCTCCTTCTTTGATCCCTGCTTGATCAGCCGAACGAAATTCCTTGAGCATCCGGAGCGGCGCAAGGCCCGTTTTCTTAAAGTGCCCGGTCGTCGGCTTATTCGGCTTTCTGACACTTTTTTCCTCGACCAGGCCAAGCTGGAGAGCCACATAGCCGTCCTTCTCTTGATTTTTTTTCTGCACGACCGTGCACGGGCCGGCTTTTATCACCGTAACCGGGACAGCATTCCCTTCGGCGTCAAAACTCTGCGTCATCCCGATTTTTTTGCCGATCAGCCCTTCGATCATGGCTATTCTCCTCCCGTTCCGAAGGCTTGAATTTCCACATCGATTCCTGCCGGCAAGTCTAACTTCTGAAGCTCTTCGATGGTCTCGTTGTTGTATTCGCTGATATCGATCAGCCTTTTGTGGATTCTCATCTCGAAATGTTCACGCGACCTCTTGTCCACATGGGGAGAACGGAGGACACAGTACCGGTGGATCCGAGTCGGCAGCGGTATGGGGCCTGAAATCCTCGCGCCCGTGCGCTTGGCCTTGGTCACGATATCCTTAACCGACTGATCAAGCAACCGGTGGTCAAAGGACTGTAACCTGATTCTGATTTTTTCCATGTTATCTTCCTCTGTTCTCCGTAAGAAAAACCGCTTTCTTCCTTTTCACCCCTCCGCTTGAGGGAGGAAATTCTCCGTCTACTCCATGATCTCCGTCACCGTCCCCGCTCCGACCGTCCGCCCCCCTTCCCGAATCGCAAACCGTAACCCCTTC
>JARYMI010000014.1 GCA_029907205.1 Clostridiales bacterium
TTCTTAACAATATTGGCACAGTTTATTCATATCTGCGGGATAATTCCAAATCTTTGAGTTTTTTTCAATCTGCCCTAAAAAAAGCTAAAGAGACTAACAAGATCGAGGAAACGAGCATAATCCTTACAAATATTGGCATTGTCTATTCCCAACTGGGCAACTATGAAGAATCAACAAAGTATTACCAGAAAGCAATTGACTTGGCCCTGAAAATCAAGGGAGGAAAGATTCTCTGGGAAGCTTATCTCGAGATTGCCAACGCTTTTAAGCATCAGGGCAATTACATCGCTGCCCTTGACAACTACAGAAAATCCATTTCAGTCATAGAAAATATTCGCTCTGGAATCGACCTGGAGGAGTTGAAGGCGACCTTTCTTGGCTCGGACAGAAGAATCGAGTCCTACCATAACATCATTGATCTTTTTATCAAACTCAATCAAAAAGAACTCGAAAAAAAATATATATCTGATGCTTTCCGTTATCTAGAAAGAGCTAAAGCGCGTGCCTTCCTTGACAGCATAGAGATCTCAAAAATCAATTTAACAGAAGGAATTAACCAGAAACTCTTAAACCAGGAAACAGAGCTGATGAATGAAATATCGAAAATCCATACTAAGCTCTTGTTTCCCCAGATTACTCCCGAACAGAGGCTTGAAGCCAACTTTCAGCTAGGGAAATACGAAGAACAATTAGAATCTTTAAAAAGAGAGATTAGAGCAGCGAGTTCTGCTTATGCTAACCTTCGTTATCCAAGGACAATTACCCTTGACGAGGCCCAGCAAAATATTCTCGATACGGAAACAGCCGTTTTTGCCTATACAATCGCAAAGGAAAATTCCTATGCTTTTGTAATCACTCAGAATGATCTGAAAATATTCCCCCTCCCCCGCCAAAAAGAGATTCAGAAACAAGTGCAGATGTATCTCATGGACCTTACTGATGTCGAAAACCAAGATTTTAACCTGGGGTACAGGCTTTTTAACGTTCTGGTGCAACCCGGTCTGGAAAAAATAAAGGTCAGCAAAATAGTTGTTGTTCCAGATGACATCCTCTATTTTCTTCCTTTTGAGACATTGCTCACGGCAGATAAAGGCAGAGAATGGCTCGTCAAAAATTACAGCATTGCCTACGTTCCGTCTCTTTCAGTTCTTCGAGAGCTGATCGAGCGAAAGAGAATGAATGGTCAAAAACCTGCTAAGGACATTCTGGCTCTTGGCGATCCCTCTTTTGGTGAAAACGAGGCCGAACCTGGCGAAGTTGAGGCAAACCCCGGCATTCCCGTTTTTTCCCCCAATTCAGATTATAAGTTTATGAGGTTGAGATATAGCGGCTTAGAAACAGAAAAAATCGCCTCTCTGTTCAAGCCTCAAAAAAGGAATATCTTGTTGCGCGATCAGGCCTCTGAAGAAAACTTTAAGGAGCAACCGCTCTCTGATTATAGGATTATTCATCTCGCTACGCACGGGCTTATCGACGACAAAAAGCCCGGGCGTTCGGCTATCATTTTTTCCCTGGACCGAGATCCGAAAGAGGACGGCTTTCTTCAAATGAGAGAAATCTTCAATTTAAAGCTCAATGCAGACCTTGTCACTCTTTCTGCGTGTCAAACCGGTCTCGGCCAGCTTATCAAAGGCGAGGGAATTGAAGGCTTGAGCAGAGCATTCTTCTATGCCGGTGCTTCCTCAGTCCTATTGACCTTGTGGGCAGTTAACGATCAGGCAAGTTATCAGCTCTTGGAGAGATTTTACTTCCACCTTCGTTCTTCCGAGTCCATCATGAGCGCCTTGCGAAAAGCTAAGCTCGAGATGATTCATTCAGGAACGCTGTCTCATCCTTACTACTGGGGCGGTTTTGTTGTCTCAGGCAAAGCTGATAGGATTATCTTTCACCGGACGCCATACAAATGGATCGTCCTAACACTCTCTTTATGTGCAGGCTTGGCCATTCTTGTGCTGATAATAAACCGGGAAAGACAGAACATTCTCTCTTTCAAAGATTAGACGGCGACAAGGCTTTTAGCGAGTCATCCAAGATTGGTTCTTAAGGGTCAAGGCCGAGAACGGAACAATCCACCAAAGCAAAAAAGCTGTAATCATGGCATAGGGAATACCATAGAGGAAAACCATGCTCTTATTAGTGCGTAAATAATAAAGCGAGAGGAAGAAGGACACAATCACAAGAAATGCAAGATGACGCAGGATGAACATAGGATGGATGAAAAAAGAATAGGAAATGATGAAAACAGAAAAAACATGAAAGGGATGAAGGAGGTTCAGGAAGACGAAATCGAGAACAGGCAAAACTCGATGCTTCCTTCGATAACGAGAAAGCATGAATCTTGCAAACAGGATGGATTCACGGACGTAGCTTCGGGTCCAACGGATATACATCCGGTTCATTTGAAGAAACCTAGAAGGGACGCGTGTATAGACAACTGCATTCGATTGATATTTGGTAAAATAGCCGGCCCTTAGGATGTACGTCGTCAGCGCTCTGTCTTCTCCATGAAGACAGGGCGCATTCATGAATCTTTGATTGACCCATTCCTTGATAAAAGAATATAAGACATTTTTCCGGTAGGCGGCCAGGGCTCCTGGGCAGACAAAAACCGTTCCGTAGACGCTTTGATAAGCGCGGCCGAAATCAAATGAAATAGAGTACCGAATGGAAAGCATTCGCGTCAGAAAATTCTCTCTTTCATTAAGAGCTGCAACCCTTCCGGCAACAGCACCAACGGAGTTATCTTTTATTAATGGTATGACAAGATTTTTTATGGCACTGCGTCCAATTTTACTATCAGTATCCACAGTAACGACGATATTTCCCCGTGACACTTTGAGGCCTGAGTAAAGGGCTTTCCTCTTACCCATGTTTTTCTTGAAATTGATGACTTTCAGCCTTTCTCCGTATCTTCTCTTTGCCCTCATCATATAATGAAAAGTCAGGTCGCTTGAGCCGTCGTTGATCGCAATGACTTCGAGCTTGTCGCCGGGATAATTTGAAGAAAAAATCGAGTCGATCGCCTTGCCTATTAATTCTTCTTCGTTGAGGGCAGGCATGATGACAGAGACATATGGCCATTCGACATTTTCGCCCATCTCGAGAGACTCAGGCTTGTATCGAAACCAGAGGATCGTCCGAAATATTATTCCCGACACGATTATAATAGTAGAAATTAATAAAGGATATGTCGAGACCCTCAGAAATGTCGTGCTCTGCAGGAATTCTGCCCAAAGATGGAAGATTCGAACCTTCAAGGCAATGATGATAACGAAAGCGCTGCCCATAATAATGAGAAAAATAGCTACAGGATCAGCCTTTTCTTTAAGGAAAGGCAGGCTGTAAAGAAGACTCCTCGGTTGAGATTCTAGCTCGATGTCCTCGAAGGTCTTCTCCCACATGCGCGTTCTCTTTTATTTATGGCAAAATCTTAGCTTTATCAAGCTTACAGAGATAGGACAAGTATCGTTTATCGTTTCGACATGTTAATCAATAGATGCTAAAAAGTCAAGGCATTCAAGGCATTTTTACATGCCTATCCTAGCCAAATTCTGAGCCGTTCTCATGCCTCTCAAAACTTATGTTGAATTTCCGGTTTAGAAATTTTTTTCATGAAGTGAGAAAAATGCCAATGAAACTCGCTCTATATATATACAGAATAAAATGGATTGGAATAAAAAGAAGGAACAGGAACTTGAACTGATTCTTAACAATTTTTCGCGTCTGATCAAAATACACGTTCAAAAATTCGACCCCCAGAGATTCGGTCTCGACCCCGACGATATCACCCAGGATATAAAAATAAAAATTTGGAAGATCCTCCATAATGAGAAAGAAATACAAAATTATCCGTCCTATATAAGGAAGATTGTCAATTCATCCGTGATAGATTTACTCAGAAAATGGAAACGCGAAGAGGCCGTCCTTTCCGCTGAAAAGAAGAAAAAAGTGGCCGAGACAAAGAACGGCTATTCGGACTGCGCTGGCAATGGAGACTATTTGAAAGAATATGTTATCGAAGCCATGAATTCTCTCATCGAATCAAGGCGGAGAGTGGTCAGGCTTCACCTCCTGGGAATGAATATTGAAGAGATTTCTGCGTTTTATTGTTGGAGCCAAAACAAAACAAGGAACTTGTTGTATAGAGGATTGAAAGACATAAAAAAAATTCTTAAGAAAAAGGACATTCATTATGAAAATAAATGGGGATAATCTTAAGGATATCTATAAATCCTATGTTCTGACGAGGACTCCCCCAATGGGGCAAGCCTGTCCCTCTTCAGAGGAAATATCAAATCTCTTTAGTGAGCCTGGACTAAAAACAGAGAAAGAAAAAATAATTGACCATATAACAAACTGCTCATTCTGCACCCAAGAATTCTTCGTCTTACTTCAATTATGGCGCCAGGAAAAGAAGCTCGCAGAGGAAATCAAGCGACTTCTTAAGAACGAAGATGAACAGAGCCCTGTTCCTAAAATGGAGAAGACGCCAAGATTTGCCTTGGCCTGGAAATTTGTTCTAGCCTCGGTCATTGTCGTTGCTCTGGCTGGAACAATTCTTTTGATCACAAGTGGGCTTATTTTCGACACGAAAACTGAAAAAAGAGGGGCCAGGCCAGAAAAAATCAGCCTCCTTGAGCCTCACTCTAATCGTGCTTCGGAGACCCCATTGGTGTTCAGGTGGAACGAAATAGCAGGGAGGGATTACTTTGTTATCGAAATCTTCGACGAATCCCTGTCTCCCCTGTGGAAAAGCGCCCAGGTCTTCGAAACTTTTTATTGGCTTCCCGCGGACGTCGAAAAACAGATGCACAGAGGTAGATCGTATTTCTGGATGATTACCGTTTTTTTCACCAATGGCCTGACACGCGAATCTCATTTGGAGGAGTTCAGAATAGCTGATTAACTAATGGAAACTGAGCTTAGAATGATGGTCGCCGTTCAATATAAAGGCTGCCCAAAAAAACGGATGAGAGAATTCTGACCTGATCATTCTGATTTTGGCCAGGCGGAGCGCATTGGCCTTGTCATTTCCTGCCTTTAAAAATTGATAGAAATATCTCATAAAATCCGCTGTCGACTTATCATTGACCTTCCACAGGGTAGATAGCGTAGACTGGGTTCCGGCATAGAAAAAAACTCTGGGCAGCCCGAAAATTCCCTCGCCGTTTTCAAGCCTACCTCTTCCTGTTTGACAGGCAGAAAGGACTGCGAGACTTGCATTCAACTTAAGATTGTGTATCTCCCGCACCTGAAGAAATCCATCCTCTTCTGTGTTATCGTCAAGGGTCAAGACGAGAGCCGACCGAGAGGACGCTTTCTCATCTAAAAGCCCGTGACAAGCAAAATGGACAATTTGATAACCGGCTAAAGAAGCCTTTTTTACGACTTCTTCTTTGGCCTCAGCCCCAATAAAGATATCAATTTTGTTTTTAGGAAAATAACGAGAAATTTGCTTTACCTCTTTTTTGCTAAACGGGAGTGGTGAAAAATCAAAGCCCTTGTTCAGATAAACCTCACGCAATGCTTCCTCATAGATTTTAAGGTTCTTCTTTTTCGAGGAAAGCTGAAAAGAATAGACTGGATTCCCCATTGCCAGCAATAATCTTGAATACTCCCTGGTTTTTCCTCTATTGATTAGATATGCCAGGGATGAAGCAGATGGGACATAAGATACTCTATAGGACTCGATAAGATATCTCGAATCTGACGTTCTTTCTCCCTGAGCAGGAATGAGGGTCTCAAACGGTAGATAATAAAGAACTCCATCGGGAACAATCACTAAGTGTTCGACGGAGAAACGGAAATATTCCTCAAAGGGAAAAAGGATATTTTTATAGAGTCGCTTTGCTGCCAGGATACCTCTAAAACTTCCTGAAGGAGGCGTTGATATCATTTTTAGATACGCCCTCAAGGAATCCTCGATGGCCTTCTGTGGCGGTAGCTCCTTGATCACGAAATCTTTTTTTGTAATAAGAAGTGCATACGACTTTTTTCTTCCCAGGAAGAATTCTAAGATGGCCGTTTTTTCATCCAGAACATCCTTCTGAACACCCTCAAGTGAAATGACGTCGAGAGAAGAAAAAGTATCATTCTCAGGCTTTGCAGACTTCATCTTATTGAGAAGGCAAAAATACTCATCCTCTTCTTTTTCCAGCCTCTGCAACAACTCCTGGCTTGTTATTTCTGAAAGAGCAGGTTTTGTCAGTTGTGAGATTGTCTTTGAGATTTTTTTCGAGATTTCGTCCTGTTTTTTCTTGAGTCCCGCATCATCTTCCCCTGGAGAATTGGCCTCCGACTCTTTCAAACTTTCCATGAACGCCCTGGCTTTCGATTTTTCTATAGCCTGAAATATGCTCTCATAATACCTGCCCGCAGGTTCATCATGCGCTAATTTATATAAAAGGTTTAGGAGCGATTCATAGGCTTCAACCTTATCCCGGGCAAAACCGGCCTTGTGATCATCCAGAGCAAGACCGCTTCTTACGGCATCAATGACATCGACAGCCATCTTATAATAGGTCAAGGCAAGTCGGAACTGTTTTCTTTCTTCAAGACACTGCCCCAAGCCACAATAGGTCTCCCAGAGGAAATCATAATTATCTGCCAGCAACGCCACATCAAGAGACTTTTGAAAGTATCTCTGAGCTTCCTCGGAATTTCCTAAATCCAAGTAAATGCGGCCAATGTTGTTGCAGATATTACAAAATTCGCTATGGGCGTTTATTTTTTTAGAATTTTGTAGGGCTAAGTTTAGATACTCTAGTGACACAGAATAGCTTCCCAATCTTTGATAGACGAGCCCAATATTGTTTAAAACATACACAGATAATAAAGAATATTTTTGTTTAACCGATAATTCGAGCGACATTGAATAATAATGCAGTGCATCAAAAAATAACTTTTTATCATTCAAGATATCTGCTTTTTTTCGGACGATCTCTCCAATATTATTTAAATCCATCGAAATCCCGTGATCGTTCTGTAGGATTGTGTCTAATTTTAAAGCTTCCTTCAGGTAAGATAATGATTTATCATAATCACCGACATCTCTGTATACGACCCCAAGATTATTCAGGCAGGATGATTTATCAATTCCTATTTGATCGGCTTCCTGAGTAATCATCAGCGCTTCTTTGAAGTAAGCTATGGCCTTAGAGTATTTATTCGTTTTCCAATAATAAACCCCGATATTATTCAGGCACCTTCCTTCTTCTAACCGATATCGGATGTCTCTGGCTATCTTCAATGCCTCTTCATTTAGCCGCGCGAACTCATGATGCCTACCGGAATAATTGAAACTCATCTGTCTGAGACATTTCAATTCGTGCTCAACACTATTTATTCTCTTTGCCAAATTTATTGCCGCCTTAAAATAATGGATCGATTCATCATTATGACCCGCCGAACGGAGTGCCTTGGCAATGGAATAGGCTTCATAAATTTGGATTGCCACCGAGCATTCGTTTTCTTTATCCTTCAACCTGAGATTTCGCGCAAGAATCAACGCCTCTTTATAATAGACAGAGGATTCCTCCATAAGACCCGAATTCCAGGAAAGAACTCCCAGATTTATAAGGCAGTCGACCTGTTTTCTCTGATCTTGCGTTTTCTTAGCTAGTTCAAGTGCCTTCTTAAAGAGTTGAATAGACTGGGCGAAATCTCCTTCATAACGCCGTGCCTTTCCGTCAGCGATCGCCTTCTCTAGCACCTTTCTGGAATCTGAAGAATAGGCCTCGAGGGCTAGAGAACTCTTGGTTTCAAAGAGAATGAATCCAAAGAGAATCACAACAAAAAATTTTTGAGCGCCCCTGAGAATCGATGCTTCCTTTCTATCTTTTTTTTGATGGCGAAAAATATAGTATGAAATCTCTGCCATTGTCAACGACTCAAAATACATTCCTTTGATTAACGCGAAGAATTTGAACTGGGCAATGTGGGCGATCTGATTGACATTTCTGCCTCATCATATATTATTAAGAAATTCGGTTTCATTGAAACGATCGATATAAAGGACGCTCATCGGTGTCTATATTTTCTCAATCACAAGAGCTTTTTTTGAATCGCTCAATCTCGACCGCTTCCTGAAACATAGACAACCCATAAAGGAGGAAACATGACACGTAGAACTAGCAAAGCCCTCGGCCTCACCTTTTATCTAACCTTCGCCTTTAGTCTTATCTCTGCTTCGTTGCCGGCTTTCTCGCAGGAGCAGGAAATCCGGCCGGTAACTCTGGGCGAACCCATGCCTGATTTCACCCTGCCCATCTATCAGGGAGGGGAAATCACTCTTTCCAGCTTAAGAGGTAAGAATGTGCTGCTCATTTTCCCCCGGGGATACGCGGCAGAAGGACGTTGGTGCACGGTCTGTCATTATAAGTATGCTGAACTCCTGGATTTTGAGAAAAATGAAGAACTTAGAAAAAACTTCGACCTTGAAATCCTCTATGTCCTTCCCTATCCCAAAGACGTTATCAGCCAGTGGCTCGAGGTTTTGCCCGACCAGTTGGAAAAAATCAAAGGCTGGAAATATCCGGCTCAGCCAGAAAGCCTCGACGAACAGGGAAAGATCCGGATGGAGCGCTCCAGGAAGGGCTTCCCTAAGGACTTAAGCCTGGAAAAGGGGCAGAAACCAGCGCCCTTCCCCATTCTGATAGACGAACAAAGGAAAGTGACAAAGGGCCTGGGCATTTTTGCCACCGAATGGAGCGGGAGCAAAGCGGACCAGGCTATTCCCAGTGTCTTCATCTTAGACAAAAAGGGCATCGTCCAGTTCAAATACATCGGCCAGAACACCTGGGACAGGCCGAGCTACGAGTATTTGACTAAAATTCTGGAGATGATCGCTGACCTATAAGCTCAGTCTGGAGAGGTCAGAGCTTTAAGAGTAAAATTCCTGTAATGTTCGATGACATCCTCGATGAGCTCTTCCTTGCTCATCTTTATGACCTTGCCGGGAGGTAATTCACTCAGAAAGGACTCTTCATTTTCCTGCCACGGGCTTTTTGCCGTTTTCCTTCCCCTGATCCGCAAACGCAGCTTCAGCTCTACTGAATTTTTGGGCAACGAGACGATATAGTGAAATTGATCTGCCTTGGAATGGGGGAAACTGAGCCGGAGATGAATTGATCTCCCCTTCAGTGTCCCAAATTTGCCCTTTATTCCATATCCCTTAAGTTCTTCGACCAAGCTTTCGAACGCAGGTTCAGCGATAAATTCGCAAAATTGCTTAAAATTTTCGTCCGTTTCACGCCTGCATCTTTCAAGAACTGCGATATTATCGAAACAGGCTCGCAAACCGTTTTTCCAATCTCTTTTGGACATCTTACGTTAAGACTTCTTTTCCTATTTTTGATGATATTAGCACATTTTGCATGAATTTTAAACGATTGATGAATGAGAAAAATCGTTCTGCGCCTGCAACTCCAATATTTTACCTAAGATCCGCGGGCAATTTAACAGAATTGTGAAAATCCTTGTGAATAACGTGTGATTATCTTTTCTATCTTCTTGAAATTATAAAAGATCTGGCTCTTTGCACAATTTTTGTGCAACTCGAACCTTATCTAAAATGACTCTCGAACAGCAAGGATCTTTCCCTTAATTCTCCTGGATAGCGGCAGAAATATTCGCGGTTTGCCGCCGCTAAGAGAGGCAAAGAAGACTCGATATTTTTGCCCAAACATTATCAAAACTCAGGCTGCCGACAGATTCAGCCGCCAGAAGATGAACTCGGCCGTAAGGCTTCCAGGCGATCGCCAGGTCTTTTCGGAAGAGAGCCAGGACCTCAGTCCCGCAGGCGGCCGCCAGGTGAGTGACACCGGAATCGTTTCCGAAATAAAGATCTGCCTCAGAAAGAAGCCTCGAAAGCGTGGACAGCGATGGGAGATGGATCCAAGACCAGCCCCCAGGGAGAGAAGCCTTCGTGAGTGTTACCCGTATCCTTTCCTCTGCTTCTCCTGTAACGACAACGCCGCATACTTTTTTTCTTGCAAGGCGTTCGATTACAGCTAAGAAGTTGCGAATCGGCCAGCATTTCTTCTCACTCCCGCTTCCCGGATGAACAACAACAAACTTGACTGCGGTCTCCTTGGCCATCTCCTTCCCCAAAACGCCGGCGCCGCCGACAGAAGGCAAGTGCAACAACGCGCATTCTTCAAAAGAAACGGCCTCCTTCCCCTCGTTCAAGCCGACCTTCAGGGTTTTTTGAAAAAAGAAGCGACTCATCTGTTGCCGACTTCGGCCATCGTAGGAAAAAAACACACAAGCGCCGGCACAGATCAAGCCCAAGTTTTTCTCAAGAACCGAATCTTTCTTCTCCGAGAACCAGCCTATTAGAGAGTCGAATTCTCTAAGCCAGCGAACCTGTTCAGCCGCGGGATCTTGGGCGCTAGAAAAGAGGGGCAAGAGCCGTCTTGAGTCCTCCTCAACGACATTATTTATAATCCCGGCTTCCTCAAGAAGCTGGCCGCAGGTCCTGCGGCAGACCAAGGTCAGGTTGGCAGCGGGATGCATCCTTCGGATAAGCTGAATCGAAGGAAGAGCAATAAGACAGTCGCCCAGGCCGCCCAATCGAAAAAGAAGAGCGTTTTTCATCTCTGTTTCATCGGAACAAAAGCGCCGGCTGTTTTCAGCAGAAAAGGGAAAAATGATTTATAAGGTGGGCAGAAGTTTTCTCCAGCCGGCCCAAGAAAACTTGATTATATTATATCCCACTCGCCGCAAAAATCAACCCTTTTCCGGCCTCATTCAATCGCTTTTCTGGATGAATTTCGCGAAATTCTTGCCAAACTCCTCCCCTCTCCTTAGGTCCTCTCTTGTGGGGCTGCCCCTAAAGACAAAGTCTCCCCATAACTCCCATTTCGCTGGTTCAATGATCTTCTTCAGTTCCTTCAGTGCGCCGCCGCTCCAGCCATAACTGCCGAAATACGCTGCCTTTCTGCCCTGAATTCTCTTGTCTACAGCCATTTCCAACACGTCTGCAACTGGCGGAAAGAGCTTGACTTCATAAGTCGGAGCGCCGATCATCACGGCTTCCTTCGACCAGAGAGAAGGAAGAATGTAGCTGACGTGAGTTCTTGCCGCATCAAAAATTTCCAGGGGAATTCCTGTCTGGGAAATCCCCTGAGCCACGGCGTTCATCATCTTCTCGGTGTGCCCGTACATAGAGCCGTAAACCAACGTTATCCCAGGTTCTCTCTTGTTTGAAGCGTACTCGGCCCATTTTTTATAGAGCTGGATGATGCACTGAGGGTCGCGCCGCCAGATCAACCCATGAGAAGGAGCGACTATATCTATAGGGATCGCCGCTAATTTCGCGAGGGCGTCGAGAACACGAGAGCTATAATTGGCAACGATATTTGAATAGTAGCGCAAGGCTTCTCTCTCATAAAACCCCAAGTGGCCGCACTCATCATCATAGATGCCGCCGCTGATTGTGCCGTAGCCTCCAAAGCCGTCGCAGGAGAACAGAATCCGCTGGGACGTCTCGTAAGTCATGATCGTTTCCGGCCAGTGGACAAACGGCGTTGAAAAGAACCGGAGCGACTGCTGGCCGAGCGGAAGAGTCTCCCCGTCGGCCACGGCCCGGACGCGGTCCTCGATCGAGAAAAAGCCGCTCAACATCTCCTGAGTTTTTGCTGATCCCAGGATGACAGCGCGGGGGGCGAGCCTCCGAAAAGTCCGCAGCAGCCCCGAATGATCAGGCTCCATATGATTGACCACGACATAGTCAATCTGGGAAATATCGGTTATCTCCTCAAGTTGAGAAAAGTATTCATCGGCCGTGCTGGACTTGGCCAGGTCAATGACGGCTTTCTTTTCGCCCATGACAAGATAGGAATTGTACGATACGCCTTCCTGGCTGATGGGCCAAAGGCCCTCAAAAAGGTCAGTCGTGCGGTCATTTACGCCTATCCAATAGACGCCAGGTTTAATCTCCCGTGGGGACATCTGCGGAACCTCCTCGTTCTGGAGTATACTTGAAGCTCTCACTATACCGTATCTTCAGGCATTTTTCGAGGCCCGGTCGCCAGGCGTCCTTTTTACAATCTTCTCCGTTTATGGTAAAAAACGAGAGGAAATAAAACAAAAATGGCCCGGCGAAGAAAACACCTGTCTCTTGTGCTCAAACTTGTTTTCAGCCTTGCCATCCTCATTTTCATCCTGACCACTCAGACATCGGTCAAGGACATTCTGGTCAAGTTAAAAGGAGTCAACCTTATTTGGCTTCTCATCTCGTTTTCTCTGCACGCCTTTGGGCTGTTCGCGAGCGCCGTCCGCTGGCAGATTCTCGCCCGGGCTCAGGGGGATGACATTCCTTTGGGCTACCTGGCCAAATCCTATCTTGTCGGGACGTTCTTCAATAACTTCCTTCCCACCCGTTTTGGAGGGGATGTCGTTCGTATCTGGGACGGGTCACGCTATTCCAAATCGCTCCTTAAGTCCTCGGCTATCGTCCTGGTCGAACGTTTCACGGGCATCATCGTCCTCTTCCTTTTCGCCGTTCTGGCCTCTCTTTCCCGAATCGATATGGCTCGCCGGATTCCCGTCATCTGGGTTTCGTTGCTGCTCGGTCTTATGGGGCTGGCAATTATCTTCGCCTTTTTTGCGCCCTTTTCTCGCCGACTGCTCATGGCTCTCCCCGGAAGAGGGCTCCTCGATAAGGTGAGGCAACAAATTTTGGAGTTTAGAGAAACAATCCTTCACTACAGGACGCAAAAGGGCCCTTTCCTTCTCGCCACCTTCTGGGCTCTGCTCCTTCAGCTCAACGTGATCGTTTACTATTTTCTGATTGGCAAGGCTCTCCACCTCAAGATCCATTTCATCGACTATTTCATCTTTATCCCGATCGTCCTTGTCATCCAGCTCATTCCCGTCACCATCAACGGCCTGGGGCTCAGAGAAGGATCGTATATCGAGATCTTCAAGTTTTACGGCATTTCTGCTGATACAGCGTTTTCTTTTTCCATCATCGACGTGGCGTTCGTTTTGATCATCGGTTTAGCCGGAGGGGTCATCTACGTCACAAGGAAGTGAAATGGCGGCGCGTCCCTATTCCGAAGCTCATTTCGCGAAATCTATTCTGACGACCGTCCTCCTCGCTTTGACTTTGTCCTCGTGCCCTGGGGCGTTGGCCCAGCAAGACATTGCAGAGCTTGAAAAACGCCTGGCCAAAATAAACGAGGAAATCCAAGTTCTCGAGGCGAAAATCCGGCAGGAGAAAGCAAAAGAAGCAACTCTCCTCTCTCAACTGGACAGCATATCTTGGCAAAAGAAACTGATCAGGAATGAGCTCAGCCTCCTGGCCATCCAGATGGAAAAAACAACCCGAGAGCTTTCCTCTCTCAAAGATGACATCACCAAATTGAAAAAGAAACTCGAGCGAGAACAGCAGGGGATGGAACAAACCCTGGTAACCCTTTATAAGTACGGAAAATTCAACTTCCTCCAGTTCCTGCTCGAGACAGAAAACATAAGCGCCCTCTTTGCAGAAAGCAAACACCTCAGCCTTCTGGCTAACCATCAGCAGACGATCATCAGCGATTACCTCAAGACTATATCCGACCTGAAAGAGGCTGAGAGTTCTCAAGAAGCAAAGAAAGAAGAACTTGTCCAGCTTATCCGGGATACAGATCAGAAGAAGAAGGAGTTAGAGGCTCAAGAAGCCGAAGGCAGGGAACTCATCCGGAAGATTCAGATAAACAAGAAAAATTATGAGCAGGCCTTGAAGGAACAGAGTGAGAGGGCCGAGCAGCTCCAGTCTTTAATGAAAAAGTTAGCCGCCCAGGAAATCACTCTTCCCTTCAAGTTCGTCCCTTTCTACGAGAAAAAGGGCAAGCTGCCCTGGCCGATTTCCGGCAAAATCATCACCCGGTTCGGGCTGGAGCGACACCAGCAATTCAACACGATCACGATGAACAACGGAATCGAGATTTCTCCCCAGAAAGGAAGCTCTGTTGTCAGCTCTATCCACCCAGGAAAGGTCGTGTTCGCGGATTACTTCCAGGGCTACGGAAATCTGCTGATCATAGACCATGGGATGAATTATTACTCGCTCTACGGCCACTGTGCCGAATTTCTGGTCAACAAGGGCGACCTTGTCAAAGAGGGGCAGGCCATCGCCATCGTCGGGGATACCGGGTCGCTTAAAGGCATCTCCCTCTATCTCGAGATCCGCTTCAGGACGAAACCGCTCGATCCCTTGCAATGGCTCAAGAGAAGATGATAAAATTAATGATCAATTGCGGAAGACAATTTTGTGAAAAAGAAAAAAGTTCTTTTCATCGGCGTGGTTCTCCTCGCTCCCTTGCTGTTTCTGGTCGAAAAAAGCTCGATCAGGGGGATTTCCGCACTCTCTTCTCCTCCCAAGAATCTCTACCTGCTGGAGACTGTCCTGCGGTACATCCGGAACGATTACATCGAAGAATTGGACCCCCTCAAGACCATCGAAGGCTCTTTCAAAGGGCTCATCAATTCTCTGGACAGCTGTTCTGGCTACCTCGACAAAGAGAACACAGCGCGCTACCTGGAGCAAAAGCAAAGCTTGTATAAGGAGCCAGGCTTAATTCTGTTCAAGAAATACGGCGCTTTCCCTGTCGTTGTCGGGCTTGTCGAAGGCTCCCCGGCTGAAAAGGCAGGATTGATGTTGGGAGACGCCATCACCGAAATCAACCGCCTGTCCACTCCCACCATGAGCCTAGCCGAAGTGAACCTCTCTATCAGAAGCAAAGGGGAAGAACCGGTGGAACTCAAAATACTCCGGGAAGACAAGACTTTCGAAGTGAAGGTTGAGAGAACATCTCTTCTGGCAGAGCCGTTGACATATTCTCCCTTCGGGGAAACCAGCGGCATTATCAGGATATCCAGGCTGGCTCCTCTCTGTCTGACGATCCTAAGAACAAAAGTCATTCCGACTCTGGATAAGAAGAAGAACCCGTTGGTGCTCGATATGCGCACCTGTCAGGAAGGCAGTTTTGAAGAAGCGCGTCAGCTGGTGAACCTTTTCCTGAAAGCCGAGTCAATCGGCTATCTTGAGAAGAAAGGGGGAAAAAGAGAGGTCTTTTCTTCCCTTGAGGAACCCGCCCTCCCAACCATCCCGTTAGTGGTCTGGGTCAGCCAAGCAACCTTAGGGCCGGCTGAAGCCGTTGCTGCGGTTCTCAAGAAAAACAATAGGGCCAAAATCGTCGGCTTGCCCACTCTCGGCCTGGCCGCTGATAACGAGTTTCTTATGCTCAAGGATGGCACTTCTGTACTCCTCACTTCCGCCATCTTCTGTCTCGATTCCGGAGTCAAGCTGTGGGGCCAAGGAGTTGAACCCGATATTCACGTCGACGCCAAAGACCTGAGTTTTGCTTCCTATATAAGAAAGTCCAAAAGCCTTATTTCGGCGCCTTGATCCATGACATCAGGTCGAACCGGCCGTCTTTATCTCGCCTTCATCGTCCTAACTATTCTTTCCTGCCTGGGCCTGGACTATCTGGGTTGGAAAAAAGGAGAAAGCTCCTTATTCTTTTCTTGGATTTCTCCCAAAGAAGAAGAGGCCGAACCTCAGCCCCCACTGGCCGAGGTTGTCCTCAACTCTCTTGAGAAACACGGCCTTCCTCGGGCGGTCGTCCACCGTTCTAAAGACAGATTTGGAGCTGACGAGTTTCGCGTCATCCTTCCCCTCGATTCCTACGCCAGCCTGGCGGCTGACCTGGAAAATCGGCTTCTCAAGCACGATGCAGCCGTGCACAAAGAAGAAAAGGAAGAGCGCGAAGAGGTCACATTCACATGGATAATCATGGGGAAAAAAGAAGAAAAACTTTCCCTCCTGTTTAGCTGTCAACGTCCTGTTACGGAAGAGGTGGCTGGTCCGCCTCCGCTGGCCAGGAACAGGGCAGCTATCGTGATTGATGACATGGGGTTCAGCCTTGAAGCTCTTCAAGAAATCTGCGACCTGAATATTCCCATCACAATTTCCATCCTGCCCTTGAGTCCTCTTGCCCGAGAAACGGCTGAAACAGCCAACGAAAGAGGCCTGGAGGTCATGCTTCATCTTCCGTGCGAATCAATCAACCATCAAGAAGGGGATGATGGCACCTTCGGCATCATTCATTCGAGCATGTCGAACGAAGATGTCAGGATTCTAACGGAAGATTTCTTAGGACGAGTCCCCTTCATCAAAGGCGTCAATAATCATATGGGTTCGAAAATCACCCGGAACGAACCGATCATGAGGACGATCTTGGGCCTGCTGGCCGAGCGAAATCTCTTTTTCTTAGACAGCCGGACAACGGCCAACTCCATTGCTTATGAGCTTGCCAGGCAAATGGGTCTCCGTTCGGCCTACCGCAACGTATTTTTGGATTCCCCTGTGGGCGTAAATTTTTCAGCCCAAAAGCTCGTTGAACTGCTCAAGCTCTCTCAAGAAACCGGACAGGGCGTCGGCATCGGTCACCCCTTTCCCGAAACTCTCCGCGCCCTCAGGGAAAATATTCACCTGTTCAAGACTTACGACGTCGAACCCGTCTTTGCATCCCGGATCGTTTGGTGACATCGGGAATTGAATAATTTGGCGTCATCTATTATAGTAGAATTTAAAAAAGGAGATCAGAAATGAAAACGGCGAACCCCCTGTTCGTTTTGCTTGCAACGGCTCTGATTCTGTGCTTTGGTCCCTCCTGCAAATCTGTGTCGCCCGACGAAATCAAGAATTCTGTCGTGATCGAGGACGTCGAGACCAAATGGGTGGCCAAAGTGTATCAACCCTGGCCTCCGAAACTCATCCTCGTCCCGTCCTTTTCCTTTCGGGTCAAGAACGTTTCGGACAAGCCCCTTAACTACCTGAATTTTAACGCTATTTTCAAGTTCAAAGATGAGCTGGAGAACCTCGGCGATAATTTCCTCGCCGCCATTCGCAAAGACCCCATCATGCCAGGCGAAAAAAGCCACGTCATTACCCTGAAAAGCAACTTTGGCGTTGAGGGGAAAACCTTGGCTTCTTTCAAAGACAACCCCCAGTGGAAAATCGTCATCTGCAGGCTTTTTATCCAGTCGAAGGGCTCTCCGCACATCCTTCTCGGGGAGTACGAAATTTCCCGCACGATAGACTTCAAAGAGCCTGAGCCTGTGGGCATCAAAAAAAAGGAAGATTGATAAATCCCTTCAGAAGAAAGACACCCCATGAGCAAAACCATCCCCTCTCGCCTTTTTATCACCAAGGGAAGAGGCCAGCACAAGGAAAAACTGGCCAGCTTTGAACAGGCGCTCCGGGACGCGGGCATCGCGCCCTTCAACCTGGTCAAGACATCAAGCATTTTTCCGCCCTCCTGCAAACTCATTCCCAAAGAAGAAGGCCTAAAATCTCTCCAGCCAGGCCAAATTGTCTTCCTCGTGATGAGCGAAAACTCAACCAACGAGGCTCATCGTCTTATCTCTGCATCGATAGGCCTGGCCATCCCGAACAATCCCATCCATTACGGCTACCTCTCCGAACACCATAGCTTCGGCCAAAATGAAAAGGAAGCCGGCCATTACGCTGAACAGTTGGCCGCGTATATGTTGGCCACAACCCTGGGCGAAAATTTCGACATTAGCCAGATCTGGAGCGACGAAAAAAAAGAAAAGGTCTACAAAATCGCGAAAGGCTTGACCGTCAGAACCCGGAGTATCACCCAGACGACCAAGGGAGAGAAAGGGCTCTGGACAACGGCTCTGGCTGCTGCGGTCTTTATCCCCTGAGTCTCAAAGGTTAAGCGGGTTCGTCTTGAGGATTTTGATGTAGCTCTTTTTTTTGATTTCTTCGAGAAAATCCTTCATTTTTTGGGTTCGTTTCTCTGAGAAAATTTTCTCTTCGATCTCCCTCTTGACTTCTTCAAATGATTTGAGGCGGCTGTCTTTTTTTTCCTCAAGCTTAAGCAGATACCATCCGGCCTTGGCCTGAACCCAGGCCGCTGTTTCGCCTGGCCTCAATCTCGCGATGGCCGCCTGGAGCGTTGCGTCAAGTTCTCCCTTCTTCAATGCTCCTAGGTCGCCCTGACTTTCTCTGATCGGCCCATCGGAGTATTGACCCGCCAACGCCCCGAAATCGTCCCCGGCTTTAATCCTGTTCTCGATCTCTTTCATGAGAGCTCGACGTTCGTCCTCGCCTCTTTCGTCGGAAGAGAGGTAGATGGCACGGAGCTTGTATTCTTCCGGCTCCACAAATTCCTCTGAATGGGACTTATAGTAGTTCACAGACTCCGAATCTTCAATGACGATGCTCCGGTCAACCTCAGTAAAGACCAGAGCCTGCCGGAGGAGGTTATCTTCAAGATGCTTCAGCCATTGCTCGTAGTCCATTCCCTGGCGGCCGAGCTCCCGGCGCAGTTGTTCATCCGACTCTATGTTGTTCTCCTTCTTGATTTGCTCAATGGTTGCCCGCACCTGCTCTGACACATTGAGCCGTTTCTCCTTGGCCAACTGGAGCAGGAGGAGCTCGGTGATCATGTTGTCCAGAATCTCCCCCTTCAGCTTTGTGTATTGTTTCTCAAACTCTTCTCCCTGGAGTTGAGCCCTGAGCAATTGATACAGCGAATCATGATATTCCTTGTATTGAGAAAGCGTGATGATGTCATCGTTCACGATAGCGATGATCTCTTCGACAACTTCGCTTGCGGCGCTCCCGAACAAGCTGATAAAGATAACCACAAAAACCGCTGAGTTTTTCTTGCTTATCATTCTTCAATCCTTTGATAAGGAAAAGGCAAATTTTCAGGGAAAACCTGCCATTCCATTCGTTCTTCCAGGCTCTGAATGTGCTGGGAAACCGCCTGTTTGATCTTCAGATCCAGGAGCTTGCGCCGGATCGAGGCCGAAGCCTCTTCCAGAGAAATCCACTCTGGCTCGAACTTCCTGTCAAGCCGAAAAAGATGAAAACCATAAGGAGACTCAATCACGGGGCTTACCTCGCCTTCCTTGAGCGAAAAAACCACCGTCTCCATCTCCAGGGGAAGCTGGCCCCTCTGAAAGACGCCCATTATTCCCCCGTTGGACGATTCTGGCCCGATGGAATGCGCCCGAGCTGCCCTCCTGAAATCCTCTTCTGAAGCCGACTTCACCTTCTCCCAGATGTCTACGGCTTCAGCTTCTGTGGGGAGAAGAATCTGACTTGCCTGGACCCGATCTGGGAGGAAAAACTCGCTCTTGTGGAGTTCGTAGTACCGCTGGACCTCACTGTCTTCGACCCTGACGTCCTGGACAATCGGAAGAAGGTATTTCTCGATCATGATTTTATCTGCTATCTCTCCAGAATCGGGTTCCCACAGAGGCCTTGTCATTTCCCCCGCTTCCTCTCCCCGCTCGAGTCTGGCCAGGTACTCGTCCTTCTCGGCCGGGGAAACAGTAATCCCTCGCTCGACGGCAGCTTGCACAAGAAGCCTGGACTCAAAGAATTCGTCAAAAAGATAGCTCAACGTCGCCGCCTCTAACTTATCGGTGCCGTTGCCGAAAATGTCGCGCACATATTTTTGAAAATCTGACTCGCGATAAGATTGTCCTCCAACCTTGAGGATGATCAGGTCTCTTGCTTTTTTCTCCTCTGAAACCTTCTGTTCTTTTGACCCGGAAGAATTTTTCTGTCCGCAACTTGAGCCAAGGAGAATGAGCGTCGCCAGAACCCCAAGAAGGCAGCTCTGTTTATTCAGTCGCGTCCAGCTAATTTTCATGCGCTCAGTTTCAACCCATTATAGTCCAACGCTCATAACTCCTTCAAGACAAAGAGCGTTTCATCCATCATTCCTCCTTCAGACTCCTGGAGAAGATGCAATGTCAAAACACCCTGGGGGGTCAGAGAGCCGTCGAGCTTTCTCATGAGACGGGTTAACCGGTCCGGCTCGACCGAAAAAGAAGGATAAAACTTAAGGACAAGCCTGCGGCCGATCCGGTCGATGGATTTTATTTTTTTCTTCTGCGCGAGGAACTTGACCGCCCCGTAGCGAAGAAGGTTTTCGACGCTGGGCGGGAGCGAGCCGAACCTGTCGTGGATTTCCTCCCTGATCTGACCGATTTCTTCAAGAGTCTGGATGGATGAAACTCGCTTATAGAGATTCAGTCTCAGGTTGATCTGGGGAAGATATTCTTCAGGAATCCGGATGTCCGTCCGCAAATTGATTTCTGTCTTGACCTCTTCGGTCTTTTCTCCTCTCAGCTCCTTGATCGCCTGGTCAAGAAGGTCCATGAAGTAGTCAAACCCGACAGCCTCCATATAGCCATGTTGCTGAGCTCCCAGCAGGTTCCCCGCTCCTCTAATTTCCAAATCTTTGGCCGCCAGCCGAAAACCTGATCCCAGCTCGCTAAATTCTTTGAGGGCTTTCAGCCTCTCCCTGGCCAAAGGAGTCAGCTCGAAGAATGGAGGGACGAAGAAATAAGCAAAAGCCTGGCGCGAGGAGCGGCCGACTCGCCCCCGGAGTTGGTAGAGCTGGGAAAGGCCAAACTGGTCGGCTCGGTCGACAATCAAGGTGTTGACAAGAGCAATATCAATGCCGTTTTCGATGATCGTCGTCGAAATCAGAACATTGTGTTTGCCCTTGATAAACTCGATCATCGCTTTTTCGATGGCCGCTCCCGACATCCGGCCATGAATGAAGACGACCTTGGCTTGAGGGACAAGCTTTTCCACCATGCCAGCCGCATCGTCGATGTCCTCGATCTTGTTGTGGATGTAATAGACTTGCCCCTGGCGAGCTAACTCCTTCTTGATTGCCGCGGCGATGAGGTTTTTGTCGAGGGGAGCGACGACGGTATGGATGGCCAGCCGGTCTTTGGGAGGAGTCTCGATCAGGCTGATATCCCTGAGCCCTGAAAGGGAAAGGTTGAGCGTCCGGGGAATCGGCGTGGCCGTCAAGGTCAAGACATCGATGTTCGCCTTGAACTGCTTAATTTTTTCTTTATGGCCAACCCCAAACCTTTGCTCCTCGTCGATAATCAAGAGCCCCAGGTCACGGAACTCGACGTCCTTGGACAACAGCCGGTGTGTCCCGATGACCACATCGACAAGCCCTCTCTTCAGGTCATCAACAACTCTTTTCTGCTGGCTTGGCGACTGCAGCCTGGTCAGAGCTTCAACGCGAACAGGGAAGAGCACCATCCTGTTCCGGAAACTCTTCAAGTGCTGGCTGGCGAGGACTGTCGTCGGGCAGAGAACGGCCACCTGCTTGCCATCCATGACCGCCTTGAAGGCGGCCCTCATCGCCACCTCAGTCTTACCGTAGCCGACATCCCCGCAGACAAGACGGTCCATCGGGGCGTCGGACTCCATATCCTGCTTGATTTCCGTGATCGTCCTCAGCTGGTCTTCCGTCTCCTCGTATTCAAACGTTCTGTCAAATTCCGATTCCCAGGCGCCGGCCGGGCTGAAGGCAAACCCCTTGAGGGCTTTTCGCCTGGCGTAAAGATCCAGAAGTTCTTTAGCCATGTTCTGGACAGCTTTCTTCGTCCGCTCTTTCGTTCTTTCCCAGGAGGAGCTCCCCAGTTTATCAAGGATCGGCATGGTGGCGCCAACCCTTGAGTACTTCTGGACCAGGTTCAAATCTTCCACCGGAACGTAAAGCTTGTCTTCGTCCTGGTAGACGATCTCCATAAACTCCCTGTTGCGGTTGTCCACTTCGAGCTTTGCCAGGCCCTTAAAAAGGCCTATCCCATAATCTGTGTGGACCACGTAGTCATTCTCTTTAAGATCTTGGAACTGGGATAAAAAAGGCCGGCGAGGCGGTCGGCTGATAATGACTTTTTCTTCTGTGAAAATATCTCTTTCCGCAAACAAGGATATCCTCTCCGGCGGATAGCTGAAGCCTCTCTCCAGATGGCCAAGGAGGAGCAGAACCTCTCCGGGTTTCGCTGAGGTCAACGGGTTTGATTCAAGACGAGATTTGATCCGGCTCTGAGAGAGCAGGCCGGCGAGCTTTTCTCTCACCGCAGCGTTGGAAAGATACACAGCGCTGCACTCTCTTGTCCTTTGCATTTTCCGTAGGTATTTGAGGAAAAACGGGATGCGGTTCTCAAACCGGGGAACAGACTGAAACGGGAAAGAATAGAATGTTCTTTCTTGGATAGAGCCAAAGCTCTCTAAAAAAACAGCCCCCTTCTTTATTTCCTCCCATGCGTCTGAGGGAAAGATCTCATGGGGCGAGAGACAGAAGGCTTTGTTTTCCTTGAGCTCCGCATATTGTTGGCCAAGCTCCTCGGCGGCTTCATCCCATTCCTTTTCAACCTGGTCAGGTTCATCAACGATGTAAAGAGCGTCACCCAGGTAATGAGTAAACGGCACAAACCGTTTGGCGTGGAGGAGAGATAGAAAAGTGAAACTAGGGAAAAATTCACCCCGTCTGAGCGCCTCGAGTTTTTCTCTCAGCTCTTGGCTTGAAAAGCCTCCTTTTTTTAAGGCAAGCCTCTCCCATTCGTCCACAAAGTCTGCCGTGCCCGGGTATTCGCGCAACGAGGGCACAAGAACCCGGGAGGTTCTGCTCACTGACCGCTGGGTCGAGGCATCGAATTCCCGGAGCGAGGCCACAGTGTCGCCGCTGAACTCGAGGCGATAAGGGCTCTTTGACCAGGGAGAAAAAACGTCGACAACAGCGCCTCGCCAGGCAAATTCGCCCGGGGAAGCGATGATGTCTTCCCTGACATAACCAAACTCGCGAAGAAGCTCAAGAAACCGGTCCCGCTCAAAGCTCGATCCCTCTTCGAGTTCCTGGAACGAGCCCTTTAAATCGCCGGGCGACGGGAACGGCTTAAGCAGGCCGAAAAGGTTGGTGATCAGAAAAAAAGGGGCTTGCGAAGCCCGGATCAGCCGTCGGAATACTTTCATCCGCGAAGCCACAGCATCTAAAGAAGGATAGACCTCCTGGTAAGGGTTTTCGGCCAACGGGAATAAAGTCTCAAGGCCGATGGATAAAGAGAATTGTGAAAAAAAGAAACGGCATTGATCTTCAAGGCGATGAAGCGGCCGTGAATGAGGCAGGATGATGACGATCGGCCGGCCGATACTCTGAGCAAGGCAGGCCAGGAAATAGGGCTTGGCCGGCTCAATCAACCCGGTGATCCGGAGGGGTCTTCTGCCTTCATTGATATCCAGAAGAAGCCGCTTGAATTCAGCGGTCCCCTGGAGAAAATTTAAGCTCATGACAGCAGATATCTATTATACGAGGATTCATGAAAATTCGTCCATTCAGCGAATCAGCAAAAAGGTGAATGCTATTCGGGCAAAGAGGAAAGTATCCCTGGGGGGAGGACTACCCACTCGCCAGACTCATCCTGCTTGATTATTATTGTCTTTCCGGCGACGCGGCAGGCAAAAGTCTCGAGCTCCCTGCCTGAAGCATGGTCGAGGATTTTGCTCCTCCAGAAAATCTCGTCGACCGGGTATTCCCGATTGCCGACCAAGACTGCACGCGGCGTTTCCTCGCCCTTGTAGCCCGAATAGAATAAAACTTTAATCTTGCTGCCTCCTTCTGACATAATTATCTCCATTTTAGAGTCGCAACCGTCCTGATGTCAAAAATGGGGACGGTCCTCCGGGAGGACCGTCCCCGCTTCCAACAGGCGGGAGTTCGGCCAAAGAAAATATTGTCAAACCAGAATGGGCTCATTATAATTTTGACACGAGACCTGAAGGCCATCCATGAACGATAAGGAGGTGAGCATGCCCACAAAACAAGCGGCGAATCATTTTCCCTATATTTTGATGATAGGGGCGGTCTGGGGTTTTACCGAAGCTGCTCTTGGCGCCGGCCTGCGCACGTGCGCCTCATTCGTATCCGGTTCTATTATGACCGCTGCGGCCCTCTTTTTTATAGCGACAGCCTGGGTTCTGACAAGGCGAGTTATCACCCTGGTTCTCGTTGTTGCTGTGGTATCTCTGATGAAGATGTTTGACGCCGTGTTGCTATCTTTGCCTTTCAAGCACGGCGCTGTCGCCAACCCGATTTTTGCCTTCTGGACCGAAGTTGGCGCTTTTCTCATGATTATCGCCGTCATGAAAACTGCATTTTCCCAGAGAAGGACAGGCCAGGCCGTCCTGGGAGGTCTGGCTGCTCTTTTAGCCGTTAACATGTTCCCGCTGGTCAAGTATGCAACGGGCATCCCTGCTTGCGTTGTCCCCGGCACCAGCTACCCGCTCTCCCTCTATTATGCTCCCCTTTCTATCGGCCTGTCTCTTTTTACGGTTCCCCTGGGTTTTTGGGCCGGAGAAAAGCTCCTCAACGCGGCGCTTAAGCACGAAGCCTTGGTCCGAGCAAGGGCGTTCCGCTATGTCGCTTCTCCGGCCACATTGATCATCTGTTTGCTGATTATCGTCATCCTCCGTCTGGCAAAATAGACGGACATCCGGGGGAGGTTTCAAGTGGAAAAGACATCAAAGAAAAGGAAAAAGACTTTCACCAGACGGGCCTTTTTAAAAGGGCTGGGAGGCAGCGCTGCAGGAACGGCTCTGGCCTCCAAGTTCCTGCGCCGCGGCTTGGCTGCCCCTCCTCAAGAGATGGAGGCAGCTCCTGTCCATTCCCAAAAAACCGTGACTTTCAGTGTTAACGGCCGGACTGTCTCGCTGGAGGTCGAACCCAGGGAAACCTTGCTCGACGTGCTGCGACAAAAGCTCAACCTCACGGGCACAAAAAAGACGTGTGACCGCGGAGAATGCGGCAGCTGCACCGTTCTTCTGGATGGTCAACCCGTTTATTCTTGTCTTTATCCTGCGATCAGAGTCGAAGGAAAAACAGTCACGACCATCGAGGGATTGGCCTACGGGGATGAGCTCCATCCCGTTCAGCAGGCTTTTATCGACAAGGACGGCTACCAGTGCGGCTTTTGCACTCCGGGGTTCATAATGTCCTCTGTTGCCCTATTGAACAGGAACCAGAAACCGACTTTCCCTGAGATCAAAACCGCTCTCAGCGGCAACCTCTGCCGGTGCGGAAACTACGTCAAAATTTACGAAGCTGTCAGGACCGCTTCCGAGCGGATGAGGAAGGCCTGAGATGAAAGAACATGAGATTGTAGACGACCTCAACCTGGCCTACCTTGAAGAAGCCAGGGGGAAAAAAGCTCAGGGTAAGGATGTTCCGGCCGAAGCCGGTGAGGATTTTAAGCTCATCGGTCAACCCACGGCCAGGATCGACGGCCGACTGATCGTCACGGGAAGAGCCAAGTTCACCAATGACTTGACTCTTATGAATATGCTCCATGCCAAAATCCTCCGCTCTCCCTTTGCTTCGGCTGAGATCGTCAGCATGGACCTCAGTCAGGCGCAAAATCTGCCCGGCGTCAAAGCCGTCATCAAACTCAAAGAAGGCCGGGTAAAGTATGAAGGGGAGCAGGTCGCGGCGGTCGCAGCCATCTCAGAAAAGACCGCCGAAGAAGCGCTCCAGCTTATCAAAGTCGACTACAAGATCCTGCCGCATGTGGTCAGGCCAGAGAAGGCCGTGGAGGAGGGAGCGCCGCAAATCCATGACTCAGCCAATGTAGAGAAGTTCAATGAATACAGCCGCGGCGACGTGGACAAAGGCTTTGCCGAGGCCGAGGTGGTCCTCGAACGAACCTATAAAACGGCTGTAGAAATCCATCAGACAGCCGAAACCCATGCCAGCATCGCCAAGTTGGACGAAGACCGGCTGACAGTATGGGATTCCACCCAAGCCGCGTTCAGCGTCCGGGACGGCCTGGCCCGAACCTTGGGCATCCCGACCAGCAAAGTCAGGGTCATCAAGACGTACATGGGCGGAGGCTTCGGAAGCAAGCTCGGGTTGAACGAACACACGGTCGTTGCCGCCCGGCTGGCCAAAGAGACGGGACGACCCGTTAAGATTGTGCTCAACCGGAGAGAAAACTCGCTCTGTGTCGGGAACAGACCCTCCACCTCTATCACCATCAAGGGAGGGGCGAAAAAAGACGGCACTCTCGTCTGCCTCTCCATGAAGAACTACACTTGCGGCGGAGTAGGAAGAGGCGACAGGTGCTCGGAACCCCTGATTGATATTTATAAATGTCCCAACGTCAAAGTCGAAGAATACACAGTTTATACAAACACGGGGGCGTCTCGGCCGACCCGGGCACCCGGTCATGTTCAGGGGACATTCGCTCTTGAAGGATTCCTGGACGAGCTGGCCGATGAACTGGGTCTTGACCCTCTTGAGCTGCGCCGGAAGAATTACAGCTCCGCCAATCAGGGGGAAACGGGCATCCCCTATTCTTCAAAGGGATTAAACAAATGCTACGAGTTGGGCGCAGCAAAGATCGGCTGGGAAAGACGCAACAAGAAGCCAGGAGAAGGAGGAGGCAAGATAAGACGCGGCCTGGGAGTGGCCAGTCAGATCTGGTGGGGCGCCGGGGTTCCAGGAACCCTGGCCGACATTAAAATTCATCGCGACGGAAGCGTTGAGGTCATCTGCGGAACTCAGGACATTGGCTGCGGGACGAGGACATACATCGCCACGATCGCGGCCGAGACGCTTGGCCTTAAGCCGGAGGACATCGCTGTCAAGATTGGGGATACTGTCTATCCTTGGGCTCCCAGCTCTGGAGGAAGCCAGACGACACCCTCCGTCGCGCCGGCTGTCAGGGACGCGGCTCTGAAGGCCGCGGAAAGGCTCAAGCAACTGGTCAGCACGACACTGAACATTCCAGCATCTCGCATCGTCCTCGCTGGAAAAAAGCTCTTCGATAAAGAAAATCCCGACGTCTCTGTGACTTTCCAGGACGCAGCAAAAGAGCTGCGGCGCGAAGCTGTATTCCACGGCGAAAGAAGTGACCTCCCCGCCGGCTTTGCCTACAACAGCTTCGGCGCCCATTTTGCCGAAGTCGAGGTGGATACTGAGACCGGCCAGATCAGGGTGGCCAAGGTCGTGGCCGTCCACGACGTCGGCAGGGTCATCAACCGGCTGACAGCCGAGAGCCAGGTCGTCGGCGGAATCACTCAAGGCGTGAGCACGGCACTTTTCGAGGAGCGGCTTATTGACGACAACACGGGCCAGATGGTCAACCCTAACCTCCAGGGCTACAAAATCTCCACCTCGATGGATATCCCGGAGATAGTGCCAATTTTTGTTGACCTCATCGACCCCCGAATTAATAACCTTGGGACAAAGGGGCTGGGCGAGCCGCCGCGGATTCCGATTTCGGCCGCTGTGGCCAATGCCGTTTACAACGCCATCGGCATTCACCTCAGAGAGATCCCCATGACTCCGGACAAAGTTCTTAAAGCCCTCCAGGGAAAGGAGGCGAACTCATGAAAAATTTTAAGATCGCCGAACCGAAGTCTATAGAGCAGGTTTCTGGCCTCCTTTCCAAGGGCGGCGAAAAAGTCTCCCTCATGGCTGGCGGAACCGATATGCTCTCTGAGATTAAGGAAGGGGTCGCCGAACCTGATCTTGTCGTCGACCTGAGCGCGATGAAGGAGCTTCCTTTTATCAGGAAAAATAGAGATGGCATGCATATCGGCGCAATGACGACCCTGGCAGATCTGGCTTCTGACCCGGCCATCCGCTCCGACTATCCAGGCCTTTATGAAGCAGCCCTCTCGGTGGGCACTCCTCAGCTACGCAATGTCGGCACGGTCGGAGGCAATTTATGCCAGAGGCCCAGATGCTGGTATTATCGCGACGCCAAATTCCTCTGCCGCAAGAAGGGCGGAAGTCAGTGCTTTGCGACCAGAGGGAGAAACAAATACCATGCCATCTTTGGCGGCGGAATCTGCCACATTGTCTATCCGTCAGACCTGGCACCGATGCTTATCGCGCTGGATGCAAAGGTCGTCGTCGTTGCGCCGGGCGGAGAAAAAGTCCTGCCCTTGAGCGAGTTCTATACCCTTCCTTCCAAGAACGTCCGCCGGGAAAACATCCTCAACCCGAATGAATTCCTGAGGGAGATAAGAATCCCTCCGCCAAAAAAAGGAGAGAGAAGCACCTACATGAAGCTCAAGGAGCGCGGGACTTGGGACTTTGCCCTGGTGTCGGCTGCCGTCAAAGCCACTGCCGGCGGAAATAGCTTCAATGATGTCAAAATAGTCCTGGGAGGCGTCGCTCCCATCCCCTGGCGCCTAGAAAAAGTGGAGCAAGGCGTCATGAAAAAGAAACTCAGCGAAAGCATGATCAAAGAAACTGCCGGAGCCGCGCTTCAGGAAGCCAGACCCATGGAAGAAAATCGTTATAAGGTTGCCTTGGTGGAGGCTCTTCTGGTCCGTTCTCTGCTAAGCATTGCCTAACTATTTAAGAGTGGTAATTCCGAGAAAGTGAGGAAAGAGTGAATAAGCTCAGGTTAGAAAAGATTATCCTTCTGGTTGCTTTCCTTTTTGTTTGGTCGAGCATTCTCCTTACCCAGAAGAGCCCCTTTCCTGGAGAAATGGCTGATGAAAACGACACCATCACAATTGCCGTCCTCCACCCCTCGATGGGCAGCATCAAGGCCCTTATCACCCTTAGGGAGAAAGGTCTCATCCCGCTTCCCCATCTTAGAGTGTTAGGCGTCTATCATGAGGAGCAGCTTACTGATTATGGCAAAGCCAAGGAGTTTGTAACGGCAAATAACCTGGAATGGTTTTCTTTCTACCCGATATCCGGGCCTTTATCCGAGGATACTCTTTTCCAGAGAAACCCTTGTTCGACTGAATTCGAGCGGATCTTTGAGGAGACTGACGGCCTCATTTTTTTTGGCGGCCCGGATATCCCGCCTCGCCTTTATCATGAAAAAACGAACCTGCTCACGAAAATCGATGACCCTTACCGTCATTTCCTGGAGTTGTCTTTTATTTTTCACCTTCTGGGTGGCTTTCAGGATGAGACTTTTCCCCCTCTTCTCGACCGGCAGCCTGAATTCCCCGTCCTGGGCATCTGCCTGGGAAGCCAGAGCCTCAATGTCGGGACCGGCGGGACTCTGACTCAAGACATCTGGTCGGAAATTTATGGCGTCAATCAAGTGGAAGCTGCGATCGAGCTAGGCAAGGAATTCTGGCACTCCAACCCGTTTTCTCTTTTGGCTCCCCAGGAAAAATTCTATTCTTACATGATTCATCCCATCAAGCTCGAGGCCAAAGGCAAGCTTTGCTCTGTCCTTGGCTTCAAGCCCGAAGACACGCCTGTCGTGATTTCTGAACACCACCAGGAAGTTAAAAACCTGGGCAAGGGCTTTCGCGTCATTGCCAGCTCTTTGGATGGCAAGGTAGACGAAGCCATCGAGCATGAGCGCTACCCGAACGTGCTCGGCGTCCAGTTCCATCCTGAGTACCCCGATCTTTACACGGATGAAGCCCGGCTCAGGTTCACTCCGCAGGACAAGGACCCGGTCAACATCACGTCTTTCCTTGAAGCGCACCCTCCGAGTGCGGATTTCCACAAAAAACTCTGGGCCTGGGTCAGCCAGAGCTGGGAAGAAAACCACAAGAGGCGGCTCTCCCGCTAAACATGCCCCAGGTGTCGCGTCGTCGGTTGGCTAAACTCTACTTTTTCTATAGAATAACTAAGGATTAATTCAAGAAAGGAGTGGAGACCTTAGGGGGAGAGACCTTAGGGGGAGAGACCTTAGGGGGACAGCATACATAATACACAAAATTCGGTATAACCACACCGGAGAGAGAGGCAGGCAAGAGAGAGCGAGTATTAGGTTATCTGAAGATCGCAGGGACTTAAGGGCACGGGAATTAAGTGCATTACGTATGGCGTCCCCCGCGGGTGATTTTCTTGATGATGGAGGAACTCGAGCGGCCCCTTAAGTAAGGCACGGTGACGACCTTCCCGCCCGCGGCTTCGACTTCTTTTTTCCCGACGATTTCTTCAGGCCTCCAATCGCTTCCTTTAACAAGGATATCGGGGAGGAGCGTGGAGATAATTTTTTGCGGCGTGTCTTCGGAAAAAGAGGTCAGGTAATCGATGTCTTCGATGGCCTCGAGAATTTCCCACCTTTCGCCAAGAGGAAAAATCGGCCGGGAAGGCCCTTTTATCCTCCTCACCGAAGCGTCATCATTTAACGCCACAATCAGGACGTCGCCGCATTTCTTGGCTTCCCGGAAAAGCTGGACGTGACCGGCGTGGAGGATATCAAAACAACCGTTGGTGAAAACGACTTTCTTACCTTTCTTCCTTAGTTCTTCGCGAATCCTGACCAGCTCCTGGAGGGGATAAATTTTCCGCCTCTTTTTTTCTTCTGAGTTTTTCGTCTCCATGATTCCGCTCAAAGCGGCGGCCTCCCCGCTTACGCTTTTTTCGGCGGGGCAATCTTGATGTTTTCTGAGAACTCCCAGCCGTGGGGCAGCCGGGCAATCCCCTCGTCTCTCAAGCTCGAGGACACCATAAAAGAGTAGAGGTTGCGGTGATAATCATAGGGATACCCATCTTTTTTGTGGGCAGCCACGTCGAGGTAATACGTGCCGTTGATGAGGCACAGCCGTTCGATCCGACAAACAACCTTCCCTTCTCCTTCGATGCTGACGGGTTCGTAATCTTCAAGGTGCGTGTTCGTCCCGTAGCAGGAAATGCCCTGAGAGTTGAAGATGCCGATGCCGAAGACAAAGTCCTGCTGACGAGAGGGAGCGGCGATGTCCATCTCGATAACCATTCCCTCATCAGGAGAAAAAACGCTCTTTTCCTTTCCCGCCAGGCTCTTCAAGCTAACGCGGCTGATCTCAATCTCCCGTTTTCCCCAGCGGTTTTCACGCCTGCCCTTGTCTTCTTCCTGAATTCCGGCCGGTTCCTGGCGGCGTTTCTCAAAGTCTTTTTCTTGTTTCTCGGCGACATCCTGAAGATAGGCGTCAACGATTCGCTTGGGCTCGCCGACGGCCTGAACCCGGCCGCCCTTGAGCCAGGCCACGTCGTCGCATATCTTGGCCACTGTGTTGAGGTCGTGGCTGACAAAAAGGATGGTCTTCTCGCGCCGCCGGAAATCGTCGATCCGGTCCAGGCACTTGGGAACGAAGGAAGCGTCTCCGACAGCCAGGACTTCGTCAATCAGCAGGATATCAGGGTTGACGTTGATGGCGATGGCAAAGCCCAGCCTCATGTACATGCCAGATGAGTAGGTCTTAACCGGAGCATCGATAAAATCCTCAAGCTCGGCAAAGGCAACGATCTCGTCGAACTTGGCGTTGATCTCCTTTTTCGAAAGCCCGAGCATGATCCCGTTGATGTAAATATTCTCCCGGCCTGAAATTTCAGGATGAAACCCGGCTCCGAGCTCGATCAGGGCCGAGACCTTTCCTTCTGTCCGAACTCTCCCTTTGGTCGGCTTGGCGATTCCGGCGATGACCTTGAGCAGGGTGCTCTTTCCCGATCCGTTCTCGCCTATGACCCCAAAAGTCTGCCCCTTCTCGACGTTCAGGCTGACATCTTCAAGCGCCGTAACAAGTTCATCCGGCCTGAGGGCTCTAAAAAGATCCCCTTTGACCAGGGCGCTCTTAAAAGTCTGAAAACGGTGCCTGGCGGAATATTTTTGGTAGATGCGGGAAACATGGTCAACTTCGATGGCGTTCATTCAGACCTCCTCGGGGAAAGAATCCCGGAGCCTATCGAAAACCATGGCGCCGATGAAAAAGAGGATAAGGGCGACGATGAAAGTGACACCGAGCCTTTTCCAGCGAAGCATGCTGCCGAAAAAGAGGCAATTCTGGTATCCCTGCATGATGTGGGTCATCGGGTTCAAGTTGAGAAAGGTCCGGAGGAGGGAGGAGCCCTGGATGGTCTCAAAGCTCATCGGATAGACAATCGGTGTGGCGAAAAACCAGAAGGTCAACCAGTTGGACAGGATGTCTTTGATGTCCCTGAAATGGACGGTCAATGACGCGATAAGAAGGCTGAACCCGAGAGTGAACACGTACTGGACAAGAATGACCAAGGGAAGGAGGAAAACATAGGCCGTAAAGCCCTTGCCGAAGATGAGGATGAAAAGGAGAAGAATCGGCAGGCCGAAGCTAAAATGCACAAAATTGCTCGTCACCGTCACGACGGGAAGAATCTCAGCCGGGAAAAGAATCTTCTTGATCAGGTTGCCGTGGGTTATGAGCACATTCGCCGACTCGAGGGAGGAGGAGGAGAACCACACCCAGGGGAGGATGCCGCAAAAAAGAAACAGGGCATAGAGCAAGGGGGACTGGTTAAACGCCGGGTCGCGCGGCCGGATGATAAACCCGAAGACGACCGTGTACACGATCATCAGCAGGAGGGGATTAAAGAAAGACCACAGAAACCCCAAAACAGTGCCCCGGTATCGAGCTTTAAGCTCGCGCACGACCAGGTTTTGAATCAAGACTCGGAACTTATAGAGCTCATTGAGGTTATGAAAAAATCTCGCCACGGCTTTCTCCCGCAAATATTTTCTTCATTTCGCCGGTGTATTTTCCCTTCCCATCGTAAAGGAAAAGGGGCGGTCGGGTCTCCGCCGACAGTGACGAGAAGTCGCACTCGGCCAAGAACCAGTGGGCATCGCTTCCGCTTCTCGTATGGACCCAGCGAAGGGCCTTTATCCTCAGCCCGTTCGTTTCCAAGGCCCGGTCAAAATCCTCCTTCCTTCGGGCGGGATAGATGAAATAAGCCAAGCCATCTCTCTTCAAGGACTTTCCCGTGAAGTGCATTATATCAAAAATATCTCCCTTAATCTCGTGCTTGGCGATGGCTTTCTCTGCGGAGGCGCTCGTGACGCCCGTTTTTTTCTTGATGTACGGCGGGTTGGAGAAAATGACGTCAAATTTAATCCTGGGGCGGTATTTTCGCACGTCGCGCTCGACGACCTTGATTTTGTCTTCGAGCCCGTTGAGCCTGATGTTCCGCCTGGCCAGCCCGGCCAGCCCCTTTTGAACCTCCAGGCAGACGATGCGCCGGAAAGGTTTGAGGCTGAGGAGAAGTGAGATGACGCCGCTTCCCGCTCCGATTTCCAGAAGGACGTCTGTTTCTTTGGTCTGGATAAAATCGGCCAGGAGAGGCGCGTCTACCGAAAAGCGGTAGCCTCTTTTCTTCTGGATGATAAGGATTCGGCCGTGGTAGAACGAATCCAGTGTTTCGTCCTCACCCAAGAGGTGATGAGCTGTCTTCATCTTGGCCCAATTCGGTAAAGACAAGGACGCTCCCGGGCTGAACCTCGGCATAACCTCCGCGGACAGGAATCTTTTCTTCCCTCTTATCCAAACAATAAGCCAAGTCCCCTTTGCCCAAGGCGGTGAAAAGCGGCCGGTGGCCCGGAAGGATACCCAGATAGCCCTCCAAGCTGGGGAGAGTCACGGCCTCGACGTCAGCGTCAACAAGGAGCTTGCCCGGAGTGATGATTTTAAGATGGAGAGAGGCAGGAAGATTCTCGCTCATGCAGCCTGCAACTCCTCGGCCCTCTTGACCACCTCCTCGATAGCTCCGGCCATGTAAAACGCCTGCTCCGGCTTATCGTCGTGCATCCCCTCGACAATTTCATTGAAACCTCGGACGGTCTCCTCGACCGTGACGTATTTTCCCGGCCGGCCGGTGAACTCCTCAGCCACATGAAAAGGCTGGGAAAGAAAGCGCTGAATTTTCCTGGCGCGGGCAACGGTCAATTTGTCTTCGTCGGAAAGCTCCTCGATCCCTAAGATGGCGATGATATCCTGGAGGTCCTTGTACCGCTGCAGAACTTCCTTTACCCGGCGCGCTACGGAGTAATGTTCCTCTCCGATCACCCGCGGGTCAAGAATCCGGGAATAAGAAGTCAGCGGGTCCACGGCCGGATAGATGCCCATCTCCGTCAACGCCCGGGAGAGGTTGGTCGAGGCGTCAAGGTGGGAAAACGTTGTCGCGGGCGCCGGGTCGGTGAAATCGTCAGCCGGGACGTAGATCGCCTGGACAGAAGTGATTGACCCTTTCTTTGTGGACGTAATCCTCTCCTCCAGTTCCCCCAGCTCTGTGGCCAGGTTGGGCTGATAGCCCACAGCAGACGGCATCCGGCCGAGCAGGGCGGAAACCTCGGAGCCAGCCTGGACGAACCGGAAAATGTTGTCGATGAAGAGAAGGATATCCTGGTTCATCTCATCCCTGAAATACTCGGCCACGGAAAGAGCTGCAAGCCCCACCCGGAGCCTGGCGCCGGGCGGTTCTGTCATCTGTCCGTAGATGAGGGCGGTCTTGCTAATGACACCCGACCCTTTCATCTCCAGCCAGAGGTCGTTCCCCTCCCTTGTCCTCTCCCCCACGCCGGCAAAAACAGAATAGCCTCCGTGCTTCATGGCAACGTTATGGATGAGCTCCATGATGATAACCGTCTTACCCACGCCGGCCCCTCCAAAAAGTCCAATCTTTCCTCCCTTCAGGAACGGCTGGATCAGGTCGATGACCTTAATCCCGGTTTCGAACATTTCGAGCGTCGTGCTCTGTTCTTCCAGAGGCGGAGGCAAGCGATGGATGGGATACTTTTTTTTAGCATTGATGGGTCCCAGGCGGTCGACCGGCTCGCCGATGACGTTCATCAACCGGCCGAGAGTTTCTTCTCCTACGGGAACCTCAATCGGGCCCTCCAGGTCGATCGCTTTCATGCCCCGGGCCAGGCCGTCGGTCGGGTGCATGGAGACGCACCGGACTTTATCCTCTCCAATATGCTGCTCAACCTCGACGACAATATCGACCGGGGTTGGCGTTTCAAACCCCTCGCTGGTGACCCTGATGGCATTGTAGATCTCGGGCAGCTCCATCTCCTTGAACTCGATGTCCACAACAGGCCCGATAACCTGGACGACTTTTCCGACCCTTCTTTTTTCCTTCCCGTCTGTCATGATTTTCTCCAAGCTTCAGTTATTTTGCCAGAGCTTCCACCGCCGTCATAATCTCCAGCAGCTCTTTGGTGATCGATGCCTGCCTGATCTTGTTCAGGATGAGGACCAAGTCCGAGATGAGATCCTCGGCGTTCTTGGTCGCGTTTTCCATGGCCATCATCCGGGCTGCCTGTTCTGCGGCCAGGGACTCGAAAAAACAGTGAAAGACCTGTGTTTCCATATAAAGGGGGAGGAGCGACTGAAGTAGACGGGCTGAGTCCGGCATCCAGTCTGGGGACCAGGCTGGCGCAGACTTTTCTCCCTCCGGCAAGGCCACAGGCAGGAGCTGAGCGACTGTTATTTTCGGCGCAAGGATTGACTTGAATTCATTGTAGATTGCGTAAACGGCGTCCGTGCGGGCAAATGTGTATCGTCTCATCAAAAAGCGAGCGATCTCCCTTAAGTCTTTTAGAGCGAGTTTTTCAACCTTGTCTGCATGGGCCAAGAGGATGGGATAGGGCTGTTTTTTGAAGAAATGAACGGCTTTTTTCCCGATCAGAATCAGCCCGATTTCAGCACTCGGGGATTTTTCTCCGAGAAAGGCTGCGGCTCGGGCCAGAAGGTTTGAATTGAAGGCGCCGCAGAGCCCTTTGTCAGAAGTGATGACCAGAATGTCAACTTTGTGTTCTTCCCGGCGGTCGAGCAAAGGGGAGGCCTGCCGGCCGGCCCAAGCTGAGACTCTTTTCATTAAGCCGGGCAGAGTATGCCAGTGCGACCTGCCTTCTACGACCGTGCGCTGTGACTTCTTGAATTTGGCCGTTGAAACCGTCTTCATGGCCTGGGTAATCTGCTGTGTATTCTTAATGCTTTTAATGCGTCGCCTGAGGTCGATGAGAGCAGGCATCTTACTTCTCGTCTTTCTTGAAACGGAGGTTGAAATTGTTCAGGGCGGAAGCGATTTCGTTGTCCAGATCGCCGTCAATGGCTTTCTTCTCAGCGATCTTCTTGAGCAAGTCCGGGTGCTCGTTATTCATGAATTCGTAGAGCTTTGCTTCGTAATCTTTGATGATACTTACCGGAAACTGATCAAGAAATCCCCTGTTCCCGGCGTAGATGATCAGGATCTGTTTTTCCACAGGAAGGGGAACATACTGGTCCTGCTTGAGAATCTCGGTCAGCCTTTCTCCCCGGTCGAGCTGAGCCTGGCTGGCTTTATCCAGTTCTGTGCCAAACTGGGCGAAGGTCACGAGCTCCCGGTACTGGGCCAGGTCGAGCCGCAGCTTTCCCGCCACCTGCTTCATGGCCTTGACCTGCGCATTCCCGCCCACGCGGGAAACAGAAATGCCGACGTTGATGGCTGGCCTGATGCCCGCGTTGAACAGCTCTTGCTCCAAATAGATCTGTCCGTCAGTAATCGAGATGACGTTGGTCGGGATGTATCCAGAAACGTCTCCGGCCTGGGTTTCGATAATCGGCAGAGCGGTCAGGCTGCCCCCTCCGAACTGGTCGTTGAGCTTGGCGGCTCTCTCTAAGAGCCTGGAATGGAGGTAAAAAACATCGCCGGGGTAGGCTTCCCGTCCAGGAGGCCGGCGCAGGAGGAGCGATATCTCCCGGTAGGCGGCCGCGTGCTTGGACAGGTCGTCGTAGATCAGGAGGGCATGCCGGCCTCTATCCCTGAAATACTCGCCGATGGCACAGCCGCTATAAGGAGCCAGATACTGAAGCGAACTCGGATCGCTGGCCGAGGCCGCCACGACGATCGTGTAGTCCATCGCTCCGTAATCCTCAAGGGTCTTGATGATATAAGCGATGGTTGAGTTTTTCTGGCCGATGGCCACGTAAACACAGACGACGTCCCCATTTTTCTGGTTAATGATCGTGTCTATGGCGATGGCCGTCTTCCCTGTTTGGCGGTCACCAATGATGAGCTCCCTCTGGCCGCGGCCGATCGGGATCATGGCGTCTATAGCTTTGATTCCCGTCTGGACGGCCTCCCTCACGGGAAGCCGGTCGACAACGCCCGGCGCCAAACGCTCGACGACCATGAACTCATCAGTCTCAACCGGCCCCTTCCCATCCAGTGGAATGCCGAGGGGGTTGACGACCCGGCCGATAAGGGCAGGCCCGGAGGGAACCTGCATGATCCGGTGCGTCCGCTTGACCAGGTCCCCTTCCTTAACGAGGTGGCTTTCCCCTAAAAGGACGACTCCCACGCTCTCTTCCTCAAGGTTGAGCGCCAGCCCGAAGACATCGCGGGGAAACTCCAACAACTCATTGTACATCACCCGGTCGAGGCCGTAGACGCGGGCGATTCCGTCCCCCACAGAAGTGACCGTTCCGATTTCTTTGATGTCGACTTCTGTCTGGTAGCCTTCAATTTGCTGCTGAATAATTTTGGTGATTTCGTCTGCTTTTATTTCCATTGTCCTCGCTACCCTTCGCAGATTTTCTCTTTGAGCCTGGCTAAGTGGCCTCTTATGGAAGCGTCGTACACAACGTTGCCCTTTCTAAGGGAAATCCCTGCCACGAGGTCAGGGTCGATTCTGTACTGAAGATACACCGGCCTTCTCTCCAAGCGTTCGAGCTCTTTCTGGAGCCTTCCCTTCTGGCTCTCGGTCAAGGCGACAACTGAATTGACTTCAAAAGTGGAAACGCCTTTCTTCTCATGCCATAAAAGAGGCATGACCTTGAGAATCTCGGGCAGGAGATTTAACCGGCTCTTCTCCACGAGCAAAATGAGGAAGCGCGATGTCTTTTCGGCAAACGAGCAGGCGGCAATAACATTCTTGATGATAACGCTTTTTTTGCTGGCCGGGACGAACGGGCTGGCCAGAAGATCAGACAGCTCTTTATGGGTTTGAAAAAAAGTCCAGAATTCACCGAGCTCCTGGCTCACGAGGTTGAACTCGTTATCATCCTTGAGCGCGTTCACTAAACCTAAGGCATATCTTTTAACGAGAACGAGAGTCTTCATAAAGCTTCCCTATCCCTTGGATCGACTTCTCAATAAGACGAGAATGGAGCTCGTCGGTCATCCTCTTTTCGATTCTCGACCTGGCGAGAGACACGGCCAGCTCGGCAGCATGCTTTCTCAGCCTTCGGCGGGCAAGCTTGCTGTGTCTCGTGATCTCCTGCCCGGCAAAGGCTTTTATTCTCTCTGCTTCCTGGCGAGCATAGGACAAAATCCGGTTTTTTTCCGCCTGTCCGGCCTCTTCTCCGCCAATCTTAATCCGTTCGATTTCATCGCCAAGCTCGGCCAACCGCTTTTTCGCCGTTTCGAGGTTTTCCTCCGCCGATTTTCTGGCCCGTTCAGTCTCTTTTATCGTTTTCTCGATAGACAGGACGATCTCCTTTAAGAAAGCCCTGGCCGGTTTTGCGAGAAAAAAGGCAAGGGCTCCAAAAAGGAGCAAGAAATTTACTGTCTTGCCCAAAAAGTCGAGAAGGGCTGAACCATGTCCTTCCTCTGTTGACGCCGCGCCCGTCGCCAGAGGAAGAGAAAGGAGAAGGAGGAAAACGAAGGCGGACGCTTTTTTCGCCATCAATTTAACAGCTTCTTCTCGATACGTTCCGCCAGACCGGAGGCTTCTCTTTCCAGCTTGGCTTTGAGTTCTTCGACGGCCCGGTCGAGGTCAGCCCGGGCTTGCTCGACTCGTTCCTTGCATTCGGCGCTGATCTCAAAAATCATCCGGTTTTTCTCCAGAAGAGCCTCGGCCACCAGAGCTTCCCGTGCTACCTCAGCTGCTGCCCGCGCCTGTTTTACTGATTTTTCAATTTCCGCAAGGCTCTTCTGGTAAGATTCGACGGCCTTTTCGAAGGCTCGCTTGTCAGCGCTGATACCTTTTTCTCTCTCTTCTCTAACCCGGCGAACTCGGTTGAAAAAGAGCTTGGACAGGACAAAAACAAGGACCCAGACGATGATGAAAACGACGATGACGTTGGCGTCCAAAGAAAGCATGGCGCGTTATAAAAAAGTAAAAAATCAGGGCAAAATTTACCATGTTCACCCCAAAAAAGCAAGCCGCCGCCGGAATCGCTGCGGAATCGCTGCTCCAAACGGTACGATCTCTAAATTTGTGATGGAGTTTGCGTTTGAGAGAAGGGGTCCTGTCACGGCGCGTCCCCGTCCGTCCTCGCTCCACCCATCCCCCCGTGGGGAACCCCTTACGCTGCGGGCGTTGCGGGGACTGACGCCGTGCCACCCCTTCTTTCAGAGCACATCAAATTATCATGATAATGGGGATGCTCTCCCGGCGAATGAAAGGTGAGGGACATTAAGTCAGGGCCATTCGGGGAAATGGCGTTTGGCCTCTCCTACAAGAAAAAGCGAGCCCGTGACGAGGACAGCTCCGCTCGGGGGGGTCAGCTCGAGGGCTCTTCGGATGGCCTTTCGGGCATCCGGCTCAAGGGTGGCCTCCTTGCCGATACCCCTGGCCTCAGCTCTTATCTCCTCTGGAGAGGCGGCTCTTTTGTAAGGGAAGCTCGTCAGGAAAATGACTTTAGCAAGGGGGAAAAGCAACCGGGCTACTTTCTTGATTCTTTTGTCCCTCATGATCCCGAAGACAAGAGTCAACGGCCGGGGAAGGAAATCTCTGACGTATTCCCGGAGAGCTCTGGCTCCTTCTTCATTATGAGCGCCGTCAAGGATGACGAGGGGCTGATGGCTGACAGTTTCGAGCCTGCCTGGCCACCGAGTCCGGCGAATCCCTTGAATAATCTTGTTTTTCTCCAGGCGCTTCCAGGTTCGGTTGAGCACCGAAGCAACGGCTATGACCACAGCGGCATTCCTGCCCTGATGCCCGCCAGCAAGAGAAGGCGTGTAGACGAAATTCTGGCCACCCAAACGATAGCTGAAACGATATCCCTTCGACACCCTCCTCGCCTGAAAACCAGCCGCTTCATCAAAGACTCTGAGCAACGGGGCGTTCAGTTCTCTGGCCTTTTTTCTGATCACCTCGTATGTCCTTCCCCTTGAGACGCCGCAGACGACCGGAACCGCGGGTTTGATGATGCCGGCTTTTTCGAAAGCGATCTGGCCCAAGGTTCGGCCCAAAAATTCCTCGTGGTCCCTCGACACCGAGGAGATAACCGAAACCAAAGGAGTGACGACGTTCGTGGCGTCGAGCCTCCCGCCCATCCCCACTTCGAGGACTGCTATGTCCACGTTCCGTCTTTTGAAGTAAAGAAAGGCCAGGCAGGTCAGCATCTCGAAATAGGTGGGCGTCGATTCGAGCTTCCTTTCAGCAACAAGCCCATCGACCACATCCCTGAGGAAAGTCAGCTGCCGGCAGAAAGCCTGCGTCGGGATCGGATCATCACCAACTTTAATCCTTTCTTCAACCCTGATCAGATGGGGAGACGTGTAAAGGCCAACACGGAACCCATGATTGAAAAGAACGCTTGCCAGCATGGCGCAGACAGAACCCTTGCCGTTGGTGCCGGCGACCAAGATGGAGGGGTATTTCTCGTGCGGCTGTCCTAAAGCTTCGAGGACAGTTCGGACGTTTTCGAGCCCGAACTTGACGCCGCTGGCGAGTATCTGCTGGAGATAGTCCAGGCACTGCCCATAGTTCATCAGTATCTGTTCAGAAGAAGCCTCAGAGCCTTGATGATGTACGCGCGCAGGTTCTTCCTGCCGACGACATCGTCCAGCATTCCGTGTTTGAGCAAGAATTCAGACTGCTGGAAGCCTTTGGGCAGCTTTTCCTTGATCGTCTGTTCAATGACTCTTGGCCCGGCGAACCCGATGAGGGCGTTGGGCTCGGCGATATTCAGGTCCCCTAACATCGCATAGCTCGCCGTCACGCCTCCAGTGGTTGGGTCTGTCAGGATCGAAATGAACGGGAGCCGCTCCTGACCCAGCCGGGCAAGGGCAGCGCTCGTTTTCATCAACTGCATAAGAGACAGGGCTCCTTCCTGCATCCTGGCCCCGCCCGAGCAGGATATGATGAGCACGGGCAACCTCTCGACGCAAGCCCTTTCGATGGCGCGGGTGACTTTTTCGCCCACCACGGAGCCCATGCTCCCGCCCAAGAAGGCGAACTCCATGGCAGAAACGATCGCCTCTATCCCGCCTATTTTCCCTCTGGCGTTGACGACAGCCTCGGTGAGTTCTGTTTTCTTTTGATTCTCCTGCAGCCTTTGGGAATACTTTTGTGAATCTTCAAAACGGAGAACATCAACCGGGAAGATTCCTTCATCCAGCCGCGTGTATTTCCCCTCATCAAAGAGCATGCCCAGGCGCTCCAGGGCCGACAGCCTGAAATGGAAATTGCAGGCCGGACAGACGTGCTGATTATCCAGGATGTCCTGTTTGTACAAAATTTTTTGGCAATTGTTGCAGCGCGTCCAAAGGTTTGTCATCGGCGGGGTTAATCGTCCCTTGAGGTTGGCTCTACGGAGCTCAGCCTCCGGGAGAGGCTTTTGATGATGGAAGCGGAATCGGGTAAATCTTCTTCCAAATCTTCTTCTTCGCTGAGAAGATTAACCACCGAACGGACGAGCCTCTCTTTGTCCACAGGCTTCTCAAAATAATCAGACGCGCCAAAGCTGGACAGGGCCTCTAGCCTGTATTGGGGCCCTCTGTACAAACCTGTGACGATGACAACGGGAACCCGGCCGTGGGTTTCCTCGAAGATCCTCTTGGTCAAGTCAAAGCCGTGGATCTTCGGGAGGATGGCTTCAAGGATGACCGCATCTGGCTTTTCCTCTTTGTATTTTTCGTAAGCGGTCAGCCCGTCGGCGGCTGTGATAACCTGGAATTTATGGCTTTCAAACAGCGCGGCCAAAGATTCCAGGCTCGTGCTGTCGTAGTCGACAATCAGGATCTTTCTTTCTGTCATGAAAGCGTCCAAATTCTATATAAAAGACCAAGGAATTGTCAACGAAATCAAAGGCTCGCAAGAATTTGAATTTCTGCTTGAATCAGGTATAATAAAAACAGAAAGCGGGCTGGAAAATGAAAAAAGCGCTGAGCGTCATTTTCGTTTCCTTGCTCTGCGCGGTATTCCTTATTTCGCAGAGCCTTGTCGAGCTGTCCAAGCAGGAAAAGGAGCGGCGGGAAAAGCTCAAAGGGAAAAATGTCCGGGTGGTCACGAACGCGGACTTGAAGTCGATGGCAAAAAAACCCGCCGTGTCTGTGAACGAGCCCGAGGCGACTGAGGAAAAAGTAGCCGAACCCGGGGAGCCGGCTCTCTTTGCGGGGACAGAAGTAGAGCCCATGGCAGCACAAGAAGAACCGGGCAGAGAGGGCCCTTTCTATCAAGGCATCTCCTTTGCTTCAAGAGTGCTGCCAGAAACCTACTTGGTGGCGAATCCGGAGGCCGCCCTTGGTTTCCCGGATGGCAGCGTCGCCGTAATATCCATAAACGGCTTCCTCGACCTTGAGTTCAGCGCTGAAAACGGGCCCGGAGATGACATCGTTGTTTATGCCATAAGGTCCGGCTCACAAGAAGGAATATGGCCCGACACGATGAGCTACGCCGTTCTGGCCATGGGAGATCAGGGCGACTGGGAAGCGATAGGCCGAGGGGGCGGCATCACCACCCCGGAAAAATTCGACCTCGGAAACGTCAAAAGGATAAGGAAAATCAGGATTCTCTTTAAGTACTTTGACAACCCCGATTACGGCGTCGTTCCCTGGAGGCTCCATTCCGAGGAGTACACGATCGGCATCGATGCTGTCGGGGCTCTTCATTGACCCTGCCAGCCTGAGAATTCCGTAAGACCCTTCTTTGAAGCACTCCTTGTTGATGGCGCAACCCCTTTATGATATATTTGCCGGGATGGAAAAGCTCGAGAAGGTCAGCTTATCTATCATCATCCCTGTGTTCAACGAAGCCAAGAACTTGCCTGAGCTGTTCGATGAGCTCATGCCCGTCCTGGATAAACTCGGCCGGAGCTTCGAAGTCATTTTCATCGATGACGGGAGCACGGATGAGTCCTGGCGGGTTCTTCAATCTCTCCAGCAAAGAAGGTCAACTGTCAGGATTATCCAGTTGAGGAAGAATTTCGGGCAGACGGCGGCGCTTGCCGCGGGCTTCGATTATGCCAGGGGAGATGTCATCATCAACCTGGATGCCGACTTGCAGAACGACCCCAAGGATATTCCGCTTCTCATCGATAGAGTCGAAGCGGGGTACGACATTGTCAGCGGCTGGCGAAAAAGCAGAAAAGACAGGTTCTTTTCCCGCCGCCTTCCCTCGGTCATCGCCAACTGGCTGATTTCCCGCCTGACCGGAGTCAGGCTTCATGACTACGGCTGCACGCTGAAGGCTTTCCGCAAAGACGTGATTAAGAACATTAAGCTCTACGGCGAGCTTCATCGCTTCATCCCGGCGATTGCCAGCCACATGGGAGTCGCCATCGCTGAAGTGAAGGTGAACCACCGGCCTCGCCGGCACGGGAAGTCGAAATACAGCTTCTTCCGCTTCAGCAGGGTCATCTTAGATATGCTGACGGTAAAGTTTCTTTTAAGCTACTCCACACGTCCTCTCCAGATCTTCGGCCTCATCGGGTTAGTGAGCGGCCTGCTCGGGTTTATCATCTCTTTCTGGCTGTCTTATCAAAGGCTTGTGTTGAATATAAGCGTGGCCAACCGCCCTCTCCTGCTGTTGGGCGTTCTGCTGATGGTTATTGGATTCCAGTTTATCACGCTGGGACTTCTGGCGGAGATGATGGTCCGGGCTTATCACGAGTCCGCGGGAAAGACCATCTATTTTGTCCGTCAAATCGTCGATTCAGAAACGAAGCCACGCTCTTCCGCCGAAAATTGATGAACATCCTGATGCTCGCTCCCGAGCCGTTTTTCGAGCCTCGCGGAACACCGATCAGCGTCTATTTTCGAATCATGGCGTTGGGAGAGCTGGGCTACTCGGTCACTCTCTTGACCTATCCGCTCGGCCAGGATGTTCATCTCAAAGGACTGAAGATTGCCCGGCCGCCGAACCTCTTCCTCACGCGAAGGGTCAAGATCGGCCCTTCTCTGATGAAAATACCTCTCGACCTGCTTCTCTTAATTTGGGCTGTTCGTGAGCTGGCCAGGAGGCCTTATGACCTCATTTTCTCGCACGAAGAAGCCGCTCTGTTAGGCGTCATACTGGCCAGAATCTGGCAAAAGCCCCATATCTACGACATGCACTCCAGCCTTCCTCAGCAGCTCGAAAATTTTGAATTCACTCGTTCCCCCCTCATTCTGTCCCTCTTCCAGAGGATCGAGCGCTTCATCCTGAGGAATTCCCAAGTTGTTATCGTCATCTGCCACGACCTCAAAGAAACCGTCAAACGATTGGGGGAAGGAAATAAGGCTTTCCTGCTCGAGAATTTCATCGACTTTCCCGCCGCGGACTATTCGCAAGAAGAATTGGCTGAAAAAAAGCGCGCCTTCGCCCCGTGCGAAGAAAAAATCATCCTCTACGCCGGAAATTTCGAGCCCTACCAGGGGATTCCTCTACTGCTCCGGGCGGCGAGGCTTGTCGAGGCCAGAGCGAAGTTTCTCCTTGTCGGGGGGAGCGGAAAGCCCCTCGAGGAAATGAAAAAACTGGCGCAGAGCCTTGGCCTTTCTGAGAAAGTCATTTTCCTGGACAAAGTCCCCCCTTCGAAGGTGTCTTTTTACATCGACCTGGCAGATGTGCTCGTTTCCCCGCGTCTTTCGGGGACGAACACGCCCCTCAAGATTTATTCCTGGCTGAAGTCGGGAAAGCCGATCGTGGCCACTGACCTCTGGACACACACCCAGGTTCTGAGCCGGGAGCAGGCCATCCTTGTCGCCCCTGACCCTCAGAGCCTGGCCAGAGGGATCGAATTCGCCTTGAAAAGCCCTGAAGCCATGACCAGAGCTCAGGCCGCAAGAGAATGGGCTGAAAGAGAATTCACTCCTGCAAAGTATTTGCAAAAAATGGCGTTGATCCTGGAAAAAGCCTCTTCCCGTTTCCAGGAGAGAGGTTGAGTTAGAAACCATGCGCGCGTTTGTCACCGGAGGATCTGGTTTCATCGGCAGTCACCTCATTGACGCCCTGGTCAGGGACGGCTGGCTGGTCCGGGCCCTGTCGCACCGCGCTCCCCTTCTTCAGGAAGACAGAATCGAAACACTGAATGGCGACATTTGCGACCGTGCTGTCCTCTTCGACGGGCTTAAAGAAATAGATGTCGTCTTCCACTTGGCCTCCGCGCTCGGCTCAACAGCAATCAGCAAGGATGAATTTTTCAGGATAAACACGCTGGGGACGGAAGTGGTTCTTGAAGCGGCGCGCGCGCGACCTGTCTCGAGGATCATCCATTTGAGCTCTGCCGGCGTCCTGGGGGCGGTCAGGCCTGGGGACATCGCCGACGAATCCTACCCTCCTAAGCCTGCGAGCGTCTACGACCGGACTAAACTTGAAGCGGAAAAGACGGCGCTCTGGGCCGCGGGTCAAGGGATGGATATCGTCATCGTCAGGCCGGGCTGGGCCTATGGTCCGAGAGACAGGCGCACATTCAAACTCATCAAGACCGTCGACAAGAAGAAGATAATCGTCATGCCGCGGGGAAAAGCCAGGCAGACGCCCGTCTATATCGATGACCTTATCAGGGGCTTGCTGATGGCCGCCCGGTCGGGGAAAAAGGGCGAAATTTACCATCTCGCCGGAAGGGAAATCCTGACGGCCGGAGAGATTGTCAAGGCTATAGCCGGAGCTTGCGCCAAGAAACGACCGGCCGTCTTCCTGCCCCTTTTTCCTTTTTCTATGGCCGCCCATTTCTTCGAGAAACTCTACTCTCCTCTGGGAAAAGAGCCGCCGCTCAACCGAGCAAAACTGAGCTTCTTCAGCCACTCCAAGCCTCTCTCGGTTCAAAAGGCCCGTCAGGAACTGGGCTTTTCCGCTGAGGTCGATTTTCATCGGGGAATCAGGCTGACCGTGGCCTGGTACAGAGAGCAAGGCTGGCTCTGAGGGCACAGGAGAGGATCTCGCCAAAATCCTATTAAATTTATTGCATCTATCGATTCTATTAATTACATAGTAATAATGTATATTTATTGCCGACCGACGGTCGGTCTTCTTTTCTTCTGTCTTTTCCCGCCACCTTTCCGGGAGCCCGCGGAAGCATCTCAAAACTCGTTAACATTGCGGTCGGGATTTGAGCATGGAGGAGCGACTTCGAAGGTTTAGCCTTTCGAGGGCGGCTTTCGAGGGAAGCCGCCTGGCGGCCGCAAGGACTGTCTGAGCGGTCCGTTAATAATATAGGCGAGGGTTTGGGGGATCGGAAGCACGTCGAAGATTGAGCGGGCACGGATTTTCTCCGCAGGAGAAAAGAGCGAAGGATGAGTCGTAGCGGATTTGACTCGCCGGGGCAAATCCGCGGGCTGACGAAACCCCAGCCCGAGCCTTGCGAGTTCCGCAGCGCCGAGAAAATCGCCCCCGAAACGGCGTGAAAAACCTGAGTGGAGCGACGAGATGCTCAAGCCCGACAAATTCATTTCATAACCACATAAACGGAGATGTTTGCCCAACGCGGGAAAAAATTGACATTGCCCGGCAGAGTGGATAGGATATTCCTCCATTATCAAAGCCTGTTGCCGTTCGCGTGAGTGACAAACGCATGCGTTTTCGAGCCAGGAAGCTGAAACTTCACACGAAGATTCTTATCGGCTTGCTCCTTGGAATAGCGGTCGGCCTCGTCTTCGGCGAAAAAGCAACCGTGATCGAACCCGTGGGCAAGATTTTCCTTCGCCTCATCACTCTCATCGTCGTCCCCCTTGTTTTTGTCTCCCTGATGCTGGGGACGGCAAGCGTCGGGGATATCAAAAAAGTCGGCCGGATGGGAGCCAAAACTCTGGCCTATTTCATGGTGACAACGGTTATCGCGATTACCGTCGGGCTTGTTGTGGCCAATTTATCCAAACCGGGGCTGGGGCTGAACAAGGAAACCCAGGAGCAACTTTATAAGAGCTATGAATCTAAGGCTCAAGTCGGAGTGGAGAGGCTCAAGGAGAAACCGTCCACCGTCCAGTTTCTCATCGATATCGTGCCGGCGAACCCGATCCAGTCTCTGGCCGAGGGGAACATGCTCCAAGTCATCTTCCTGGCGCTTCTTTTCGGCACAGTCTTGACAATGATCAAAAAGGAGAAGTCAGAGTCCCTGCTCCGCTTCCTGGACGCGGTCAACGACGCCATCATCGAAGTCGTCCACATCGCCATGAAGCTGGCGCCCTATGGCGTCCTGGCCCTGATTGCTGGTGTGGTCGGGCAGTTCGGCTTGCATATCCTCGTGACGCTTTTAAAATACTCCCTGGCCGTTATCGGCGGGCTCCTCATCTACACGTTTAGCGTCAACAGCCTGGCGGTGAACTTCCTGGGTAAAATGAAACCTCAGCGTTTCTACCGTGGGATTAAAAGCCCGATGATCTTCGCTTTCAGCACATCGAGCTCGAGCGCGACTCTCCCCGTGTCCATGGATGCGCTCGACCACATGGGAATCGAGAGGAAGTTTTCAAGCTTTGTCTTGCCCCTTGGCTCTACTATCAACATGGACGGCACAGCTCTCTACCAGGGAGTCTCAGCCGTATTTATCGCCCAGATATACGGCCTCCCCCTCAGCCTCGGCGACCAGCTGACAATCGTGCTCATGGCCACCCTGGCCTCGGTTGGCGCCGCCGGCGTCCCCGCAGCCGGAATCGTCATGCTCGTCATGGTCCTCAAACAAATCGGCATTCCCCTCGAAGGGTTGGCCCTGATCCTGGGTGTAGAAAGGATTCTGGATATGTGCCGGACGACAACAAACGCCGTCGGCAACCTGGCTGCTTCTGTCGTCATCAGGGAATGGGAAAAAGATAAGTAGGGATCAGGCTTTCAAGATCTGCTTCTTATCCCGCCTGTCTTTTATCTTCCGGGCAGGGCTGCCAACGGCCACGCAGAACTCGGGCAGGTCCTCTGTCACCACAGCGCCAGCGCCGATCACGCCTCCCTGGCCAACAGTGACGCCGTCAAGAACGATGACTCCAGCGCCCAGCCAGACGTCATCTGAGATAAAGATCCCGCCCTTAGAGACAGACGGCTGGAACATGATCGGCCTGGAGGTATCATCGAAACTGTGATTTCCACCAGCTACCAGGTAACAATGGCCGGCCAAGAAGCAGTACTTTCCCAGTCTAATTTTTGTCTCTGAAAGGAGGCTGCAGTTGGCGGAAATGTTGCAGTAATCATCGATAAAGATGGATCCCTCTTTACAACTGAGGATTGTGTTCCGGCCGATGTAGACATTCTCGCCCACTTGGAGGCCTTGATTCTTTTCGCCCTTGGCGTCCAGGACGACGTTATCGTCGATGAAACAATTCTCCCCAAGAGAAATCTTGTGCGGATGCCGCAGGGTAATGTTCCGGCCGAAGACAACGCCACGGCCGACATTTTGAAAAAGACAGGGATAGAAGATTTTACGGAGGGCCAGGCCGAGGGCGCCGGGAACCCAGGAAAAAAAGAGCTGGATGAGTTCGAAGCGGATGAGCTTCCAGATGTTTTTTTCTCCGACGAAAAGGTCTGCGTACTTGGAAAAAAGAGACTTCTCCGGAGTTAAGAGATCCTTCTGTGTGCTCCCCCGGAACTCGTTGTTCATCGACGCTCTTCAACCTCTGACTCGCCTCATTTATACCACAAAAAAGCCCAGGAATCACCTGCCTTCAGGAATAATCCTTGTCATTGCTTCACGCTTTGTGGCATAAATAAGAATCGGCCCGCCCGACGGAGATGAGGCAACGTGACACTAAGGCCTGATTGCGTCCACTTTCTCGGCGACAAGCCCTGTTCCTTCCGGCGTCTCTGCGAAGGATGTCCCCACTTCACGGCCTTCCCAACCAAGGTTCTCATCATCAAATGCCGGGCCCAGGGCGATGTCCTGCGCACGACCCCGCTCCTCCCCGCCCTAAAGAGGAAATACCCCCAGAGCCATGTCACCTGGCTTACGGATGAAGAAAGCCTGGATCTTCTTGCCGGCAACACTTATCTTAACCGAATACGGTCTTATAACCTCGAAAACGTCCTCTCCCTGCTCAGCGAAAGGTTTGACGTCCTGATTTCCCTGGATAAAGAGCCGGGATTGACCTCCTTGGCAACAAGAGTGGAAGCAAGCCGAAAATTCGGGTTCGGGGTGAAAGAGCACGGGAACCTGGTTACTTTCAACAAGGCTTCTGATTACGCCTACCGGCTGGGCGTGGACGACGATCTGAAGTTTATTCAGAATAAGAAGACCTACCAGGAAATCATCCATGAAATGGCCGAAGTCCCCTATGCCCGGGACGAGTATGTTTATCCTTTCCCTGAAGGAGCAAAAGCTAAGGCCATGCGTTTCTTTAAGCGGCACCGGGTCGGACGTCGGGGGCTGGCCATCGGGCTCAACACGGGAGCTGGGACCAAGTTCGAGACAAAGCAGTGGCCGGAGGAAAATTTCCTGAAGCTTATTGCTCTATTGAACCGTAAGCTCGCCGCTCGTGTTTTTCTTTTGGGAGGACCGCGAGAGAAAGAGTTCAATTTTCGTCTCGAACGCCGAAGCCGGGCTAAAATCTATAACACTGGCAGCGATAATTCGCTCACCGAATTTGCCGGTTTTATCTCGATGATGGACGTCGTCGTTTGCTCGGACACCCTGGCCATGCATCTGGCCATAGCCCTGAAAAAGAAGGTCATTGCGCTTTTTGGCCCCACCTGCCCGCAGGAAATTGACCTCTACGACCGGGGCACAAAGATTTTTGCCGCCGCAGACTGTGCCCCATGCTACAAGCAAACCTGCCCGGACGGAAAATGCATGAAAGCTATCACCCCGGAGCAGGTTCTCGAGGCAATCGAGGAAAACATCTGATCCCTTATGGCCGAGACGAGAAAAAAACTGGTCGTCCTGATACCTACATATAACGAACGCGAAAATATCGAGGAGCTGGTCCGGGAAATCCTGGCTCTGCCTCTTGAAGTGGACCTTTCTGTTCTGGTCGTCGATGATAATTCGCCGGATGAAACGGCAGAGGTTATTCGGCGCCTCGCCGAGGAAGACTCCCGGGTCAGGCTGCTCATCCGCACGAAACGGAGAGGACGGGGCTCAGCGGGTATCGACGGCTTCAGAGAAGCCCTCAACCTGGGCGCTGATTATACAATCGAAATGGACGGCGATTTTTCCCACCAGCCGCGCTTCATTCCTTTTCTTCTCGAGCACGCTCAAGAATTCGACCTGGTCATCGGTTCCCGGTTTGTCCCGGGCGGCCAGGATGCGGAGCGAAGCTTTGTCCGCCGATTTATCACTTTCCTGGTCAGGAATTTCATCCGCCGCTATTTCCGTATTCCTGTCAGAGATGTCTCCTCAGGCTTCCGCTGCTTCAGGCGTTGCGTCCTGGAAGAAGTGGACCTGGATGATCTAATTTCAGTCGGGCCATCCCTGGTCTTGGAGATCCTGTACAAAGCATCCCTGGCGGGTTTTTCCATCGGCGAGGTACCGATTGTCTTCGCAGACAGGAAAAAGGGGAAGACCAAGCTGACCCCGCTGAAACTCCTGGAAACCCTTGTCATGGCCATGAAATTCAAAAAAATGTACGGCCGCGCAGAACCGGGCTCGTGCCGATGAGAAAAACAAAGGCTCTCGGACAGCATTTTCTCACGAGCAGAGCTATCCTGAATAAGATCGTCACCATCATCTCTCCCCGCAAAGATGAGCTCATTATCGAGATAGGGGCCGGAAAAGGCGGCCTGACCTTCGCCCTGGCAGACCAATGCAAAAAAGTCATCGCCATCGAAAAGGATAAATCGCTCGTCCCTTTTCTCATGGAAAAAAAACGCGAAAATGTCGAAATTCTCGAAGAGGATGTGCTGAGCGTCGATTTTTTTTCTCTTTTAAAGACGGAAAAGGCGGTTGCCGGGAAAGTCAAGCTCGTCGGGAATCTGCCCTATTCGATATCTTCTCCCCTTCTCTTTAAAGCTCTCGAAGCCAAAGACCTTTTTTCCTCCTGTGTCTTCCTTCTCCAGAAAGAAGTGGCCGAGCGCCTGAGCGCCGGGCCAGGGTCGAAAAAATATGCTCCCCTGTCCATTCTTTTCCAGATCCATTTTGACGTTCGCCTTCGCTTTATCGTGGCTCCCGGGTCTTTTTCTCCGCCTCCCCGGGTGCGTTCGGCTCTCGTCTCGCTCGAGAAGAGAGAGGCGCCCCTTTTTCCGGTAAAGGATCAGGGTGGCTTTCAAGCCTTCCTCAGGACTGCCTTCGCTCAGAGGCGTAAGACTCTTCTCAATAATCTCAAGAGTCTTGGGTTGACTTTTCCCCTGCTGGACGAATCCTTCCGTCGTCTCGGCCTCGACCCTGGGGTCAGAGCAGAACAGGTACCGATCGAGAAGTTTGTCCGCCTCTTTGACGCCGTTGCCAGAATCGACGGATAATGGTATAAAACTTCCTGCGCAGAATCGGAAAAGGCGATGTCCTCTAAGAAAATTCATTATTACCGGCGCCTCTGGCAAGTCTATCGAGCCTACAAGCAGAAGAAGACGGAGCTTCCCTACCTCCCTGTCCGCCTCTGGGTGGAGGCAACATCCATCTGCAACCTCCGCTGCGTCATGTGCCCCAATAAAGACCTCAAGAAAGAGGACAAAGGGTTCATGGACGTCAGTCTCTTCCAGAGGATCATCGATGAGGCGAGCCGTTTTGTCTTCGACGTCAACCTCATCCACCGGGGAGAAGGGCTTCTCCATCCTGAGTTCCCGCGGTTGGTTGAATATGCCAGGGAGGCGGGAATAACCACGAAATTCCACACGAACGCCACCCTTCTCGACGGGCGAAAATCTCACGACCTGATCACGGCTGGCCTGGATCAGATCTCATTCTCCTTCGACGGCTATGACAAGCCGACTTATGAAAGCATCCGGGTGAGCGCCGATTTCGATAAAACGCTCTCCAACATCGTCAAGCTCCTGCAAATCAAAAAACAGCGAAAATCCAAAAAGCCTTACGCCATCCTGGAGCTAATCAACTTTCCCGATATTTATAAAGACTCTGACAGGCGGCAGAGGAAAGAGTTCCTGGAGCATTTTCAGGGACTTCCCCTTGACCGGATCGAGCTCAAGGAAATGCACAACTGGGCCGGCGAAATCAACGGGCCAAAGAAGGGCAAAAAATATTCTCCCTGCACGTTCTTGTGGCAGGCTCTGATCATCTTCTGGGACGGCGCTGTCTTGCCCTGCACCCAGGACTTCTTCGGGTATTATATCCTCGGAAACGTCAAGGACGCCTCGCTGGCTGAAATCTGGAACAACGACAAGATCGTCAGGTTGAGGAAGAAGATTCTTAATCGGGACATCACTGACCTCGAGACCTGCTCCGGCTGCGATCGTCTCTGGAGGGAGCAATTCTTAGGCGTCCCCAGGGAATATCTCTGGAAATTTCTGCTCAAGAGAATGCCCTGACTTTGGCGTCTAGCCGAGTCGGGGAAGACGTCTCGGCCGGGCGACGCACTGTTCATGGTAACGTTAAGCTGACTTTCGTTGTCTACCAACCTCCCCGCCGCACATCGCCTATCAGGAGGTCCTGGTGGCCGCTGAGACCGCAGTTGAATATTTATCGTAATCTGCTCTCGCCTGGAGAGGAGAAGTCTGTCAGATTTCCGGCGCTTTTTTGCCTCTCTGCATCTTTTTGACCCGCCATGAGCAATCCCCAAGTCGATTTGACATCTCATGAGCCGCGATTTATGCTTCCCCGCGACGGCTGTATGGAATAATCGAGGCGAAACTGCTCCAGTCTCAAGCTCAGCAGAAAAGAAAGTAGGACAGATTCCACAATAAAAGATACAAATATGCTACCATAAACGCCTATTATGCCACTTTTCATGCCGCAAGAGCCTTGCTTTATTCTAAAGGTTATCGGGAAAGAAGCCATTATTGTCTATATGTGGCAATAGAATTACTATTTATAAAGCCAGGGATTTTGGAAAGGAGATTTGCCAGAATTTTAAAAGATAGCATGTCTCTTCGCGAGGATGCTGATTACGGTGGTGATTTTTCTAAAGAAGGTGCTTCTTTAAGTATCTCAAACGCTGAAGAGTTTATCAAGAAAGCAAAAGAATTACTTTCCAAGACTAATTAACCTGATGTCCGTGGGAATATAAGAGTTTTGTTTTCGGCGGCGCTGGCCGAGGGCGCATTTTCGCTCCGGTTTTCCCATCCAACCATCGTGAGAAAGCTTAAGTCGCGGCTCAAGAGATGGCAAGGACGGCTTAGGGGGCGCAGTGTATATCCGCAAAGCCGTTCGCGGCGGCACAAGAGCGCCCCGAACGGCTTCAAGAAGATATCCAGGCGCTATCAACTCGTCCTTGACATCGTTTGTCGTCTTGCCCTATGCTTCCTTACGATGGTTGGATGCGATAATAGAGGTGAAAATGCGGTTGCAGCCAGTGCACCCGAAAACCAAACTCTTATCCCTCCAGCGAGTAGATATCCGAACGCCGGGCGGCCTCCTTCCCCTCCACCTGCTCTGGACTCATGTATTCGGGAGTTCCGATCATCACCCCGGCGCCCGTGATGCCTTTCCCCGCCAGCGAACGGGCAATCTCGAATTCCATGATCCGTGCATTTCCGTCCTTGTCGATCATGATATTGCCGGGCTTGAGGTCCCGGTGCACAACTCCCAGGCGATGAGCCTCAGCCAGCCCTTTGGCCACCTGCTTGGCGATGGCAATCGCCGTTCCCGCATCCAGGCGTCTTGCCTTGTGGATAAAGCTCTTGAGATCCTCCCCGGACACATACTCCATGGTGATGAAATGTGTCCCCCCGTCCTCCATGAGTTCGTACATCCGGCCGACGACCGGATTCCGGAAATTCCGATTCATGGCCACGAACAGCCTTCTCCGGAATTGCTGGCAGGGGCTCGGCACATTCGCTGCAGAACTTGGCGGTTTCCGGGTTCTCTGTCCGGCATTTCGGGCACTTCGCAGCCACTTGTCGTCCCTTTTATAAGGTGTGGCTGAAGGCTATCAAGGAATTGGGAGGTTAGTCAACTGAAAACAGACCTCTTCCTTGGTACGTCATTATCACCAGCTTGGATTAAAGCCGCCAAAGGAGAAGCAAACTTTTCGCGGGAGAGGTATCTCCAGATATGGGCTCTTCATGAAGGGCGAGCCCTTCAAAATCACACAACCCCCCTTCATTTCAAAGCAGCGATTCCGCAACTCAGATTTTAGGTAGTAAGGATTTCCTCCGAGGGGTCTCTAAAAGTCACTCCCGATTCTGCCTGAGCAAATTCGCATTCGATAATTTCGCTTGACATTCAGTATTATCTTGTATATTATAATAAACAAGATAGGAGGTCACCAATGTACCGCTCTCAAATGTCCCCCCAAGAGCGCTCCTTCCGCTCCCGTCTCAGACCGCTGATTAGCTACCAGGAGTTTCTCAAAGGCTCCTTAACCCTCAGGAAGCAGCGCTGTGGAAAACCGAACTGTAAATGCGCCAAAACCCGCTATCGCCATCTTTGCCTGTATCTGACTCGATCCCGAGACGGCCAAGCAGAGCAGCTGTTCATTCCCAGGGACAAGGAGCCGTTGGTCAGACAATGGGTGAAGAACTATCGGGATGCCCAGGAGCTGATGGAGAAAATCTCTTCTCTTTACTGGGACAAGTTGAAAAGAAAGGACTGAACGATTCTCCGGCGGTTTCTGGCTTATGTGGAGCGAGTGTATCAGTTCCAGAATTGTCTTTCTCGGGTGAAGGATCAGCGGTTGCGGCCTCAGATTCCCGCCGCGACGATCTTTTTCTCTGTCGTAGTGATGATGGCGACCCGGCTGGGGAGTCTGAACGCCTTAGAGCAGGAGAAGGGCAATCTGTTCTGGAGGAAGTGGCTGAAACGTCCGTTGCCGAGCGCAGATACGATGGGACGGGGGTTTTCGCGGATGGACCTGGAGGCGATCCGCTCTTCTCTGCGCCATGTCTACCTCCGGCTGAAAAGGAACAAGGCCATTCCCAAGACCTCCGGGTTCCATGCGCTGGTGCTGGATGGCCATGAATCCAGCGCCTCGTATCTGCGCTGCTGTCCGGGGTGTTTACAAAGGACCGTCCATACTCAGGGGGCCGATCGCACTCAGTACTATCACCGCAACGTGGTGGCCATGCTTCTGGGGGAGCCGTTCCCGATTCTTCTGGATGTGGAAGAGCTGCGGCCGGGAGAGGACGAGGTGGCGGCCACCCGGCTGAGCCGGCGGGTGTTGAAGCGTTATCCCCGGGCTTTTAAGCTGGCGGTGGTCGACGGGCTGTATCTGCGGGCGAATTTTTTTCAGCTATTTTTAGAGCATGGCAAAGACATCATCGCGGTGTTAAAAGATGAAAACCGGGATTTGCTCGAGGATGCGCGGGCGCTTTTTCCATTAGAGAACGCATCCGTGGAGGACGACGGGAAGACACGACGGCAGGTCTGGGACATTGAGGGGTTTGAGTCTTGGGAGAGCTTAGGAAGAGAGATTCGGGTGGTCCGCTCGGTGGAGACACGAAGCTTTCGCCGCCAACTCACCGGACAGGCCGAGCAACAGACATCGGAATGGATCTGGGCGACGACGCTCTCCCGGGAGAAAGCCTCCACCTCCGCGGTTGTCCGTCTTGGCCATCTCCGCTGGCGCATCGAGAATCGAGCTCTCAACGAGATGGTCATTTCTTGGTCTGCCGACCATGTCTACCGCCATCATCCTACAGCCATCACGGCCTTCTGGCTGACTTTGATGTTGGTGCTCAATCTGTTCCGGGCGTTCCTCTTCCTGAATATCAAGCCCTGCCGCAGAGCCGGGCATAGCCAGCTTTACTTTGCCCGACTTCTCTTTTCCGACCTTTGCCGGGAGAACTCCTCGAACATCCCTGCCGAACTGTCTCCCTAAGCCCAAGACCGTAAGAGGAATAGATAAAGTTCAAAAGCAGAGGTGCTTTCTTTGGCTAAAAAGACCTCAATTTAGCCATGAGAACTGAGTTCCCGGCCCCCTAAGCGAATCTCTTCTCATGGAAAAAGAACTGTTCTCTGGCCAGCACAGGCTTTCTTGGCTGAAGTTGCGGAATCGCTGATTTCAAAGGCTTCTTGTTGATATCATGGCAGCCGTTGTGCTATAGGAGAACATATCGGGCTATGAAGATCGTCGAGACATCGATCACCTTAGATGAGCTCAAGACCATGGCAGGCGACCGCTTTGGAGACCTCGTCAAGGCCGTGGTCGATGTCGCCACAGGCGTTATGGCCATAGATGGAGAACTCCACGCGGACGAAGAGGCCCTTCTCCTCGAACAGGGTTCTCGCCAGGCCGATCTATGGGGGATTAACATCTATCCGGGACTCGCTGGCAAAGACAGAATCGAGTTCGATTCGATTATCAACATCAGGCCTTCCCAGGGCAACCGCTCTCGTGGGGTGGACGATCCGGTCATCAGGGAGAAGATTTTTCAAATTGTGGCCCGGTTGGTGAAAGAATGAGCTACCAGCATGAGTCCCTGGCCTCTGGGCGCTGGAGGAGTCTTTCGTTAATCGAACAGCTGGCAAATATCGGAAGTGAGGTAGAGCGGGCCCTGAACTGGCGTGTTAAAGGTCATCCAACGTACAGTCAGCGAGCCCTTGAGCGGGCGCTTGAGCTGATCGGTCTGACCGTTGAGGACCCGCGTCACAGGAAGCGGCTGAAAGAGATCACCCGCCTGCGTGAGGCAATTCTCGACTATTTCTTGGGAGAAAATCTTTACCAGTCGAGCGACGCTCTATGGCGGAAATATTTCTATGCCTTTGGATACGCGGCACGGTCAAGAATAAATTAGAGTCGCAGCCGTCGAGTTTGGCAGGATATCGAATCCCGCGGGGGGTTCCGGCTATCCCTTCCCAGGGCTGGGCCGAGATGATCAGAAAAGTCTATGAGGTAAATCCCTTGACCTGTCCCCAATGCCAGGGAGAGATGCGCATCATAGCTTTCCTCACCGACTATGCCGTCGTGGACCGCATCATTAACCACCTCAACCTGACCTTTGTCGCCGAGAGGCCTCCTCCGCCGCATATCGCCCACCAGGAACTCTTGATGGCCAGCGAGGCCCCCACTGAATATTATTCATCATTCTCTCTTTGACCGGGAGCAGACGCCTGATTGATTTCCGACACTTTTTAGCTTATTCGCGGTTTCCTGTCTTCTTTCCGCTGGTTTCAGCTCAACTTGACATCTGATGATGCCCCGATTTTTCATTCCCAACGATGGCATGAGGCAAAGTTGGCGTAGGAATACTCATTTCGCTGGCCCAACACAAAAACGAATTTCTTTAACGCAGACGTCGACTCTGCAGTGGTTATACAACGACTTCTTCTCCTTGACAATTTTACCAATGCGGATTATATTCCTAATTGGTTAAACTAATTAGGAGAAATGTCCTCGGATGCAGAAGATCAAAAGAATGCTGAATATCGTTCTTCCTAAGAGTCAGTCGGCGTTCTTATGGGGACCAAGGAAAATAGGGAAATCGACTTATCTCAGAGATGCCTTTTCAGAAAGTCTTTATTATGATTTTCTTAAAACAGATATGGCTCTGGAGTTCATTAAGAGGCCTTCGCTGCTGCGCGAGCAACTTTTAGCTAAGGACGCATATTTTCTCAAACACCCCATCATCCTTGATGAGGTTCAGAAGGTTCCTCAGATATTGGATGAGGTTCATTGGCTGATTGAAAATAAAAAATTGAATTTTATCCTTTGCGGTTCGAGCGCTCGGAAATTAAAGAGGGGAAAAGCAAATCTTCTTGGAGGTCGGGCTTGGCGATACGAAATGTTTCCTCTGGTGACGGAAGAGCTGAAAGATATCAACCTGTTAAGAGTCTTGAATCGGGGGATGATCCCCGATCATTATCTGAGAGATGATTACGAAAAGTCCTTGAGGGGCTATGTTCAAGATTATCTGAAAGAGGAAGTTTTTGCAGAAGGATTAACTCGAAATATTCCTGCCTTCGCCAGGTTTTTTGATACCGTTGGATACACGCATGGGGAGTTGACAAATTTTTCCAATATAGCCCGCGACTGTGGTGTTGATGCAAAAACGATAAGAGAATATTACCAGATACTCGAAGATACGCTGCTCGGTCGAATGGTAGAGCCTTTCAAAAAGAGACAATCACGCCAAATTATCATTAAAACCCCCAAATTCTATCTTTTTGATGTGGGCGTGGCAGGTGCTATTGTTAAACGACATTTGTCAGAAGAAAGAGGAGAAGCGTTTGGTAGAGCATTCGAACATTTCATTTTCATGGAAATAGTCGCTCATGCTTCTTATAGCGAACTAAACTACGCTATCCAATACTGGAGAACAAAATCTCGGCTAGAAGTGGACTTCATTCTGGGAGGAGGAGAGGTTTCTATTGAAGTCAAAGGACAAAGTCATGTTGAAAATAGGGATCTTCGGCCGTTAGCAGCTTTTATGGACGAATACCGACCAAATAAAGCTCTCGTTGTTTGCAATGAAAGGGAAGAGCGAGTCGTTGGGAAGATTAAAATTTTACCGTGGGGAAGATTCCTGGAGGAACTATGGGGAGGCAGGATTATCAGCTAAGGACCTGAGGAATCCTAGGGAGGTGAGTTGCAGTAGAATCAAGACATCAAGATGACGGGCGATGCAGAACTTGAACCTGTGATTTCTGCCATGTGTGGGTTGCGCAAAAAGTGAAGAAAAATGCTGGTGATGTAACTTCATCGCTCTTCAATCAATTTCGGTATGATAGTTGGCAGAGGAAGAACAGTCCAGCAAACTGGAGGAAGCCCATAAGAAGGGAATCATCCACCAAGACATCAAGAGCGCCAACATCATGGTGACGGAGAAGGGCCCAGCGAAGATCATAGATTTCTCCCCTGTCCCGCCGAAGAATCTTTCCAGCTTCGGCCGAAGATTGGCCGCTCTCCCTAACTTCACCACCTCGCCTTTCTCATCCAGCTAGGAGGTGCATAACGTCATCATGTAATCTCATGTTTTCTTAAAAGGCTGCCGAGACTCTTAGCTTATCGATATAGATTATTGATAGGGGAGATGCTTCCTCGAAACGTCGAACCCATCGCCCTCTGTCAGAGGTAAAGTGGGGTTCCCAATTCTCTTAATTTTATAATCCCTTTCCAAGAAGCGCATGTCACAGATTTCAAGATAATCAAACCTGTCCCCCAGGCAAAAAAGAAGGGTTCCCCGAACTTTGAAACGGTCGCCGAAGGTGAAGCAGCAGTTGCACCTGGCCATGATGGGATCAAGCGTTTTGAAAATTTCGTACCTTAGACCATAATGGTCTTTCCCAGAGCTATCAAAAAGGGAAAGGCCGACTTCAATGCCTTCGCTGCCTAAGTCATCGAACTTTTCATGAGCCCGGGCAAGGGCAATAACCTTTATCCCGTCCCAATTCCAGCCGACACCGAGGGCGGTTTTCATCCTGTCACGGCGATGCTGAGTATGAATACCACTCTTAAAAGAACCGATTTTCTCACCTGTGCTGCTGAAGATATCGATAACACCGTGTTTGTCCCCGTGGATAATGACCTCCGCCCGGGAGTCACCAACGATATCATCTGCGGTCAGTGCATCATTGCTGGAGAACCCAGCCTGAAAGGAACCTTTTTTCGATCCAGCGTGGCTAAAAATATCGACAACACCGTTTTTATCGCCGGCAATGATAATTTCATCTTTTCCATCTCCGTCGACATCATTTATGGCAAGTCCGTCTCCGCTAGTATAGTTTCCGTTGAACGAAGAGATGACAGTGCCTTGCTGGGTGAAAACCTTAACCATATGGTTTCCATCATGGGCGATTACTATTTCCTCCAGGCCATCGCCGTTCACATCCCCAACGGCGAACCCATCTCCCCTGGTGAAATTTCCGTCAAAGGAGTGTATCCTTTTTGCGTTTTCATCATATATATCCACCTTACCGTGCTTGTCCCCTGCAAGAAAGTAAGAACCTTGTTTGAAAAAGATCTTGGCCTGTTTCTTTGAAATGACTTTTTGAAGCTTTTGAGTGATGCCCGAACCTGTTCCTACCCCGGCTTTCTCCTCTGAAACGAAGCTGTTGTCTTTCTTAAAGGGCTGCCCATCAGACAGGTTGTGAAAAGAAGCGATATCATGATTAGCCAGACCTTAACCATTTCCATTACCTGCTCTTTTTTGGGATATGGGTTAGATTACAAGCGGGAAACCATGAATGTCAAGGCGGCGAAGGCTCTGTGACGAAAAGCGGGGCAATTATGATGAACCCGCCCGCCAAAAAGTTGGTAAATATTATGGGCTTCTGACGAGCTGAAAAAGCCCTCTCATAGGGGAAGAACGGCAGAGGATTATTTTGGCCTGCTTCATCCCCACTTTTCGTTATCGAGCTCACGAAAGGCTTGACAGGCGCCAACGCTGCGACTTATTATCTCAGAGGGTGAGCGGAGAGGAAAAGCAAGAATGATGACGGGACTCTCATCTGGCCGGCGCACCAGAAAAACGAAATTTTTAGCCATGAGAAGGATCATGTTCTATATCCTGCTTTTCCTTTGTGTGCTGTCATTACGGGAGATTCTCATCGCCGAGGATTGCGCTTTGCAAAATATCTTCTTCCCGCTGGGTGAGGGCTTCACCTGGACCTACACGGGAGTATCGAACGGGCTTTCGATCAGCTCCAAGGTCACCTGCACGATGAGCAGGACTTCTCCTTTCTCCGGCCAGCTCCTCGAAGAATTTACGGGGTTCCCCACTCCCCTGACCCATACAACCCTCATCAAGGTCGAAAAAGGGGCGGTATATTCTACGGAACCTACCAAGAGGATGCAGGCGCAGAATCTGGGCCTCAGCGGAAGCGTTTCCGACACTTCGGGCCAATTCCAGCTTTACCTTCCGGCCATGGATCAAGTGGCCCAGGGAGTGGCCTGGAGTCGCACGGGTCATCATCTCTATTCGACTGACACGCCGCTCGGAGCGGCCGCCGTCAAGGGGACTTATCAGCAGGACAACATGGCCCACGTCATCGGAACCGAAAGGATTTCGGCCGCGGGCACTTTCACCGCGCTCAAGGTCCAGGCATCCTATGACATTCAAGCCCCGGGCTACCGGGCGTCCTATGTGTTCATCCGGTGGTATGCTCCGGCTGTCGGATTGGTCAAGGAGATGACCGCCGACGGCACGACCGTCAAAGAGCTGACGGCCTTCCAGGTGACGCCTTGTTGCGGGTTTGTCGTTCTTTCCGCAGATGGGAACGCGCGCATCAACGACAGGCCCGCAGCCTCGGGCATGGGAGGTGCAAAGGAGGCTCATCTGGCGGTTCCCGCAGGAAGCTCGATGACCCTGGCCCTGGGTGACGGTTCGCTTCTTAAGCTCAGCAACGGAGTCGATGCCCAGATGTCTGTCTTATGCCCAAATACGGCTCAGGAAAAGACGACCATCGACATTATTCGTGGGGCGATTCGGGCTACGATCATCGAAACGCTCACTCCCAGCCCCAAGATGGAGATCCGCACGCCCACCTGCGCCGTCGGCGTGCGCGGGACAGAATTCGACCTGGAAGTCAAAGAAGAGGCTGGCCGCGTTCAGACCATCGTCCATGTCCTGAGCGGCACCGTCTCGGTCCGTCCCAAGGGCGCGGATCAAGATGTCATTCTTCAGGCCGGCGCCCGTCAGATATTTTGAGCAGTCAGGAGATTGCCGGCTGGATCATCAACCACCTCAAGTTGACCTTCGTCGCCGAGAGACCCCCCGCCGCACATCGCCTATCAAGAACTTTTAATGGCCACTGAGTTATCGGCTGAATATTTTTCATGATCTTCTCTGTGACCAGGGCGGCGGGAATAACCACGAAGTTCCACACGAACGCCACACTGTTCTTCTAGAATGAGAGGATTATGTCCTGTTTTCGCCAATATCTGGGCAATTCTCTGAGCAGAGTTACGGTCTCTGGCGTTGATTCTCACCAGGAAGTATACCTGATGAGGCGTTTCCAAGCGCGAAATCTCGACATTCTCGAATTTTTTCTCAAGCTCCTCTTTCAGAGCTTTTGCGTTTTCTCTCAAAGTAAAAGCTCCCACTTGAACGGCATATTTCTCGCCGCCTCGACCCGGCGAAACATCCTCTAAGACTCCTTCACTCATCTTGACGCTCACTTCGCCCCCGTCGATGATCTGGATGGACCGGACGACAGGCACCACCCTAATTTCTACCTCCACGTTTTTCCCCGACTGAACCTCAAACTCGAACATATCCTGCTCGAAGACGTGGAATTCAGGAAGCGTGTTGTCATAGACCTTCAATGTGTATTTTCCGGGCCGAAGGCCCTCGAACAAAAAACGCCCCTCATCGTCTGACATCTGGTGGTAAGTGTCATCTCCGCTGGTAAGTTCGACCACCGCGCCTTCAAGCCCCCCGACGGCGACGAGCTTCTGTCCGGCCCCTTCGGCGGCATTCTTTTCGGACGACATCTCGCTCACGCTATCTTTAATAGCTGAGGATTTTACGAACTCGTTCGATTCGACTCTCTCGAACTTATAGACCACGATTCGGCCACTCAGGCTCGCGCCCGTCGTCAAGCCGATGGGACAATCAACCTTGCTGCCGCCTTCGACCATGATTTCAAACGGGAGTTTCTGCAGCGCAATTTTATCTTGTCCAACTTTGTGCTTAGGCAAGGTCAGATAATACTGGCCAGGCCTGAGCATGTGGAAGACATACTCGCCGTTTCTGTTGGTCACGGTACCCAGGCCGTTGGCCCTGACGACGACTCCCTCGATACCCTTCTGGCCGTTTTCTGCGTCATAGACCTTGCCCCGTAGAATGCCCACGGTGGACTTGCGGCTTACCGGTACCCCGACTGGAATAGAGTATTCAAGAAGGCCGATGAAACTCGGGGACATGACCCCGCCTCGGAAAGGGTTGGAGGCTTTCTGGAAGCGGAATCCTAATTGATGGCCGTTCGGAAATCGATGCGTCACGGTCATGCCGAAGACATCGTAAATTTTCAGTAGATAAGTCGGGTCTCTGAAACTCTCTTCGCTCAACGCGCTCCGGTAGAAGTCTTGATGGAGCGAGGTCCGAAAATAGGCAGCTATGTTCGTCTGGCGGAGACGCAGCCCGACCGTGAAATTCAGGTTGAGCTGGCGATTTTTGTCGCCGGTGAATCCCTCGTCCTGGTCGCGATAGTGGAGGTTTCCGCCAAAGGATAATTTATTATGCAAGATATAGTTCGCCGAAAGCATGTATTCGCGGAGTTCTCTGAATTCTCCTGTCAGCCGATTATGGGTTTGACCGAAATCGATGATACTTTGAAGATTGAGAGTTCTGAGATTCAGAAAGGACCCCAGCCGCCAGGTCAAATCCTGGTAGTTGAAGTTGGAGAGGAGGGACAAATCTTCGCGGTCGTGCCTCCTCTCCTCAAGAGAAAGATTGAGCCACGGGAAGACTTGATAATTGGCACCGATAAGGATTGTCTGGTCATAGAAGGCCGGATAATAGGGCTCGATCGGAGTCCGTCTCTTCTGGTCAATGTAAAGACCGTGGATTTGGATTTTCTTCCAGGGCGAATAGGCGATTTGGGCCCAACTGTATTCAAGGTTCCGATAATAACCCCGATAATCCTCGCCGGAGCGGATGGCTGAGACCTGATAAGACACCCTGTCGAATCGTCCGGCGCTTTCCAGCCAGAGAGCGCTGTTGGGCCGGCGAATGTCTCTGGTGTTCGTCCAATCCCAAGAATATTCCAGGTTGAGGTTGACTTTCCTTAATAAAAAGAATTGGGATTTCAGGCTAAAAACCTGGCTCGCCGCGCCGCCAGGTTCGTTCTGGCTCATATAACTCAAATCGAACTTCGCCTTTTCGCCGGGCCCAAAGCTCAATTGAAAAGCCTTCTGGGATTCCTCCTCATAGAAGAGGTTTCGTTCATAATACCCGCGGAGGCTGAAAACCCCCGATTTGAAACTAACTTCGACCCCCCGACCAAAATCGCCGTATTCAGTCAGGGGCGTCAGGCTGAACACTTTATCTCCGACATGGACACCAAGGCGCGGGGAATCATAGCTCAGCCAGTATTCCTCATGCTGAAGTCCAAATAAATAGAGGTTTTTTCCCGATGGACCGCGGAAGAGAAAATCAACCCTGTGCCGGCTCTTCTCATCAAGGGCCCCCGTTCCCGCGAGTTTGAACTGGGCGTAGCTGCGCCCGCCGCTTGTTGTGATGCCCAGCCACCCGGCTTCGGCCGGCAGCTTATGGAAATTATCGTTTTTGCCGTATACGCGGGGAATAACCTCGACTGTCGCCACAGCCTGAGCCCTCAGCATTCCCTTCTCCGGGAGGAATGCTTCGGCTGCAAACTGAAGAATATGGTCGGTTGACTTGCGGAGGCGCGAATCAGTTTGAACGGAAATATTCACCGTGCGCGCCTCGCCCGCGTCCAGCCGCAATTTGTCTGCGTCGGAGACAAACGGATATCCCTCCTCGCTTTTGATTGAAAGAGCGACATCCACGGCCGCGTTGCTCGAGTTTCGGACAAGGAAACGGGATTGATAGGTCTCTCCGGCCACGGTGAGCTCCGGAGAGTGGACGAGTTCGACTCCGATGGCAGCTTCAAGAAGAACTTTGACTTCGACTTCTGTCCGGGACAAAAACGATGGGTCGGAGGCCGCGCTCACCCCGTAGCTGAGCCGATAGTATCCTGCCGGGGCGCTTACGGGCACGAAGACAGGAACGAGCCGGATTGTTTCCTCGCCGGCTTCAAGCTTGAACGGCGCGTCTTCGATGATTATACGCCAACCCTCCGGAAGCTCGAGATTCCCCTTGTATTCATCCTCACCGGAGGTGAGGTTGGCCACACGAAAAACGATGGTGAAGGAGCTGTTTGGTTTAACTTCGATAAGACCGGGCGCCGCCTGCTGGACGAGCACCCGACTCTCAGGACTCTGGGCCAGCGCCGGCGAAACGCGGAGAGCGGCGATCGAGGCCAGGCATATTAGCTTCAGAACCGACCGCCGAATCGCCATCAGCTCCTCTTGATATCCCTTCTAAAATTTATTTTCTGGCTCTTTGGCCAAGGCGGTGAAATTCAGGTTATACTGGGCGCCGAAAACGTAAGCGTCCTTGTTGTCCAAAATGATGAGGACTCGATACTTGCCACCCGGGAGCCCGGTCATATCGAAGGCGAAGCGGGCCGATGTTCCGGGAAATATCCTCCACCGGTCCCCCTCGACCTTTCCGACCAATTCTCCTTTTTCATTGTAGAGCTCGGTATACGAGAACGGCCTGAGCCAGCGCTCGCCGACATTCTCGACATCCACCTGGAACGTCCGCTGGCTTTTCCCTTCGCGAAGCTCGGCGTTGAGGAACTTGAGCTTACGCGTGCCCATGTCGCCGATATGGTTTACGACCTGGACGCCGTAGCGCATGACCTGGTGGATGGCTAAGACGCCCTTCTTCCTGGCCGCCTCGCCTTTGAGCGTCTGCTCGCCGGGCACATTCTCAACCATAATTATGCTCCAGTAGGTCCCGACAAGAGCCTGGTCATCAGGGACCTTAACCGAGTATTGCACTTCAGCCTGGCCGAGAGGGGCAATCGTCAATTGCTTGGGGCTGAACTTGACCCAAGCTGCATTGGAACGGCCGTTTTTTCCCGGCTGATCATAGAACGCCTTCCCTTCATAATTAAAGGAATAGTCGGTCTGATAGAGCTTTACCTCCCCTTCTTCGTTGCCGTAGTTCTTGAGAATGATGACGCCCTCGTAGGTTTCGCCGGGTCTGACGACCCTTTCGTGGCTAAGGTCGTTGACTACGCCCACCTGGGCATGACCGGCGAAATGAGGGAGGAACAGTAAGGCAACGAAAAATGCCATTCTCTGGAATATCCACTTCATATGCCCCTCCTTCTTTTAGGTGCAGAATCTTCAATTCGTTCTGGTCAGCGTAAAAATGATAGTTGTCGTGTACGTGGCGACGGGAATATCGACGGAAACACCTTCTATTCTTTCTCGCAGGGGAATATTGGACCGGTCACCAATGCCGGTAAAGAAGAGCGTATTGCTGCCGGTAATCTCCAGATAATTTAAACCGCCTGAAGGAACAAATAAGCCAGTCCCGTTTCCTGTCCTCCTTATATAGAGGCGCAGATTGGAATGCCAGTTGGAGTCCACTTTGCGAACATCTACGCGGTAAGAGTGCCACCACGCATCCATATCAACAGTGACCATGATCTGGTTTAACCCGCTTTCATGGATGGAGATTAAGTCGCTGCCCGGCGGTCCCTGAAGCGCCGATTGGTTGATCACCAGAGTCCAGGTTCCGGCGACGGTGATCGACAGGGCAAAGAACTCGCTCACGCCGAAAACGAGCACGCCGGACAGACAGAGTGCGATTTTCTTACCTACCCTTGCCATGATGACGTCCGTCTTCGGAACCCGCCTCCTTCCGAAAACTCCACCTGGGCTTCTCCCCCTGAGGGGACAGGAGGTGGGTTGATCCCTTCTCCCGTCATACCTGAATCAGCTCGCCGCCGTCAGAGTCAGGGTAACCGTCGCCGTCCTGTTCTCACCCGCGACCAGCGCTTCCTCATCAGTAACGACCAATTGATAGGTCAACTGAGCGCCGTCCGTAGGGTCGGTGCCGGTCCTGCAGCTCCTGATTCCGGTCACGATGTTCTGAGCCGTAGCCGACATCGTAATGGTACCGGCGCTTGTGCCGCGGTTACCGCCCTGAGGGGTCGCCGTGAGGCTCAACGCGCAGCCGGCTGGCGCCGCATCCGTGCCGCCCCAATTCGCCGTCAACCGCCGGTCCGTCCCCGAAGGCACCGTCGATGTGTACTGGGCATAGGTCGAGCTGTCCGACGGATTGGTAGGCATATCACCGGGCGTGCCAGGAGCGGAGACGATTAGGGTCGCCGGGTTTCCCGTGACTCGCAAAACAGCAATGGCATTAACCTGCATGGCCACGGTCTGGGACGCGGTAGCCTGCGCATTAGCGAGCGACGCAATTCCAAGACAGAGAGCCATACCCACAACAGTTAGTTTTAAGTATTTCATTAAGAACCTCCGTGCATCCACGAGCGCTTTTTCGCTCCTGATGCGTCACGAGTATTTTAAAACCGGGAAAATGGGTGTAAATCATCTCAGGGGATGATTTAGGGGGTAATTTTTGCTCCTTTTCTTTCATCCTCCAAAAGGCGGCTTCTCACCCCTAAAGAGGGGAGCCAGGGGGTGAACTTGGTAAGACGCTATGGGTGTTGATTGTCGTTGAACTTGCCACCAAACCGGGCCACAACCTCAGGGAGAAAACCCCTGGCTTGCATCGCTTTAGAGAAGACAGCTTCCGACCGTAAGGGTAGAATGGCCTGCATCTCAGCCCGTTTTTCCCGGATTAATGGATTAGACATTTTATTTAGAAACGAACGGGCCAGGGAAGGGCAGAGAATGCTCTCCCTGCACGTTTTTATGGCAGGCTCTGATCATCTTCAGGAACGGCGCTCTCTTGCCCTGCACGAGATAGCAATTCTTAGGCGTCCCCAGAAAATATCTCTGGAAATTTCTGCTCAAGAGAATGCCCTGAGTCTTATCATCCGACAGTGAATATTCTTCTTAATTCCCCCTCGCCCGAGGAGGAGAGGTCCAGCTGATTTCCGACGCTTTTTGGCTTGTCTGCGGGTTCCTATGTCGCCCTCCCCTATCGTGAGATAAATTTGACATCCCCGAGTATCGCATATCATAATCGCATTTTCTCTAGCGCTTGTTCGGCCTTGTCAGTATGTAAAACTTGCCCTGGCAAGTTGACTGATAATACGGATATTTGTAGAATTTAATCAATTCTCCATGTTAAAAGAACGGTTCAGGGAACTGCAGGATAAGCTTCTCGCAGAAGCGAAAGCCCTTTATGGGAAGAAGCTTGTCTCTTTTGTTGTCTTCGGTTCGGTGTCCAGACAGACATATCGATTCGATTCCGACCTT
>JARYMI010000015.1 GCA_029907205.1 Clostridiales bacterium
TCCCTCACTTTCCGATCGACTTTCAATGTCCGGATGACTTCCGCAAACAACGCTAACCCGCTTCGGGGGGTGATGAGTTCATCGGTGTGTTCAAGCTTGAAAGGCAAAATCCCTTGCTGTATCATGGATATACCCTCCTGGTTAAGGTATCACCCATCGGGTGATTTATTTTTTTCATCAAAAACTACCTTATACCAGGAGGCTTTTCGTTTCAATATCATTTTCTATCGGCAAATCAGGGCACACCACCGGCCTTGACATTTCAAGAAAAAAGCCTTATTCATTTAATCTAGCGGTAATTTAAGGCTACTTGCTCCGCTCTAGAAATGTGCTAAAACGCCTTTTTTATTGGTCAGCGTTTTAGCGGGGTCTTTGACTTAAATAAGTAGCGGGTTGATTTGTGGTGTATTGCAGCCGTTTAACAAGGTGCTAAAAAACCAGGGCCTGGGCTTTTTTAGCGCCAGGCTTTTTTTGTGCCTATTTGTGTTCCCGCACCCCCCACAGAAACCTGCAGGCTACCGCTGATATTTAAAAAAAGGAGGTCTAACGACATGATTTCCAAGAAACAGCGAAAAGCTTTTAAGAGGCTGATCGGCTCCCTCGAAAAATGTTTTGATGAAAATGAGGGCGGTACTCACTGTGTTTTTTATACGCTCCTCATTCGCGTGCGCAGCTTGGAAAAGGCTTACGAAAAAAATCCCGGGTTAGTCGGCAGTTATGTCACCGGCAAGAATATCTTTCTGAGCAAAGACGGGATGATCTCGCTCTGCGAAATGGGTTTTTACTTTGACGAAGATCTGAGAATCCTAAAGGAGCTCGGGCTTGAGCAGAACAAGGACTTCTTCCTGGTTGATGGCGATGCACTTTGCTTTAGGGAGGAGGAACTCAGAGACGATTTCGCCAGAGTCTATTCCGATATTTCCCCGTATTTTGATTTTATCAAGCTCATGGAGGGGCATCCCGTGATCAGGCTGAAGAAAGGGATTGAAACAATCCTCGATGATGATGAAAAAAACCGCGATTACCTCGAGCTTTATTTCAGGAGCCTGTCGGAGAAAAAGGAAAAGGAAGCCCGGAGGAAATTCAATGAGAAAAAGAAAATTCACCAAAAAGAGGTCCTGGACAAGCACAAAAGAAACGAAACTATCTATGGACAAGATTTGGTTTGTTTTGTTCATTATGAGGAGATGAAAGTCTGTTTGACCTGCGGAGAGATCTTTGGCGACTGGAGATACGAGGAGGAAATTGGGGAGATTTTTCCTAAGTATGTGAGTTTATCCGGCCACCAGAAATGCACCTGTAAAAGGGATCGGGAGGAAGAGAAGTGGCCCGGGTTCGATTTCAACGAAGCCCTCACACTCTGTTACGGCTGCGGGGCTGAATTGTTGATAAGCGGATCGCGGTGGTCTGTCTGGTTCTGTGAATCCTGCAAAGAGAGCGTTATCAGCTTCAACTCACTTTTGGGAAGTCCCCTCATTCCGCTGGGCAGGCATTCAATAATGACTGGGATCGAGCTGCCTGCAGCCAGTACCCATGATGAAAACAAAATCAAACAGTTCGTTTCTCAGGTCAACCTGTTGGTCGACAGAATCCATCTTCTTTTGAATTGGCGGCAGGGGCTGATGAAAAGGAATTTTGCCTCCCTTGGGATCTCCGGTGATATCCTACTCACCGACTATTTGTTCAAGGCAGATCAGGAGATCCCAAAGATTCAAAATCTTCAGGGGATGCTGGCCTTCTTCGCCCAGAAAATTTAATTCAATGATGCAGAGCAGCGTTGAATAAAGAGGTGACGAACAACCCTATCCCTAAATCGGATGCGGCTTGGGCCATAAGCTTCGGATATGCCGACCTCGAGAATCGCACTCCGACATTTTCAGAGGCCAGAGCCCACCGCATGTCCTTATTCCCCAGAGAAGTGCCCCTTTCCTGAAGTTCAACCTTAGTCCCATCGACCATAAGTAAATAAAAAAAGGAAAGAAAAAGGAAAAAGTATCTTGTCCAGGCGCGGGCTGAATTACTGTTATTTTCGGTTTCTTTTCGGTTATTAAAACCGTTTGGCCTTTTCGTCTGTCCACAGAAAACATGCGAACCCTGCAAGCCCGATTTAGCTTTTTCTTTGCTTATTTAATTACCTAAATTTTAGCTGATTTTTCACACTACAGGAAGCAAATTTGTTTTCCAGGGGAAAATTGAACTTTGCTCTTGACTTTTGGATAGCTGTGGTGTATATTATATACACCATGAGCTTCATCAGAAAAATCAAAAAGGGTCCTTATGTCTACCTGGCCGAGGTCGAAAACCACCGCGTCCAGGGCAAAGTCGTCCAAAAGGTTCTCCGCTACGTCGGAAAAGAGATCAATGGTCAGATCCAACGACGGGTTGTGACCAGCGACGTCGAGGTCGAGGCCGTCCGCCATTGTGCCGATGTTCTGGCCGTCCACCGGGTGGCCGAACAGTTGGGTTTGAGGGAAATGTTCGGCGAGCACGGTCCCTACATCCTCTCGTTTGTCTATTCCCACCTTCTGGAACGGCCGAGCATCCGGAAGCTCGAGGAATGGTTCGGCCACACAGAGATTCCCGAGCTTTTGGGACTTCATGAGATTTCGACCGGCCGGCTGTACGAAACCCTGGGGCATCTCAGCCGATGGGATTTCGGCCAAGTGGAAGAGAAGATTCTGGACCGTCTGCGGAGATACGAAGCCCGAAACCGTTCGGCGATCATCGACGTCACGGATACCTATTTTGAAGGCGGGAACTTGGCCGAACGATCTCGGCGAGGCAAAGACGGCAAGGTCCGAAAGCTCCTCCAGATCGGATTGGGAGTGACGCAGGGCCGCGGCTTTCCCATCTTGATGAGAACCTATCCCGGGACAACCTCCAACATCATGATTTTCAAGGACCTCTACAACCGGCTCCTGGAGCGGGGCTACAGAGCCGTAATTATAGACAGGGGAATGAGTTGCGAGGATAACATCCGGCGCATCCTGGAAGCCAGGATGGAGATCATCTGCGGGCTGCGCAAAAACGACCGTCTGCGGCGGCGATTCCTGGCCCGGATTGACCGCGAGGCGCTGTACCGACGGGAGAATCGGGTGGCTCTCCAGAGCGCCGGGGTTTATGTCCAGGCGTTCCCCTATCTCTGCGGCCAACTCATCGTGGTGTACAACCCCTCGCTGGAGGTCGTCCGCCGGGAGATCGCTTACGAAATGGAAAAAATCCGGGAGAAGGACCTTCGGGATGAAGGCTACTCTCTCCTCTATCACAATACCTCCCAGACGATCGAGGCCGTGACGCGGCAATACTTTGAGAAAGAGATCGTCGACCGGGCCTTCAAAAAGCTTAAGGGAGTGTTGTCGTTGCGGCCGATTCGGGTGGGCAGAAAGAACACATCGAGGGCCATATCCGCGTCTGTTATCTCGCCTATGCGATCCTCTCTTTGCTGGAATATCATCTCCGCAAATCGGGGTTTTCGGCCGTCGAGTTTCTCGAGAAGCTCCGGAGAGGCTACCGGGTGCATCTCAAGGATCGGAAATCCGGTCATCGCTGGAACACGGATGTGCTGTTGGAGAAGAAGCTTTATAAATATTTTGATTCCCTCCAGGCGGCCATGTAGTGTATAAAATAGGGGTAAAATTCAGGTAATCAGCATGTCTCGTTTAGCACGGTCGATGACAAAAGCCTCGTTGAAGCCGGTTAAGACACCCCGGTAAATCTTTCCTCCTACATATTCACCGAGAGGAACGCCTGCAGCCTTAATTTTTTCGAGCAATTTTGTCGCTCGGCGGCCAACAAGAGTGAAGCCCTCGTCTCCGAGTGCTGCGTCCTCGAGCTCATAGCCGACTCTAGCGGCTTCTTCTTCAAGGTCACCGAAATCGAGGCGTTTGATAGGGGCATACAAGGGCTTTGTCCGCGGCCGCGTTTTGGAAATGATCATGATAAGCGGGAACGTGGCTGCGTCCTGAAATACTCTCAACTCGCCGAAATCCACCAGCTTATGGATCTGGAATTTCTTCACCAGACCACGGAGGCCTTTCCCGTATCGAGCCCGCATCCATTTGTTTGAGACGATAAAACCGAAACGGCCACCCTGACGGGTGAGGCGAAGAGCCTGTTCTATAAAAATGACATAAAGATCGGCTGTGGGGACAAAGGACTTATAGCGAGAAAGATAATATGCTTTTTCTTCACGCAACTCCTCCTGCCGAATATACGGCGGATTTCCGATAACAGCATCAAAGCCGCCCGCTTTCATCACCTCGGCAAATTCCATCTGCCAATCAAACGGGTTGACGCGGCGGCGTTCCTCGTCGTCAACTTCGAAGGGAAGGATTAAAGAGCCGCCGCCCGGTCTTGCGCAACGAACGAAATCCCAGTAATCGGAAGCGATGACCGAGTTACCGCACTTGATATTGTTTTGAAGCGGCGGCAGAAGAGCCGTCTTGACCAGGAGCAGGGCATCCACGTCTTCCAGGATCTTGAGGTAGAGCGACATCCGCGTCACCTCGCAGGCCTGAGGGTCCTTGTCAACGCCAAAAATGTTGTTGACCAGAATCCGGCCTTTGAACTTGGGCGAAAGCTGCCAGCGTCCGGTTGTCTCATCGCGCCAGCACTCCGCGCCATAGCCCCGCGTTATCTTGTGCGGATTACTGTTATAATATTGCTCGTGCCAGGCGATGAGCTGATGAAAAGCGCCCAGAAGGAAGGAGCCGGAGCCGCAAGCTGGATCAAGAATCTTAAGCTTTGCGACGTCCGACGGAGTCTTGCACTTTCTCAAGAGCTCGCCGACTGTATTTTCGACGATATAATCCACGATGTATTTGGGCGTGTAATAAACGCCGCCTGCTTTTCGAACCTCGGGCTTTTCTTCCACGACGGCGCGATGACTTTCAGTCAGGCGGATAGTGGAGCCCAAAAAACGTTCGTAGATGGTCCCTAACATTTCGACACCAACGACGTTGAACTGGTATGGACACCTGGGGTAATAGAGAGACTCTATAAAATCTTTTAGGGGCTTATCGTCGATAATCAAATGTTCCGAGAAATGGGGATAAAAAAGTTCGCCGTTGTACTGAGGCTCGAGATAACGAAATTTATCGACAAGATATTGGTAAAGCGGCTTTTCGCGCTCAGCCTTCCACCGGTTGAGAGCGTCGAGCAAGAGTTCAACCGCTTCGACATTGCGGTCTTCGATCACGCGGACGAAAATCACCCGGTCAAGGAGGCGCTGGACAGTTTCGTTAATCTCATGAACGCTGAGGTCGGCGTTTCGAATGGCGATAACACGCGCCAGCTCAGCTCGCCATTCGTTCAGTCGTTCAAAAAATTTCCTGTCGAGAGCTTCCTTGTTGCGTTCGCGGCGGGCCGCGGGCAAAAGCTTTTTCAGGGCGCCCGAAGCGACGGCCTCACGCGAAAACGTAGCCTCAAGATGTTCCCACCGATCTGCATAGTCTCTATAAGCTATATCAAATCGCTTGAAGAGGCCCCTCGCTGGATTTTCGTAGCTCGGCAGAAGGCCTGTATCGTATAAGCGGAAATGAGAGAAATTGGTAAGGATTCCGAAGTCCACCGGGAGGTTATATCCATAACGTTTTATCTGAAAAATAAAGTCTGGATCATCAAGGCGTTTGCGGAAGTCCTTTGTTTCGACGATAAACTGGGGCTTCCCCCCTAACAAGAAACAGTAATCGGCATGTTTCGTGCTGTCGCGGATGAATACCCGCTTCTCGACGATGACCTCGCGCGGGTCCCTCAGGTTCCAACCCAGTGCCTCCCAAAACGGGTTGATATAACTGAGGCGCAGCGATGCTTCGTCAAAATCTTGGGGCACCGCGCCCTCCACCAGCCGATCGAAGTCGTCAACCAGTCTCTTGATGACGTCGGGAGCTTTTGTCATCGCCTTAGCGATTCTCCGGATAATATTTAGTCCCTTTTGCGCCGAGTAACTTTAAGAAATCTCTGTAATCCTTTTCGACTCTCATGTTTTAAATCATAAACCATTTCCCTGAGGTATTGAAGCGTGTCCAGTCTCTCGGCCGGCGACGTTTTCAGCCAGTCGTCGAAGTCGAGATCGTCCGATTCATCAAGCGTGACGATTCTGATGCCCTTTTTCATCAGGCTCAGGTTATCAAATCATCCGCCTTTTTTCAACCGGGTCAAATCCCTCACGCCGCTTTTCCCCTGTTCCAGCGCCTCCGGTTAACCTGACGTTATCCCAAGTCAATCAGCCCCGTCCTCTTCTTTATTTCCAAATGGAGGATGATCAGAGAGAACCTTTTCGCTCGTGGATTCGTAATCAATGATGAAGATATGGATACGACCGGAAGTCGTCGTTGAAAGAGGTCAAGATTGAGATGAAAAAAAGAGAGTTGTTTACCAGGACAATCCGACTGTTCAATTTGTTTGCAGTTGCGGCAGTTTTAGCGTCCGCAATTGCTGCAGCGCCGCTGCTTGAGGCTTCGATATCCGCCCAGAAGCCCAAAGAGCCCCTCGTCGTGCCGAAGTTCGACACGCCGCCCAATATCGACGGGGTTGTGAACGACGCAGTCTGGGAAAAGGGGCTTAAGTTCGAGAACTTCGTCCAATACGCTCCCAAGGAGAACGGAACGCCCACCCAGAAGACGACCGCCTGGATGGGCTATGACACGAAGAATCTCTACATCGCCTTCCGCTGCGACGACACCGAAGCGGGGAAAATCCGTGCGTCCGTCACGAACCGGGACAATGCCATGGACGACGACTGGATCCTCGTTTTTCTCGACACATTTAACGAAAAACGCCGGGCTTCGTCGTTCTTTCTCAACCCCATCGGCGTCCAGATGGACATGATCCGTGTCGAAGAGGGCGGAAACGACAACTTTGACAATAGCTGGGACACCGTCTGGGAATCCGAAGGGAGAGTGGATGAGGGCGGCTACACGGTGGAGATGGCCATCCCCTTCAAGAGCCTCCGCTTTCCGGACGCAGCGACAAAGACCTGGGGCCTCGTCCTCGGACGGAACATCCCGCGGTCGGGCGAGATCATCCTCTGGCCCTCGTTTTCGCGCCAGATTCCCGGCCTCCTCACCCAGGGCGGCGAAATCGTCATCCCGGGCGCGGTCGAGCGGGGCCGAAACCTTGAAATCATGCCCGTGGCGACCTCGCTCAAGCGTGAAGGAAAGTCGGTTGACTTCGAGCCCGGCGTCAACTTAAAATACGGCCTAAAATCCGACCTGACCCTCGATGCCACGCTCAACCCGGACTTCAGCCACATCGAGGCGGATGCACCGCAGATAGACGTCAACCTCCGCTTCGCCCTCCGCTATCCCGAGAAGCGGCCTTTTTTTCTTGAGGGCATGGAGATATTCAAGTTCCCCGAAATCGAGATGGTCTACACTCGCCGCATCATCGACCCGCTCTGGGGCGTGAAGGCCTCCGGGAAGATCGGCCGGTTCGCCTACGGAATCCTCTCGGCCCAGGACCAGCACCCGAGCGAAAGCCTGTGGGACATCCACAACGGCGGGACGCCGACCGACGACCAGGCCTGGTTCAACATCGTCCGCCTCAAAACAGACGTCTTCAAGGAATCGTACATCGGCTTCTGCCTGGCCGATAAGGAGATCAACCGCTCTTGGAACCGGGTCGGCGGCGTGGACGGCCAGTGGCGTTTCGCGAACAAGTTTTTCTTCAGCTTCCAGGCCTTGGCCTCAAAGACAAACCGCGACGGCGACCCGACGCCGGTGGCCCCCGCCCTCTATGCCGAAGCCTTTTATTTTACCAAGCATTGGACCGCCGGCGGATACTGGAAATCGATCCACCCCGACTTCGAGGCGGCCTCGGGCTTCGTCAACCGGACCGACTTCCGAACCGCTGGGGCGTTCACAAGCGCCTCCATTTATCCAGACAAGAAATTCCTCAATCAAATCAGGGTCAACCTTAACGCGGGGCGAAGGCTCGACTACTTCAGTCCTGCGGTCCAGGACACCTGGGTCCGGTTCCAGACCCAGCTTCGCTTCACCGAGTTCAACCAGGCATTCATCATGGTTGAAAACGGCTTAGAAAAATATGCCGGCACAGACTTCCGAAAAACGACTCTCTACGTCGAAAGCCAGAGCAACATCCTCAGGCGGATGCCCTTCAGTTTGTTCGTCAAGATTGGCGATGCGATCAACTACGACCCTGACGACCCATTTCTCGGCTGGGGGGTGACATTCGGGGGTGGGACGAACTTCAAACCCTCAAGCCGCCTCCAGATCGGCGTGGACTTCAGCAAGAGCAGCTTCTGGCGGGAGGCCGGAGGCGAGCGTCTCTGGGATTTCAACGTCATCCGCACGCGGACGGCCTACCAGTTGACGAAATCCCTTTCGGTCAGGGCCATCCTCGATTACAACCACTACTACAGGGAGATCTTCGGAAGCTTCCTCGTGAGCTACATCCTCCGGCCAGGCACGGTCTTCTTCCTCGGCTTCGACTCAAACTACGACAAGCCGGCGCCCGGCCCTTATGCCCGCCGCGACTATTCTGTTTTTCTTAAGTTCTCTTATTGGTGGAGGCTGTAAAACCGGGAAGCTCAGGAAGGTAGTGGTTTTACTGCGAATAACGAGTTATGAGAAAATATGGCGGCTCGATTTTAATACAATCAATAAAAAGCATCCTCTTTTTAAGAGATGAAAGCATTATCCCTGAAGGCCTCTCTTCTCATCATGGGCGCGAGCGGCATCGTCGCTCAGGTCACGCTCCTGAGAGAACTCCTCGTCTCTTTTTTAGGCAATGAACTCACCCTCGGTATCATCTTAGCCAACTGGCTCCTTCTCGAGGCCATCGGCTCCTATATTATCGGCAAGTCTGTGGAAAGAATCAAAAAAAGGCTGGAAGTCTATGTGTTTCTGCAACTTTTTTTCTCCATCGCCCTCCCCTTTTCCATCACCCTCTGCCGGGCATTTAAGAACATCCTTCTCGCAACCCCGGGAGAAGGACTTGGTTTTGCCCCTATCTTTTATTCCTCCTTCTTCATCCTCCTTCCCGTCTCCCTCTCCCACGGCGCCCTCTTCACCTACGGCTGTAAACTGTATTCCCTGTGGGGCCGGGAAAACGCTGCTTCCATAGGCAAAGTCTATGTTTTAGAGACGATCGGGTCCATTGTCGGGGGACTGTTCATCACCTTCCTGCTTATCCACTATCTCCATTCTTTTGATATCGCTTTTTTAATTTCCTCGATGAACGCCCTCATTTCGATATGTCTCCTCTGGCCAAAAGACACACCTTTCCTTCACATTCGAAATGCTCTCCTTGTTTTTTCCTTCATCTTCGCCCTGCTCTTTATCTTTCTTCTTTTTTCGCCGGTCTCGGAGAAGATCCACCAATCCTCCATCCAACACCAATGGAAGGGGTTGAATCCCGTTCACTATGAGAATTCCATCTACGGGAATATCACCGTCACCCAAAAGGGTGAGCAAATCACCTTTTTTACCGACGGCATCCTTTCCATCACCACTCCTGTGCCCGACATCGCCTCCATCGAAGACTTCGTTCATTTCTCGATGCTCTTCCACAAAAAGCCTGATTCGGTTCTCATCCTGAGCGGGGGGGCTGGAGGAATGATCAATGAAGTTTTAAAATATCCAGTCGCCCGGGTAGATTATGTCGAACTCGACCCCCTCCTTTTAAAACTGATTCACAAATTCCCGACCCCGTTAACCCAATCCGAATTGTCCGACCCGAGAGTGAAGATCCACTATGCGGATGGCCGGTTCTTTGTTGAAAAGACACGGCAGCGTTTCGACCTCATCTTCATCGGGCTCCCGGCCCCTCAGGAGCTTCAGACAAACAGGCTCTTCTCTTCCGAATTTTTCTCCACGGCCAGAAGAAAAATGAACCCGGGAGGAATCATCGTTCTAACCCTTCCTGGGTCATTAACCTACATCAGTCCGGAATTGAGAGGTCTGAACGGGTGCATCCTGGACACCTTAAAGAGCATTTTCACATATGTGAGGATCATCCCCGGTGATACGAACCTCTATTTCGCTTCCGACTCCGGAATGCTCGACAGGGCGACCACCCAGGACATTATAAAAAGGCTCGAGGAGAGGAGAATCCCGACGAGTCTCTTTACCAAAAGTTATATCGAATACCGGCTTCACGAAAGGTGGCTCGACTGGTTTTTAAAATCGATGGAGAGGGAAGAGGTTAATATAAACTCCGATTTTCGGCCACTGGGCGTCTTTTTCAGCCTCTCCTACTGGAATGCACTCTTCTCCCCTTATCTTTCAAAGCTTTTTAAATGGTTTGAGGGATTGAGCCTTGAGCTCGCTATAGGCATCACTGCTTTTCTGACGGTTTTTTTCTCCATCTTTTTCCTGACGAAACCCCGTCTCTCTGGCTATTCTCTTCCTTATGCTATTTTCACCTCAGGTTTCGCAGATATGATGCTCGACCTCGCCATCATCTTTACTTTTCAAACCCTTTACGGTTATCTCTACCACCAGATCGGTCTTCTCATCACCATCTTTATGGTGGGTATTGCGGCCAGCAGTTTCTTCATCACCCGGCGACTCGATAGAATCCGGAAGGGTTATGTGCTCTTCCTGGCAACGGAACTATCCATTGTCCTCTTCTCGCTCCTTCTCCCCTTTGTGCTCTCCATCCCGTCCCATCATCTTGAAAAGACCGCCGTTCATGTCCTTCTCTATGTGACATTTCTGGTTATGTCTTTCATCTGCGGCGCTCTGGTTGGACTCCAATTCCCGCTGGCGATCAAGATTTACATGAAAACCCGGTCCAGCGAAAGAAGGGTTGGCCACACTGCCGGCCTGCTCTATGGAGCAGACCTCTTTGGCGGATTTTTCGGAGGGCTTTTCGGGGGTGTCCTTCTCCTCCCCCTTCTCGGTTTGAAGGACTCGTGCTTCATGATGGCGATCGTTAAGATGAGCAGTCTCCTCCTCATCCTCCTGTTCACAAGAATCCAGAAATAAGATAAAATTCATGTGGCCTCTTCGGGGTATGATATTTCGGTTGACCAGGCGGAGATTCCTTCAAAGCGTTATTTCAATCTTTTCCGGATGGGGATATGCGTCTATCTTCCCGGGCAAGAAGGATCAAAAAATGACCTCCGCGCCAAAAGAAGCAATGTTCTACAAGACTTTCGATGGACAAAGCATCCAGTGTCTCCTCTGTCCGAGACAGTGTATCATCGGCGAAGGAAAACGGGGGTTCTGCAGGAATCGGGAGAATCAGAAGGGCAAACTATATTCCAAAGTTTACGGCAAACCCTGTGTCGTGGATATCGGCCCGATCGAAAAGGCGCCCCTCTACCATTTCATCCCCGGCCATTTGAGGCTCTGCCTCACCTGTGCCAGTTGCAACCTGAGGTGCAAATATTGCCACAACTGGCACCTCTCACAGAAGAGCCTCGATGAGTTAAATTATCACTCCTACTCTCCCGCCGACATCATCCAGCAGGCAAAGAATCATAAACTCCATTCCGTCTCATTTACCTATACCGAGCCAACGGTCTATTATGAGTATCTCTATGACATCTCCGTGATGGCCAAGCAGAAGGGCCTGAAGACCTCGATTGTCTCTAACGGATACATTCGGAAGGAGCCACTCCTCAGACTCCTTGCTGTTCTCGACGCCGTGAAAATCGACCTGAAAGGATTCAGCGAGAAATTTTACGAAGAGGTCTGCTCGGCGAGCCTGAACCCCGTTCTCGAATCTCTCATCACCGTCAAAAAGAATAATACCTGGCTGGAGATTGTCAACCTGGTCGTCCCGACGTTAAACGACGACCCCAGAATGATCGATGAGATGTGCCGATGGATCAGGGAGAATTTAGGGCTAGATACGCCGCTCCATTTTACGCGGTTCTTCCCGAATTACAAATTGACTCATCTCTCCGCCACCCCCGTTTCCACACTGGAGTCGGCCTATGAAATAGCCAAGAAGAACGGTTTGAGATATGTCTATGTCGGGAATGTGCCAGGCCACCACGCCAATAGCACGTACTGCTCAAACTGCGGTGAGAAGCTGATTGAACGAACCCATTTTATCGTAAGAAAAAATCAGATTAAGAAAAACGGACTCTGCCCCTTCTGCGGAGGGAAAATGCCCGGCATCTGGGGCGCGGAGCTGCGTACTGGAGCTCCTCTTCCTTGACGTCGAAGGGGGAATATGTCCTTTTGCCTAAAAAAAATGGGGAGGGGTATAAAGAACCCCTCCCTTTGTTTCCGGCTTAGAAGCTGTAACAGATAGAGAATTTGAAGAGCCTTGTGGCCTCAACTCCTGTGATGACCTTGTACGTTCCTGCAGGCGTGAAAGTTCCTGTCTCAGGTCGAGGACATCAGACCCCTGAAACCTTCTTTCGCCTGGGGATTCCACCATGATTCCAAAGGAATAGGCCGTACTGACGTTGTTGGCAGCGGCCCATCCGGACGGCGGAAACACCGTGGCCGACCTGCCCCAGGGTGAACCGTCATAGTGCTGGTACAAGAAGGAGAAATAGACCTTGTAAGGAAGAGTGAACGTTCCGAAGAGCTTGATCACCAAGGGCCTGTCAAAATCGAGCCGGCCAAACCGGTTGACCCACCAGTTGGCGTTGTCGAAGGCGCCCGACCATCCCCAGAAATCGCCAAAGGCACCACCGATGTTCCCTTCAAACTTGCTGTAAGCGACTGAGCCGCCGAGCTGCCAGCCGTCGGAAAACCTCTTGTTCAAAATGAGCTCGAACGCCTGGTATCGCCGCTGGCCTTCGGGAATGTTAGCGAATGTGTACCAGAGCGCCGGGGCATTTCTCGACAAAAAGTACATGTCCACTTTTTTCGCCGGGAAGATGTCGTGAGCCGGAAGAGTCGTCGTGAACGGGACCCACCAATCTTTGGCCTTTTCGTACGTGTGCCAATATTTTTTTGAGGCGGGGTCATAGAGAACGTCTTCGAGGATGTTTTCTTTATTCTTGTAAATGTAGCCGAGCTGGATGGAGAAATCCTTCATGAGCTCGTGCTGGATGGAGATGGTTAGCTCATCCGTGTAAGGAGACTTTGTGTTGGGGTCCATCTTGTCCTTGCTGAATTCGAACTTCATGACATCGGAAGTTGTTCCGGTATGCAGATAGGCATCAGTGGGAGGGAGGTCGGGAATTGAATTGCCGTTGTTATCGAACCAGTAGAAAGTAAATGTCCGGGGATAGAAGGGGTGGAGGACGGAGAAGTACTGGAGCATGAGATATTCTGTGTATCGGGAGAAAGAGGCTTTCAGGACTGTCTTGCCCTCTCCAAAAATGTCGTAGGTCAAACCGAATCGTGGAGAGATGGAGGTCCATTTGATGATGTCTTTCCAGTCCCCTGTCGTCAAATCTCCGTAGGGATTGATCCCGTATCTCGGGACAAATAAAGTTTCCCCGATGGCATAGGCTAAGGCGTGGGAACGCCCTTTTGTAACAGCGGGCTTGAAACCGTAGGAGTAATCAATCCTCACCCCAAGATTTAGGGTGAGTCTGTCCTTAAAGGTGGCGGTATCCTGGATGAACCCTCCGATCCTCTGAGCCTGGTCTTTGATGATCGATTTGTCTTTTTCAATAGCACAGATGTAAAAAAACAGCCTGCCGTCCCCAAAAGTAGACCTGGCCAGGCCCTGGGCTTTGCTCCAGAGAGGACTCCCGTTATAGTAGCTCCACCACATGCTGTCGGATCTCCACCAGTTCCAGTCCCCGTAGGCATCCTCGAACTCTACTCCGGCTTTGAATTCGTGATTCCCGCCGAGAAAACCATCCTGGAATCGGGTGAGCGCTGCCGAGGTTTGGAATCTCTTCCTCAAATAGGTTTCATTGAAGCGGGCTGACCCCCATTGGTAGGATGTGAAATAATCGTAGTAGACGGGATTGTTCACTGATTCGGGCTGAAGGGGAAGAGGGAAAAACCGGCGAACATACCCTCCGCGCAGGTCAAGGAACGTATTGGGGTCGAGAACCCAATTGAAGATGGCTGTTCCAGTAATCCCGGTTTCGTTATCCCACATCCGGTACGCCTCTTTTGTGACATTCCATGCTTTGTCCAGCCTGAACTGCGGCTCGTACATTTGGGCATAATTGAACATGCCCATAAACTTGATGTTCTGGGTAAATTGGGTTGTGAGCTTCAGGAAACCTAAATATTCTGTGTGGTCGAGGTTGAAAGACTCATAGGATTTCCCTAAGATGGTCGTCGGCCTGAAAGGCGATAGGTACTCGTTTGCGATATACCTGAAATTGGCGAAAAACCATATCTTATCCTTGATGAAGGGACCTCCAAGAATACCGGACACATCGTAGTCACTCAGCGCTATCTCTGGCTTGCTCACGCCCAACGCTCTTAACTGAGGATCAGGGATCAAGATATTGGCAAAGGTATCGCTTGTGTACAAAAGGTTCGCGCCGCCAGAGAATCTGTTGCCGCCCGATTTTGTGACCACATTGATATAACCTCCGTCGGTGTACCCTGTTTCTGCAGGATGACCGGCGAGGACCATCTCAACTTCCTGCATAACATCGAAGTTGAGGTTGGTCGACGCATAGGCGACAACGGGGTCGTTCATGTTCACGCCATCCAGAGCGTGCGTATTGCCCCTCACGGTCGACCCATGAATGGACGAGGTTCTCCTGAAAGCCACTCCATCGGACACAACGCCGGGGGCTGAGGTAACGATATCATAGAGGTCTCTCGCCATAGGGATGTTTTTCATTAGATCGGCTGTCATCGTCACAGCAATCTTGGACGCCTCCACATCGACCACGGGAGAAGCCCCAACGACCGTAACCTCTTCTTCAACGGCTGCCACACTCATTTCGAGCACAATCTCGGCCGTCATTCCGACATGGACGACTATCCCCCCTCTCCTCAAGGTTTGAAAGCCTGGCACCTCTGCAACGATCGTGTATACGCCTGGAGGAACGGCCGGTGCGCGGAAGTGTCCGTCAGCACCGGTCACGTAAGTGATAACCCCGAGCATTTCAGGGCTGGATATGGTCAAGCTGACTCCAGGAAGAGGTTAACCCTCAGCGTCTGTCACAATTCCTTTGATAGAACCTGTCTGTCTCTGGGCCAGGAGCGAGGAGGCCAGAAAAAGAATGAAACAGATAACCAATGTTTTTTTAAAGAAACGATCCACCTAACCTCCTTTTTTGCATCACGCTTTTTTATAAGCGTTTTGCGGGCTTTAGGTTCCCTCCTTGGAGTGAAAAATTCATCACTCCGACCATAACCCGGCTGTTTCTGTTTTCCCCGGTCAATCTCACCTCCTTTTCAGGGCGATCGCCGCCGTCTCATATGGATACAATTTGATAAATAATAACTATATAAATATATATATATAAATTTATAGGCAAATTTTTTGCCAACGTTGAAAATTCTTATATGATTGATAATAAATGAGTTAATCTTTATCCATCGTTTCATAACGTCCAATTTTTTGAATTTCATTCAAAAAATTGGATTTTCAGCTCGGAGCCACCCCTTCTCTTTAAAGCTGATTTTTATTAAAAATTATTGGGCGAGACAACCGGCTATCAGTCAAGAAGCCGCGGGCAAGCTAAAAAGTTAAGGTTAGTCAAGGGATTGAAGGTTTTTATCGACCAGGGCGATCTCAGCCTGAAGCTCTTCCAGTTTCCTCTTCTCGCCTTCGACAACTTCGACGGGAGCTCGGCTCGTGAAATTCTCGTTCTGAAGCCTTGATTCCACTTTAGTTAGCTCTGCCATCAGTTTCTCTCGCTGATTCCTGAGCCGCTCCCTTTCCTTCTCGGGGTCGATGACACCGGGGATAAATACTTCAATCTCTCCGAGGACTTGGGTGGCCGCTGTAGCCGGCCTTTTGATGCCAGCCGCGACCTCAAGCCTTGATAGTTCCCCCATGTGGATGATCAGGTCTTTAAGGCTACTCAAAATATCCGCCGGCTCGACCTCCGCTTTAATCAGCACTTCTATTTGTTTGTGAGGAGAAATTTTATACCGTGAACGGAGATCGCGGATGGCCCTGATAATATCCATGGCCAATTTGAATTCAGCCTCTATCCGCTCATCTTCCCAGTCCGGCCTGGGCTCTGGCCACTGAGCCTGGATTAAAAGATGTGATTCGACAAACGGCCGCTCCAATCCCCGAACCGGACACTGCAAACTGAGCTTTCCCCAGAGGACCTCGGTGATGAAGGGGACGAAGGGATGAAAAAGCCGGAGCACCTGGTCCAGGGCCAAGGCCAGAACCGCCCGCGCTGGCGCCGCTTGTTGTTCGTCCCGGAAACGCGGCTTGATGAACTCAAGGTACCAGTCGCAGAGCTCCCCCCAGAAAAAATCCCTCGCCGCGCTGATGGCCGCTGACGGGTTATAAGCGGCGAGCCCTTCGGTCACCCGAGCGATGGCCCTGCTGAGCCGTGAAAGAATCCACCGGTCTTCCGGCTCGAGATTGTCTAAAGCAAGCTGCCTGAACGAATGCTCACCCAGGTTGATCAGGGCGAAGCGGGCCGCATTCCAGAGTTTAGTGCAAAAAGCCCGGCCCACCTCGAACCGTTCGCTGATGATCTTGGCCAGAGGCAGGTCTGGCATCGTCCCCAGGACGTCGAATTCCTTTCCCGTCGCAGGGCAGATGTAGGTAAAGATCGTGCGGCCGTGCTTGGCCGTAGCGAGGTCCACCAACTCCCCTGTATAAGGCGAAATGGCCTGGACGGGAAGCCTGATGTCCTGTGTCCCCGTCTGCATCTCGCAAAGAACGTAGCGCATCGCGTCGGCGCCGTAACGACCGATGATATCCTCGGGGTCAATGCCGTTGCCCTTGCTCTTGCTCATCCGCTCGCCCTTGCCGTCCTGGATGTTGGCATGAACGAAGCAATCAGTGAATGGCACATCGCCTAAGAGATAGAGCCCCATGACCATCATCCTGGCGACCCAGAGGGTGATGATATCCCGGCCGGTGACCAGGCAAGAGCCAGGGTAGTAGTAACTGAGACAGTCCGGCCGGCCATCGACCTGGCCGAGAGGCTTCTGGCCTTCATCAACCCGTGCAGTTGCTGAGTCAGGCCAGCCCAAGGTGCTGAAAGGCCAGAGGGCGGAGCTGAACCAGGTGTCGAGCACATCCGGATCCTGACGAAGGCCTGACGCCTCGAGCGAAGCTGCGTGCTTCTTTTCAGCCTCCTCATCCCTCAGGCAGACGAGCAACTCGTAGCGGCTATCTTTTTCCAGACTGGTTAGTTTGTCGAGCGGATAAACCGTGCCTTCAGCGTCGGCAATCCAGACCCAAACGTCATCCCGACCCGCGGCCGGAAGCGAAGCGGCGATTTTTCCCAGCTCCTCGCCGCCGAAGCTCCCCGACCAGATCGGAATCCGGTGGCCCCACCAGAGCTGACGGCTGATGCACCAGTCGCGCTTCTCCGCCAGCCAGCTTCGGTACGTCCCGCCATAGCGTGTGTGGTCAGGATAAAAACTCAACCTCAACCCCGAAGGCGAACGGTAATCGCGGTCGATGGCGTCAATGGCTGCTTGGGCAAGTCCCGCAGCCCTGAACTCCTTGGCCGTCCCGGCGCCGCAGAGGACTCCCCCCTCAAGGTCGCCCATCCGGATGAACCATTGCTTGGAAAGGTAAGGCTCTATCGGCGTTTTGGACCGGTCGGAATGCCCGATTTCGATGTCTCTATCTTCGACTCCAGCAAGGAGTGCTTCGCGCTCAAGGTCGGCGACCACCCGCTCACGCGCCTCAAAGCGGTCGAGGCCCGCGTACTGGCCTGCGTTAGCGTTCAGGGTTCCATCTGCGTTGAGGATGTTGATGATGCCGATCTCATCTCGATGACGGACCCAGACATCGTAGTCGTTCGGGTCATGGGCAGGCGTGATCTTAACGCATCCAGAGCCTAACTCGGGCTTGGCCCACTCATCCAGGATAAGAGGGATCGGACGACGGAGAAGCGGCAGCATGACCTTTTTGCCCCGCCGCGCCATGTCACGCAACTTGAGGAGCTCCGGTAATAGAGCCTGCTGCCTGGATTCGGCTTCTTTGAGATCGAACTCAAGCGCTGCCCGCTCCTTCTTTGGCACGCATTTGATCCGCTCCTCGAGCGACTGACGGAGCCGCACGAGGGCGGCTTCCGGGTCGGGATGGCAGGCCACGGCCGTGTCGCCCAGCATCGTCTCCGGCCGAGTCGTGGCCACAGTGACGAACTCAGGCTCCCCCGGACCTGGGTCGATTACCGGATAGCGGATATGCCAGAAATGTCCTCTGACTTTCTCGTGGATGATCTCGTCATCGCTAACAGCGGTTTGAAGCTGGCAGTCCCAGTTGACCAAGCGGTCACCCCGGTAGATCAGCCCATTCTTGAACAGACGGAAAAAGGCTTCCCTGACCGCCCGCGTACAGACCGCGTCCATAGTGAACCGCTGGCGTTCCCAGTCGCATGAACAGCCTATGCTCTGGAGCTGCTGAATGATGCGGCGCTGGTACTCATCCTTCCAGGCCCAGATTTTATCAACGAGGGCGTCGCGTCCGATATCATGCCGCGTCTTGCCTTCGAGCTCGAACAGCCTTTTTTCCACAACGGCCTGGGTGGCGATGCCGGCATGGTCCGTTCCCGGCATCCACAGGGTGTTATCGCCCATCATCCGGTGCCAGCGGATGAGCAAGTCCTGCATGACATTATCCATGGCGTGGCCCATGTGAAGGGCTCCGGTAACATTAGGAAGGGGCATCATGATGACATAACGGTTCTTCCGCTCGTCGGGGGTGGCCGAAAAAGCGCCGCACTCCATCCAGCGCTCGTAGACCGGCCTCTCGTGCGCCGCATAATCGTAGCGTTTGGGCAGCTCTTTTTTCATTTTCTTTAGTCCTGGCCCGGTTTGTTTACACAACCGGCGGAGGCGTTGCTATCTTACAATACGCCCCCCCTCGAGTCAAACCGGCTTCATCGCCGTCTTTTCTCAAAAAAGCTGTAGAGGACGGGAAGGACGATCAACGTCAACAGGGTTGACGTGGCCAGACCACCCACGACAACAACAGCCAGAGGCCGCTGGATTTCCGAGCCGGGGCCTTGGGCAAAAAGAAGCGGTGTCAGACTCAGGATGGTAATCAAGGCCGTCATCAGGACCGGCCGGAGCCGCACCGAGCAGCCCTCGAGAATGGCGTCTTCGAGCGGCTGACCCTCCTGCCACAGCTGCGAGATATAGGACACGAGCACGATCCCGTTGAGGACGGCGATCCCGAAAAGAGCGATGAACCCGACCGAGGCCGGGACCGAAAGATAAAGGCCTGAAAAATAAAGCCCCAGCACGCCGCCAATCAGGGAAAGCGGAAGAGTAAGCAGGACGAGGCCCGCCGCTCTGAGCGAGCGGAAAGTCAAGAAAAGGAGGGTGAAAATCAAGGAGACAGCCAGCGGCGCGATGACGAGCAGCCGTCGCATAGCCCGCTGCTGATTCTCGAACTGTCCTCCCCAGGCAAGGTAATACCCGGGCGGAAAGGCCACTTTTTCCCGGATTTTCTGCCTGGCTTCCTCGACATAACCGCCTATGTCGGGGCCGCTGACGTTCAGCTCGATCCCAATCCGCCGCTCCCCGTTTTCCCGGCTGATCTGAACAGGCCCCTCTCCCTCGCTGACCTCTGCCAGCTGGGAAAGAGGGATACGCATTCCATTGGGCGATTTGATGAGGATATTCTTTATCGCTTCGAGCGAGCTCCGTTTCTCCTCTGGAAAGCGGAGAACGACATCGAAAGACTTGTTTTCCTCGTAAAGCGAGGTGGCTGCTTTGCCGCCCACGGCAATCTCGACCACGCCAAGGACATCCTCGACGTTTAACCCGAAGCGGGCGATCCGGCTCCGGTCGACGTGCACGGAAAGATATAATTGCCCGGCCGTCCTCTCGACAATGAGGTCGGTCGTTCCCCTGATTTCGGATAGCAGTCCAGCGATTTCATTGGCCTTGGCCTTGAGGATTTCAAGGTCCTCGCCAAATAGTTTGACGATGAGCTGCGCCCTTGTGCCGGCCACGAGCTCATCAATCCGGCATTGGATGGGCTGGCTGAACCCAAAGGCCATGCCCGGAACCGAGGAAAGCGCCTCCCGCATCTTTGAAAAAAGCTCGTCTTTAGAGCGGGCGCTCGTCCACTGCGGCCTGGGCTTGAGCGCGCCCACAAACCCGGTCTTGTCCACACCGCGGGCTTCAAGGGCCACCCCCGTCTGGCCCGTTCGCGAGACGATCGTCTCCAACTCTGGAAACTCCATGAGTTTTTTCTCGACAACCTCAGTCACGCGGAGCGCCTCGTCAAGCGCGATCCCGGGCAAGAGCTGGATGTCCATGTCGAACGCCCCCTCATCCATCACGGGCATAAACTCCGTCCCCAAGCGGGGAAAAATGGCCAGCGCTGCGGCCAGGAGGATGAGCGCGACGAAAAGGACCAGGAAGCGATGGCGCAATCCTTGACGGAGCACGGAGAGGTAGATGCGGCGGAGAAAGGCCAGGAGAAAATGATCATGGCGGCGGCCTGGCCGAAGCAGGTAAAAACAAAAAACCGGGATGACAAAAATGGAAAGCAAGAGAGAAGAAAAAAGGGCGATGGCGACCGTGATGGCCAGGGGAGAAAACATCTTTCCTTCGATTCCCTGGAGCGCCAGGATGGGAACAAAAGTCAGGGCGATAATAAGCTCGCCGAAGATACTCGGCTTCCTGACCTCGAGGACAGCTCTGAGGACATCCCCCATTCTGGCCTCTTCTTCTGTCCCTGTGAGATGGCGCTGAACATTCTCTACCTGGATGATGGCGGCATCGATGATCATCCCGATGGAAATGGCGATTCCGCCAAGGGACATGAGGTTGGCCGGCAGGTTGACCGTCCGGGTGACGATGAAAGTCAAGAGCGCCGAGAGGGGCAGGGCGAAAATGACAATAAGAGCGCCTCTGACGCTCCCCAAGAATATCGACAGGACAACAAGCACAAGGACAGCTCCCTCCAGGATGGCTTTGGTAACAGTGCCCAGGCTCTGCTCGATGATATCAGATCTTTTGTAGAAAGGAACGATTTTCAGCCCGGACGGGAGGATGTTTTCGGAGTTGATCTCCTGGACTTTCGCCTCTACCCTCCTCGTTACGTCCCGGCTGTTTTCGCCCCTGAGCATCATGACAATACCGCCGACGACCTCTCCTTGCCCGTCCTTCAGGGACGCCCCCTGGCGGACAGCATGGCCGAGCTTGACGTCAGCCACGTCCCGGACAAAGACAGGGACGCCCAGTTCGCTCTTGAGGACGATGTTTCGGAGGTCGTCTTCCGACCTGGCCAGGCCGAGGCCGCGGACAATGAGCTGTTCGGAGTAGCGGTTGATGATGTTTCCTCCGACATTGAGGTTATTCCGCTCGATGGCCTCGAAAACCTCCCCTACAGAAAGGTCATACTGGAGCAGGCGTTCGGGGTCGAGCTCGACGTGGTACTGCTTAATATACCCACCAAATGAATTAACCCCGTTGACGCCGCGGACGCTTTTGAGAAGCGGCGTCACCACCCAGTCCTGGATGGTCCTGAGATATGTGAGGTAGGAAACTTGCTCGTTTTCATCGTCAGGCATCTTCCCTTCGAGTGTATACTGATAAACTTCTCCCATGGCCGTTGACACAGGCCCTAAGCTGACCTCGGCGCCCGCGGGCATTCTCTTTTCCGCCTCGACAAGCCTTTCAAGAACGACCTGCCGGGCGAAATAGATGTCCACGTCGTCGCGAAAAACAAGAGTCAGGACAGAAATCCCGAACTTGGTGACTGAACGCATGAGCTCAAGCCCGGGCAATCCTCGCATCGACATCTCCAGCGGATAGGTGACGAACCGCTCGATCTCGAAAGGAGAAAGGCCCGACGCTGTGCAGATGATTTCAACCTGGATATTCGTGACATCGGGGAAAGCGTCGATCGGTATCCTGAGAAAGGAAAACACGCCCCAGGCGACGACGAGGACGAGGAGGAAAATGACGGCGGTTCTCCGGCTCAACGAGAAAGAGACAATTTTCTCGATCATTCCTCTCCCTCCAGGGTCTTCTTGAGTGACTCCGCTTTGAGGGCGAAGCTTCCTTCGGCAGCCACAATTTCGCCTTCACTGAGGCCTTCGAGAATCTCAGCCCAGCCGTCAAAGATTTTTCCGGTCTTGACGGGGCGAGGTTCAAAAACGTTACCGGGTCCGGAGACAAAAACAACTGTCTTTCCTTCGACCGACCGGACAGCCTGATGCGGGACGACGAGCGCTGTCACAGCCGAAGGACAAACCAGGTTGACTTCGGCGAACATGCCTGGTTTCAGCTTCCCTTCTTGGTTAGAAACCTCAATTCTTCCTTTGATCGTTCTCGTTGCCTCGTGGACGACATCTCCGAGGACAGTCAAGCGGCCTGAGAAAGTTATGCTCGGGTAGGCTTGGACCTTTATTTCGGCCCGGCAGCCCGGCCTCACCATCGGCAAGTCCTTTTCGAAGATATCGACCACCGCCCAGACAGTCCCGAGGTCGGCCACTTCAAAAAGCTCGCTTCCCCGGTCGACGTAAGCTCCTGAAGAAGCCCGGCTGGTCACAATGCTGCCACTAAACGGAGCTCTGAGGAAAAGATAGTAATTCAGAGTCCTGGCGTCCTTGAGTCCCTGGATTTCTTCCTCCGTTGCTCCCACCAGCCTGAGCTTCTGCACGGCTGAGCGAATCAGCCTGTTTGTCACATCGGCTGCTTCTTCTTCGCCGGCCTCAAGCGCTCTCTGGTGGCTGAGGAGAAGCTGAACAAGCTCTTGCTGGGCGGCGAGATACTCGTCGCTGTAAATAGCTGCAAGCTTGGTGTCAGGTTTAACTTTATCCCCTTCAAAAACATAAACTTCTTCTATTCGACCGGGAACCCGGGAGGAGAGACAAACAAACCTCTTCTGGTTGAACATGATCGTTCCGGTGGCTTTAATGGGAATGGACATAACTCTCGAGTCAACTCTGACTGTCCTGAGACCGGCCATCTCGAGCGCATCGGAACTGAGCCTAAGGACAGAAGATTCCTTGGCCTCTTCGCTGGCTCGCGGCTCAGCGCTTTCCTGACGGCATCTCCCCAAAAGAAGAAGCGCCGCCAACATCATCAGCCCTAAAAAAACATGCGCCGTTTTCCTCATTTTCTCCTCCTCTCATCTCTCCCCGGCCGCTTCCAAGTCCGCCAGGACAATCTTGTGCGCGAGCAGGGCGCCCAGGTATTCGAGCTTCGTCGTTTTATAAAATTTATAGACATCAAGCATGTTTAAAGAATCTATCTGCCCGTGCCGGTACTGGGAAATTCCCAGCTCAAGCATGCTTTCGACCTCCCTCAGCAACGATTTTTCAAAGAGAGCAAGCCTTTCTTCGGCTGCTCTGACGTCCGCATAGGCGGCTTCAAGGAGCGTTAAAACTTTTCTCCTCCGCGCTTCGAGCCCCGCGGCGGCAGCTTCGATGGCGGCTTCCGCCTGAAGGACCTGTCCTTTTCTCCTGTCTCTCCAGAGAGGGATCGAGGCTCCTACGGAAAACCCCCAGCTTGATGTCCGAAGGCTCGGGTAATAAAGCCCAACCGTGAAATCCGGCAGCGCACTCTTCTGTGCGAGGAGCAGGCTGCTCCGGGCTTGTTCGACCCGAAAGGAAGCCGCCCGGAGGGAAGGCCTTGCTTCTGCCTCGGCGCGGAGCGTTGACAGGTCTTTCTCGAGGGGGTTGAAAGAGAGGTCGCCAGCAACCGAAAAAAGCCCATCTGATTCCTCTCCGAGAATCAGGGTGAGCGACGCCAGGTCCTCGCGGAGCTTCCGCCTGGCTTCGATGAGCTCGCCCCGCACCCTCAACGACTCAAGCCGCCCCCGCAAAACATCCAAGGAGGAAACCTGACCGGCTTGAAAACGGATGACGGCCATTTCCTGGTATTGCTTCAAGACCTCCTGGAGTTCTTCGATCCTGGTGACAACCGTTTGCGAGTGGACAGCCTTAAAAAAAGCTTTTTTGACTTCGGCCGTAACGACAAGCTTCAGGCTTTGAAGCTCGGCGGAAAGGATTTCCTCCTCGGAGGCAGCGGCTTGCCGGCGCAGGGCTTTCTTCCCGGGGAACTCGATGAGCTGTTCAACGCCGAAGGTGATCTCTTGCTCTCCCTTCTCGGGGGCGGCCTGAAGGCCTTCCCGGCTGAAGACGAAGCCGGGGTCGGGAAGAGCGCCGATCTCAATCCGCTTTCCCCGGACTGCTTCGAGTTCTTTCTGAGCCGTGATGATATCCGGGCTGTGCGTCAAGGCACGAGCGATCGCTTCTTCCAAGGAAAGCGTCTTTTCACCTGGATAGAGCGGCAGAAAAATCCAGCTGAAAAGCAACATAAAACGAATGGCATGCTTGACCATGTTGGACTCCTCTCGGTTTAAATCAGAGCCAGGCAAGACTAAGCGGCACGGAAAGCCCGAGGCGGGTGAAAGATTTCAAGTGCCCAAATGCTCATATTCCGATCGGAATATGGGATTTTAGCCAACCAGACGGCCGGACCTGAGGGGAGTGAATCAGAAAAACCGGGAACGCAGAAAAAACTGAAAAGGCAATGGCAAACAAGTCCTTGAGAGGCGACGCTCGCGCCAAGGCCGTGGCGGTGGTCCTTGCCGTGCAGAGGGCATGGATCGGCCGACGCCAGGGAATGGACGATCGAAAGGGCGGATAGAAGGCTGAAGCAAAAAGCCAAGCCTTTTCTCAAGGCATTCGTTTTCATCCTGATTTTCGTTTATACCATGCCGGCCACAAGCCCGTCAACAACATTGTGGCGTAACAGTGGCAAAGAGATTGTAAAATGCTTTTACATCGGCGCTATAGAAATTGTCGGAAGAACAGACGAAGACGAACTTCAGCAGGTTAGAGGCGCTTGTGAGGAAGAGGGAGTCCCTGCTGAAGTTTATCTATGAGAGAAGAAAAGGTGAGGTTCCTCTTGAGCGGGCTTAAACCGGAGGTCCATATAATAATCGCTCGGGGAAGCTTTCATTCCTGACTCTCTAAGCCTACATAAAGAAAAAGAAAAAAATTATAAAAGCGGCCGGAAGCATAAGGAGCTTGGACATGAGCCCTGACCTCCTTCACCATGCCGTCCACATTAACTGCTGCAAACTCTGTGCCAAGATGTGCGCCTTTAGGATGTCAGGCTGACGGTAGGCTCCCCGCCGGTGCTAAAAATAAATTTTATTTTGACAGCATGTAAATTTTATTTACAAAAGAGGGGACTGCTTAAGCCTTTGGCCTTGAAGGTCCTTTTATATCCATTATAGATGACCCAGAAAAACGCCTTTTGCAGTTAAAAAGGGAAAAAAATGGCTGGAGAGAGCCCCTCCTCAAATATAGCTCCCAATTAAAAGACCCTCAAAAAGTCATTTTTTTCCCACTTTTTTCTTTTTTTTGGCGGATGAATTATGAATTTCGGCCAAGTTTTTTCTATTCAACGAATAATTGGATTGTGATAGTATAAAACAAGGCCTTAATTTTATGGACTTTGAGAAACTTATCAGGACGGAGAAATTCCTCGAAGAGATGTCCGTTTCCATCAGAAACATTCTTCTGGCACAATTCCCAGAACTAACCTCGCAAGACAAGGAAGACATAGACCATGAGGTCAAGCTGAAGATCTGGAGAAAACTGGCTCGTGGGAAAAAAATCTCCAATTTAAGGTCTTATTTATGGAAGGTCGTTTATACGACTGCTCTGGACATGACGGGGGAAAAATTGAACGTTGTATCGCTCGATAACTGCGGGGACAGAGAAGGAAAAGGGGAAATATCCTCTCAGGAGATGCTCTCCCCCGAGTCTCACATGAAGATAAAAGAAAACGAGCTCATGATCGATAAAACCCTCAACACTCTTTCCGAAAAAAGAAAAGCCGTCCTCAAGCTTCACTTTTCCGGGAAGAACATCAAGCAGATCGCCGCCTGCCTCGGGTGGAGAGAAAACCAGGTCCGCCATCTTCTCTACCGGGGGCTGGGCGACCTCAAACAAAAACTCGGGGGACAAAAGGGCTAAAGGATCGACATCCGATAAGGAAAAACCATAAAACTTATGATGATAAGAAAGGGGAATCGATGAAAACCAAACGTAAGTGTCCGGCCGAAAACGCGTTTCTCCAGGCTTTTCTGGACGTGTCGGCTGCCGCAATGAAGGAAGACCTGGCCAAACACGCTGCCGTCTGCCCTCGATGCCTGAGGAAATTCAACGTCCTCATCGAGCTCGAGGCTGAGCTCAAAGTCAGAGAGAAGCGCATCGAAGATAACTCCCTGTCCAGGAAGGAAATGAATGCTTTAGAGAAAATGGCCCGGCAGCGACTGAGAGGCTTGACCGGCCGGCAGACGCGGCCATTCTTCAAATCCGGCGTTAGTGTCGGCATTGCGCTCGGAGTTAGCCTGGTGCTGGCAATCCTGGGCTATCTTCATATGAAGAGGGATCCTTCTCCCCAACTCGTTTTGAGAGGAGTTCCGAGCCAGGATCTCCAGCTCATCAAACCCAGGGGGGCGCTCAAAGGAGCGCCGGAGGTGTTTGCCTGGACCGAGGTCAAGGGAAGGGAGGCTTTCATCTTCACGCTGGTCGATGAGGAACTGAACACGGTTTACAGAGCAAAGCTGTCTGCGCCCCGAGCGCATCTTCCCGCTGAAGTCAAAGATAGCCTTGTCAAAGGCAGGACTTATCTCTGGACAGTCGAAGCCCAGGATAAGGAATGCGGCGTTCTGGCTTCCGATTATCTTGCCTTTGAGATCGAAGAATAGCCCTGATCCACCTGAATCATGCCTGCAGCCAATTTTAAGTCATCGGGTTTTTCAAAATACCAGGGTGAGTAAAGAGGACTCTTCTGGAACTGGATGTTGTACCTTCTGACCTTTTCATTAAGGGTCGTGTACTTCATGCCCAGAGCTTTAGCAGCCTTTTTCTGGTTGCCGCCGACTTTAGAGAGAGTGTTCAAGATGATGCGCTTCTCCAGGTCCTCGATGAAATCTTTCAGACAAAGCGGCTGCTGGCAGAAGAGCTCGATGAACAGGCCGAAAAAATCTTTCTTAAGCTTATCCTCCAGGGCTCGAAAGATCTTTTGCTTATGTTTTTCCCTTACTGCTTCCTCGCTCTCAACCATGCTCAAAGATTCAATCCCGGCAAAGGCGTCTTTAAGAGTTTCCATACTCCACTCCTTTCAGTGCCGATAGTCTCTCCTTGGCTATTTTTGGGCGACGAGCTTGCTGATGCTATCGGCCATGATCCCCCCTCACATAGTTTTCGTTGTGACTTCTCTTAGCTGAAGAAGATACTCTATTGACCGGGTCAGGGCTTGAAAATCAAGAGGTTTGACAAAAAAATGTCCCACAGAATAACGGCTCAACTCCTCGAGGGTGACCAGGTCAGGGTGCGCCGAGATGAGGATCGCTTCTCCTTTGTAGCCGTGCTCTCTGAAACGGCCGATCATTTCCAGGCCGTTCCCATGGGGCAGCCTGAAATCAGCGATGATCAGGTCAAATTTCGCGTTCTTGAAATTTGTCAGGGCCTCATCTGAATCCTTGGCCAGGAACACCCGATAGTCCTTCTTGAGGATGAGATAGAGCGTCTTCCTGATGGTCGCATCGTCGTCGACAACGACGATCTTTTTTTCAGCCATCGCAAAAACCTCTTTTCACTCCCTTAGAAGCAGGTTTTGTGCCAATTCCCGGAAGCTTTATTCCCAGCGCAAGCCAGGCGAAACAGCCGTCTCTCGAGAGGCCGGGCTGCAGATTTTTTACAACCAGGTAAAAATCATTTACAGGCAGGAAAGGCGTTTATGTCTGCGACGGCTGTGGGAAAAGACTGAGGTTATATTCCTTGATTTTCTTATCCAGCGTCGGGCGGCTGATCTGGAGTATCTGGCTCGCCCGCGTCTTGCTTCCCTGGGTTGCTGTTAACACATACTGAATATAATTTTTTTCCACCTCCCGAAGAGGGACAAGCTCGAGCGGAAACAGCTTCTTCTCGACTGCTTCCAGAGGCAGGTTTTCCTTCAGGATAACGTCGCCTTTGGCCAGGATAACAGCCCGCGTTAAAGCGTTCTCAAGCTCGCGGACGTTTCCTTTCCAGGAAAGATCCTGCAGGAGATTCATGACTTCAGGCGGAACTTTCCTGACGTTCTTCCGCAGGTCCCGATTGATTTTTTCCAGAAGGTAGGCCACTAACTCGGGAATGTCCTCTTTCCTCTCCCGGAGAGCGGGCAGGAATATCTCAACGACCTTCAGCCTGTAATAGAGGTCCTCTCTGAACTTTCCGTTCTCAATCAGGGCTTTCAGGTCGTGATTGGTGGCGGCGATGATCCGGGCTTCCGTCTTCAAGATTTTCTCTCCGCCGACCTTCATGAAATCCCGAGTTTCGATGACCCGGAGAAGCTTCGATTGCAGGTTTGGCGAGATATCGCCAATTTCGTCGAGAAACAGAGTGCCCTTGCCGGCGATCTCGAATTTTCCCTTGGTTTCACACACGGCATCGGTGAAAGCTCCCTTGGCATGGCCAAAGAGCTCGCTCTCGAGCAGCGTGTCTGAGATGGCCGAACAGTTGATGACAATGAAAGGCTCATCACGATAAGGGCTGTTGTAATGGATGGCTTTGGCCACAAGCTCTTTTCCGGTGCCGCTCTCGCCCTGGATGAGAATGTTGGTCCGGGTGTTGGCAACCGAGCCGATCAGCTTGAAAACTTCTCTCATCTGGGGCGACCGGCCGACGATATTATCGATCGTGTATTCCTTCTGCTTCTCCTCGACAAGATAACTGACTTTTTCCTCCAGAGATTTGACCTGGAGAGCTTTTTCCACGGTCAGGTCAAGGTCGATAAAATTGAGAGGCTTGACCAAGTACTCAAAGGCTCCCAGCTTGATAGCGTCAACGGTCGTCCTCATGTCGTCATAGGCCGTCATGATCAGCACGAAGGTTTTTTTATTCAGCTCTTTAATCCGGCGGAGGACCTCAAGACCGTCGGCGTCGGGTAGGCGGACGTCCAAAAGGACGAGTTCGGGACAACATTCTTTAAACTTCTCTATCCCCTCGTCTCCACCTTCCGCCAGGTGGACATCGAACCCCTGCCTGGAAAGATGGGAGGACAAGGTTTTTCTGATGAGTGGATCGTCGTCGATGATCAGAACTGATTTCATGCTTCCCCCTCGCAAGGAATCTGGATTTCGAAGGCCGTTCCTTTGCCTCTTTTTTTCACCACTCTGATGGAGCCTCTGTGCTGCTCGACAATTTTCCTGGCGTTGGACAGGCCAAGACCAAACCCGGAGGCTTTGGTCGTGAAAAACGGCTCAAAAATGTTCTCCCAATCCTTTTCCGGAATGCCGACGCCGTTGTCGGAGATCCTGATGTTGATTTTTTGGACTCCGTCTTCCTGGAGGCAAGAAAGAGCGAGGCTGACCTCCCCCCCTTCTTCAACAGCCTCACAGGCATTGCGGAGGATATTCAAGAAAACCTGCCTCATCTTATCCCCGTCCACGAGAATGCTGGGGAGATTGCGGCTGTAGTTTTTGACCAGCGTGATCTTTTTCTCGAGCAGAGAACCGCTTATCATCTTGACCGATTCTTCGATAATCTGCTCGAGGGAGAACCGATCTTTTTTCAGGTCGGGGACACGCGTAAAATTGAGAAGCTCTTTGATGAATTTTTCTATCTGGGCAATACCCTCCTGAGAAATGGCCAGGTGCTCTTTCTCAACACCATCCAGGTTATCGTTCTCGAGAATTCTCTGGATGTTGAGCTTGACCGAAGTCAACGGATTCCTGATTTCATGGGCGATCGTCGCCGAGATGCGGCCGATAGAAGCCAGTTTTTCCGCCTGAAGGAGTTTCTTGTTCGCTTCCTCCATTCGCTTTCTTGTCTGAAGCAACTCTTCGCTCATCTTGTTGAAGCTCTGGGCCAGGTTTCCTATTTCGTCCTTGGACTTGATATCAATCGTATGGGAAAAATCTCCTCTGGAAATTAAAACTGTACCCTCCACTAACTTTTTAAGAGGCCCGGTGATGCGTTTGGCCAAAAAGGCCGAGCCGACCATGCCGATGAGGAAGCCGCCGCAGCCAATCAGGATGAGCACGAGACGGATTTCACGGATGTCGGCTTCCATGTCCTCCAGAGACAAGCCAATTTTGACCGAGCCCCATCTCGTCGGAGACCCGGCGGTGAAGACGGGAATTTCTACCTCGATGATGGGCACATTTCTTTGGCCGAGCCTGAAATTTTTTGGGTTGACATAAATGCTTTCTTCGGTCACATTCTCCGGAAGCTGGCTGCAGCAGGTGATGTCCTCATCCTCCTGGACGAGGTTGCTTGAAGCGAACAGATTGCTGAAACGATCGTAGACGACGACATAAAGGAGCTGCTCGTCAACCTGCTCCTCGATGTTCCTCTTGACTCCGTCGACATCCCAGAACTTCAACCTTTCAAGGTTGAGGTTGGCGATATTCCTCGCCGTCAAGATCCCCCGGTTGCGGGCCTCCTTGACAATGATCTTGACTTCCCTTTTCTCGATCACAAAAAGAATCAACCCGACGAGCAGGAACAGGATAAAGGTGATGGAGATCATAAACCTTGTGTAGAGCGAGATTTTCAGCGTCTTTCTTGCCTTCACTTATCCAACCAGATGTCTTTTGCGTCCAGGAAGTAAAACCCAAGGGCGGGAATCTTCATTCCCCTGACATAGGGCTGAACGGCCAGCCGCTGTTGTTTGGAAAACAGCGGGATGGCCGGCACATCCGCGTTGAGGATCCTTTCTATTTCCTGAAAAAGAGCGATCCGCCTGGTCCAGCTCCGCTCGACCTCTGCCTCCCTGATCAGCTCATCCAGCCGGGCGTTTGAGTAGCGCATGAGGTCGAGGTTCACGACAGCAGTCGAGACAAACAGAGGCAAGATAAAATTCTCGGGGTCGGGGAAATCCATCATCCAGTCAAAAAAAGTAAGGTGGGGCTCCTCGCAGGCTCTTAGTTCGGTAGCACTCCGGAAGTATTTTGTTTTCAGCCTGATGCCCAGGCTCTCGAGCTGGTCTTTCAGCAGCCGCGAGATCTTCATGGCTTCCTCGTTCCTCGGTTGCTGGAAAAAAAGGACAAGGGGGGGAAAATCGCTCGCGTCAAGAAATCCCTCTTCAGCCAGGATTTTTCTGGCCTCAGCCGGGTTATAGCTTTCACGGTCATCAGCCGGGAAAAATCCAGGCAACCTGGGCGGGATGTAGTTATGGGTCACGCGGGGAATTGTGTCCAGTTTAAAGGCCGCCCTGGCCAGCTCCTTCTTATCGATGGCCAATGAAACAGCCCTGCGGACAGAAGGCTTGTCCAGAGGCGGGATGTGGCAGCTCAAGGCCAAGAAGGACATGGTAAACCCTTCATTCTCCAGGACCTGGCAATCCGTGTTCGAAAGCCTCTCTGACATGTAAGGAATGATGTCAATTTCCTTGGCCAAGAAATGGTCAAGGGTATAATAAGGGCTGAACTCAATCGCGTCCAGATAGGGCATTCTGCCGAAATAGTGACCGTTCCTTTCAAGCCTGACCCCGACGATTTCCAGCTTGGGGCTTCTAAGCCAGTAGCCGAACTTGAACGGTCCAGTGCCCGAAGGCTTCTGAAAAAACCCTTTTCCCTGGGACGTGACAAGGTCTCGGGGGAGAATTTTCGAGAAAGACATGCTTAGGAGATAGAGGCCGGAAACGTAGGGGTTATTCCAGAGAATTTCAAAAGTGTATTTGTCGCGGACCTTGAACCCCTCGACTTCTGGAGCCTTTCCTTCCCAATACTCCAGCGCACCCACGACCTTTGAGGTAAAATACTGGAGAGAGGCAGGGGCAGTTTCTTTTTTGACGAGCCTCTCCAAGGAAAACTTAACGTCTTCGGCATCAAGCTCCCGGCCATGGTGGAACTTGACTCCTTTTCTTAAATAAAATATGCACCTTTTTCCATCCTCCGAGATCGTCCAGTATTCGGCCAGAGAGGGAAGAAGGTTGAGTTTGCTGTCCAGCTTGATCAGTCCGTCATAGAGCTGCTCGATGATGAAGACATGGGAATCGCCAGCCGGGTCCAATTGGGGTCGAAATGGCCCAGAAAAAAAGGGCCTCACGCGAAGAGTGCCGCCGACGCGAGCTGCTTCCCCGGCCCTTGGCCCTCCCCAAGCCTGGAAATGGAGGCAAAAAAGAAGGGATGAAACAAGAAAAAAATTTGGCCACTTTGGGCTTCTTTGAAACATCCTTTTTCCCTTATGATAGGAAAGAACTCTTGAGAAAGCAAATTGAGCAATTATTATGCCAACCCTCAGACTATATCAGCTCTTTTATTTTCAATAGATTAAGATTGCGATAAAAGAACCTACGGACAACAATGTAAATTTCCTTTACAGCACAAGGCCACCCGCTGGGCTGTCACGTTGACAATTTCTCCTGACAGATATATATTTTTGAGCGGCTCGATTCAAGAATTCGTGAAAAAAATCATCATCGTCCCTGCTTACAACGAAGAAGAAAACATCGGACGCGTGCTCGCGGCCACAGAAGAATGCTGCCCCGACTTTGACATTTTAGTGATTAACGACGGCTCAACCGACAGAACTTCTGAGATCGCCAGAAAATTTGGTTCTGTTAGGGTAATAGACTTGCCCGTCAACCTGGGAATAGGCGGAGCCGTTCAGACCGGGTTCATTTACAGCAAGGAAAAGGGATACGAGGTGGCTGTCCAGATCGACGGCGACGGCCAGCACAAGCCCGGCGAAGTCCGCAAGGTTCTCTCCCCCCTGCTCGATGGCAAGGCTGACGTTGTCATCGGTTCAAGGTTCATCAAGAGGGGCTCGTATAAATCCTTGTCCTTCAGGAAGGTCGGAATCAAAATGTTTGAGCTGACCAACCGCCTTCTGTTGGGCGAGCGGATAACCGACAGCACGTCAGGTTTTCGGGCTTATAACAAAAAATCCATCGAGCTCCTGAGCAGGGATTATCCTGATGATTACCCGGAGCCCGAGGCGATCTACTTCCTCAAAAAAAACGGAATGACGATCATCGAAGTCCCGGTCGAAATGGACACCCGGCAGGGGGGAAAATCATCGATCAGCCTCGTCCGGTCTGTTTATTATATGGTCAAGGTCTTTCTGGCCATATTTGTTCTCATCCTAAGAAAACACGATTAGAGGGGTGGAATGGAAAACGTCCAAGTTTTCAGGATTCAAATTCTGGCCATTGTCGGAAGCGGCCTTTTGATTATTTTTATCCTTGAGCTCATCCGCCGAAAACGATTGAAAGAAGAGTTCTCCCTCCTTTGGCTGGGGATGGGTATCGTCTTCTTGGTCATTTCCCTTTTCCGGAAGCTTCTGGATAAGTTTTCCTACCTTGTCGGCATAGGCTATCCTCCGGCAGCGCTCTTTTTGATTTTGATCATGGGCCTGATGGTTATCCTGATTCACTTCTCCGTGGCCATCTCGGAGCTCAAGGAGGCCAACAAAAGGCTCACCCAGGAGTTGGGGCTTTTAAAAAAGGAAATCGAAGACAAATGAAGGAGGCCAACATGAAAGAGATGGCTCTGTTCATCCTCCTGATGCTCATCTGGACAGTCGCCCAGGTCTTCCTCAAGGCGGGGATGAACGATCTCGCCGGAAGAAGGGTCGATTTCAAGTTCTTTGCTCAGGCCCTGACTTCCTGGCCTGTCCTGGCTGGACTCATTTTTTCGGCCGCGGGGTTTATTTTTTGGCTGGTCATCCTTTCCCGGTTCAACCTGAGTTATTCTTACCTCCTGGCCGGCCTCACATTTGCTCTGGTGCTCGTCGCTTCAGCCATTTTCTTCAAGGAAGAGATTTCCCCCCTCAGGTGGGCCGGCGCGGCTCTCATCATCCTGGGCGTTTTCCTCGTCTCGCAAACTCGATAGATGAACGAAGAAGGCTGGAGCCCGTTTGAAAACAGCCTTGAACATTCATGGGACAGTTTCGTTCTCAGCCATCCCCAGGGCCGCCTCAGCCATCTTATCGGGTTTAAAAAAACGGTCGAGGCTGTCTACGGGCTCAGAGCTCATTACTGGGTCTATAGAAGGCGCGGCTTCCTTCAGGCCGTCTTCCCTTCTTTTTTCCACAAAAGCCTCATCTATGGAAAGAGGCTTCTCTCCCAACCCTTCTCAGAATACGGAGGCTTGCTCTTTTCGCCAGATCTCGACAGGCCGGAGAAGCAAAGGATCATGAATGAATTTCCAGCCGTCCTCGCCAAGAGCCGAGAAGAAAGGTCCTTTGACTACGTGGAAGTCAGATGCTTTCCCGACGGCCAGGGAGTCGAAACAGGCTCCTTCAAGAAGGAAAACCTCTATTCGTACGGAATCCTGCCCCTTCAGAAAAAGATGAACCTCTGGAGCTCGGTGGACCGGAGCGTCCGGAAAAACATCAACAGGGCTCGCCGCCAAGGGCTCACGTTGGAGGAAGGGAAGAGCGCCGAGGACATCGCGTCGAAATTTTATCCCCTCCACCTGAAAAGCATGAAAAGGCTGGGCAGCCTGCCTCATCCCTTGAGCTATTATCTCACTCTTCAGAAGAACCTTGAAAAACACCTGAAGCTCTGGATCGCAAGGTTCGGCGATAAAACCATCTCCGCCCTTGTAGGCTGGGCGGTGGGCCAATCCGTTCACATTACCGATATCGCTTCGGACGAAAAATACTTTTCTTTGAGGGGCAACGACTTCTTGCACTTCGAGCTCATCCGTTGGGCTATGGATAACAATTTTGACTGTTTCGATTTCGGGCCTGTTCGTTATCCCGGCCAGAAGCAGTACAAAAAAAAATGGGGAATAGAGCTCCGTGAGTACTCGTGCTTTTACCTCCCCATCCGGAAGCGCAGAAAGTCTCTTTCCGAAAGAAGCTTTCTCCTCAAATTTGGCTCATTTCTCTGGAAGACGTTGGTCCCCGTCTCGGTGGCTGCGAAAGCCGGCCGATACTTGCGCAAGGAACTTTCCATCTGATGAACCTGGACAGGCTTCTTCCCATCTTAAGGTGCCTCAATTGCGGAGGCCGCCTCAGCCAAGATGGCCGGCTTCTCGCCTGTCAGAGATGCGGTGAGCGCTTTCCTCTGGCCGACGACATCCCGGTCATGCTCAGAGAAGACACCGAAGACCGGGCTTGGGAAGACTATTTCCGCCGGGTTTCGGAGAAAATGGGGGACAGCGAAGCCGCCAACAGTTACGTCAGCTTGAAAAATTTCCATTTCGTCCGCAACCAACTGCTCCGTTTCATCGGGAGTGTGAAAGGTCAGGCTGTCCTCGACGTCGGCTGCGGAACGGGGCACTTTTCTCAATCTCTCGCCCGGGACAACCTGCTTGTTGGCGTTGATGTCTCGCTCGACATGCTCGTCTATGCCAGGCAGAAGGGCCTGGCCGTTGTCCAATCATCCGGAAAGAAACTGCCCTTTGAGGCAGTCAGTTTCGACCTCGTCATCGCCAATAACGTCATCCAATCTATCCAGGCCGGGGAGCCTTTTATCAACGAGCTGAGCCGCGTGACCAGGCCGGGGGGAAGGCTCATCGTCAGCGCAACGAACGGACAGAACCTGAGCCTTGTTTTTTTCAGGGTCATCGAAAAAAGAAAATACGCCCATTTGAAAACGTACACGGCCGAAGAAATCAGGAATTATCTTGGGGCTGCCCGATGCCACGTTGAAGCTGTCCTTTTCCTCTTTTTCCCGTTCGGGTTCGCCAGACACGTGCGGGCGAACGAGCCACCAGGGGCTTTGAACAGGCACTTGGCCACCACCTTGGCTGTCGAGGGACGCAAGCCCAAGGAATAGCCCGATGCTGAACTTGCTCACTTTCGATGTCGAAGAATGGTTTCAGGCCAACTACCCTTCGACAGCATCAACTTCAAAAGTCGAAGTGGATGAGCGGCTGGAGGTCAATGTCCGGGGCCTTCTCGACCTCTGCGCTGAGCATCAGGCCAGAGCCACTTTTTTCATCCTGGGCCGGACGGCTGAACGGCACCCCCGCCTCGTTCCTCTCATTCAAGAAAAGGGCCATGAAATCGCTTCCCATGGATATGAGCATATTCTCGTCTATGAGCAGACGCCTGAAAGCTTCGGAGCTGACCTCAGGAAATCCTTGGATGTGCTCGGAGGAATCAGCCGGCAAAGCGTTCTCGGCTATCGAGCCCCTTCGTGGTCGGTTAACACTCGGCTGCCCTGGTTCTATGACATTCTCGAGAGCTACGGGTTGGCCTATGATTCAAGCCTTTTTCCGGCACGGACATTCCTCTACGGAGACAACCGGGCCAGAAGATTTCCCCATTGCATCGGAAATCTGATCGAGATCCCGGCGTCAACCGTCTCGTTGTTCGGGCTGAGGATTCCCTTTGCCAGCGGGTTCTTTTTCAGGCTGTTCCCCGGCTTCATTATCAGGTTGGGAATCCGAGCCCTGAACAGGAGAGGCCAGCCGGCCATGATCTGCCTTCATCCCCGGGAAATCGACGTTTGCTCGCCAAAGCTCAAGCTGCCAAGGAAAGAAAGGTTCATCCATTATGTCAACATCAAAACCGCCCGGAATAAGCTGGCGGGGCTTCTGGCCTCCTTCTCCTTCTGCTCCATCCAGGACTACCTGTCCCTCGAAGCATATCGAAATCTGTGATCTTGAAAACAGGCGCGGGAAGCCACCCCGAAGCCCCCGTAGCGGAGGGGGGACCCGTCGGCTTCTCCGACGGGGGGAACCGACGGGACTGGTTCCCCGGGGCCGGGGGCCAAGGGTGGCTTCCCGCGCCTGTCGGAATCACACCAATGGAAATGCAAACGCTGGTCTCTCTGATGCGTTGAAAAGGCCCCCAAGCTTCACTATAATGTCCTGACAGCATGAAGCCCATGATGAGATTTCTCGAGCGCCATGGATTGCTCATCGCCCTTCTTCTCGTTTTTGCGAGCGGAACGTTCTTCAGGCTGTGGGGAGTGTCGTCCGTTTACGAACGGGTTGACGATATCCCTGTGGCCAAGCATATCGAGAGAATTTATCATGGGGATTGGAGGCCAGACCATATCTTTTATTACCCGATTTTTTTCAATTACATCGCCGCCGTCGTCCTGAGAGTCCTGTCTGGATTTCTCTCGCTTATCGGAGTTCACAGCGGCCCGGGCTTTTTCGAGTTTTCGTTCGACCAGATCCTCCAGACAGCACGGATCGTTTCTGCCCTTATGGGTGCTTTGACCATCCTTTTCGTCTACGCCATCGGGAAGAGACTCTATTCCCGGGGACAGGCTCTTCTCTCTTCGTTTTTCTTCTCCGTATCGTTCATCCACATCCTTTACAGCCACCAAATTGTCATGGACGTTCCGATGACTTTTTTCTATGCCCTGGCTCTGCTTTTTTGCGCCAGGCTCCTTGAGGTCAGGCGCTGGCAGGATTATGCGCTGGCCGGGTTTGTCTGCGGCATCGCCGTGGCCACAAAATACAACGGCATTTTCATTTTAGTGGCTATTTTCGTGGGCCATCTGCTGGGTTTTCCAGCAATGAAAAAAAGATTTTTGCGGGCTTGTCTCGACCCGAAACTGTACCTTGGGGGCATTTTCTCGCTTGTCGGTTTCGTGGCCGCCCATCCTTATGCGCTGCTCCATTTCCGCCGGTTCGCCAGAGCCTCTGCCCTTCTCATCCGGATCGTCCATGAGACGGAATACTATCTCGAGCCGATAAAACCCCGGACAGGGCTTGAGTACATCAAGTACAACAAGTACTTTCTGGCGATGAAAAACATCGTCGCGGCTGAGGGTCTGGTTTTTTTTGCCCTGATCGCGCTCGGAATCGTCTGGGTTTTGGTCCGCCGGAATAAAAGCAACGCTTTTTTGGCCCTTTCCGGCCTGGCCTATTTTCTGGGGGCTCTCGGCTTCCTTGGGTTCTCGAGGTACAGGGATATTCCACCGCTTGTCGTCATCTACTCTTTCCTGGCTATGCTCGGCTTGCAGGCATTCCTGAGCCTTCTTAAGAATCCCAGACTTAGAAAGGTGGCCATCCCCGCCATCGTGGCGGTGGTTATTTTGTGCCTCGAGTATTCTGCCGTGGTCAAGACGTATTACATCTGGGAGGACGACACGACTGAGGTGGCTGAACGGTGGATCAGAAGGAACATTCCCGAGCATAAGTATTTTGGAAAAGAATGGTTTTCTCCCCCAACCAGGGGCAGGGACTACAGCTACCCGGCTTTTTCGGCGCCCTTTCTCTCTTCCAGGAATTTCGCGCCGTATGACCGGTTTGATTTCATCATCATCTCGAGCGCGGCCCACGGGCATTTTTTCAGGAACCAAAAGTTCTATCCTGACATCATCAGGATTTATAAAAATGTGCGGGAGGAATACGAACTGATCAAGCGCTTTGCCTTCAAAGATTTCGAGTACAAGAACCCGGAGTTGACCATTTTCAGCACGGCCAGTCAAAACAGGCCAAAGCAGCGGCTCTCCCTTCCGCTCGTCCTGCCGGCGGATAACCCTGCCCGGGAATTTGAGGTCAGCGACGGCAGCCCCTACGGAAAAGACGTTTGCAGCTTTCTTCTTGACGGCCGCCAGCGCGTTACCAGGATTATCATCAGCCCGAAAAAAATCCGGGAAATGGCGGTCTTTGTTACGTCATTAGAAGGTAGCGGGGAAGTCGTCGTCAGGAGCTTTTTATCCAAAAAACGCTTGCTCCTCGGCCGCGGACAGACTGCCCACCTCTTGTTCCGCCCCCGGACATCCTTCCCATTTTTCAAGCACCTCTACAAAATTAGCTTCGAGGCTTCTCGCTCGCTCGGGAAAGCTCTCGTCAAGCTCGACTATGACGAGTTCAAGATCGGAGTGGAGTTTTTTCAACAGGAAGACTACGAGAAGGCCCGGCGATTTTTCTTGCTGGCCCTGGAAAACAGGCCGCGAAACTCGCTGGACCTCGAAATCTATCTCTATCTCGCCCAATGCACGAAGAGGCTCGGCCTCCACGAGGAGTCACAACAATACCTGAAGGACGCCACGGGCAGTCCGTTCATCAGGCGCTACGCCGGTCTTTTCCAGCCTTTCGAAAGCGACGATTCCTGGACAAGGATGTTTGAAAAAATGTCGGGGATTGATTCCGGACTCCTCGAACAAACCTTGACCACGACCATTGATGATAGCGATTTTACGTTCAGCGGCGGGATGTCGGTCGCGGGCCCCCGGTTTCACCGTTCGACGGCTTTCCTCATGTCGGGCGACAAAGAAGGAAAGCCGGCCGAAGGAACGTCCCCTGAAGTCTCGGCCCTTCCTCAGGACTACCGGATGGAGTTCGTCTTTTTTAATCCTTCTCAAGTCGAGGGCGAGGTGGGAGAGCTCGAGGTTATTTCCGGCGACGGGGAAAACAAAGAACATGCAGTTTTCCCGATCAGCCTGAAGCCAACCGACATAGAGAAAGTCTCGAGCGCATCTTTTTTTGGGTCGGCCAGGAACCTTGGGAAATCAACCCGGTTTCTCATCAGGATTGACCCGGCCAAAAACCTGGCTTTTGATTACGTCAAAATTGTCCCTGACCTCAGAGCGTTCTTTAACAGAAAACACGTCCTTATCCAGAATCTCTCCGAGGTCGGTGATCTCGCTTCCCCCGATGGCCGCGAATAACGAAGACCGACCCTGCTCTCTCTGCGGCGGAGGAAAACACAGGCTTCACTTTGCCCTGAACGGAAACGTCTTTCGGAGGTGCCGGAGCTGCGGCCTGATCAAGATGGCTCCCCTTCCCGAACGCCTGGCCAAAGGGGACGATTACGCCGGCTATGACCTAGAAAGGCAGCGCCAATTCACCCGGCTTTTTTTTGTCCCTCAGTATTGGCGGGCTCTCCGTCTGATCCAGAGATACAAAAGCGGGGGGCGGCTCCTGGACGTTGGCTGCGGGACGGGAGAATTCCTCGACCTTGCCCGCCAGGAAGGGTTTCTGGCTTTTGGCATCGAGCCCTCAGAGAGGGCCTTGTTCATCGCACGAAGGAGCCACCCCGTCGCTTGGGGTGAACTCAACGACATCAGCCTGAAGGAAAATTTTTTTGACGTCGTGACGCTCTGGTCTGTGCTCGAGCACGTCATTGACCCAATTTCTTTTCTACGGAAAGTCTGGCTCTCTTTGAAGAAAGACGGCATCCTCGGCCTCCGTGTCCCCTCCTCGCGAGGCCTTTTGGCTCTATCGGCACTCTGGCTGCACCGGCTTTCGGCAGGAAAGATCAAGCGCCCTCTGAAGGTGATTTATCAGTTAGAATGGCATTACAAGCACTTCTATTATTACGACCGGAAAAATATCGCCCTCCTGCTCGAAAAATGCGGATTTGAGATTCTCGAAACCTATGATGAAAGCGCTTACTCCATCAGCAGCCTGGACTTTAGGATGGATTACCTTCCCCGGTCAAAAGCTCTGAGGACGATGCTCAAGGCGGCTCTCTTCTTTAACCTTCACCTGTCCCGTCTTCTTCGCCGCCAGGATGAGCTGGTCATCGTGGCCAAGAAATCGGGCCGACCTCTTTCCTCTCCCTAAGCCTCTCTGATTCTGGCGATTTCGAAGACAACAGGATTAGCTGCGTCGGGACAAGCATGAGTTTTTTTATCTGGGTTGGTCAGCCAGGGAAAACGGGCTTCAAACATCATGGCAAAGACAGCCGGCAGCATGCTGTAGAGCGCGTGGATGCAGATTTTCCCTTCGATTCCTTGCTCTGTGACCTTGATGATGTCGCCGGCTTTGTGGCCAAGCCCGCACGTCCCTTTGACGTTAATGACTTTAACCTCGATGTGCTCGATTTTTTTCTCCATGATTCCCTCCTCATCAAGTTGATTCTTCCCCTCCGGCCGAACTTCGGGAGCCGAAGGGGCTTGAGCGCTAGCCGAGGCCCTGACTTCGCTTCCTCGCAGAAAACATGGCCCGGCGACAATCCCAATCAGCGCCGCTCCTCCGGCCTGACAGAATTCCCGGCGTTTGATTCTGGAATCCATGCTCACCTCCTTCTTTTTTCCGCCTGATAGGCGAAGCGGCTTTTATTAGTTGATCTCATCGATCCGGAAGATAACTTTGGACAGCGGGTCGGGGCACTGGAACTCGCGGGTGATTTCCAGGATATCGTTCTCGGGATCTGTGGGAACGCTGGCCGCGATGAGCGGCGCCAGGATGCTTCCCAGGGCGAAAAGGCAGACACTCTGTCCGTCCGGGATTTCAAGCCGAGCGTTCCTCACATAGAAGACCGTGCCAGCCTTGGAGCGGCTGCAGGACCCCTCGACACAGGTCACCGTGATTTTAAAGTTCCTGAGTGTCATCTTCGCGCTCCTTTGTTGTCTGCCTACTGCTTCGGCAAATTGTATTCCATCTCCAGACGACATGCAATGAGCATGCCAACTCTGAAACTCAAATGGGGCGGGAAGATAAAAACCTATTTCGAAGAAACAAAGGACTTGCCGAGATACAGATAACGGACGCGAAGAGTCCTCAGAGATAAAAGAAAACCGTGCAGGCGGCAAACATGGCGGTGCATGCTTGGATCCCCTTGTAGGCGCCGCGCAGGGAAAGATCAGACAAGAGAGCCACAGCCAGGCACCTGGCATAGACATCTGTGCAAGGGTGAGTTTCCTCGCCCGATGCCGCCGGCCCAGAGGACAGCAAAAGGATAAGGACAAGACACGCCCCAGCTAATAAAGATCGTTTATTCATCGAAACCTCCTTCGCTCCAATCTTATGCAAAATCCGTGCCGGAATAGCCTCGCCGGAATAAATTCTAACTTATTGACATATTATAAGTTAGATAAGTCGCGGAACAGCCAGATTTCCTTCCGTAACCGCTCGTTGACGCCTGGCAGTTTTCCTGTCTGTGGCCGCGACAACTCTTCTTGCGCATCAATAAGACGCCCGCTCCAAGCGGCGAGCAAGCCCGACTCCCTGTCTTATTCTCTCAGCAATTTTTCCTCCCGTCTTGTCGAGGAACGGAAGCGAAGATCAAGGAAATTAGCGCATTACGTATGGCGTCCCCAATTTGGTCCCCAATTTGTAAAAGGCGTCGGGTTTCATTACAATGTCGTCCGGAAACCCAGTCCTGAGGAAAAGAACATGAGCACCGGATGGCCGAAAAAAACAGCCTACGCCGATGAGGAAGACATTTTCTACTGTTATCGGCTATTCCTTAAAAGAGAACCCGACGAGGCTGGTTTCGCCTATTTCAAGAGCCTCGTCCAGGGCGGCCAGTTTCCGCTTCAGACGCTCGTCTTTCACTTCGTCGAATCGGACGAATACAAATCCCTGAAAGCAAGCGAATTCCGGGAGATCTCCTGCCAGATTGGCGGCATCGACCTTAAGGCCTTCGATGATTATTATTCAGCATCCTCGGAAGTGACCATTCGGGAGCTTGAGGCCGACCTGTACCGGGTTTCGGACATCGATTTTGAGGAAGGAGACATCGTCGTCGACATCGGGGCCTACATCGGACTCTTCTCGATGGTTCTGGCTAAAAAACACCCCGGCATCACGATCTACGCTTTCGAGCCGGTCTCCATCAACTTCAGGAATTTGATCCGCGGGATCGAGGCCAACGGCATACGCAACGTCCGGGCCTTTCAACTGGCCGTGACAGCCGACGGCCGAAAGCTCGAGATGCTCTACAGCCATAGCTTCACGGGCGGGAGCACGACGCTTGAAATCCAGAAGGAGAACATTTCCACGGCCCATCTCGTCGAGAAAGTCGCCTCCAAGACGCTCGACCAGATCTTCAATGAATTCGGGATAGACCGCTGCAAGCTCTTGAAGATCGACTGCGAAGGCAGCGAGTATGAGATTCTTTACAGCGCCAAGTGCCTCGACCGGATATCGAATATCCGGGGAGAGTTCCACATGAACAAAACACTGGCCGCCAAGGGTTACAGCATCGAAGACCTGGTCGATTACCTTTCGCGGTCAATTCCCAAGGAAAACATCTATTACGTCCCCTCCCGCATGTCCGACTAAATACTCATCGAAGTTGAACCCAGCTAACTTATTGATTATAAATAAATAAATATTATTAAAAATCGCGATAAAAGGCCCGCTAAATCTGTACTTTTTGCCGTCAATTTGAGCTTTTGGGCTCTGCTTGCATCTTCCGGGAAACTTCGATGACCTGACGGAAAACCCGCATGACATTCCCGCCCCAAATCTTCTCGACCTGTTTCTCAGTATAGCCTCGCCGGAGAAGCTCCGCCGTCAGACGGAACATCTCACTCACGTCATCGCAGCCGACGACGCCCCCGCCGCCATCAAAGTCCGTCCCAATACCAACATAATCGATGCCCACAATTTTGACCGCATGGTCGATATGATCGACGACGTCCTTGACGGTAGCCCTGGCTTCCGGGTATTTCTCGTCGATGGCCTCATACTCCTGCCACATCTTCTCGCGCTGGGCCTCGTCCCTGATGTCCCGCCTGGAGCCGTACTTGGCCCGCAACTCCCTGAGGGCTTTATCCCGTTCCGGGTTCGGTTCCGCCTTCTTCACAAAGCTCGAAACAAAACAAGCCTGGATGACTCCCCCCTTTTTAGCCAGGGCTTGGATCATCTCATCCGTCAGGTTCCGCGGGCTGTCACACAGGGCCCGGCAAGAGGAATGAGAAGCGATGACCGGAGCCTTACTGGCCTCAAGAATATCAAAGAAAGACCTGTCCGAAGCATGCGAGACATCGACCATTATCCCCAGCCGGTTGCATTCGGCCACAACCTCTTTCCCGAAGTCGCTCAACCCGTTATCCTCAGGATTATCCGTGTCTGTCGAAGAATCGCAGATGTCGTTATCCGAACCATGGCAGAGGGTCAGGTATCGGACGCCTAATCTATAGTATTCCTCCAGGTTTACTAAGTTTTTTCCCACAGGATAGCCGTTTTCCATCCCGATGAAGGCGGCGCGCTTCCCCCCTTTCTTCAGCCAGTAGGCGTCATCCGGCGCCAGGGCCAGCCCGACAAGATCCGCGTATTTCTCAATCATTCCGTGGATAGCTTTGAGCATGGCCAGCGCCCTCTCTTTGGCTTTCGCGTACCCTGACTCTGTGCGCTCTCCCTGCGCCACGAAAACAGCGAAGAAGGCCGCGTCCAGCCCGCCTTCGGCCATCCGCGGCAGGTCGATCTTGCCGCTCGCTCTCTTTCCCGGCTCGTGCCTCTCACCGATGTCCCACGTGCCGTTCAACATTCGCATGGGCGTATCGCAGTGCGTGTCGACAGTCAGGATGCGATCATGGATGGCACCGGCCTGTTTTTCGAGATCTTCGCTCCCGGAAGATTCCGGCGACTGCGCCAGCCCCAAAGCGCATAAACAGACAACAAGATATCCTATGATCCTCGCCAGAGATTTCATCATTTCTCTCTTATTAAACGCAGACCTTTGAAAAAAAGTCTCCATTCATCCATCAGAACAGGCGATTATAGCATACCATCGTCATTATTTCTCACGCTGAAAACGGGGAAATTTGAGAAAAGCGCTTGGCAGGACTCAAGATGAAATTCTAAGGCTCCAAACATCAGGAAAAATTCCGGTGAACAGAAAAGAATTTATCAAAAGGGCGGCTCTTTATTTTATCTCAGCCAGCGCTTTGGCCGCCGAGACCTCGGCTGAATATTCTTCGTGATCCTCTCTTTGCCTGAGCCTTGAGGTCCAGCTGATTTCCGGAGCTTTTTGGCTTGCCAGCAGGTTCCCCGCATTGTATTGCTGTTTTCCCTTCGCCCGGCTTTCTTAATCGACATAGACATTTATAATGGTATAAGATCGTTGTGCAACGGTCAGCTTTGATGTAGAAAGTTTCCTTTCCGTTTTTTCTGCCTGGGGGGAATTTCCCGGATAAAACCACAGAGTCACTTCTTTTGACATATTGACCATTCCGGGCACTCACTTCGGCAAACCATATCGCAGGATTATCTGATTTTCTGAGTTTGTCCCAAAGTGACGGGAAAAAGTTGACATGGACGTTGTATCAGAGTGCTTGGAAGATGTATGAATATTCTCTTCCCGAAAAGGTCGGCCAGGAAATAACCCTTCTTTTTAAGGTCAGCCGGACCTGGAATCCCCTGAAAACGACCGGCGCTCGTGACCCGCGTAACCTGGGCGTTGCTATCGGGGAAATCACTTTTCACGACGCCTCCGGGTCCTGATATTTTGTCCAGCTGAATGCCCGAAAAAGAAGCAAGGCAGATGGTCACAAAGAAGCGGAGAAGGATATTTTGATTATTCCCCAGGAGTGGCTTGCTTACTATCTCGCGACGCTTTTCCTGTATTTCTTTCCAGGCTGGGCCCTGCTCTCGCTTCTCTGGAAAGGGAAGCCTTTGCGCTTGGAGGAAAAAGCGTGCCTGGGGGCGGGGGTGAGCGTGGCTTTGTACCCGATTCTTTTTCTTCTTGCCTCGGTCTGCGGAATCTCAGCCGGCAAGTGGCTGGCCTGGCTGCCCGGGAGCCTGGCCATTGTTGTGGCCGTCGGTCAAAACATTACGAAACTCGGGTTTCATCGCACTCGACTGCCGTCCCATGGCTCTCCAGAGAAGTTTGCCCTGCGCCTGGATTCCTGGCTTTTTTTGGCCTTAGCAGTCGCCCTTTTCCTCATCAGGTGGGCCGCCGTTCGGTCAATGTCCGCTCCGGCCTGGGGGGATTCGGTCCATCATACGGCGATCGTCCGGCTGATCGTCGAAAACGGCGGTCTCTTCGACTCCTGGACGCCCTATTTTCCGCTCCAGTCAATGACCTATCATTTCGGGTTTCATGCGAACGTCGCTGTGTTTGCCTGGATCACGGGGCTTGCGGCTCCTCAGGCCGTCCTCATCGCCGGCCAGGCGCTGAACGTCCTGGCCGTCCTTGTCCTCTATCCGTTAGCCGTTCGTCTGGGAGGGACGCGCTGGGCGGGCCTTGGCGCTGTGATGGTCGCCGGCCTCGTTTCCGAGATGCCCGGCTTCTACGTCAACTGGGGCCGCTACTCGCAGCTTTCTGCCCAAATTATTTTACCGGCGGCCGTTTGGTTTTTCGACGCTTTATGGAGGGATGAAGAGCGGCTCTCCAAGGGCCAGCTCGCTCTCGTGTCCATCCTTTTGGCCGGCAGTATCCTGTCTCATTATCGGGTGACGATGGTTCTCGTCGCAGCCGCCCTGAGCTGGATGCTGCGAAGCCTGTGGCTTTACAGGCGTCGTTTCCGGGAATGGGCTTTCCGGCTCCGTGATTTTGCCCTGGCCGGTGCGGCTTCGCTGTTTCTTGCATCGCCCTGGCTCGTCAAGCTCCTGAGAAGCCGGGTCACTCAGCACGTCGGCCGGATCGTCCGGATGACCAGGGACTTGTCCATCACAGAAGATCTTTGGGTCTGGGAAAACCTAAGCCTTTATGTTTCGAGCTTTTTCTGGATAGCCGGGATCGTTGCCCTCATCCTTGCCTTCTGGAAAAAACGGTCGCTGGCCATGGCCATCGGGGCTTGGGCCGCGGCAGCTTTCCTATTGGCCAATCCTTTCTATCTCGGCATCCCGGGCGCCGGCCTCGTGACCAACTTTGTCCTGGCGATCGGGCTTTATGTCCCCGTTTCGCTTCTTCTTGGCTGGGTCGTCGGTGCCGTCTGGGAAAAGTGGCACGAGAGCCTGGCGGGAAGGGGTGCCGTTGTTTTAAGCCTCAGCCTTTGCCTGGCGATCGCGGGGCCGAAACAAGCGCAAATCGTCAGGCCCTTCTTCCAGCTTGTCACGCTCGACGACCTTGCGGCTTTCGAATGGATCAAGGCTCATGTTCCTAGAGACGCCAGATTCCTCACCAATGCTTTTCTTGCTTTTAGAAGCAGGGTGCCCGTCGGGTCCGACGCAGGCTGGTGGCTGAGCTTCTACACGGAGAGACAGGGAATCCTCCTTCCCGCCATCTTTTCGTTTGAGAATGTCAGCCCATCGATTGACCAATCTCGGGTAAGACAGATGATCCTCGACTTGAGAGCTTCTGAGGGCGACCAGGCTTTAATCCGGGAGATCCTCTGCCGCGAGGGGATTACTCATGTGTTTGTCGGCGGGCGGCGGGGCCGGGCGGCTTACGATGCAGGCGAGCTCCTACCCCAGGCCTGGCTCAAGACAAACGCCGACTTCACCCTGCTTTTCCGGAAAGGCAGGGCCCAGGTATGGCGCTTCACCTGCTCCCATCCGGCGTCTTGATTCCCTCGGGGGGCTTGTGCTAAAGTTCATTCAATGCAAGATAAAACGAGGGGAAAGGACGCGAAGCGATACCATCAGCCAGTCCTATTCCTGACCGTCGTTGGTCTTCTTGTCTTCATGCTTAGCGCGTTAACCGTCTTTGCTGTAGAGGATGAATCGCGAGAGGGTGGGTCGCCGTCTTCCTCGCCTTCCCGTTCTTCACTCTTAGAGCAGCAGCCTTCTGGCCTTGAAGCCCCGGTCACCGTCCTCGCCCAGAACTACGAGCGGAAGGAAAACCGGATTTTCGCGTCCGGAAACGTCGAAATTCAATACAAAAACCTAAAGCTGTTGGCCGACGAGGTCGAGGTCAACACAGAGACCAGGGACGTTTTTGCCAGGGGGAACGTCGTCATTGTCACGCCCGATGAAGTCGTCTCGGGAGACTCTGTTTTTTATAACTTAGACAGCCACCAGGGGAAGATCGAGCGCGCCTCCGGCATGGTCCAGCCGACGATATTCTACCGGGCTGAGACGATCGAGCGCAAAACCGAGGGAGTTTACGGCCTGACTCAGGCGCACCTGACTTCCTGCACGCAGCCGACGCCCCGCTGGAATTTTTCGTGCAGCCGGGCCAACTTCAAGAAGGACGACTACGTCGAGATGTGGGATTCGGTTTTCAGGATCAAGAAGGTTCCCCTCTTTTATCTCCCCTATTTCCGCTATCCGCTCGACAAAGAACGCTCGACGGGATTTCTGACGCCCCAGTTAGGCTACTCGGGGGTGAAGGGCTTTTTTTTCGGCCAGAGCTTTTACTGGGCCATCGCCCGGAACATGGACGCCACCTTCAGCCTGGACTATTATTCGGCCAAGGGAGTCGGAGGCGGCCTGGAGTACCGCTATCTTTTCAGAGGCGGAACGGGCGGTGATGCTAAGATCTATTACTTTTTGTTCAAGGAAAACCAGGAAGCCGCGCAAACCGGGCAACCCGAGCAGCCTGAAAACGCCTACCTTGTTCGGTTCAAGCACAACCAGCCCCTGCCCCTGGGGTTCTCGCTCGTGGCCAATATCGACTACCAGACTTCCTTTGATTTCTTGCGCGAGTTCAACAACGATATCAAGCTGGCGACGATCGCGAACCTGCGCTCAGAGGCGTACATCTCGAAGGCCTGGTCCTCTTTCAATTTCAGCGCACGGGCTTCCCGGTCAGAGACGATTTACACTGAAATCGGCGACTCTGTTATCACGTATTATCGCCCTCAGGTTTCTTTCAATTCTTTCAAAATCAAGCTCTTTTCACCCCTCTATTTCTCGTTCGATTCATCCTTCACGAGCTGGCGGTACGGCTGGAAGTCAGACTATGAGGCGGGCACGGAAAGATACAATGATGTCCTAAGATTTTCGCCGACCCTGACTCTTCCTTTTTCCGGAATTCCCTGGCTGACCCTTAATTCGTCTCTAACTTCAAATTTGTCGTATTACGCTCAGAGCCTCGAACCCGGCACAGGCCAGATTATCGATGAGCCCCTACGCCTTTTCAACTATGAGTGGAGAGTCGAACTGACGGGGCCTGTTTTTTACCGGATCTTTGAATCGGGCGGCGGAGAAACGCGCGTCAAGCACCTTGTCGAGCCGTTCGTCACCTTCCGCTACGAAAGCCCGGTCAGCCACCCCGAGCGGGTCATCACGGCCTACGGGTTTTTTCGGTACCATCAAGTTTCCTACGGGTTGACCAACCGGATTCTGGTGAAGAAGGACATGCCGCGGGAGGTGTTCGCCTGGGGAGTGAGCCAGACATATTATCTTTCGCCCGAAGACAGCTCGATGAGCTTTTATAGATGGGAAGGCGAAATCCCGAACCGTTCCGATATCGGAAGCTATGTGCGCTTTTATCCGGCGCAGAAATTCAGCTTCGACGCTTCCGCGGCTTACAATACCTACATCAAGACATTTTCTTTTTTGCGGCTGGGGGCAAGCCTGAACTCACCCGCCGCCCCCCTTTTCCTCCAGGTGAACTGGTTAAGGAGCATCAACCCCTGGTTCAAGGACATTTTGGGCGACCGCCAGCAGGTCGGCGCCGTCGGCCGGTTGAACATGCCGCGCCTGAACCTTGAAGCCCTGGCCCAATTCGATTACAACATAGAGAAAAGGCGGATGCTTTATTCCGGGCTTTCTCTTGTTTACCATTACCAGTGCCTTGATTTTAAGGCCGATGTTCGCGTATTTTATTACCGGGAGAAGCCGGAAACGCAGGTCCGTTTTTCCATCGGGCTCGGGAACATCGGCAAGACGACGGATTTTTTAGGCGGGCTCGGCTTTTAATGAGAACGAAGCGACGAAATATAGGCGGCACTGAAACCGCCCAGGGATTGTCACTTTATGTGTTGCGTAAATAATATGGACTTAATGCCTATGGAGTAATAATGAAAGGATTGATCCTCAGCGGCGGGAAGGGGACGAGGCTCAGGCCTCTGACCTTCACCCAGGCCAAGCAGCTTGTGCCGGTGGCCAACAAGCCCGTTCTCTTCTACGGCATCGAGGCGCTCGTCGAGGCGGGGATCCGCGATATCGGAATCATCGTCGGCGACACGAAAAACGAAATCATGGAGGCGGTGGGCGACGGCCAGCGCTGGGGCGTTGATGTCAGGATCACCTACATCGACCAGCCCGAGCCGCTGGGCCTGGCTCATGCCGTGTTGATCTCGGAAGGATTTTTGGGCGAGGAGCCGTTTGTCATGTACTTAGGCGATAACATCCTCAAGAGCGGGATCCATTCGCTTGTCAAGGAGTTCGAGGAGCGCCGGCCCAACGCCCTGATCCTCCTGACCGAAGTTCCCAACCCCCAGATGTTCGGCGTGGCCGAGCTGAGGGACGGAAAAGTCGTCAGGCTCGTCGAGAAGCCGAAGCAGCCGGCCAGCAACTTAGCCTTAGTGGGCGTCTACATGTTCGACCATCACGTCTTTGAAGCGGTTAAGGCCATCAAGCCGTCCTGGCGCGACGAGTTAGAGATCACCGACGCCATCCAGTACCTTGTCGACCACGGCTACGCCGTCCAGCCTCACCTTGTCTCAGGGTGGTGGAAAGACACGGGAAAGATCGAGGATATTCTCGAGGCTAACCGGCTGATCTTGGAGGGAATCTCAAGCCGCGTCGAGGGCGAGGTGGATGAAGCCTCGCGGGTAAACGGCCAGGTCATTATCGAAAAGGGCGCGGCCGTGCGCTCGAGCATCATCCGCGGCCCGGCCATCATCGGCGCTGAAACGGAAATCGTCGATTCCTACATCGGGCCTTTCACCTCGATCCAGAAGAAGTGCCGGATCGTCAAAACCGAGATCGAGCACAGCATCATCCTCGAGGGGAGCGAAATCGTCGACATCGGGAGCCGGATCGACGACAGCCTGATCGGCCGGGAAGTCCGCATCTTCAAGTGCCCGCCCAAGCCGCAGGTCTATAGATTCATGGTCGGCGACAAGAGCGAAATAGGGCTTAAATAAAAAATTCGCTGGCGGTATAATAGAAAGGCAAAATTTGACCGGAGGTAGACAAACGTGAACAAAGAATACACGTTGATTATCGAAAGAGGGGAAGATGGCCTTCTGATTGGAAGCATCCTCGAACTTCCAGGCTGCCATACGCAGGGAAAGACAATCGAAGAACTTCTCTTCAATATTAGAGAAGCGATTGAGCTTTATTTAGAAGTAGAAAAACCCGATGTGACAACGGAATTTGTTGGATTGCAGAAAATTATTCTATGAGCCGGCTGCCTGTTCTTTCTGGAGAAGAGTTAATCGAGATTCTGCAGCGGGCTGGCTTTAGAGTGGTAAGACAAAGGGGGAGTCACGCCTTTCTCAAGCATGATAACAGAAGAGTGACCGTTGTGCCGGTTCATAAAGGGCAAGATCTTGATCGCGGGTTGTTAAGAAAAATACTTCGGGACATTAATTTGTCAACGGATGAATTCTTCGCCTTGCTCAAGAAAAGATAAGGTTTGCCGAAGGAGCGAAAGATGATCGAAGGAGTGAAAACTAAGGCGCTTCGGGTCATCCCTGATGAGAGGGGTCGGCTCATGGAAATCCTGCGCCGGGATGACGAGCTGTTCCAGGGCTTCGGCCAAGTTTACATGACGACGACTTACCCTGGCGTGGTCAAAGCCTGGCACAAGCACGAGAAGCAGACGGATAACATCGCCTGCCTGGCGGGCATGATCAAGATGGCGCTCTACGATGGCCGGCCTGGCTCGCCCACTTATCGGGAGATCAACCAGTTTTACCTCGGCGTCCACAACCCGACGCTGGTCCAGGTGCCGGCAGGCGTCTATCACGGCTGGATGTGCGTGAGCGAGGAAGAAGCGCTCGTCGTCAACGTCCCGACCGAGCCTTATGACCGCGTCAACCCCGACGAACAGCGGCTCGACCCGCACACAAACGACATCCCCTACGACTGGAAGAGGAAGGATGGCTGAACCAGCCGACAGACAGGTGGACGGCAAAACGCTGCTCGTCACGGGCGGCGCGGGTTTTATCGGCAGCAACTTCATTCATTACCTCATGGGGAAATACCCGCGGACGAAAATCGTCAACTTAGACAAGCTCACCTACGCCGGAAACCTCGATAACCTCAAGGATATAGAGACTGACCCCCGCTATGAGTTTGTCCGCGGCGACATCCGCGACCGGGACCTTGTCCGCAGCCTTTTCTCAAAAGTCCAGGGCGTCGTCCATTTTGCCGCCGAGACGCACGTTGACCGCTCCATCCTTGACGCCGGCGAATTCGTCCTGACAGATGTCTACGGCACGTTCGTCCTCCTCGAGGCCCTGAAGGCATCGCCGGAGGTCGAGTTTTTCATCCACGTGTCAACCGATGAAGTCTACGGCAGCCGCGACGAGGGCTATTTCAGCGAAAACGACCCGCTCAATCCTTCCTCGCCCTACGCGGCCAGCAAGGCCGGGGCGGACCGCCTGGCCTATGCCTACACGGTGACCTACGGGCTTCCGGTCATCATCGCGCGGCCGAGCAACAATTTCGGCCCTTACCAGTATCCGGAAAAATTCATCCCTCTTTTCGTCACCCATGCTTTAGAGGACAGGCCGTTGCCCCTCTACGGCAAGGGGACGAACGTCCGCGACTGGCTTTATGTTGAGGACAACTGCCGGGCCATTGACGTGCTCATGCGGAAGGGAAAGGCGGCCGAGGCGTATAACATCGGCGCCGGCAACGAAGTTCCCAACATCCGCATCGCCGAGGGAATCTGCAACCTGTTAGGAAAACCGCGCGACCTGATCAAGTTTGTGCCCGACAGGCTCGGCCACGACCGCAGATACGCTCTCGACTGCCGCAAGATCAGGGCGCTCGGCTGGAATCCGCAAGCGGAATTCGAGGCCGCGCTCGAGGCGACGGTCCGCTGGTACAGGGATAACGAAGAGTGGTGGCGCAAGATCAAAGAGCGCAGCCGCGACTTTCGCGCCTTTTACGACGAATACTACAAAGACAGAAAATAAGAAAGAGAGGAAAGATGAGAGTACTGATCACGGGAATAACCGGGTTTGCAGGTAGTCACCTGGCCGAATACATCCTCAGTCGCCATCCTGACGTCGAAGTTTACGGCACTGTCCGCTGGCGGAGCCGGATGGAAAACATCCAACACCTCCAGGGCAAAATCGAGCTTTGCGAGGCTGACATCAAGGACATCGTCTCGCTCCAGAGCTGCCTGGCCCACGTCAAGCCGGACCGCATCTTCCACCTGGCCGCCCAGAGCTTTGTCCCGACATCCTGGAAATGCCCGGCTGAGACCTTTGCCATCAACGCTATCGGACAGGTCAATCTTTTTGAGGCTGTGCGAAGCCAGAATCTTTCCCCGCGTATCCAGGTGGCAGGGTCGTCTGAGGAGTACGGCCAGGTCAACTCCAACGAGGTGCCGATGGTAGAGACAAACCCGCTCCGGCCCCTGAGCCCTTACGCGGTGAGCAAGGTAGCGCAGGACCTCCTCGGCTATCAATACTACAAGAGCTACGGGATGCGCGTCGTCCGGACGCGCGGGTTTAACCACACCGGACCCCGCCGCGGCGAGGTCTTCGTCACCTCTTCTTTCGCCAAGCAGATCGCTGAGATCGAGGCGGGGAAAAAAGACCCGGTCATCCATGTCGGAAACCTCGAAGCCAGGCGCGATTTCACCGATGTCCGGGACATGGTCGAAGCCTATTGGCTGAGCCTGGAGAAATGCGAGGACGGTGAGGTCTACAACATCGGGTCAGGCGTCGCCCGCTCGGCGAAGGAAGTGTTAGAGACGCTCCTTTCCCTGAGCAAGGTCACCGTTCGCGTCGAGGTCGACCCGAAGAGGCTCCGTCCTTCCGACGTCCCCATCCTCCTTGCCGATTCAAGCAAGTTCATGACGCTCACGGGCTGGAAGCCGAAGATTCCTTTTGTCCAGACCCTCGGCGACCTGTTAGATTACTGGCGGGAGAGAGTCTAAGGTGCCGCCGAAGATCAGAGCCTTTATCACGGGCGCCACGGGTTTTGCCGGCCGCCACCTGATGAACGCCCTGCTGCCGACTGAATTCAGCGTTTACGGCACAACCTTTCCCCAGCCGTCCCGGCCTGACGAACCGAACATCTACCATATCGACCTGAGGTCGGAGAGGGATGTCTTTGAGATCGTCAAAGCCATCCAGCCCCAGTGGGTCTTTCATCTGGCCGGCGTCTCCAACGTCAAGCATTCCTGGGAGAATAAAAAGGAGGCCATGGAGACAAACATCCTGGGGACCTTCCATCTCCTTGAGGCGGTTAAAAAGTTTGTGCCGGGGGGCCGCGTCCTCTATGTGAGCTCTTCCGATGTCTACGGTCTTGCCCTCGAAAAGGACAGCTCGTGTGAAAGAGTTTTCTGCGAGGACGACCGGTTCCATATTTTGAGTCCATATGCCCTGTCCAAGGCTGGATGCGAGCTCATGTGCGGGTTCTACACGGAGGTCGAAGGCCTCGACATCGTCATCGCACGGCCGTTTCCCCATACCGGCCCTGGACAGAGCCCAGATTTTGTCTGCTCAGACTGGGCCCGTCAGGTCGTCCAGGTCGAACGCGGCAACAGCGGGGCAGTGATCAGGGTCGGCAACTTAGACATCCGGCGCGATTTTACCGACGTCAGGGATACCGTGCAGGCCTATGTGCTGTTGATGCGGAAAGGGAGGAGAGGCGAAGTCTACAACATCTGCCGCGGCGAGGGCATCGCTCTGCGCCTGATTCTCGACATCCTCCTCTCGTCCACCTTAAAGGAGGTGAAAGTCGAGCAGGACCCGGCCAGGTTGAGGAAGACGGATATCCCGGTGCTTGTGGGCGATAACCGGAAAATCAAGGCCGAGACGGGCTGGGAGCCGCTCATTCCCATCGAACACACCCTCCTTGAGCTCCTGGACTTCTGGCGCACCCGCCCCTGACATTTATTTTTGCTGCTTGAGTTCGAGATAAGCGATATAGCCATTTTCCCCGTTGATCCTGTCTTCAACCCAGACATTTTTCACCTGGTAATTTTCCTGAATAAACTTTCTGCGTTGCGGGTCTCCCTGGACGTAGGATGCTTCGAACTGGTGATGGTCAGCGGTCACTGTTACTGGGGAAAATCGCTTGTAACCCATCAAAAATGTCGCTTTCCTGGAAAGGATATAGTCGATGTCTGTCTTTTCATGCCCGGCTAAACTTTCGCCAAAGGTCTTTACTTTGAGCCGGGCAATGTGGCGGTCAGTTAAGCCGTGATAATCAATGATATTCATTTCACTATAATAGCTAACGGCACCAATGCCGGGAATGACCAGCGTATCGGAGGGGCTTTTCCTAATGCGTCGGAATAGTTTGCCGATAGTGATGAAGCGGTTGACCCACCAGCGCTCAGTTTTGATGCCTTCATAACAGCCGTTATGATAGGGCTTGTTGCTACCCCAGATAAATTTCTCCAGCGGGGTGGAAGGAAGCATCGTCCCGATAAGGACCAAAGCGAAGAGCATCCAGGCCACTGACATATTTGCCCTTCGACTCGAGGCGACATCAAGAAATAAAAGAGACAGAAGCAGGTAGATAAGGGGAAGCAGAGGGGCAAAAAAGCGGTACATGGCCATATAATCTCCGCCCAGGACAACAATGGAAAGGGTAGAAAGAACGAGAAAAAGCAGGGTCAAACTGGAGAATGGGTTCAGCCCGAATGTCTTTTTCCCTCGTTTGATCGCCAGATAGGCAGCCAGAGGAAGGAGGGAGACGAGATAGGTCAAAGAAAAATCCTTGATATAGAAGAGCCCTTTCTTGAGCTGAAGGAGAAAAGCTCCTGTCGCTTTGGCATAGAATGTATTGGGAAGAAGGCTGGAAAAATAGGCTATTCGCCAGGTATTGTAAAGTAAAAAAGGAACAAGGAAATATAGCGTGAAAGGGAGAAGTCGCTCTTTTTTCCAAATGCCTTTTTTGAAGACAAGAAAATACAAGGCCAGGATAAAAGCAAGAAGAATACCATCAGGCCGGGTTAGAAAGGCTAAAAAAGAAATGAGCCATACATAACGGTAAAATTTCTCCTCGCCCGACGCCAAATGTCTTTGGAGCGAATAGAAACAGGCCAGGACAAGAAACGTATAGAGGGAAGTTTCCATCCCGGAAGCGGACCAGTAAGCTAAAGGGCCGGAGGCTGCAAAAAAAAGGACAAAAAGCCAGGACGAATATTTATTCTCCTGGTGTGACCAGCTAATCATTTTTTTGAAAATCAAGGCCGTCGCTAATAAAAAAGGAATGCCCACCCAGGGCATGATTTGAGGAAGGCCTTGAGGAAAGATAAGGGCAACGACGGCTCCTATCAAGACCCACAAGAAATTGGTGTATCCTTCGATCGGCGGCTCATCCAGATTCCAGCGCAGGCCGTGTCCTGCAGCCAGGTGCTTGCTGAATCGAAAAGAAATGTAAGAATCTTCGTGCGGCCCATAGGAAAGCCAGTAAATGTGAAAGCCCAATAACAAGAAAAAAATCAAGCCAAAGACTATTTCTCTCCACCTGATTTTTATTTTCATTTAAGATTGGGGTCGGACCACAGTAACATATTGAAAATAAAAAAATTAAATACCAAGCAAGGCCAGTTTTCGACCTTAAATCCCCATTTTGACAAGCAAAAAATATTTTTATAATTGACTCGCAATTGCTATTCCGGAAGGGGCTGGTCGGGTTGAAGGTGCGCTAAAAAATCCTCGCAAGGCAGACACATCACCCCTTCCTGCGACAAGCGTTCTTTCCCCCGGTAGAGAAGTAGATTACGGCTTTCTGGAAATTCATCGGCGAAAGCACGGAGGGAACGCAGATCTTCGGGCCGAACCCTGCGGCTGTTCTTCACTTCGATGGCCCAGAAACCGTCTTCTCCATAGACAACGAAATCGACTTCGACGCCCGATCTAGTCCGCCAGAAAAAGAGATCATATGCCTTCGTCCCATAGGCGACCCACGCTCGAAGGTACTGAGCCACCAGCCCTTCGAGCGCCTGGCCTTCGATATCTTGAGCTCGGTCGAGCGGGCCACGCGGCCTCAGGGCACGAAAAACTCCCGCGTCAAAAAGGTAAAGTTTAGGATGTTCGCTCACCTGGCGCTTGGCTCGTTTCCTGAAGACAGGAACTTTCGTCGCGATCAACAGGTCTTCCAGGATGCCAATGTAGCCTTCCACGGTCTTGCGTTCGATCTCGCATTCGCGCGATATGTTGCTGATGTTCAAACGAGAGGCATGAGAGAAACTCGCGATTTCCAAAAAGCGGGCAAAGTCACCGATCTTACGGACAAACCCTTCCAGCTGGACCTCTTCTCTAAGATAAAGAGCGACATAACTTTTGAGGGCTTCCTCTGGGTTGGACGACCCTAAAATGACGGGGAGGGTGCCCATTTCTAGCGCCCTGTCCAGACTGAATTTCCGACCGAGCTCAGCGGCCATGAACGGGTGCAAAGTTTTTAGCACAGCCCGTCCGGCCAGAAGGTCGGTGCCGGTCCGCTTCAATTTGCGGGCGCTCGATCCGGTCAAAACAAATTGATGACCCCGCTTTTCTTCCATGAGCTGATGGACGGCATCAAGAAGCACGGGTATTTTCTGGATTTCGTCGATGACAACTGTCTTAGGCGCAGGCAGCCCTCTTACCAGGTCGAGCAGTGTTTCCGGCCGCGCAGCAAAGCGCCGGAAGACATCAGGCTCAAGAAGATTAATTACTAGCGCCTCCGGAAAAACAAGGGAAACCCAGGTTGATTTACCCGTTCCCCTGGGTCCAAAGAGAAAAAAAACTCGTTTCAGTCTTTGTCAAAAATCGATTTATTATTTCCATTTTGAGACTCATTTTGGAATCATCATGCGCATTTTTTGATAAAATGTCAAGCCATATCGGCGCTTTTCCCCAGCCCTTCTGCAGGATCGACCCGTGGGCGATAAATCAGCCATCGACAAGAACAGCCAATATCTTGAGGAACAGAGAAAGAAGTTTATATGATTTTTGACTTTTAAGGGCGGTTTGGCTATCTTTTAACCGACAGTGAAAACACAATCACCCGACACGCGGCTTTCCGCCGAGCTTATCCAACTCGAGCTGATCCGGAAAGCTTCGGTCGCAAAACGTTTGGCGCTCGTTCGCTCGCTGACAAAGACGGTTTTTGAGCTTTCATGGCAGGGCATCAGAAGCCGCTACCCAGAGGAAGACCATCTGGATTCACTCCGGCGTTTCCTCTCTCTGAACTACGGCAGCGAGGAGCTGGCCGACCGTTTCGTCCAGCGCCTCGCCGAAAGAAGGGCGACGCACAAATGACATCGCCCGATCTCCTCGACATCACCTTCCAAGTTACTCGCGTCCTGGAAAAACTCGGCATTCCTTATTATGTCGGTGGATCTCTGGCGAGTTCCGCATTTGGTATGGCCAGGGCCACGCTGGATGTCGACTTGGTGGCTGATATAAAAAACGAACATGTCCCGGCTCTGGAAGAAGCTTTGAGGGATGATTACTACATAGACAAAGAGATGGTTCTTGAGGCCGTCAGGCAACGGACTTGTTTCAATGTCATCCACATGAACACGGCATTTAAAGTTGATATTTTCATCGTTAAAGACAAGGAATTGAGCAGGATGGCTTTAAGGCGCCGGGTTAAAAAGAACATTTCTGAAAAGGGATCCCGGGAGCTCTATTTTGCCTCCCCGGAGGATATCATCCTGGCCAAGCTGGAGTGGCATAAAGCAGGCGGACAAATCGGTGAGCGGCAATGGCTGGATATTCTTGGGGTCATAAAAGTTCAGGCATCACTGCTGGATATTGATTATCTTAAGAAGTGGGCAGCAAGAACAGACGTTCTGGACCTTCTGGTGAAAGCTCTCCAGGAAGGGGGAATGGCCTAAAAATCGATTAATATTCTTATAATTAAGTATTCAATCCGAGCCGCGCTCTCAAGCTTTCCTTGACATCTCTTTGAGCCATTGTCTATACTTCCTCACGACGGCTTGAGGTGGAAATGGGCACAAAGATGCTCTTTAGGCCACCACAACCGAAAACCAATTTCTTACTATCGTAGAGGGAAGATATTGGCTATCCAGTGCCATAAATGCAACGCCGATAATCCCGATACCCAGAAGTTCTGTGGGGAATGCGGGACTCAGCTCCTCTCACCTAAGGGAATCGCTGTCACAGAGACCATTGAAGCTCCGAGAGAAGAACTAACCCGAGGAATTATCTTTGCCCAAAGATATGAAATCATCGAAGAATTGGGTAAAGGGGGGATGGGAAGAGTCTACAGAGTCGAAGACACAAAGCTAAAACAGGAAATCGCCCTTAAGCTGATAAAGCCTGAGATTGCTTCTGATAGAAGAACGATCGAAAGATTCAGAAATGAGATAAAAACTGCCCGCATGATTGCCCATAAGAACGTCTGTCGCATGTTTGACTTGGGTGAAGCGGAAGGCTCGTGCTTCATCACGATGGAGTATGTCCGGGGCGAGGACCTGAGAAGCATGATTCAGATGAGCGGACAACTGGGGATAGGGACCGCGATAAACATATTCAGACAAGTTTGCGAGGGCCTTGCTGAAGCGCATCGATTAGGCGTTGTTCATCGGGATTTGAAACCCAGCAACATCATGATCGACAAAGAAGGGCAGGCCCGGATCATGGATTTTGGCATTGCCCGCTCAATGAAAGCAAAGGGAATAACCGGCCTGGGTGTCATGATAGGGACGCCAGAATACATGTCTCCAGAACAAGCGGAAGCCAAAGAAGTTGACTTTAGGTCTGATATCTATTCCTTAGGGGTAATCCTTTACGAGATGGTCACAGGGCAATTGCCGTTCCAGGGCGAGACGCCGTTAAGTGTTGCTATGAAGCACAAAGCGGAGATACCAAAAGCTCCCAAGGAGTTAAGTCCCCAGATATCGGATGCTCTGAATCGGCTCATTCTCAGATGTCTGGAAAAGGATAAAGAAAAGAGATATCAGTCTGTAGATAAACTTCTCTGGGAACTGAATAATTTTATTGCGAAATTGCCCTCAACAGAACGGGAGATCGCTAAAAAGAGGCCTCTAACCTCAAGAGAAATAACCGTATCGTTCAATGTCAAGAAGCTATTCGTGCCCGCTTCAATGTTTGTCCTGTTCGTTATCGCCGGATTGATCCTCTGGCATCCCTGGTCTCGAGAAGGGTCCCCTCCATTTAAAGAAAGAGATTGGATTCTGGTCAATGATTTCGAGAATCTCACAGGCGATAGCATTTTTGACCAAAGCCTCAACGCTGCGCTAACAGTCGCCCTCGAGCAATCGAGCTATGTCAACGTCTTTCCTCGGTCCCGCGTGAAAGAGACGTTGCAAAGAATGGGACGAAGCGGAGCGGATAGGCTGGACGAGGAATTGGCAAAAGAAATTGCCCAGCGGGAAGGGATTAAAGCTCTTGTTTCATGTCGCATTAATAAAATGAACGATGTCTATACGCTGACCGCCAGCATCATAGACCCCACCACTCATATGTCTTTGAAAACAGAGGCGGCTCAGTCGAAGGGAAGGGATGGCGTGTTGGACACGCTCGGTCTGTTGGCCAAGAAAATAAGAAGTGACCTGGGCGAGTCCCTAAAAGAAATAAAGCGCCAGAGCGCAGACTTGCCCAAAGCGACAACTCGTTCTCTGGAGGCCCTGAAAAACTACGCTGAATCCGCGAAGGCATCGCAAGAAGGCCACAGAGATGAAGAGGAGAAGCTTTTGTTGAACGCCGTGGCATTGGACCCGGATTTTGCATTAGCCCATGCGGCCTTGGGATCTTATTATTACTGGGTCAATAAGCGGGCAAAAGGAGAGGAGCATTTCACGAAAGCCTTGAGTCTTTTGGACAGGCTCACCGAAAAAGAGAAGCTGTGGATTCAAGCCCAAGTTTCAGATACCAGGAATAATCATGATGATGCTATCTTAAAATACAAAATATACCTGAGGAAATATCCGGACGATTCGACAGGATGGTACAGGCTGGGGTCGATATACATGCTGCAGAGGCGCTTTGAGGACGCCATCCCTGCTTTTCATAAGGCTCTCGAGTTGAACCCGCACTCAGCAGGAACTCATGTCAATTTAGCTCAATGTTATGGCATGAAAAAAAGATTTCAGCAGGCGATTGAGAGTTATCTCAAGGCCTATGAGATCAGCCCGGCCAGGTTCATGGATGGGACTCAGAATCGGATATTTGGATTCACCTATGTGGCGATGGGCGATTTCCAAAAAGCTCAAGAAGTCTTCGAGAAGATGCTTGCCGGGGGAGAATACCAAAAAGCTGTCGGGCACCGCCACTTGGCTTTGCTCAGCATGTATCAAGGCAAGTTCTCCGTTGCGATCGACCACTTGAAGTCGGCAATTTTATTGAATCATTCACAGAACAACACGCTGGCCGAGCTGCGAGATCATAGCTACCTGGCAACAGCGTACAAAAGAAAGGGAATGATGGACAACTTTTATGAGGAAATCTATGCCGCTTATGAGCTTTGTAAAAAGGCAGATATAGGGCCCTGGTGGCTACAAGTTCCTGGGAAAATATTCGCGCGGCAGGGAAAGCTCGGGGAGGCAGAGGAGCTGCTCGAAGAGCTATCCGCTAAGATGAATAAGGAAAACAGCAATGATCGGCGTGCCTTTCATATACTCAAAGGAGAAGTCGAGCTGGCCCGGGGGAACCTTGCCGCCGCCATCAAACTCTTTGAGATTGAAGCCGAACTGCTGGGAGAAACTTATGTTCTAGAATCGTTAGCTTATGCTTTTTATAAGAATGCCGATTTAGACAGCGCGGCCGATAAATATAAAAAACTAATAGAGGCGAAAGAAGATATGCCGTTCGGCTGGGAGGGTCAAGACTACTGGATCTCAGCCCATTCTCAGTTGGGAAGGGTTTACGAAGAGAAGGGGAATGTCGAGGAGGCCAAAAAATATTATGAGAGCTTTTTAAATATCTGGACGAATGCCGATGCTGGACTTCCTGAAGTTGAGGATGTGAAGAAAAGGCTCGCTGCGCTAAGATAGCTACCTACATGGATTTGGCCGCTTCCTCCTTTGTCTTTGTGGCGTACGCGCCGTTAGTCAGATGTTCAATTCGAGCTGGGCGTCGTGGGCGGTTTTTCTTTCCGCCTCGATCTCTTTGAGTATGTCGGCAGTGACATCGCCGGTCGGGTAGATGCCGTCGAAGCAGGCGCCGCAGAAATGGCTGATTTTGGGGTTTCCTGCCCTGACCGCCTTCTTCAGGTTATCGAGGGTCTGGTAGATGACCTTGTCGGCGCCGATTTTCCTGGCGATCTGGTCAAAGTCGGCGTTTCTGGCGACGAATTCCGTGCGTGTCTGCATGTCGATCCCGTAGACGCAGGGGTAGCGGAGGGGCGGTGAGTAGGCGGCGAAATAAACCTTCTCTGCCCCGCATTCCCGGACAAGCTCGACGATGGCCCTGGAGGTGTTTCCTCGGACGATGCTGTCATCGACGAGAAGGACGTTTTTTCCTCTGAACTCTGAGGCGATGGGGTTGAGCTTCTGGCGAACCGAGGTTTTTCGCTTCTCGTCGGCAGGCATGATGAAGGTCCGGCCGATGTACCGGTTCTTGACGAGCGCTTCCCGGTAGGGAAGGTTGAGAGCACGCGCGATCTCGATGGCCGCGTCCCGCGCAGAATCCGGCACCGGCACGACGACGTCGATCTTGATCTTCTCTTTTCTTATCTCTTCAGCTAACAGGCGGCCGAGCTCAAGCCGGCAGAGGTAAACATTGACGTTATCGATGAAAGAGTCAGGTCTGGCGAAATAGACCCATTCGAAAAGGCAGGGCGAATGGGGACAATGGGCAATTTTCTTTCGATGGAGGCTGCGGTCACGGTCTAAGAAAACGGCCTCGCCGGCGGCTACGTTCTTGATCTGGGAAAAGCCCATGATATTCAGGGCCACGCTCTCCGAGGCGAATGCGTAGGAAGGCTGGAGGCCGTCAGGTCGAAGGCCAAAAACCAGGGGCTTGATGCCGTAGGGATCGCGGAAAGCGACCAGGCCTTGCTCGGCGATGTAGGCCACGACTGAAAAGCTTCCCTTGACCTTCTTGAAAACGCCGTCCACGGCTTTAAAGACGTGGCCGGGCCTGAGGTCTCTGGTGCGCTGGGCAGCCAGCTCCTCGGCGAAAACATTCAGGATGACTTCGACGTCGTTGTCGGAGTCTAACAGGCGATGGTATTTCTCGAAAAGCTCCTTCTTGAGCTCCTTGAAGTTGATGACGTTGCCGTTGTGGGCCATGATGATGCCGAAAGGTGAGTTGACCTGGAAGGGCTGGGCGTCCTCGCCCCGGCCGCCGCCGATTGTCGGGTAGCGGGTGTGGCCGATCCCGATTCTCCCCCGCAGACGCTGGACATTCTCGGGGGTAAAGATATCGTGGACCAAGCCGTTCCCCTTCTTCGTGTGGAAGCGGCCATCATAGGTGATGATGCCCGCTGAATCCTGGCCGCGGTGCTGGACGGCCAGCAACCCTTGATAAAGGTCTTTAAAGACCTCGCTGTTGCCGACGACGCCGATGACGCCACACATTTCCGATTAATATTATAGTCTTAATAGGCTTTATTCTCAATCGGGTTTCCTCGCTCAGGCCTTCCTTGACATCCTTTTTCTCATGATTTATGGTTCCTCGTTGATGGTGGTCAGATGAACAAAAATCGATTGGGCGGTGGTCCTGATCGTGCCCAGATAAGGTACTTGAGCGGCGCCATCACTGCTGAAATCATCGCCGCGTTAGGCTTTTCTCCGCGGGGCGCAGCGCGGCACTTGCTTGGGCCTCTCTTTCGGTATCCGTCGCGCCGCATCTCAACCATCATGTGGGAGTACACCCGTGATGCGGCCGAGACCGACATCATCTCGGCAACGGGACGCTTGCTGGCGCAGTTTGTCGACGGCGTCGAAGCGCGCGGCCGAGAAAACGTCCCCCGTGAGGGGCCTGTCCTCATCGCTTCGAATCATCCCGGCGCCTATGATGCATTCGCGATCGTGTCGCAGTTGCCGCGCGCGGACATTAAGTTAGTCGGCAGCGATGTGCCCTTCCTCAAAGCGCTTCCTCAGGTTGCCTCTCGCCTCATTGACACCCCGCCCGATGCAATCAAGCGCATGGTGGCCGTTCGCGCCTGCATCCGGCAGTTGCAAGCCAACGGCCTGCTGATCATTTATCCGACTGGTTTTGTTGACCCCGATCCCGAAGTCCAGCGAGGTGCCAGCGATGTGTTGAAGAGCTGGTCGCCCAGTCTGGAAATCATGCTCCGCCGTGCCCCCGCCACGCGTGTCGTCATCACCGTTGTCAGCGGCGTGTTGTCGGGCCAGGCCCTGCGAAATCCTATTACCCGACTTGCCAAAGCCGATTGGGAAAAACGCAAGCTGGCCGAGTTTCTCCAGGTCATCGAGCAGCTCACGTTCAAAAGACGATTTCATTTGAGCCCGCGTGTCACCTTTGGGCCGCCTATCAGCATGGCTGATCTCGACCGGAAAAACCTGATGGCTGATCTCATCGCCCGAGCCGGAGCGGTTTTGGCGAATCATCTGGCTGCCTTCGGCATTCAATAAAAGCGTCGCTGGACGATTTCTGATCAAAATGAAGAGAGGAGCTCGGCGGGGGTGACCGTGGCCGTGCCGATTTTCCCGACGACGATCCCGGCGGCGGCGTTGGCGATGGAGGCTGCCTCCCGGATCGTGGCGCCGGCCAGGAGCGCCAGAGAAGCCGTGGCGATAACCGTGTCGCCCGCGCCGGTAACGTCAAAGACTTCCCGCGCGACGGTCGGAATGTAGATGGGAGGCTTTCCTTTCTCAAACACGGTCATGCCGTGCTCTCCCCGCTTGATGATGAGGTAGACAGCGGAGATGAGAGAGAGGATCTTCAGGCCGGCCCTTTCGACATCGGCATCGGTGCGGCAGGAGTGGTTGACAATTTTTTCGGCTTCTTGATGGTTAGGGGTGATGAGCGTGATGGGCGAGAAGAGGGGGAAATGCTCGATCTTGGGGTCGACAAACACGGGGATGCGCTTTTTCCGGGCAAACGGGAGCACTTGACCGAGGACCGAGGCATTGACCATTCCCTTGCTGTAGTCCGAGATGATGAGGCCGTCGTATTTTTCGTGGCAGATCAGCCGGAGAATTTTTTCTTCGAGGGCAGCCGGGACAATGCTCTTTTTCTCCCAGTCCACCCTGACCACCTGCTGATGGTGGGCGATAATCCGCGTCTTGACCGTGGTCGGCCTGGAGTTGTCGATGAGGACGCCGCGGTTATTGAGGACGTGCCTGCGGATCCAGCGGCCTTCTTCGTCATCGCCGACGATGCCGACAAGAAGGGGCGAGGCGCCCAGGCTGATGAGGTTCTGAGCGACATTTCCGGCTCCTCCGAGGCAGGATGATTCCCGGTGGACCTGGACCACCGGCACCGGCGCCTCTGGAGAGATGCGGGAGACGTTTCCCCAAATGTACCTGTCAAGCATGAGGTCGCCCAGGACAAGAACCCTTTTCTTTTTAAAATTCCTGATGATACGGGCCAGTCTTTTTGAATCGGGAGCGAGTTTTTTCACTTTTCGTCCTTTCTTAAGAAAATAGGGTTAGAGACAATCCAAGGAATGTCGCTGGTGAGCGGCGACCATTCCCGGAGGTAAGCTTCGACCCGGTACGTTCCTGGCTCTTGGGCGACGACGGATGTTTCCTTTTCGGCTGCACTGCGGATTGTCTTGCCGTTATGGATAAAACGCGTCTCGACGGCCGAAGAAAAAGGCGCAAGAACATGAAGCTCCAGGGAGGATGCTGACGTCAGCGGGATGACCGAGCCCATCGGGAAGCGGCTGCCGCTTCCCTCGGCCCAGAAGCGGAAACCGGCGGCATTTCCGGCGGCGTTCACGGCGCTGTAGAACCTGCCCTGCCGGAGGGCGCCAAAAACCTGAGACCGGGCTGTGTCGAACTCAGCCGAGAGAGGCGCGTCGAGGAGAACATGAAGATGAAACCCGGAAAGAATCACGCGGTAGAAGAGATGGGCATCGGCGCTGAAATAGCCGTAAAGGACATGGGTTTCGTTGAGCTCATCCCATTTTCTGAGAGTCTGGACAGGGCGCTCGAGCGTCTTGAGGAGGTAGAAACCCGGTTTGAAAAGGAGCGCCGGGAGGTAGGGCAGCGAGGGGAGGAGATTCTTTTTGAACATGGTATCGGCGTCGATGATCTCCAAGCCGGCGTACTCGACCTCCTCTCCCCACGACCAGCGAACCTTGGAAAAGGGATGGGCGATGACCGAAAACCCGCCGTTCGCCCGGATTTCGCGGGCTGCATCCTCGGCGTTCTGAGAGAAGGGCCGCCGGGGCGGAGCGAAATCCAGGGCCACTAAGTGGCCGCGGCTCACCGACAGCTCGCTTCCGGCCAGGAGGAGCAGGCCGTCTTTCCAGCCCTGACTTTCGAGACACCGGAGGTTGGGCTTGCCGTGATCGGTCAGGATGATGAAGTCGAGCCCCTGGCGGGCAGCGATCCGGGCAATTTTATCCGGCGAACTAAGGCCATCGGAGAAGGTCGTGTGAATGTGGTAGACGCCCACGATTTCGTGGGGCGGGCTTTTTTCAGGGGTGACGTTTGTCCGTTGCGGGCTGAACCGGAGAAGCTGAGTGCCGAGCCAGAAGCTGTAGAGAAGAATCAGGAAAGCCAGGCCAAAAAGGAGCCTCTTTTTCCCTAACCGATGCTTCATTCTTCAGCCTTCCTCGACGAAGCGAAGGGAACGGTGAGGAGATAGAGGAAGAGGACGGCGATCTCCGAATCGGCGAAATTGTACTCGAAGAGGCCTGCTGCGACCAATGCCAGCAGGCCGGCCGCCGCGGCTGCGGC
>JARYMI010000016.1 GCA_029907205.1 Clostridiales bacterium
GGCTGAACCTTCAATGGTCGCTCCGGCCCGTGGCGGGCGATCGTGGCCCTTGGCTGCAATAGTTACCCCACTTTTCGTTATAGAGCCCACGGGGACAGAATCGCTGCGGTCCTCCGCCAGGACCGTCCCCACTATGGGAAAGCCTGAGCTCTCTGGTATAATTTAAATGATGTTAACCTGATGGTTCATCCGATTGGAGGAAAAATGAGAATAAGGTGGCCTCTTCTCACGGCTGGGCTGATTCTGCTGGCGGGCTGTGCGCCGCATTTTCATCTCGATTTTCTTGGCAAGGACGAAATCCAGGAAATCACCCTGCTTCCGAGCAAAGCCAAGGAGAAGATTCTCGTCATCGACGTCGAAGGGATGATCGGGTCGCTCGGCCGGAGCGGCGTCTTAGAAAGAGAGGGCGATGTTCTTTCCCGGGTTTATTACAGGCTCGAGAAAGCATCGCGGGACCCTTTGGTGAAAGGCATCATCCTCAGGCTGGACACGCCGGGCGGCGACGTGACTTCGAGCGATGTTCTTTATAACGAAATCCGCAAATTCAAAGAAAAGAGGCGGTTGCCGGTGGTGGCCCTGATGATGGGCGTGGCGGCTTCGGGCGGATACTATGTCGCTTCAGCCTGCGATCACATCGTGGCTCATCCCTCGACCATCACCGGAAGCATCGGCGTGATCTCCGTCTTCCCCAACATTGAGGGGCTCTTCGGCAAAATAGGAGTTAAGACCGTCGTCATCAAATCGGGTGGAATGAAAGATGCTGGCAGCCCCTTCCGCGGCATGAGCCTCGAGGAACAGCAAATCTTCCAGGGGATAATTGACGAATTCTACGAAAATTTCCTGCGCGTCGTCCGGGAAAGACGGAAAGATGCGATAACGCTGGAGGAACTCAGGAAAATAGCCGACGGCCGTGTCTATACAGCAGGTCAGGCTTTGAAGATGAAGCTCATCGACGAAATCGGGTATTTCGACAACGCTCTGGCCAAAATTTTTTCTCTGGCTTTGTTAAGAGAAGCGAAAGTCATCGCTTATACCTATTACCCAAAAAGACAGACCAACCTTTATGCCTCTACCCTCGGCAGTACGGCGCTATTCGATGAAAAACACATCGAAGATTTGCTCCCCACCCTGAAGAGCGGTTTCTACTATCTCTGGCTGCCCCAATTCGCCAGCGATTGAAAATTGGGGACAGCATACGTAACCACCTTAATTTCTCTTATTCTCTTGGCTGGATAACGCCCGCGATATATTAAGAACGTTATATTAAAAAAAGGTCGACGCCCATTTTTCTTGACACGCGAGAAGAGGCAGGGATAGAATTTTCCTCCGAGTGATAAGACGTCGACTGTGCGAGTCTCTTAAGAAAGACGCTAAATCTGTTATCATTTCCCGTACAGTCTCAATCCAATTTCGATATAACTACTCCGGGGAGGGGAAGTTATGCGAACCCATGCTAAGCATGACCGTTGCTGTAGAGCCGTTTACTGGGTTTTGCTTTTTTTTCTGACTTTAAGCGCGATCGCGTGCGCGAAGGCGGTAGAGGAGAAAAAGCTGAGGATTGCCGTGGCCACGTTTTCCCACGAAACCTGCACCTTCTGTCCCGACTCCACGACTGTTGAAGATTGGGAGTATTATGGGCCGCCCACGCGCGACATCATCAAGGCCGACAGCGGCTACATCGGCGGGTTTAGGGCAGCCTGCGAAGAATACGGCGACGTCGATCTCGTCGGGATTCTTTCCCCCCGTGGTTCCCGCGGCGGCTCGTCGGGGAGCTGGATCACCCGGGAAGCTTTCGACAAATACGCCGGCCTCATCGTCGAAGACCTGAAGAAACAGGGTCCTTTTGACGGCGTCTTTCTGGCTCTCCACGGCGCTATGGCCGTCAGTGGCATCCCAAAGCCCGAAGCAGAGCTGGCGCGCCGGGTGAGGGAGGCCGTGGGCAATGTTCCCATCATGATCACCTTTGACCTCCATGCGAACGAAGACGAGGAGATCGCTGAAGCGGCTGATGCTGTCTTCATCATCAAGCGATACCCTCACTACGACACGACTCTAACCGGAGAGACTGCCGCGAGAGTGATGATCCAGACCCTGCGCGGCAGGTACAAGCCTACGATGGCGGTCAGAAAGCCGGGGGTCATCACGCCCAGCGTTTTTCAGGGCACGGGGACTTCGCCAGCCATGGAGATCATGGAGAGGGCTCGCATCTGGGAATGCGAGCATCCGGGGGCTCATGTCTCGGTCGCCTTCGGTTTTGCCTATGCGGATGTCCCGGACGCAGGCGCTGCGGTCGTCGTCGTCACCAATAATGACCAAGCTCTGGCCGAAAGGATCGCAGACGACATGTCCGATTACATCTGGCGGCTCAGGCATATGTTTGCCGGGAAAAAGCTTCCCCAGACGGAAGAGGGAGTAAAGCTGGCTATTACTGCAGCCCAAGAAGGAAAGACACCGGTTATTGTCGCTGACCACAGCGACAGGACAGGCGGCTCGACGTATATCCTTGAAGAGCTCATTCGTCAAGGTGCCAGGAATTTCTGCGTCGCCACGCTGCGCGATGAGAGGGCTCTCAAAGAAATCAAGGCGCGCTATAAGATGGGAGATCCCGTGTCTATCGCCGTTGGCGGGTGGACGGACAAATTCGCCGGCAAGCCAATAAAAATTGATGGCAAAATAGAATTCCTTGGCCAACTCGGCCGCGAAACCATAGCCGTCATCCTGTTTGGCGCCAACAACCGCGTCATCCTGACTCCTCAGCTCATGCAGGTCACTGACACGAGCATATTCGAGGTCCTTGGCCTCGACGCCAAAGCTCTGGATATCATCGTTCTCAAGTCACGCGTCCACTTCCGGAGAGGCTTTGCCGACACAGGCCTGGCTGGAGCCATCATCGAAGTCGACGCGCCAGGCTGGGGGCCGGCCGACCTAACCGTGCTCCCCTACCAAAACATCCCCAAGGATATCTACCCTGTTTATAAGAAAGACTGACCGTGCCCGCTCTTCGGTAATAAAATGGAGTTTAGTGCATTACGTATGGCGTCCCCATTTTAAAGAGGAGGAAGGATGAAACAAGTGCAAAAGAAAAGAAACAGAGGTTTTTGGGCTCTTGTTTTTTTGCTCGTATTGACGCTCCTTCTGCCGTCATTGAGTGCGGTTGAGAAGGCCAAAAAAATTGAAAAAGAAAAGAAATTTGTCCTCGACTGGCTGAGCCAGCCGGAGACGGTAGAAAAATTCGGGCAAATCTCAGACGCCATCTGGTCCTACGCCGAGCTCGGCCTCCAGGAATTCCGGTCCTCCAAGCTTCTGGCTGACACGCTCGAGCAGGCCGGCTTCAAGGTAGAGCGTGGACTGGCTGGAATGCCCACGTGCTTCGTGGCTTCCTACGGCTCTGAGAAGCCTGTCATCGGCATCCTGGGTGAATTCGATGCTCTGCCCATGCTCTCCCAGAAAGGCCGGGTCCCGCGCCAGGACCCGCTCGTGGATGGCGCTCCCGGGCACGGCTGCGGACATAACGCGATGGGTACCGCCGCGGCTGCGGCCGCCATCGCCGTTAAGGAAACGATCGAGAAATTCGGGCTCAAGGGAACGGTCAAGATGTTCGGCTCTCCGGCCGAGGAGACGCTCATCAGCCGTCCCTTCATGGTCAGGGCAGGTCTTTTTAACGACGTCGATGTCGTCATCGACAACCACAGCAGCAGCGATTTCGGGACGGATTACGGCGTCAGCGGGAACGCCCTTTTTTCCGCAATTTTCACCTTCAAGGGCAAGACTTCCCACGGCGCATCAGCCTGGGCTGGAAGGAGCGCCCTCGACGCAGTGGAAATCATGAATATTTCGACCAACTATCTCAGGGAACATCTTAACCTCGCCCACCGCCTCCACTATGTCATCATCGAGGGCGGCGAAGCGCCCAACGTCGTCCCGGACAGAGCCAGCGTCTGGTATTACGTGCGGAACAGCGACGATCGCGTCGAGGAAACGTACGAGAAGGTCCTCAACTGCGCCAAGGCGGCAGCCCTGGCAACGGGGACGGAACTTCAAAAAATCAGGGTTCTGAGCGCCGTCCATCAGCGTCATGCCAACAAGGCGCTGGCCGAGCTCTTCCAGAAGAATATCGACCTCGTGGGAATGCCAGGGTGGACCGAGGAAGAGCATGCTTTTGCCAAGACCCTGCAAAAAGAGCTCGGTGAAGAAGAAAAAGGGATGCCCACAGACCTCAGGCCGCTCCGCGAGCCCTGGCCTGTATCCATAGGCGGAGGCTCCTCGGATGTGGGCGATGTCTCTCTCGTTGCGCCTTTAGCCACAATCAGGTTCCCTGGCCAGGTGCCCGGCGGTATCGGCCATCACTGGTCTTCTGTGGCTTCGAACTTCGGCTCGACAGCCTGGAAGGGGCTCAACGCGGGGGCCAAGGCCATGGCTGCTTCGGCCGTCGACCTCTTGACAAAGCCCAAGGAGCTCAAGAGAATTCGGGATGAGTTTGAAGCTTATGCGAAAGAGCATCCCTACAAACCTTTCCTGCCGGCCGATGCCCAGCCGCCGCTCGACCTGAACGAAGAGCTGATGAAGAAATGGCGCCCGATGCTCGAGCAAATCTTTAATAAAGATTAAGCTCCCGACAGCGGCACTTTTCCGCCAGTGCGGCAGCACGATCTTCTCATGACCAAGAATGTATGAAAATTTTTTGCCACGGACTTCAAAATTATATGTGACTGAAGATGCGATTTCTAATACAGTTCTTATGTTGGCTCAGAATCGAAGGATGAGTTTTGTCGTCGTGAAAAAGATCAAAAGACCGGTGATATCGACGATTGTGGTCAGCGCGGGGCTGGCCACTACAGCGGGGTCAAACTTGAGCCTGGCTGCGGCCAGCGGCAAGACGGCTCCTATCAGGGTAGAGCTTATCACTTGAAGAGCGAGCGCAATGCTTACGGCTAGGGCCACTGTCCAGAGCGAAATGGCCCCCGGCATGGCGGATTTCCCGCTGAAGATAAGAACCCGGCTGAAGGCGACCGCTGCCAGCAAAAGGCCGAGCAGAAGGGAAACCTGAATCTCTTTGAAAACGACTCTTAGAGCATCTTTCCCGGAAACTTCTTTCAGAGCCAGGGCGCGGACAACGAGAGTGGCTGACTGGCTTCCCGTGTTACCGCCCGTATCGGCGAGCATGGGCATGAACGTGGCCAGAATAGCGAACTGAAGGAGCAGCCCTTCAAAGCTCTGAACGATGTAGCCCGAGACAAACCCGAGCAGAGCCAAAGCTAAGATCCACAGCGATCTGTTTCTGAAATGATCCCAGGCTGAAGTTCTCAGGTAAGCTCGGGCTTCGTGGCGCCCGGCGATGGCCATGAACTTCTCCATGTCCTCGGTGTGCTCCTGGGTGACGATGTCGAAAGCATCATCATGGGTGATAATCCCGACGAGCGTTCTTTGACTGTTGACAACGGGCAAGGCGATGAGATCGTATTTCTGGATTTTCCGCGCTGCTTCTTCCTGGTCATCCGTCACCCAGGCAAAGGCAACATCCTTATTCATGATGTCGCGGATGCGAGCTTCGGGCCGCGCCAGAATGAGGTCTTTCAGAGAAATAAACCCGAGCAGTTCACGCTTCTGGTCTATCACATAGGCATAGTAGATTGTTTCCTTGTCCGGCGCCTCGAGACGCAGTTTCGCGATGGCATCGCCAGCCGTTAATTCTGGCGTGAGAGTCGCGTACTCTGAAGTCATGACAGCTCCGGCCGTGCCCTCCGGATAGGAAGCAAGCCTTCTTATGTCTTCTCTTTCCGCTTGAGCCAGGGCCGGAAGGATCGTCTCCTGTTTTTCTTTGGGCATATTCTTGAACAAATCAACCCTGTCGTCTGATGACATGTCTGCAAACAGCCGGGCTAAGTCGTCGCGCTTCATAACCTCGGTCATGTCGACCTGAATATCTCTCTCCAGATGGCTGAAAATTTCAGATTGCAGAGGGTGTGGAGCTTGGCGCAAAACTTCCCAGGCTTCTCGGGGAGTCAGCGCCGAAATAAAATCGGCGATGACGCTGGGATGCCCCGACTGACAGAAAAGGCGCAGCTCCTCAGTATTCCCTGTGGCAATGGCTTCTCGCAGTTCCGGGACGAGGAGGGATATTTTCACGGCTCACCTCCCTTGGACTGCTCCGGGCTCGCAGCCGGGAGTGAACCGAAAGGTCAAGCGGCCTGAAAGTTATACCGGTTCACGCCGCTGGCTGCTGCGCACAGCCGTTGCAGCCCGCCTGGTCTTATCCACAGCATCAAAAGCCGCCGCTCAGGCGATTTGAAGCACCATGGACTATCAGAATCACTCATGATCGCTCATCCGTTAGCATGAGTTTCTTATACATCTTGTCCTTTGTTCCGTCAAGAGAAAAAGCCGAGAAAAAGTTGACTGCGGGGCACAATTCTTACCATAGGTCAAGAGCCGACGGTCTCTCACCTGATCGCTGAGCCAGCTCAGCAGAAGATGAACTTGTCGGATTCTGGTAGAGCTATTTGGCCTAATTGACATTAACCCTCAGCGACACGGAAAAGATGACTTGCTTCGGCTGTCCATCAACTTTGACAGGAGCTTGATTTGAAGGCAATCTTGATTAAAAATAGATAACGAAAAAGTGCTTTCAGGTCCAGAGAGGAGATCAGCCATGCTGAGAAGATACGAGATTATCAACAACAAGATCGAGGAGACCGCGAACGACAAGAGCCCGATCATGATGTTCATCAACCCCGACGACAAGGAGAAACGTCAGCTCATCGATCAATACGGGGTAGACGAGCACACGCTCGCTTCTGCCCTTGACCCTGATGAGCTCGCCCGGCTCGAATGCGAACCCAATCATATCGCTCTCGTCTTCAAACGCCCCAAGAATTATTCCGGGAAAGACCAACTTCTTTTCAAAGCCTCAACCCTGGGCATTTTTTTCTTTGGCGATTTTCTGATCATCGTCATGGGCGAAGACACGAATCTTTTCGAAGGAAAGCCCTTCGTCAAGGTGGGTTCGCCCCGCGAGGTCCTGCTCAAGCTCATCTACCGGTCGATCTTCCATTTTCTCGAGCACCTCAAGGTCATCAACATGATCTCGGACGAAGTGGAACAGAAGATCAACCGGGCCATGGAAAACCGCTTCCTGATCAACCTGTTCACTCTGCAGAAGAGCCTTGTTTACTACCAGAACGCCATCCATGCCAACGGCGTGCTCATCGAGAAGATCCGGCACAACTCTTCGAGGATCGGGTTCACGACCGAGGAGATTGAACTTCTCGAAGACATCCTCATCGAGAACAGCCAGTGCTATCGCCAGGCGGAGGTCTATTCCAACATCCTGGCCAGCTTGATGGACGCCCGGGCTTCGATCGTCAGCAACAACATCAACGTCCTGGTCAAAACCCTGAACATCATCACAATCGCTATCATGGTGCCGACTCTCGTCGTCTCGGCTTTCTCGATGAACGTCCGGATCCCGCTGTCAGAGCTTTACTCGGCCTTCTGGATCATCTTGGGGATGGGAGGGTTGGCGATGGTCGGGTTTCTCCTCTTCTGGAAACTCCGCAAGTGGTGATGCCGGTGGGGCTCAAGTTCCTCCCTAAAAAATGCCGCTTTTAATGAAATGGCTCTTGCTTTTGTCATGCCTGGCGATCCTCTCCCTGGCCCTGAATTTTTTGAGCTACCGCCTGCTCAAGAAACGGATCCTAAAGAAACGGAAGTGGGATCTCAACATCTGTTGCGGCAAGACGGATGGCGGAGGCATTAACGCGGATATTATCCATCACACGAAGTTACCCCGTTTTGTTCTGATCGACTCTATCTATTCTTTGCCTTTTAAGGACCATCAGTTCGAGACCGTTCTCTGTTCGCACACTCTTGAGCACGTGGAAGATCCAGTCGGCTTTTACAAGGAACTGACCCGGGTTGGGAAGCAGATCACGATCGTTCTTCCGCCCCTTTGGGACTTTGCCGGGGTTCTTAATGTTTTCGAGCATCGCTGGATTTTTTTGACCCTTAAAAAAGTGCACACCCGTCTCCCAGCCCATGTCCGCCTGCCCCTCTCCAGAACCGTCCAGCGCATCTTGAGACAGCGGATTCGCGCCTAATCTAACCTGACGGGCTTGACTGCCCAAAGATTGGCCATCCCTAACCAGGGCATAACCGCCGTGCGGGCCGTGACCAAGAAGAAATGAAAGTGAAGGCATACAGGAAAGTTCTTTAACGGGAAGAGCGGAAGGCCAACCGTTCATATTCTTCAATAACGACCCGGTTCGCTGTCTCCCAATCTCTGCCTTTAATTTTCTGAAGTCCCGTGTTTTTTGTCCGGTTATAGAGCGTCTCGTCCGTCAATAGCCTCTGGCACTCATGAAAAAATGAAAAGCTATTCCTAGACTGGGCAACAAGGCCACCGCCCGTTTGGTTGATGATTTCTTGACATCCTCCCTGGTCCGAGACAACCGCTGGCACACCAGAAGCGATGGCTTCCTGGATGACATTGCCAAAAGTCTCCGTGGTCGAAGGAAAGAGGAGGATATCTGCGCTGGCATAAGCGACCGAAAGATCCTCGCCAGTGAGATAGCCGGGGAAAACAGCGTCGGGCATGCGTTTTTTCAGCTCCTCTTCAAGGGGACCTCGGCCCAAGAGGACAAACACCGGCGAAGGGTTCGTTCCCTTTTTGAACAGATCGTAGACCTGAATAAAAACCTGGAGCCCTTTAAACCAGGCAAACCGGCCGCTGTAGAGGATAACTTTTTTTCTCTTGGCTCCCCACCTTCGGCGAAGGGATTCGCTGCGGAAAGATGGACTGAAGCGTCCTTCCGACAGCCCGCGTGACCATATGAGAGCCGCTTGAATGCCGTGTCTGGCCAGCTTGGAGGCGCTGTCCTTGCTGGGCACCAGCAGACTGTCAGCGCTGTTATAGAACCAGCGGAGAATCGGCCACCACGGCCGGCTCAAGTACCAGATGTTCTGTTCTTCAAGATAAGAGGTAAAATCAGTGTGATAGGAAATGACCAAGGGGATACGCTTGAGCTTGGCGTAACCTGATAGGCAAGTCCCGACGGCGTCGGGCACGGTCAGGTGAATCAGGTCAGGCTTGAATATCCTGATTTGCCGGAACAGGCTTGGTCCGGGGAGGGCAAATTTGTAGTCTGGATAGAAAGGAAGGGAGACAGCAGGAACTCTAAACACCAAGACTCCGGGCAACGTTGACGGTTGCCTGGAAAAAGACCAGACCGCAACTTCGTCCCGGCGTTTACGCAGAGACCGAATCAACTCGAATAACGTTTTTGTGGCGCCATCGAAGTCCTGAACAAAAAGACCCGCGTAGATTGCAACTCTCATCCTTTTGCTGAATAAAGAATAAGAAATGAGCCGATGGATGTCAAGAGAATTGTGGCGAATCTAACGGATCTAAAAGGTCCCGAACTGCCGTTTCAGGTTGCGAGCTTTGCCTCGATGGTAAAATCGGGCGGCCTCAGGATGTGGGCTTTCACTGTGCACTGATCCACAGCCCGAATGATGGCATTCCTGTATTTATTGGGAAACTCCGGCGGAAGCAGAAGCTCGATCGAAATTTTGTCGATCATCTTGGTCTCGGCGTTCTTTTCTGTCCTCAAAACAACGGTCGCTTCATCAATGGGAATTCCCCTTTCCCGGCAGAAAGCGAGGACATAGTAGCCAGCGCAAGTGGCGATGGAAGCCAGAAAGAGGTCGAACGGCGCCGGTGCCGTCTCTTCGCCGCCCTGGTAGATGGGCTGGTCAGTCTTGATAACAAATCCTTTGCATTCTGCGTCAACCTTCAGGCCTCCTGGGAAAGAAACCTTGATCTCTCTATCGCTCATTCGTTACTCCTTGATAAGGGTCTTCTCATACAAAACAAATTCGCCCTCTTAACCTACTAACTCTATCGAAATAGTATAAATTTTTCAACCTCAAATAGAGCAAATCAGGGAAAGCTTATCAATAATAATTGGGTAATAATTGGGGTAATAATTGGGGACAGCTTACATAATTACCCTATTTTTTTCAAACGCCGTTTCTTTGTATTATAATTCTCTCTTTCCTGATAAAGGAAAAAAATGGAACCCGCAGCCTGTCGAAGAAAGCGTGCCGGGAGGGAGAAATCAATGGCCAGGGCAAACGACTTAGAAGAAATGTTCCGCAAACACGGCTTCACCGATTTCCGCTGGCTTGACCCAAACGAGATCGTGGTCGCGCAGTGGGCCCGGATGAAGTGCCTTTATGGGTGCAACGAGTACGGAAAGACAGCTTCCTGCCCGCCCAACGTCCCTTCTGTCGCAGAGTGCGAACGCTTTTTCCGGGAATACCGTCGAGCTGTCGTGTTCCATTTCGAAAAGAAAGTCGCCAAGCCGGAGGACCGGTTCGCCTGGACGCGAAAAACAAACCTCAAGCTCCTCAAGCTCGAGCAGGAGGTTTTCATATCGGGGTATGAAAAGGCCTTCCTTCTTTTCATGGATAGCTGCAACATCTGCGCCGAGTGCACCGGGAAGCGCGAGACCTGCAAGCAGCCGAAAATGGCTCGGCCGACGCCCGAGGCCATGGCCGTCGATGTCTTCGCGACGATTAAACAGATCGGCTATCCGATCGAGGTCCTTTCGAGCTATGAGCAGCCGATGAACCGCTATGCCTTCCTGCTTATAGAATAGGCAACGCCGGTCACGCCGGTTCTCCTCCTTGGCAATGAGAATGTCCGTGACCCCGGTATTTATCTCCTCCTAGACTTCGCCCCGGGGCGAGAAATAGACCATGTCCATCTCATCGCCAGCTCCGAAACGCCCGAAGCTCTTATCATCCTAAAAATAAAAAAGTAAGAAAACCGGCTGCCGCAGATTAAGTGAATTACGTATGCTGTCCCCCTGAATGCTGAATGCTGAATGTCTCTTGACACTCCGGATAAAAATAGGCTAAGGTTGGGTGCGATCTTCAGCGGCGGGTTGCTCTCGTCCCCCAAGAAGGAGGACTGCATGAAAAAAGCTTTGAAAATCCTGGTTTTCATTTTGTTGTGCGAGCTGGCGGGTATCATCGGCTCCGTTTTTACGACGCCTTCGATCCCCGGGTGGTACGCAGGACTGTCCAAACCGCCGTTCAACCCGCCCAACTGGGTGTTTGCGCCGGTCTGGACTATCCTTTACGCCCTGATGGGACTCTCCGCTTATCTCGTTTTTGAAAAAGGCCCGGGGAGAAGCGACGTCAGGAAAGCCCTGGCGGTTTTCGCCGGGCAGCTTGTCCTCAACGCGCTCTGGTCGATCGTCTTCTTTGGGGCGCACATGATCCTCGGCGCCGTCGTCGTCATCATCCTTTTATGGGGAATGATTCTCGCGTCGATCCTGCTGTTCTCGAAGATTTCCAGGGCGGCGGCGTATCTGCTCATTCCCTATATGATGTGGGTCAGCTTCGCGACGATCCTGAATATTTCCCTATACGTTCTCAACCGTTGAGCCGCTGTCAGAGCGGCAGGTTCATCCGTTTCAGCAGTTCCTGGAATCGCGGCTCATCACGGAGAGCATCGTATTCCCCGCCGTGCACGCGGATCCACGGCAATACGGGAACACGGTCCCGGTAGCAGGCTTCCAGCAGGTCGAGCGCCTTGCTTTTCTCTCCGAGGGCGGCGTAAATCTGCGCTGTAAACCAGGCTCGCGACGCGTCCATGTGTTCGGCGATATCCAGCGCCTCCTGTCTCCGCCCGGCGTAGGCCAGCGGCTCCGCCAGGTCGATCTCCACAGCCTCGTGGAGATACTTTAATCCCCGGTCGATATTCTCCTCGGTGTACTGCGTTATATGATAGATCCCTCTGAGATAAGCCTCATACACCGCAGGGTTCACCTTGCGGGGTGACGAAAAGCGGGTCTGCTGCTCGGGCGTCAGCAGGACTTTGACTTCCCGCGCCACGCCCTAAACGACCTCGCTTTGCACGCGCAGCAACCGCGCTCCTGCGGCGGAGTCCGCCAGGGCGCCGGCCCGGTTAACCTTGAGGGCTACGGGACGGTCGAGCTGGATATCGCGCGCCTTCCAGACCTCGCCCATTCCGCCTTCGCCGAGTTTATCGAGGATCAGGTACTGAGCGATGGTCCGGCCGATCACAGCTTGCCGCCTCCGGACGGGCCACAGAACCGCCCGTCGTCCTGAGAATTCTTTATGATGGAGTGTCCGAGCGCCAATTTCGCCTCAAATCATCGACGGGAATGATAAATCGGGGCCTCACGGATGTCAAATTGAGCTGAAAGGTGCTTCATTTTGTGAATGAGTCAAGCTAAGAAAGAACCGGTCGCCGATTAAGATAGGAATGCTTATTCCTCGGCGAACGCATCCTTGAGGAGCTGGCTCTGCCGGCTGAAGGCCACCCGCGGGCTCCTGGTTTCCTTCATCAGCGAGATTTCCTGGGTGACGAGGCGGGCGATGTGCATCGTCTGCGCTGCGGCTTTGCGCGACTCCCTCTGGAAGAGAGGATGATCGCGGTTGATATAGACGACATTTCCCTCAGAGAAGCATTCCGGCCCGAGCGGGCCAAAAAAATCGAGGCAGACCGAAACGCTCTCGGTTCCCATCCGCATCCTCCGGACGATGGCGTTCGGGGTGACTCTTTTGACCAGAGGATGGCGCTTCTTCTTTCTTTTTGGCAACCCCTCCGCCTCCTTCCCCGCCTTCGCCTCTCGGGGCTTGACTTCTGCTTCTTTTAGGGCCTTGCCTTTAGCTCCGATAACGGCGCCGCTTCCGGCCTCCCCCGGTTCGCCATACTCAATCGGGCCGAAGGGCGAGAGGTCAGGGTTGCGGGCCAGTGCTTTATGAATGCGCTCGAGGGCCTCGTTGACGGCCCGGCTCGCACGGCGCTGCTCGCTCCGGTCAGCTTCCTTGCCCAGGGCTTTCCCGATGACACCGACGACTTTTTCCATGATCTTGAGGAATTCCTGGTACTCGCCGGAATCGACGATAAAGCCCGACCGGTCGGAGGTGATGGGAAGGAAATCGGCGTTGATTTCTCCTTTGACCCGGGCTACCGCCTTTCCCCATGTTTCCATGCCGAAGAGGTCTTTTATCACCGTCGCGCCCCTGACTTTTATCTCGATACCCAGGTCCTTGAAGTCGGCGGCCGACTTCGGGGTGATGACGATTTCTCCGGTGACGGGGCCATACTTTGTGCCTTCAAGAAGCGGGATCCTGCGACCGATGATGCTCCGGGGGTAGAGGCGCCTGCCGTTGACGTAAACGGTAAATTCCGGAGCCTTGAGGGGAACGCTTTCCATGAGCTTCCTCTCCACGTCCTCGACGAGAAACGACTTCGAAAGCCCTGAGAGGATGACGCTCGTTCCATCGCCCCGCCGGGGGTCGGGCGCGAGAATCTCACAGGGGATATGCCATTCGTCTTTTGCTTCCTCCCAGGCTTTCTTGTCGAAAACAACCCGGGCGGCAAAATCCCTGTGCTGGGTGATGAGCTCGAAACGCGAGGCAGCAGCGAGGGAAGCGAATTTCCCGATGCCGAACTGGCCGATCCGGAGGCGTCCGAACCGGGGCGAGCGGGAATGGACGACCTTCTCGTCCGACCCGATGATAAAATATTGTTTCAGGCCGGCGAGGTCCATGCCCGTGCCGTTGTCGCTGACGGTTATCCGAGCGGGCGAGATTTCGACGCGCACCTCTGTGGCGTCGGCGTCGTAGGCGTTGTTCACGAGCTCGCGGAGGAGCTCGACGCTTTCCGCGTAGAGGCGCTCGCCAATCGAGACGATGTGGCGCTTGTCGACGGTTACTTCGAGGCTTTTTTTCTCTTTAACGTCCATGACGAACCTTCCCTCTGATCCGATCGCGGGGCTGACGCTCCTTCATCCCGGGACCGGAGCGCCTCAATGATATAAAATAGCAGGAGATATTTCAACGCCGATCGCAGGGGGAGCATATACAAATCGCCTGTGTTTCTGATACATTATATGAACAAAATCCATGAGTAAAGTAAAAGTGGGGAGAGCATACTCATTTACCTTATTTTTTGGAGAAATTGTGGAGAAATAGGGTAAACGAGTATGCTGTACCCAATTTTGAAGGCGGCGGCGCTGCTCCTGGCGAGCGCTCTGTTCTTTTCCCCGCTTCCTCTTTCCTCCCAGGTGTTCGATTTTCATGGCCTCGTTTCCGGCTGGGCCACAGTTTCGGGCGAAAAAGGCACACCCTTCCAGGCCGGCCTCCGCTGGCTGCCCGCTTTCTCGCTCGTCAAAACCCTTCGCGGCGAAAGCCTCCTGGACGCTGAATTATCCGTAAACGCCCGGGGCTCGGTTAACATCCACAGCAGCGATGACATCCGCACGGACGGGAAGATTAGGCTCTACCGCGGCCAGGCCAGGTTTTCCTCGCCCCGGTTCGAGGCGAGGCTAGGTTTACAGAAAATTAGCTTCGGCTCGGCTGCTTTTCTGCGTCCGCTCATGTGGTTCGACCGCCTCGACCCGAGGGACCCGCTGCAAATCACAGACGGCGTCTATGGCCTGCTCCTTCGGTATTATTTTCTCAACAATGCAAACGTCTGGCTGTGGGGACTCTACGGAAACGAGGACCCGAAAGGATGGGAGTTCCTTCCGACCGCGACAAAACGGCCCGAGCTGGGAGGACGTATCCAGACGCCGCTGGGCAAGGGAGAGCTTGCCCTGAGCTATCACCACCGCCGGGCCACTGTAGCAGAAAGAGAGTTATTATCACCACCACCACAACTTTCTTCTTCCTTTGCGTCCTCGAACTCAACTGCGATTCCCGAGAACCGCTATGCCCTCGACGGCAAATGGGACTTCGGCGTGGGCGTCTGGTTCGAGGCCGTCGTCATCCGTCAGCACAACGAACGTCTCCCTTATGCCCGGCAAAGGTCTTTTGTCATCGGCGTGGATTACACTTTCGGCCTCGGAAACGGCCTCCATGTCCTCTGGGAATACTTCGAGTACACTTCCGGCGCAAACACCTGGAGCGGCGGGCAGCAGGCCCGGTTCCTTGCCGTCTCGCTCGCCCACCCCATCGGAATCCTCGACAACCTGACCGGAATCCTCTATTATGACAGAGAGAATCGTGACGTCTACACCTTTTTCCGCTGGCAGAGGACGTACGACCGCTGGAACTTCCACCTGATGGCCTTCTGGAATCCTAAGCGCTTTCAAATCTACGGGACCGAGGCCGGCGCCAACATGTTTGCCGGAAAGGGCATCCAGGTGATGGCCGTCTTCCACTATTGAAATGGAAGGTGAACGCAAGATGGAAAACGCGGCTTTGATCCAGACTAAGGACCTCGTGAAAATCTACCCGATGGGGAGCCATGAGCTCGTCGCTCTCAACAACGTGAACCTGGATTTCAAGAAAGGCGAGTTCGCCGGCCTCGTGGGACCGAGCGGCTCTGGAAAAACGACGCTCCTCAACATCGTCGGCTCGCTCGACTCCCCTACCCGGGGAAGCGCCATCGTCATGGGAAAAAAAGTCGAGGAGCTTAGCCACAAACAGGCTGCCCGCCTCCGCAATTCGCACATCGGGTTCATCTTCCAGACGTTTAACCTCCTGCCCGTCTACACGGTCTTCGAGAATGTCGAGTTCCCGCTCCTTCTTCTCGGGTTTTCACCGGCCGAACGCAAACGCCTGGTCATGGAAGCTCTCGATTGGGTGAGGCTGGCTGATAGAGCCAGATCCAGGCCGGCTCAGCTTTCCGGCGGCGAGAGCCAGCGTGTGGCCATCGCCCGGGCCATCGTCAAGAAACCAGCCATCATCTTAGCCGACGAGCCCACGGCCAACCTCGACGCCGAGAACTCCCACAACGTCCTCCAGATTATGGAAGAGCTGAACCAAGAGACCGGAACAACCTTCATTTTCGCTACCCATGACGAAAAGGTGATCAGCTATCTGCGAAGGAAGATCACTCTGATCGACGGCAGGGTGGTCCGGGACGAGGTTATGACGCCAGAGCGCCAGCCTGAGGCAAAAGCTCAAGCCCAAGCGCAGGCGCAGGCGCAGGCTAAGCCCTCCCCGGGGCGGACCGAACAGGCTGAAGAGACAGGAGGACCGGGAGGGACGGGAACGAGAGGAGGGTCAGGAGGACGGCGATGAAGATTCTCTTCAAGCTGGCTCTCAGGAACCTGCTGGGCGCAGGGCTTCGAACCTGGCTCAACATCGCTGTCCTCTCCTTCGCTTTCGTGGCCATCATCTGGACCCAGGGTTTTTACCGGGGAATGAGCCGGCAGGCGATTCAAGCGTTGACCGACGCAGAGTACGGGGGTGGTCAGTACTGGCATGAACAATACGACCCTTTTAACCCGCTGACACTCGACGATGCCCATGGACGTGTGCCGGAACCTTTACAGAAGCTCATCGAGGAGCGCAAGGCTACGGCTGTTCTTATCATCCAGGGAACGCTCTATCCCCATGGCCGGTTCCTGCCTGTAACGGTCAGAGGAATCGACCCTGCTCAGGGAGTCCTCCTCTTTCCTTCGGAATTCTTGGAGACTGGTGACGGGAACGACGCAGAAATCCCCGCGATCATCGGGAGCCGCATGGCCCGGTCGACCGGCCTCAAGGTCGGCGACACCGTGACCCTGCGCTGGCGGGACGCGCGAGGCGCCTTCGATGCCCGCAATATCCGCATCGTCCAGGTCATGAGCACGACCGTCCAGTCCATCGACCAGGGGCAAATCTGGCTATCCCTCGACACTCTCCGCTCGCTCGCCGGTATGGAGGGGGAAGCTACCCTAATTACGCTGGCAAAAGGAACACCTTTCTTGGAGGAAATCCCGGGCTGGTCCTACAAGAGCCCGGACGTACTGCTCAAGGACATTCATGACCTCGTCCGGAGCAAGACGCTCGGCGCGACGATTCTCTATATTATCCTCATCCTCCTGGCCATGCTGGCCATCTTTGACACCCAGGTGCTGTCCATCTTCCGCCGGAGAAAAGAAATGGGAACCTTGATGGCCATGGGCATGACCCGGCTGAAAATCATCCAGCTTTTCACCATCGAGGGCGCCTTGCATTCGGTGCTTGCGGCCCTTGTCGCGGCTGTCTACGGGATTCCCCTGCTCACGCTTTCTGCCCGGAGCGGGTGGGCCATGCCCCAGGCCGTAGATAGCTACGGGTATGCCATCGGCGAGAGAATCTTTCCCGTTTACAGCGCCGGGCTGGTCATTGGGACGACGGTCCTGGTCATGTTAGTCACGACTGTGGTCAGTTTCCTCCCGACGCGAAAGATATCCCGGCTCAAGCCCACCGACGCTTTGCGCGGGAGGATGCCATGATCAAGTTCCTCCTTAAGGGCATTCTCCGCGACCGTTCCCGGAGCCTTTTTCCCTTTCTGACCGTGACTATCGGCGTGATGCTCACCGTCTTTCTCTATTGCTATATCAAGGGTGCGGAGAGCAATTTCATCGAATCAAGTGCCCGTTTCTCCACAGGCCATGTGAAAATCATGTCCCGCGCTTATGCCGCCGAGGCTGACCAGATTCCCAATGACCTGGCTTATGTTGGCGTCGAATCCCTGCTCCTCGAGCTGAGGCAGGAGTTTCCGGATATGGTCTGGACTCCGAGAATCCGGTTTGGCGGGCTTTTAGACATCCCGGACGAAGCCGGGGAGACGCGCTCGCAGGGCACGGTGGCCGGGCTGGCCGTTGACCTTTTCGGGAGCGATAGCCCCGAGCGTCTCATCATCAACATCGAGAAGGCCGTGGTGAGCGGGCATCTTCCGCGAAAACAGGGGGAAATCCTCATCAGTGCCGACCTCGCCACGACTCTCGATGTGCGGCCGGGAGACACAGCGACACTCATCGGCTCGACGATGCACGGCAGCATGGCCATAACGAATTTCACGGTCGCCGGCACAATCCGGTTCGGCGTCACGGCCATGGACCGGGGCGCCGTCCTGGCCGATATCCACGATATCCAGGAAGCCCTTGACATGGAGGATGCGGCCGGTGAAATCCTGGGGTTTTACAGAGGTTTTATTTATAAGGATAAGGACGCTGAAGATATGGCCAGCCGGTTCAATGCTCGGCACCACGGGCAGGGGGAGAGCGACGAATTCCTCCCGGTCATGGTGACGCTCAAGAACCAGAGCGGCCTTGCCGACCTTCTGGCCATGATGGGGATGTTCTCGTCGGTCGTCGTCCTCATCTTCGTCGCCGCGATGTCCATCGTCCTCTGGAACGCCGGCCTGATGGGCTCGCTCCGGAGATACGGCGAGATCGGCGTGCGGCTGGCCATGGGCGAGGACAAGGGCCATCTCTACCGTTCCCTGATCGCCGAATCCATGCTGATCGCCGTTTTCGGAACGATCGCCGGCACGACCGTGGGCGTGGCCATCGCCTACTACATCCAGGTCCACGGCATTGACATCAGTTCGTTCATGAAGAGCTCCTCCCTGATGGTCACCGATGTCCTGAGGGCCCAGGTGACGCCGGTGAGCTTCGTCATCGGGTTTCTTCCGGGCCTTGGCGCGACTTTCATCGGCACCTCTATCTCAGGAATCGGCATCTACAGGCGGAAGACATCGACCCTGATGAAGGAGCTCGAATGATGAATCAAGGCAGGAAAAAGGCCGCTCTTGCGGAAAGGGCTAACTTTATTATTTCTATATTATTTATATATTCTATAGGAATTATAGGAAAATTGGAATCAAGCTTTTGCCTGGTTCTGGAAGGAGAGTCGGCGGCAGGGAGCAGGCAAACCTCCCTGGATAGCCAGCAAACCCCTTCGGGCGAGTGGATCTTGGGCCGCGTCGATGAAAACATCATCTCGGGGAATAAAATCATTGCCTCTCGCATGATCATCCACGGCCGACGCGGGAGCCGCTCTATCGAGGCGAAATCGTGGATACAGGGCGAAGACAAGGCCTTCACGGAGTACCTGGCGCCAGCCCAGGAGCGGGGAACGAAGATGCTCAAGCTCGGCGACCAGTTATGGACCTACTCGCCCTCGACCGACCGGACCATCCTCATATCGGGCCACATGCTGCGGCAGTCGGTCATGGGATCAGACCTTTCCTACGAGGACATGATGGAAGAACGGAGGCTCCTCAAAATGTACGAGGCAGCGGTCATCGGTGAAGAAACCGTGCTCGACTCTACCTGCTGGGTGTTAGAGCTTAGGGCGAAGACGCCGGACGTCGCCTATCCCTCGAGGAAAATCTGGGTGGATAAGGAGCGGTTCGTCGTCCTCAGGGAAGAGCGCTATGCCAGGAGCGGCACGCTCCTCAAGACGACCGAAGTCAAGAGCATCGTCAAGGCCCAGGGGCGATGGATTCCAGAGAGGGTCGTCTACAAGGACGCGCTCAAGGCCGGAGACGGGACGGAATTCATCGTGGATGCGATCGAGTTCGACGCCTCCATCCCTGATTATCTTTTCACCAAGGCCTCCTTGCGGAAATGACCAATTGGGGGACAGCATACGTAATTACCAAAATTCCGGTAGCGGAATCCAACAAAAGGCAGGCACCGCCAAAAAGACGCCGGTGCTTGCTTCAACTGATCAACAGATCGGCAGTCTGCGGCGAAAAAAAATGAAAAAGAGGCTGAAGAAGGCTTTCCTCGTCCTAGGAAGCATCCTGCTGTTTTTCCTGCTGGTCATCGTCATCGCTTCCCTGCTTTTTTTCTACCGGAAGCCCCTCATCAAGAGAATCGTAGAAAAACAGGTTGAAAAGCAGACGGGAATCCGTGTCGCCGTTGGAACTCTGGATTATTGGCTGTTTCCGCTGAGGATTGAAGCTGGCTCAGTCATGTTCAAAACGAAACTAGAAGAAACAGAAGTCGATGTTTTTGTCGGGAGGCTTATACTCAGAGGCGATATCCATCGCATCAGGAAAAAGGCGAGACCCTATTTTGAATCAATCGAGGCGGAGGGCGTCCGGATTATCTCTTATGTGGGGAAGGCCCGAAAAAAGATCGCCGTCGAAGACATCCTCCATGGCTTATCTTCAGGGATGAGCTACGTCAGAAAAATAGGCCTTAGAAACTCCTCTTTTAAGTTCATTTTTTCCAAACAAGAACTATCTTTTCAAGAAGTGGAGATCACTCTGTCATCATCCTGGAATCAAGAATCTATTGCCTATACCCTGCTCTGCCAGAAGGCCCAGGGAATTTTTCAATCCAAATCAGCTCAATTCCAAAACGCGATTCAGGCGTCCGGGACCCTGTTCCCCGGGGAAAAACCGGCCATAAAGGGCGGGTTTGTTTTCACATCGAACCGTCTCGCTTACGCTGCCAAAGAAGAATATTTCGAAAAAATCACCGTGAATTTTGATGGAGCATTCGACTGGAGCAAAGAGGAATTTATCTTTCAATCGCTACAGGTCGAAATCCCGTCCTTCACGAGCCTCACGGGATCCCTTGATATTATTCTCAAAGACGAGTTGACCTTTTCCATTCGCCCCCGGCTCCAAGTTGAAGACCTCGGCCGATTTTATCACCTAGTTAAAGACCGTTTGCCCCGGGAGTTCGAGGGGCTGGAGCTTCAAGGCAGCGCACTTTTTGAAGGAGAGGCCCGCATAAAGCCTCCAGATCCCGGGAAAAAGCTAAGCCTCAGCGGGCTGGTTGTGCTGAACCCTTCCCGTATCAAATTTCGGACCGCCGAATATCAACTTGACTGTCCCGTTTCAGGGGATTTCAGGATCGCCAGATTCCCGGACGATCCTGAGATATCCGGCCGCCTGAAGATTTCCGATGGCTCTTTAGCTGGAAAAGCTGTGGAAGCCCATGGAATAGGACTCGATATTCCCTTTGTTTATGACCATAAAGAATCAATACTCAACATCGCGAGTTTAAAAGCCGGCGCTTTTCGCCTGGATATTCCTTACACGAAAATAAAAACAAACACTCCTAGGTTTTTTGGGCAGGGATTTCTGGATCTTAAGAAAAAGAGGCTCCATATTTTGCGGGCAAATGTCGAGGTGGACCCTTTCCCGGTGTTTTACATCAAAGCGCAGGCCGGTCTCAGCCCTCAGGATGCCAAGTCGTTTTCCGTTAAGAGTTCACAAATCAGCTTCCAGTCAGTGATGGATTTTTTCTCTTTCGCCGTTCCAAAGAAAGTCATGGATTGGGAACCTGACGGGCGGTTGAACGTTCAAATCGAAGCTCGCCATCCTTCCGGAGAAAAGGAAAAGGGCTGGCACGTAGCGGCAGAACTTGAATCCCTCGACGTGAAATTCCATGACCCTTCCTTCACGGCGGCCGGAGAAGCTCTCCGCGCGAAGCTTACCCTGGAGGGAACCCTCCGTCGTCCTTTGAAAGAAATTCTGTTCAGGGCAAGGATGGAGCTTTACCGGGGGGAATCTCTCTGGAAGGACTTTTATGTGGACTGGAGCAGGATGCCTCTTCAGAGTACTGTGATCGGCCGGTTTGACATTCCGCAGAAAAAACTGACAGACTTCTCCCTGGGACTGGCCATTCCTGGTTTCGGCGAGATTGATGCAACAGGCCGGCTCGATTTACAGGAACCCCGTTTCGCTGATCTAAAAGTCACGGCCTCAGCGTTTCAACTCGCCGCTCTGTCCGCTTTCTTCAACCAGAGAAGAGCAGCCGGCCAAACGCAGGGGGAATGGAAAGGCGAGGCGGAGAGCCGCGTCAATGCCAGGTTCGATAAAAACGCTCTCTCCATCCTTGGATTTCTCAGGGTGAAGGATACGTCATGGACCGATGAAGCCAGGAATTTGGCAATACAGGGAATAGAGGCGCATCTCCCTGTGCATTACGATTCTAAACCCAGATACGGAGAGGCGGATATCCCTTCTCCGGAAGACGGATATCTCCATGTGCAAAAAATTCGTGCTCCCTATCTGGACCTGTCGTCGCTGAGGCTGGACATCAAAGGCAGAAGAAACGGCTACTCGATCCAGCCTTTCGCGCTCGAGATATTCGGCGAGGAGGCCAGGGTGGGCGAGATATCTATCGAGTACCGGTCCAACCCGTCGGATTTTAAGGCTCTGACTTCGTTTTCCTGGATGGACGGAGATCTTTCCCAGGCTCCGTTTTCCTCCCGGGATTTCCAGCTCGAAGGAAAGTTATCCCTGGATCTTCCTCGTGTCGCAATCTCGCCGGACCTCGTGTCGACCGAGGGCGTAGCCAGGGCAAACGCATTCGGAGGAACGATCGCCATCAAAAACATCCAGATGGAAAGACCGTTCACCAAAAACAGGACGATTTCCTGCGATGTCGCGTTAGCGGAACTGGACCTTGAAAAAATCACGGATTCGATCCCGTTCGGCCGCGTCACGGGAATCATCAACGGAGAAATCCAGGACCTTGCCCTGTCCTACGGGCAGCCCGAACGCTTTGACATCCGTATCGAATCGGAAAGGAGAAAGGGAGTTCAGCAGAGATTCAGCGTGAAGGCCACAGACGATCTGACCATTCTCGGCACGGGCGAAAGAACGGCCTTGTCTTCCCGGAGCGGATGGACCCGATTCGTCCGAGAATTCAGATATGACAAAATCGGGATCGCGTGTTCCTTGAAAAACGACATCTTCTCTCTTCAGGGAACGATCTGGAGGAACGGAGTCGAATATCTCGTCAGAGGAACCGGCCTTTTCGCCATTAACGTGGTGAACAAACAGGCCCGGAATCAAATCCGTTTCAAGGATATGCTGAACCGGCTCCAGAGAATAGGCCAATCAAAACAATCCCCATGACCGGGTTCCGTGATTTTGCTATACTAATAAAATGAGAAAAATGAGCTTTTCAGGAAGGGAGGTCGCCATGCGAAAATTTTCGCCTGTGTTCACAATTTTCATCATCCTGTTTGTTCTGGCCATTGCCTGCGTGACCATCAACATCTATTTTCCTGAGGCGGCCGTGCAAAAAACGGCGGAGGAGATCGTGGACGAGGTGAGAAAATCCGGGCAGGAAGGCAAAAAAAAGGAGGAAAAGAGTGTGAGCCAATCCGCCTTCTCTCTCATTCCCGCTGTGTATGCACAGGAAGAGGAAACGGTCTCCACCCCGAAAATCCGCGCCCTGAAGCAATCCCTGAAGGACAAAGAACCCCTCCTCAAGCCCTTCTTCGATCAGGGCCATATCGGAGAAGCCAACAACGGGATGATCCAGATCCGCAGCGAGGAGGGCCTCTCCCTGAAGGATAAAGCGGAATTGAGGCGCCTGACGAAAGAAGTAAACAGCGAAAGGGAAACTCTGTACGCGGAGGTTGCCAAAGCGTTAAACATCGAAGAAAGCCAGGTTCCGAGGATACAGAAAATATTCGCCAGACGCTGGATCGAAAACAGCCCTCCCGGCTGGTGGATTCAAAACGATGACGGAGAATGGATCAGGAAACAATAAACCTTCCAAATTGATCGGGTGACAGCATACATAATTACCAAATTTCCAAAAGAGAGATTCAACAAACGGTGGGCATCGCCAAGAAGACGCCGGTGCTTGCTTCGACTGATCAACAGATCGGCAGTCTGCGGCGCAAAAAATTAAGGTAATTATGTATGGCGTCCCCAATTTTGAGGCGATTTTTCAAGCCCGGAAACATCATGGTCGACCGGGACGGCCAGGCGCGGATCATGGATTTCGGGATCGCCCGCTCGCTCAAGGGCAAGGGCATCACCGGTGCCGGAATGATGATCGGGACGCCGGAATACATGTCGCCCGAGCAGGTCGAGGGCAAGGAGGTCGACGAGCGGTCGGACATCTATTCTCTCGGCGTCATTCTTTATGAAATGGTGGCGGGGCGGGTGCCGTTCGAAGGCGAAACTCCTTTCACGGTCGGCGTGAAACACAAGAGCGAAGTTCCCCGGCCGCCCAAAGAGCTCAACGTCCAGATTCCCGAGAGCCTCAACCAGGTGGTTTTGAAATGCCTGGAAAAAGACAAAGATAGGCGGTATCAAAGCGCCACAGAACTGAAAGGGGAATTAGGGCTGATCGCAGAGGGAATGCCGGCTGCGGCGAAAGCGATTCCAAAGAGGAAGGCATTCACGTCCAGAGAAATTACAGTAACCGTGGGAGTGAAAAAGCTCGTCGTTCCCGCAGTCGCTCTCGTCGCCCTTGTTGTTCTGGCCGCCGTCCTCTGGCGTATCATCCCGAAAAGGAAGGCGTTGCCAATCCCAACGGACAGACCTTCTATCGCCGTCATGTATTTCAAAAACAACGCGGGCGATTCGGGGCTCAACCACTGGCAGACCATGCTACCCAACCTGCTCGTCACCGACCTCACCCAATCGAGGTTCATTCGCGTCCTGAGCGAGGACAGACTCGGTCAAACCGTATGGGTGAGAGGCTTACTGATCGGTTTATCTTACCTTGAGCGAACTTCAGGACGTCCGGAAGCCGCCCTGGTAGAGCTGGATAAAGCCTGGACCAGCGCGGTCGCGGAAGACAGCTTGTGGGATCAAAGAGATATTCTGCTCAGTCAGGGGCTGGCGCATCTGGCGATGAAATCCATACGCCAAGCCCAAGATGTGACCGCCAAGCTGGAGGCGGCGGTCGCCCAGGCGCCCAACAAAAAACTCATCTGGTACTCTCACTATCTGATGGGGATGATCGAGCTGGAAAAAAAGAACTATGCCAGGGCTATTGAACTGTTCAAGCTGGGATTGCCTTTGTTGGACGCGGATTCAGGAAATCGCCTTTTATTTGCTGACGCAACGGGCACGGCCTTTTATGAATCGGGTGATCTCAACAGCGCTCGGCAGGAGTATCAGAGAATCATTTCTATGAATATCGGCAGGTTTGATTACGGCGACATCTATGCCAAAGCCCATTACCAACTTGGAAAAATCAGCGAACAGCAAGGAAAAAAGGCCGAGGCCGGAGAGCATTACCGGAAATTCCTTTTCCTCTGGAAGGATGCCGACTCCGGCCTGCCCGAAGTCGAGGACGCTCGCAAATCGCTGGCTCGTCTTCAGCCGTGACCGTCTCGCCTTATCACCCTTTTCGATCGGAAAAAGCCAGGCAGCGCTTTCTGGGGGTATATCAGCAGGGGGCGGAAAAATGGCCGGTGCCCTCGACCACCAGGATGGTTGAGACTTCTTTTGGCCAGACTTTTGTCAGGGTGAGCGGACCTCCGGATGCTCCTCCCCTCGTGCTGCTCCACGGCATTGACGGCAATTCGCTTCAGTGGATCCCGAATATCAAAGCTTTATCCGGTTATTTCAGGGCCTACGCCGTTGACGGCATCTATGATTGCGGCCTGAGTGTCTATGCGCGTTTCTTTGAAGGTCCGGAAGACTTTACAAGCTGGCTTGATGAGTTGTTCGATGCTCTTGAGCTCAAAAATAAAATCCGTCTGGTTGGGCTTTCTTACGGCGGCTGGCAGGCCATCCATTATGCCCTTCGCTTTCCCCAAAGGCTCGGTAAACTTGTGCTCCTGGCGCCAGCGGGAACGGTCCTGCCGATCCGTCTCATATGGCTCGTCAGAGCTGCTTTCTGCGCCATTCCCGTTCGTTACTTCGCCAGGAGTTTTATTTACTGGATTCTCCAGGATGCCGTGAGAAAAGATGAAACCACCCGGAAAATGGTCGATGAATGGGTGGAATTTTCTTATGCGGCCATGAGGAGCTTCAAACCCAGGCGCCTGGTCAATCCGGCTGTTCTCAAAGACGAAGAATTGCGAAGTCTCAGAGTGCCGGCCCTCTTTTTGGTCGGTGAAAACGAGAAGCTTTATTCTGCCCGAAAAGCGATCAGGCGCCTCAATCGAGTAGCTCCCCAGATTAAGACAGAGCTCATTCCCGGCGCCGGCCACGACCTCACCATTGCCCGGGCGGAAATGGTCAACAGAAAAATCCTGGAGTTCCTCCTATCTTAGAAGCTCTGGGCAATCTTTTCCCTACTTCTTGACGCGGACCGGAAAGGGAGGCCGCCGAAGCTTTGGCGGCGGGTTCTTCTTGAGCAGGTCCATGACGACCTCGATCGCTTTCTCGAGTTGAGGATCGCGGCCGGCTATCATGTCAGCGGGCGTAATCTCCACCTCGATATCCGGCGGAACTCCCTCGTTCTCCACCACCCAGCCGTCTTCTGTCCAGATGGCCAGGTTCGGTGCGGTCACCACTCCTCCATCCATGAGCACGGGGAATCCAAGCGTCCCAACCAACCCTCCCCACGTGCGCTTCCCGATAAGCGGGCCGAGGCCGAACTTGCGGAACATCCAGGGCAGCAAGTCTCCTCCCGAGCCGGCAGTCTCGTTGATAAGCATGACTTTCGGCCCCTGGATGGATGCACTCGGCGTTTTCAAATCAGCGCCGTAACGCATGGCCCACATGGAGATATAGGGCTTTCGCAGGTGGTCGATGTAGTAATCCGCCACCTGGCCGCCGCCGTTATGCCTCTCGTCGACGATGATGGCATCCTTGTGGGCCTGGGGGAAGAAATAGCGCTTGAAGTACACATGGCCTAAGGTCGACGTGTTTGGGACATAGACATAGGCGACGCGCCCTCCTGTCGCCTCCTCGACTTTCCTAAGGTTTCCCTCGACCCAGTCCCTGTTTCGTAGAGCGGCCTCGTTGGCGATGGGCACAACCTCAACGGTTCTTGAACCTGTGCCGTCCGGTGCAGGTCCGACGGTGATTTCTATTATTTTTTCAGCCGTGTTCTCGAGGGCGCTGAAGAGGTTCACAGGCGGCCGCAGATCCTTGCCGTTAACGGCGAGGAGATATTCCCCTGCCTTGACATCCACTCCAGGCTCAGTCAGGGGCGAACGGAGCTCGGGATTCCAGTTCAGCCCTCCATAGACTTTCTTGAACCGATAGCGGCCGTTGGCGATTTCGTAATCGGCGCCAAGAAGCCCAACCGGCACGCTCTTCGGCTCAGCGAAGGAATCTCCTCCGCCGACCCGGTGATGGCCAACCGCGAGCTCGCTACACATCCACTGAATAAGCCTGTTGAGGTCGCTCCGGCAGGAAAGATGGGGCAAAAACTCAGCATATTTTTCCTTCATGGCTTTCCAGTTGCAGCCGTGCATGTTGGGATCGTAAAAATAATCGCGGTTTATGCGCCAGGCCTCATGGAAAATTTGCGGCCACTCCACTCGGGGGTTAATCTTGACTTCAATACTATCGACGTTAATTTTACCCTGTCCGGACTGGATTTTCCCCGAAAGCGCAACTATCCCCCAGGTTTCCCTCGAGACATAGAGCATCTTCTTCTTGTCTGCAGAGAGAATGTACCCGTTGATGCCTTCCATCACAATTTCATCCTTGCGCGTCTTCAGGTCGAATTTATGCAGCTTTGCACCTTCTGCTCCCGGCCCAAAAGCGCTGATGGCCCGGGGGGGATATTCTAAATAATAAACATGACCAGACTCGCCAACCTGAAGGTTGCGGTAACTCCCTGCGCTCACGGGAATGGCCACAATCCTCTGATTGATCCCTTCAAAATCAATGGAAACGGCCTCTTCTTTTTTCTTTGCCGGCGCTGGCTCGGTTTTTGCCTCTTTCCCAACCTGCGCGGCTTTTTCTTCTCTGGCCTTTTCTTTGTTGGCTTTTTCCTCGATGATTCCCTTCTCTTCATCGCTTTCCTTGGCCAGAGGGTTGGGCAGATCTTTCTTCAGGACAGCCATGTAGAGAGAGTTCGTCAGGGTCATGTCGGCATTCGACATATCAAACCATTGTTTCACCGGGCCAGCGTCGGTCGAAGAGAAAAAGTAGAGGTATTTACCGCCCGGGTCAAACACAGGCTCGCTGACCTCGCTCAACCCGTCCGTGACAGCGAAAGACTTATCTTTCTCGAGAGAATAAACATAAACCTTCTGGATGTAGGCCTGGGTGTTGAGGGTGTAAACAATCCATCTGGAATCGGGCGCCCAGGAGGAATAGACGCTGCGAATTCGCGTCGGGCCGTAAAGATATTCGGAGCCAATCTTTTTAGAAACGCCAGTTTTCAGGTCAATCCAATAAAGGCTCCAGGAATTGTCGGCATAGGAGATTTTCTGGCTATCGGGAGACCAGACAGGGGCATCATAAAAACCGGCACCGCTGAGCTTATATTTTTTCACTTCTCCCTTGCCGTCTTGACTGCGCACGTGGAGCTCGTACTCCCCGGATTCATCGGAAAAATAGGCGATGGCTTTCCCGTCCGGAGACCATGCCGGAGAGCGCTCATGGACGCCAGGGGTCAAGGTGATGTTCCGGAAATCGCCCTTTTCGGCGGGAAGCGTGATGATCTCGCCGCGGAACTCGAAAACCGCTCTCGCGCCCGTGGGAGAGATGGAAGCATTTCGGATATAGCGAGCGCCTTTGACGAACCTTTCGCGGATCTCGAGGAGGTCAGCGGCCACGCCGATCGTAAGCCTGGAGCTTTTTTGCGCCTGCGGGTCGAAGATATGGAGGTATCCTCCCTGTTCGTAGATGATTTTTCCGGCGCCGCAGGAAGCGCTGACGATGGGGAAATCTTCGTGGCGCGTGAGCTGCTGGATCCTCTTCGTTTTCGTATCATAAGAGAAAAGGTTGAACTCTCCGTTCCGGTCTGACCTGAAATAAATCTTGTCTCCGATCCACATCGGGTTGACATCGTTTGAGCGTCCTTCGGGCTGAGGAATTTCTTCGACGCTGTGGTCACGCCGGTTATAGATCAAGATAGTCGATGCCTGGCCGCCGCGGTAATTTTTCCACTGGACAAAGGCATCGGCCAGGGGGTTATAGGCGATCCGTGTTCCATCTGGCGAATAGGCCGCCCGAAAGACATAGGGAATTTCAAGCTGCTCGGGGAAGCCTCCCTCGACAGGAACCGTGAAAAGATGATTCCATGCTCGGGTGAAGGCATAGCGGGCCGAGGTAAAAAGAACAGATTTCCCATCGGGCGTGAACCCCTGAACCATATCAGGATAGGGATGCCAGGTGAGCCGCCTGGGAATGCCCCCTTCAGCGGAAAGGATGTAAACATCCGTGTTTCCCTCGTACTGGGCGCTGAAGGCAATCCATTTTCCATCCGGGGAGAAAACCGGGTTGGATTCCAGGCCAAGGTCGGATGTCAGCTTGCGGGGGTTTTTCCCGTCTGTGTCCGCCGTCCAGAGGTCGCCGGCATAGGCAAAGGCAATCGCCGTTGCGCTTAGGGCCGGCTGGCTCAAAAACACCGTGTCCTTTGTATCGATGGCTGGAAGGAAAAGAGTGGCGGATAAGAACATGGTTGAGAAGAAAGCGAAAAACGAAAGAATTCTGGACTTCATGCCAGCCTCCTTAAGAAAAATTTGTGTTAAACATACACATATGCCTCCAATTATATGCATATTACGGTTTATGTCCACAAAGCGTTTGCCCTCAAATTTGCCGATAACGATTAGGCGTCAGTAAAAACGGCTTGGCTTTTAAAAGAATTCAGATGGTCCTAACATATACTGCGAAATATATAAAGATTGATTCCGGATATATGGGGCAATTGGTGGAGTGGCCGGAATTTGAGCGGCTATGGGCATCACTCAAGGGCTTCAAATAATCGTTCCAAAGAGACCGGTAAAAATCCTTCGAAAGCAAGGGATGGGCCGGCGCTTCCTGACACAAATGGGACAAATCAAATAAAGAGGGAGGTTAGCTCCGGCAGACCAACCCGTTCTTCTGGCATTTAATGACGGTCGGAGCTGATATCGAACAGGCGGCGGTATCCGTGTCGGCAAAAAGGATTTGGACAACATGCGTGCCGGCTGAAAGCGTCCATTCCTTGGTGCTTCCGGCCCCGACAATGCCATAGTTAATGCCGTTGATTATAATTTTGTAAGCCCTTCCTGATTGCGACTGGTTTTCGACATAAAAAATTCCCGTATTGTTTTTTTCACATTCTTCCATCAAGGCCTCGCAGGCCGGCATTAGGGCTAAGGAGATAAAAATCGATACGAGAAATATGGCGTTTTCTTTCTTCATGGTCGACACCTCGGCTCTCAATAAAAATGCTTATTTGCAATGATGATGATTTTGCGACAGCGAGTCAATCACCCCATGGGGGGATTTTGAAGGTGATTTTTCTCCCCCGCCCCCTAATCAGAAGGATATCCATGAACCTAAGAAGAGGTTAATGATCGCCTTGAAACAGGAAGGTCTCGGTTAGAAGCGGCCGGTGGAGCCGAACCCGCCCTCCCCGCGGGTCGTTTCGTCTAACTCTTCCACCTCGACGACCTCCACTGTCACGACCGGCTGGATGAGCATCTGGGCGATCTTCATCCCTCTCTGGATGGCGAAGGGCTCGCCGCCGAGGTTCGCCATGACGACGCGGACTTCTCCCCTGTATCCAGCATCGACGACTCCAGCCAGGCGGTGGACGCCCCGCAGGGAGAGACCGCTCTTGTCCCAGATGAGGCCGACATAGCCCTCCGGGATGGCCATCTTGATCCCCGTCGGGATCGCCTTCACTTCTCCCGCCCCGATCACATCATCAACCGCAGAAAAGAGATCGAGCCCCGCGTCCCCCGGGTGATGATAGATAGGCAGCCTCGCTTCTGGAGTTATTTTGTTTATTTTAAGTTTCATGGCATGAATCCCCTAAACTCTTATAACCTGATGTATTCGCAAATTATCCCAGAAAGCTGCTCCCTCTCCCCGACCCTCTCCTATATAGGGAGAGGGGATTTTTTTTCTCTCATTTCGTGAACAGTTCAGGTCTAGACCCCTTCGACCCGGACTTCGCCAAAATACGGCTTTATAATTTTAGTCATTCTATCGATTTCATCAATTTCATAGGGTTTAACGTGGAGATAGTTCCGGTCAATCGGGTTCTTCGTTGAAAACTGCTGGATCTGGAAGGTCTTCGCCCCCTTGAGCATCGCCGCAATCTCGACGAGGTCCTCTTCTCCGACGAGGCCGGGCACGACCGTCGTCCTGAACATGTAAGGCAGGCCAGAAGTCCTGATAATCTCGATACTCCGAGCGATCTTCTCTTCCATTCCAGCGGCGCGCACAACCTGAGCATACCGCCTCAGCGGCGCCTTGATATCCATGGCCAGGTAGTCCACCAGTTTCTTTCCGATGAGTTCTTCCAGCCGCTCCGGGAACGAGCCGTTCGTGTCCACTTTAACAAGAAGATTGCGGTCTTTGATCACCCGGCAGAGGACCTCGAGGTCTTCCTGGAGGAGCGGCTCACCGCCGCTGAGGCAGACAGCTTCAAGCCAGCCACGCCGCGAATCGAGATGGCTCACGAAATAATCGAGCGGCATTGTCGGGAGCGATTCTGGCCGCAGGACAAGGTCAGCGTTGTGGCAATAGGGACAGCGAAAATTGCACCCGGCCAGAAAAACGGTTGAGGAGATAAACCCCGGGTAATCAAGCGGAGCGAACTTTTCTAAACCCTTAATTTCAACCAAGAGTCGAGCTCCAGGTGGTCGTTGAAGATGCCGAGCACCTTTCCGTCCTCGCGCAGGACAAAGACCGGGATGACGATCGCTCCCTTCTCATCGCGCTTGATCTGGCCGAGGAATTCCCTTATCCGCAGCTTGCTCTCTTTCTGGGCCAAGCTGAGTTCCTGGCCTCCGAGTTTGGTCTCCTTCAGGTAATTCTTGAAGGCGTCGCACCTATCGCAATTCGGGTACGTGAAAAGGAGATAGTCCATGGCTCAGAAAAGCTTCTCGTAAGGAGTTCTGTCCCTAAACTCTTGCTGCTTGCCGTCGTTCCAGGTCCGCACGGGCCGGAGATAGCCGACAATCCTTGAGTAGACCTCTGTCTGCGACCCGCACTTCGGGCAGGAGGGATGCCGGCCCCTGAGGTAGCCGTGGTTGTCGCAGACGGAAAAAGTCGGTGTGATGCTGAAGTACGGAATCTTGGTCTCGGCAATCTTTCGCACGAGCTTGCGGCAGGTCTCGCGGTCGATCGACTCCGGCAAGAACGTGTGGAAGATCGTTCCGCCCGTGTAAAGACACTGAATGTCCTGCTGGTGCCGGATGGCCTCGAAGACATCGCGGGTGGCGTCGACATTGAGCTGAGTGGAGTTCGTGAGATAGGGGTACTTGTCCGTCCCGGCCGTGATGATATTCTTGTATTTTTCCCGGTCCAGGCGGGCCAAGCGGTAGGACGTGCTCTCGGCAGGCGTGGCCTCGAGGTTGTAGAGGTTTCCGGTCTCTTCCTGAAACTTCTGGAGCACTCCTTTCATAAAGGTCAGCGTCTCGATGGCGAATTCCTTGCCCTCCGGCGTTCCGACCCCTTTGCCCAGGAAGTTCAGGCAGGCCTCGTGCATCCCGCAGACGCCGATTGTCGAGAAATGGTTGTCGAAGTGTCCGAGATAGACCATCGTGTAGGGAATGAGGCCTTTAGCCAGCATGCTGTTAACTACTTCCCGCTTCGTCTCCAGGGATTCCTTGGCCAAGACCATGAGCTCACGCAGCTTGGAGAAAAATTCCTCCCTCGAGTTCGCTTCGTAACCGACCCGGTTGAGGTTGATCGTGACGACCCCGATCGACCCCGTCGAATCCCCCGGCCCCCAGATGTTTCCCGGCCGCCGCAGAAGCTCTCGTTGGTCGAGGTTGAGGCGGCAGCACATCGCCCGGATGTCGCCCGGGTTCAGGTTTGTCCCGATGTAATTCTGGAAATAGGGAATCCCGTACTTGGCTGTCGCCTCGAAAAGCAAATCGGCGATGGGCGAATCCCAGGCGAAATCCCTGGAGATGTTGTACGTCGGGATGGGAAAGGTGAAAACGCGGCCCTTCTGGTCTCCCTCGATCATCAGCTCCAGGAAGGACCGGTTGATCATGTCGATTTCTTCCTGATAATCGCCGTATGTTGAGTCGAGCTCCACGCCCCCGACAACAACGCGCTTGTCCTTCATATCCTCCGGCACGGTCAGGTCAAAGGTCAGGTTGGAGAACGGCGTCTGCCACCCCCAGCGCGACGGGACGTTGAGCCCGAAGATGAGCTTCTGGACATCTTGCTTGACTCTGTCATAATCGAGCTTATCGGCCCGGACAAACGGCGCCAAGAGCGTGTCAACCGAGGAGAAGGCCTGGGCGCCGGCGAATTCTCCCTGCATCGTGCCGATGAAATTGACCATGTGGAGAGTGGCCGTTTCTAAATGTTTAGCCGGGTAGGAGTGCACCTGATTGGGGACATGGCCAAACCCTTTGCGGAGGAGTTTCTCAAGCGACCAGCCGGCGCAGTAGCCGACAATCGGGTAAGAAAGGTCATGGAGGTGGAATTCTCCTTCGAGATGCGCTTTCTTGATTCTCTCGGAATAGAGCTGGTTGAGAGCAAAATTGGACAGGACCTCGCCCGAGACGCGAGCGTTGAGCCCTGAAAAGCTCATCACGCCTTCGTTGCTGTTCTCCCTGATTTTCCAGTCTACGTCGTTGATGTAATCCTTGATCAACCGCTCGAGGTTGATCCCTGTTTTCTTGGCCTCGCGGATGGATTTGTGCCTCTCGCGGTAGAGGATGTAGGATTTGGCCACCTCGTGGTAACCCTGTTTCATCAGCACCATTTCCACGATGTCCTGGATCTGTTCGACCGAAGGGATTGTGTAGCCTCCGAACTTGTCTTCGAGCATGAACGTCGCGATATCCGAGACGGTCTTGGCGGCAGCGCGGTCTGTTATGCCGTTTGCCTCCATCGCTTTATAGACGGCATTGGTTATCTTATCCTGGACGAAATCGACGACGGTCCCGTCTCTTTTTTTGATCCTGGAAACACCCCGGGTCATCAAGCGCCTCCTTTCCTCTCTCCAAATAGCGGAAACCGGTCAAGAAACCATCAATATGAATGCCATATCTTGTATAAGTTGATGGTTCTTTCTACAAAATATTGTATTTTGCGCCAGAAAATTTACTCCCAATTTTGGAGCTTGTCAAGGGGTTAGGGCGACTTTTTTTGCTTTTTTTTGAAAAAATTTTTGTCTATGCTATCTACGGATGAAAAAAGCCTGAAAAAGAGGTCCCGAATGAAAAGATTAGACATCTCAACTTCTGCGAAAGAAGCCTTTATCGACATCACGGCCAAGGTGGATGAGGAAATCCGGAAGGCGCGAATTGAGGCGGGCGTCTGTCTTATCTATGTCCCTCACACTACGGCAGCGGTGACGATCAACGAGAACGCCGACCCGACAGTGAGGCAGGATTTGTTGACGGTCCTGCGGAAAGCGGTTCCCGATTCGCTTCCTTACGCCCATACAGAGGGGAATTCTCCGGCCCATGTCAAGGCCAGCCTGGTCGGCTCCTCGGTTGCCGTCATCATTGAGGCCGGGGGGATTGCTCTCGGGACTTGGCAGGGCATTTTTTTCTGCGAATTTGACGGCCCGCGCCGGCGCCAGGTCTATCTCAAAATCATCCCCTGTTGAGCTTTTTAAAAGGTAAGACCAAGAGCGCGGAGCTCTTTTTCCAAGTCAGTGCGGGGTTGGTAGAGGATAGTCTTGAAGCCGAGATTTGCGGCTGCCCGGATATTTTCTTCCATGTCGTCAATAAAAACACAGGCCGAAGCCTCGGCCCCGGCACTTTTGAGCGCCTCCTGGTAGATTCTCGGATGAGGTTTCATTACGCCCACTTCGAAGGAAAGGACGTAAGCATCAAAAATGAGGATCTCGGGGAAATTATCCTTGATGAAACTGAACCGGACGACGTCTGTGTTTGAGAGAAGGACAAGCCGGTATTTTCCCCTGAGCTTTTTATAGAGCTCAAGAACTGGCGGGTTGAGCCAGAAGACGTCTGTGTAGGCGGCGAAAAAATCCTCGTAGTTTACTGATGCATTAAGCTCAGCAGTGGCACGGTCATAGAACTGCTGCGGCGTTATTCTCCCCGTATCGAAAAGTTCAATCATCTCTGCCCGGCGGTGGACGACTTCCCTGATCTTTTCCTCGGAGAGAGAACAGGTGGCCGCGATTTTCCGGAAGAAAATTGCGTTATCGAACCAGAGAACGACTTTGCCAAGGTCAGAGATGATTGTCCGGATCATCAGAGACGCCTTCGATCACGACGCTTGAGCCAGCCTTGTCGGGAGTTCTATTCCCGTGCCCTCCTTCCTGGCTGCTCGCTTAAGGAGCAGGGAGAAGATGAGGCCCATGAAGCCGAGCAAAGCGAACATCAGGATGGTGTTCGTGTAATCGCCGTCAGCCAGGTCAGTCAGCCGGCCTGCCAGCCAGTTGAACAGGGTCAGCCCGACATTTTGGATCAAGGTCATCAGCCCGAAGGCTGTTCCCAGCCGCTTTTCCTCGACCATAATCGGGATCGCCGGCCACATGGCCGCAGGGACAAGGGAGAAAGAAATCCCGAGCACAACCATGGCCGCCGCGGGCGCAAAATGGGTCAGGCCCAGGGAAAGATGAACAGGCACTAAAATTAGCGAGCCTAAGATCATCATCGTTGCCCGCCTGCCTATTTTATCGGCCAAAAACCCGAACACGGGCGTAAAAACCATCGAGCCGGAGATGACGAGCGAAGTATAGAACCCGCCCTTGACCGCGCTGAACCCGAACTTTGTCTGGAGGAACACGGTCGAGAACGCTGTAAACGGGAAGATGGCCGAGTAGAAGGTCATGCACAGGAGGGAGACAAACCAGAAGGAGGGCTTGAACCGGAAGACATCCCGCAAGACAAATTTATCCTCTCCTGCGGCGGCTTTTTCCTTCATAAAATATTTTTCGTTCGCCCTGTCAAGGCCAGAATAGATAAAAAAGAGAGCAAAACTGACGAACATGATGATGGAGGAAACCCAGATGGCCAGCCGCCAGGAACCACTCCACTCCTGAATCCTGGCCGCGGAATTGAGAGCGGCGAACGTTCCCAGACGGGCGACGGTCAGATTAAGGCCGAAGGCAAGAGCCAGCTCTTTTCCCCTGAACCACTTGGAAAGAACCTTGCTCTGGGTGATGATGAGCGACTCGGAGCCGAGTCCATAGATTAGCCTACCGACAAGCATCATCGAAAATGCTTGGCTCGCGGCGGTCAGAAAAACGCCCGCTGCGCAGAGGGCAGCAAACAAGGTCCCTGCTTTTCGGATGCCAATCTTGTCTAACAGGATGCCGCCGATAAGGACCATGATGAAATTGGGCAGGTAATAGAAACTGAACAGAAGCCCATACTGAGCCCGCGTGATGTTCATCCCCTTCATGATGAAATCGGCAATCGGGCTCACAGCATCGTACGCATAATAGGCGCCAAAAATGACCAGGCCCATGATGAGCAGGACAATCCACCGAAGCCTGTAAACTGTTTCCTTTGTTTCTTCGGGCATGCTCATGTCATCCGTCCATTTAAGGATCCATAATGCGATTTTCACAATGGGCGCTGGATGCCGCCCAAAAGCCCCCGTAGCGGAGGGGGGACCCGTCGGCTTCTCCGACGGGGGGAACCGACGGGACTGGTTCCCCGGGGGCCGGGGGCCGAGGGTGGCATCCGGTGCCCATTAGACTCACACGGACAGAACGGTTGCGCCGTCCATTTTGTTCTCGCAATGTCCTTGAAAATTATGATAATACTATCCCGATGTCAAGAATTTTCACGATATGAGAGCATCTCAAATTCTGTGATGGATAAATAATTTGAAAGAACGGGTGTCACGGCGCGTCCCCGTCCGTCCTCGCTCCACCCATCCCCCGTGGGGGAACCCCTTACGCTGCGGGCGTTGCGGGGCTGACGCCGTGCCACCCCTTCTTTCATAGCCCATCAAATTATCACAGAATTTGAGATGCATCTTTATGATATCAGTGAGACTTCGCAAGCAGGTCATGAAAGGAGGATAATCGTGAAAGTTTTGTCGAGAAACAAAGGATTCTCATCTATCCGGTTTATCCTGACGCTCGCCGGGTTCATCACCCTGGTCGTCGGAGGGGCACTGGCGTTGTATTTTACTAAAGGAAAAACGATCACGACTCAGGATATTGCTTCTGCAGAGAAAATCATCAACCTCCGCTTCACCCAGAAAGAAAGAAAAATGATGCGGGAAAACCTCAGGGAGAACGCGTCTGATTATGCCAAGCTGCGGGATGTCAGCCTGGCAAACAGCGTGCCGCCTGCTCTCACCTTCAACCCTGTAGTCCCCGGTTTGATTCTTAAAAAGGACATAAAAGATAGAACGGCTATCACCCTTCATGAAAACCCGACTATCGAACGGCCAGCCGACCTCGAGGACCTGGCTTTTTATCCGGTCACAGCCCTGGCTCAGCTCATCCGGTCGGGCCATGTCAGCTCTACCGAACTTACCAAAATGTATCTCCGCAGGCTTAAAAAGTACGGGCCCCGGTTGGAATGTGTTGTTACGCTGACAGAAGACCTGGCGCTCGAGCAAGCGAAAAAAGCCGACGAAGAGATCGCCGCGGGCCGCTACCGCGGCCCGCTCCACGGCATTCCCTGGGGGGCAAAGGACCTTCTATCCACCAAGGGAATCAAAACGACCTGGGGCGCCCGGCCTTACAAAGATCAGGTCATTGATGAGGACGCGACTGTGGTCAAACGCCTGGAGGAAGCGGGCGCGGTGCTCGTTGCCAAGCTGAGCATGGGAGCTTTGGCCTGGGGGGATGTCTGGTTCGGCGGAAAAACCAAAAACCCTTGGAATTATGAGGAAGGGTCGAGCGGCTCGTCGGCCGGCTCAGCCGCAGCCACGGCTGCCGGGCTTGTCGGGTTTGCTATCGGCACAGAGACGTGGGGGTCGATCGTCTCTCCCTCAACGCGCTGCGGCGTCACTGGACTGCGGCCGACCTATGGCCGCGTCAGCCGCACAGGAGCCATGGCTCTGAGCTGGAGCATGGACAAGATCGGCCCGATCTGCCGCTCGGTTGAGGACTGCGCCTTGGTGTTTGAGGCCATTCATGGACCGGACGGCCAGGACCTCACCGTCGTTGACTTCCCTTTCTTTTGGGACCCAACGCTCGACTTGAAGACAATCCGGGTCGGCTATTTGAAGAAGGCTTTCGAGAGAGACTACCCGACCAAGAAAAATGATGAGGCTTCTCTCGACCTCATCCGCGGCCTTGGCGTTGAGCTTCTCCCGTTCGAGCTTCCTGAAAACCTGCCTGTCGATTCTCTGGCCTTTATCTTAAACGCTGAGGCGGCCGCCGCTTTTGATGAGCTGACCAGGTCCAACCGCGATGATTTGCTTGTGCGTCAGGTCCGGAACGCCTGGCCGAATGTCTTCAGGCAGGCCAGATTCATTCCCGCGGTTGAATACATCCAGGCCAACAGAATCCGGACCCTCCTCATGAAGGAAATGGCCAAAAGGATGGCCGCAATCGACGTCTATATCGCTCCCTCATTTGGCAGCAACAATCTCCTCTTCACCAACCTGACCGGCCATCCAGCGGTGGTCGTGCCCAACGGCTTCAATGAGAAGGGCTCGCCAACGAGCCTATCTTTTATCGGTAACCTCTACGAGGAAGCCAAAGCCCTCCGACTGGCCCTGGCCTTCCAGCAAGCGACTGATTTTCACCTGAAACATCCTGAGCTTAAAGAGTGAAGGTTCATGATTAGCCCGTTTTTCCGCGGGGGCGGGGCTTATAGATCAGCCGGCTCTTATCTAAAGCTTTTCCCTTATGCCAGCGGCCTTAGCCGAAACTCCCAAGTCGGGGACACTTATGATGCCATCCTTCGTGTCGACTCCGACTTTGAATTCCGCCCTGACCAGCCTCGCCACGCCGTCCGGAGGAGTCGGCGATCTGAACTCGAAGCTTAGGTTTTCCCCATCATAAACGATCTCAGAAACAGGAACATCGGTAAAGTAGCCCTGGGATTCGCTGATTGTTCCCTCGAGAGTTCCGTTCACGTTCCTCAGGTTCAGAGTGAGATAGAAGTACTCCCCGTCAGCATCAATCTCAATCTTCCAAGCGCCGATGATTTTGCCGTAATCCGGAGCCTGCTGCACCCCCTGCGAAAAAGAAAAACACATTGAGAGGAAGAAGATGAAGGCGACCAGAAAGGGGAAACGACGTTTGTTCATCAAAACCTCCTGTTTCGCAGCCGTTTCTCAAACAGCTTTTTTTATATTTTAAGGTTGTATTATCTCCGATGGCAAGCCTCTCATACAAGAAAATTTTTTCGATCTGCCCACGCCATAACCTTCTATCTTGGATACGAAAAAACGAGCCGAAGGGTTGCCCGACTTCCCGTTTTGTCCATAGGCAAGACCTCTTGTTGACATCATTTCCTCCTTGACAAGGCCAGGAGAGATTTTAGAAGATTCGAAATGATGAGAACGGCAATCGTCGGCCAAGATAAAGAAGACCTCGCCGAAGCCCTCGCGGATCTTTCTAAAAAAAGGGTTATTGAGCGCATCTGGAAAAAAGACTGGACGGTCTGGAAAAATGAGCCGGAGGAGATAGCCAACCGCATGGGCTGGCTCACCTGTCCACAAGAAGCCTGCAAAGCACTTCCCGGGATTGGTCGTTTCGTCCAAGAAGTAAAGCGAGACGGCTACACCAACGCTCTTCTCCTGGGGATGGGCGGCTCCAGCCTGGCGCCGCTTGTCTTGAGCTCAACCTTTAAAACAAAGCCGGGCTATCTCGACCTCATAGTCCTCGATTCGACCGTGCCAGCCGCAGTCCTGGGGGTTAGGCGCAGGCTAAACCCAGCCAAGACGTTGTTCATTGTCTCCTCAAAATCGGGCACCACGGTAGAGACAATGTCCCTGTTCAATCTTTTCTGGAACTGGACAGCCGAATGCCTGGGAAAGGCCAGAACCGGCGAGCATTTCATCGCCATTACTGACGAAGGCACCCCGCTGGCCGAGGAGGCCCGCCGGCTTCGCTTCCGGTCTCTTTTTTTAGGCGATCCGGAAATCGGGGGCCGCTTCTCGGCTCTCTCCTTGTTTGGGCTTATCCCCGGCTCCCTTAAAGGCATTAACATTCCCCTGATTCTGAAGTCAGCCGGGGAGATGGCTCAAAGATGCCGGCAAACAGCAGACCTTAAGGCCAACCCCGGCGCTTGTCTGGGCGCAGTCTTAGGGGTCATGGCGAAAAAAGGGAGAGACAAGACTACGTTCTTTCTCTCGCCCAGGCTCGCTTCTCTCGGCGCCTGGCTCGAGCAGCTCATCGCCGAGAGCACAGGCAAAGAAGGCAAGGGAATTGTTCCTGTCGAAGGAGAACCTATCGGCCCGAGCGATGTTTATGGGCCTGACCGCTTCTTTATTTCCATCCGGCTGAGAGGAGATATCTCGAACGAAAACGCTCTGCGACAACTGAAAAGAGCCGGGTTCCCAGCGCTTTCTCTGAATGTCCCTTCGGCCGGCCATCTCGGCGGACAGTTTTTCCTCTGGGAGTTTGCCACAGCCGTGGCCGGGCACATTCTTGGCATCAACCCCTTCAATCAGCCAGACGTGGACTTGACCAAAAAGAAAACACAGGGGTTCCTCGAAACCTATCGCAAAAAGGGAATCCTTCCTGAAGAAAAGCTCCGGATTCTGGATGATGGCATCTGTCTGTTTTCAGAGGCCAGGGTTTCAACTCTAGCCGAAGGGATGAAAAACTTCCTTGGTCAGGCCCGGCCAGGTGATTATATCGGCATCCAGGCTTTTCTCTCTCCCGAGCCCTTGACAACGCTGGCCCTTCAAAAACTGAGGGCTCTCTTGCGGGAAAAGACCCGTCTGGCCGTGACTCTGGGCTATGGGCCCCGTTTTCTTCACTCCACTGGACAGCTCCACAAGGGAGACTCAGGAAGAGGCCTTTTTATTCAGATCACATCCCCAGCTTTTGAAGATATCCCCATTCCTGATGGGCCTGGCTCTCTCCGTTCTTCGTTAAGCTTTGGAGTGCTCTGTGCTTCTCAGGCCAGGGGAGATCATGAAGCCCTCAAGTCTGCCGGCCGCCGCATCATGCGCATTGAGCTGAGCCAAGAGGTGGGCACGGGACTCACGGCGATTCTTTCAGCCGTTCAAGAAAAATGAAGACGCCTTTGACGCCGGTCTAAGGTCTGATCTTAATAAAGCCCAGCGAACAGAAGATCGGCGTGAAAAAGCTCGCGGGTTTGGCGGCGAGTCTTTAGGTCCACTGTTTGTTTGATGTCGATATAGAACCAGAATTTATCAAAAAGCCTCAGTTTCATAAGATAATATCGCGCAAAATCTGTCGCCGAATCGACAAGAATCTTCCCCACTTCTTTCTGCTTATCATCAAAAACAACGATGGAATACTTTTCAGCGCCCCCTGGCGAGGTTGCCTTCTCCAACTTTCCAAAGACTTTGGCTTTTCCTTTGCCTTCCCATTCTTCGCTCTTATTAAAAGCTGTGATCTTCAGGGCCTGGAAATTAGCTCGTTCATTAAGGTCAAGATGGTCTTCCAATACGGGCTCTTCTCCCCGTGTAAAAATAGTGCTGTACTGGCCGCCTTCTTTCATCTCGATCGTGTCGGCGATGAGCACAGAAGGTTCATCCTTGAAGAGCGACCCCTTGACTCTGACTTCTTTCCCAACCAAGTAGCCGGCGTCCTGGCCCTGGATTTTTCCCTGGACGACGATGTCAAACCCTTTGGCCGGAGGAAGATAGAAGTATTTCCCAAGCCCGACTTTGACTATCCCTTCAAACTCCGGGACTCCTCCTGTGTCAGCATGAGGCGTTTTTTGAGCAGCGTGTTCCTGAGCTTCTCGGGCGAGAGCCATTCCGGCTGTGGCCACAAAAAAGACGAGTGCATAAACGGCGAACCTCGAAAGCTTATCTCTGAAAATCATCGCTCATACCTCCAATCTTGAATCAGACGGCAGAATTCATCAAAAGAGGATATTTTATACCACCATGGAAGGCAAAAGTAAAGTAGAAAATTGTCGCAACAGGCCGGGGTCAGTTATCTTTCTTGACCACCCTGCCAGAGGATGAACGAGAAGAGGAAGACGTGTTGGGGGCGGACCTTGCCGGCGCCGGCGAACTGGATGGAGACCGGGAGAAAGACGGCGAGGACCTCGGAGCGCTTCGGGGAGCGGAAAAGGAGGAAGGAGCAGAATAGGACCGGGAGATAGAATAGCTGGATTTTGAGGATGAAGAAGGGGAATTTCGCAGAGAAGTGCTTTCCCGCCTCCAGGTGGAGGAGAACGAAGGTGATTGCGGCCTGTCCTCCCTGGGCCGGTTGCTTCCGAACGATGACACGTCCGGAGAAGACCCCTTGGATAGCCCGGGCCTTGAGATAACGGGGTTTGAAGAGTATGCCTTCGGTTCCATCCGGTTTGGAGAAGAAGTTCTGCCTCGCAGAGAAGAAGTTCTCGGCGAAGCGGACGGATATCCTCCCACACTCCGGCTCTCCGAGAGATTCCTCGAAACGCTTTTTGTTGATGGCTCAACCCGGCCTGTCCTGGCTGTCGGCCGATCCTTGTCTCCCGCCGGACTCTTGAGGGTTCTCACGACTGAACCCCGGCTTATGGCGTCCGAAGCCTTACCCGTCAGCCCGGCTTGAGGACGCGAAAAGCTTTTTACTCCGGATGAACCGGCCAGAGAAGAGCGGCTGATGGTCGGTTTGATATCAGGCTGCCGCTCCTGAAGCGTTATCTGCCCGAGGCGTGAAGCTTCCACCCGGCTCAGAGCGACATGAGACACATTCGGAGATTGCAACTGGCTCTTGCGAACGACTGTTAGCGCCCGGGAGTGGGCTGGATAATAAGAATGGTGATAACGGTCATAAAAATAGTTGTTGACGATGACAACCGGCCGATTGTACCAGCTCAGCGGACACCAGCCGATATAGTCATGCCCCCAATACCAGTGCACCCAGGCAGGACCCCAATGGCGGGTGGGAATCCAGTACCAGCCCAGGCCAAGCCTCCAATGCCACCTTCCGTAATGATAGACGCACCAGCCCCAGGGCTCATAAGAAACCCAGGTCCATCCAAAAACTGGGTACCAGACCCATCTCCCATAATAATAGGGCCTCCAGTAGGAATCGACAATATAAGGCACCCAGACATACCCGTAAGGCCTTTCGTACACCCAACGGCCATGAGTGTCGAGCTCATACTCGTACTCATCAAGTTCAGAGGGAAGATACCGCCTGGAGGCGTACTGCCTGATCAAGGAATCACGCTCTTCATTCCAGTAGTGGAAGTTATCCCTCAACGAAGACAGGAGTCTCTGCGTGCCCAACTGCCCGGAGGAAGCGACAAGGCTTTCCCGGCTTCCTACCAACCGGGAGCCGCTCTCGCCAGCGGCTTCAGCCGACCCTTCCACCACCGCGATTTCTGTCCCGCCGCCAGGCCGCACATCAAACCGATAGAGCCCCTCTTCAAGAATGTAGAACGATGCATCCGGGGTGTGAACTTCAAAAACCTTTTCTTCTTCAAGGAAACTGATCCGGAGATAGACATTGCCGTCCAAAAGATGCAGCCGCACGCGGTTGTCTCCTTCTCTCGGCAAGACGGCAAATTCAACTTGGGTTCTGTCATCAAGGCGGAGATAGTTCTTTTTGGCAAAATGGACCTCTGCCCGCCCGGCTTGAGTGGCCAGCTTGTCCCCTTCGACAACAACCAGGTTGACGATGCCCTCCTCCGTGCCCATCTCATTCGCCCTCTCGACAACAACGTCGCCTTTGACAAAAGAAAGGCGGGCAATACCGTACCTGTCGTATCCTTCTTCATCATCGGCCTGGACGATAAAGGGTAAGAAAAGAACCAGGCCTGCGATGATCATGGCTCTTTTTCTCATCTCTTGTCTCCTTCCCGAAACATCTTAGAGCAAATCTCATGCCAACTGATTTGCCCTGAAGGAACCTGAATGATCGGAGCCGGGTGTCCAGGATAAAGGACACTTGATAATGAAGAGGGTCAAATAATGATGGCCGGAAATGAGTGAACGGCCGAAGCCGCTGGATAAGCAAAAAAGAGGGGTTCGATTTCTCAAACCCCTCGTCCGGTTGATTTTTCTTTGTTTACTGGAGTTTTACCACCACCACCGATCTCTCAGACGAGGGCGTAGTGGACCTCTTCCCCAAAAAGGATGCGGACTCAAGCCAGGCCTGCCGCCGCCTCTGCCAAAGAAGGCGCCTGGCCTCATTTCTCTCATGTGGGCCATTCGCGCTCTGAGCTTAGCCAGTTTTTCCTGTTGTTCTGGGGTAAAGATTTTTTTTATTTCAGCCTGGTGTTTAAAAGAGCTCTTTAGCCGCCCGGCTCTCAACTTGAACATCTCGTCGATAAGAGCGTCTATCTTTTTTTCATTGGCCTGGGGGTTCTTTCTCAGTTCTCTCAGCTCAGTCCGGAATTTTTCCATCTGGTCAAGGAAAGCCTTTCTTTCTTCCTGCCTGGCCTTCCGGAATTCTTCGAGTTTAGCCTTCTGGTCTGGAGTCAAATCCAGGTATTCCTCCCAAAATGGCCTCAATGTCCGCTCCGGATCCCGGGCTGGTTGGCCCAAAGCCAAAGAGGGGCCGAAAGCGATGAGGGCAGCTAACAAAATCAGCCCCAAGAGCACCGATGACTTCTTCATGACAAACCTCCTGTCGTTTTCTTCACTATCATTAGACAACGATCTGGGGCAAATCTTGGCCCCAGCTCAAATTTCTTGCCGGCTGAAGGATTTCGCATCCCAACTGACCAAACCTCGTTGAGACAGGGACGTCAGAAGAGGTTTTATCCCTTTACCCAGAGACAATATCTCCCGGAGCATTTGTCTTCTGCATCCATCGTCGGCAGGGCCCAGGATCGTCAGTGAGCCCCCCCTCCCGCCAGCGCCGTTAACTTTCCAGCCTGATGCCTTGTGCCTTTTGGCCACTTTGATGATGGCATCCGCTTCCCGCGAAATGAGCTGCGGCAGCAACGCTCTCTGGCATTCGTTGTTCTCAATCATGACTTCGCCGTAAGAATCCAGGTTTCCGGCCAGCAAGCTGGCTTTGGCTCTGGAAGGCAGCTCTTTCATTTTTTCCAGGGTTCTCCGCTCAGGCCCTCCCCTCTTGAGCCTGGCAATAACCTTCTTGTGGATAGCTGATGAGAGATGAGGCTTCCCCAGGTAGATCAGGCAAAGGCGCCGGTCAAGCTCGTCCCACATCCGTGCCTGGAGGGAAATTCTTTCCACCCGCGTCTGAGGGTATTCAGGAATGTGGATAAAACAGATGCCTCCGAAAGCAGCGCAAACCTGGTCCTGAACGCCGCTCTGCATGTTGAGGTCTTCTGTCTCTACCCGATGGGCCAGGGAGGCGATCTTCTGAAGCGAAATTTTTCTGTTGCTGAGGAAGAGCAACCCACCGAGCAAGGCAACAGAGACCGAGGCAGACGTTCCTGTGGAGATTCCAGCCGGAACGGGCGAAAAGACGCTGATCTCGCACTTGAGGTGGGGCGGAGGAGGAACCCTGGCGATGATGTGCTGGAGAAGAGGGTGCGGGGAAGAAGGTTGGCTCGGATTGACCCAAAAACTCTGGCCGTAATTTTCTGCGTGGAGGAGAACGTTTTTCTTGCTTTTTTCTCTGTTCTCATAGACTTTGATCTGCGCCTCAACCGCAGGCGCCACAGCCAGGTTAAGGACCCATCCGTCCCCGGCAAACCATGTGTCTGTCCAGCCGCCGATGTCATTGATGCGGAGCGGAGCCCGACTGCGGATAAGCCTGAGGCAGCGCTCGGCTGTCCTCATTGTTTTTTCTTTCTCCAGCTCAGGTCTCCCGGCGGTAACGGATCTGGTCGAGGCTTACCGCCACGATAATGATAAACCCGATGATGATTTCCTGGATGTAGTTGGGCCAGCCCATCATCGTGCTGCCGTTGCGGAGAAAGGCCATGATGAAGACGCCGATCATCGAGCCCAAGATGCTTCCCTGCCCTCCGCTCAGGCTGCCTCCGCCGATGACAACCGCCGCAATGATATCAAGCTCAAGGCCCACAGCCACAGTCGGATCACCCACGGTCAGCCTGGAAAACTGCATGACGCCGCTCATCCCGCAAAAAAGCCCGGCCAAGCCATAGATAATGACCTTCGTCCTCCTGGTCCGGATGCCGCACAACCTGGCCGCCGCCTCATTGGAGCCGATGGCGAAGACGTGGCGCCCGAACATTGTGAAGCGCAGGACAACGGCCATGGCCGCTGCCAGAAGAATCATCAGCCATATTCCTGGCGCCATGAGCAGCCAAGGAGGTTGCGGGCTGCGCGCCATGAGATCATTGACCCAGGTAATGGGAGCATCGATCTTCTGATTTTCAGCCAGCCATTTGGCGGCGCCCCGGGCAATGCCCAACATGCCCAGAGTGATAATAAAAGGCACCAGCCGCAACGAAGTGATCAGGCTTCCATTAATCAGCCCGATCGCGCTTCCTGTCAGCATCCCGCCGAGGACGCCAAGCCACGGCGGCAGCCCGGCGTTGATGATGAAAGCAACAATACAGCTCGAAAGAGCAATGTTCGAGGCCACCGAAAGGTCAATCCCGCCGCTGATGATCACGAACGTCATGCCCAGCGCTGCCAGGGCCACGATCACCGATTGCGTGGCCACGCTTTTAAAGTTGCCGGCCCTGAGGAAACGATCCTGGACTTCTGGCACGAGCGAAAAGATGAGGATGACGAGAAGGAGCCCGAGAAAAGGCGCCACGATGTTGGCCACAAACCTGAATCTGCTGCTGGTCTTCGTTGTTTGATCAGTCATATCCTTCATCTAAAATCTAATGCAGGCCGGCCGAGGTCCTGCCCGTGGTTGTGGCCGCGGTGAGGCTTTGCTCATTCCATTCAGACACCGGCCTCACCTCCGCCAACTGTCCACGGTAGAAGACGGCGATCCGGTCACAAACGCCCAGGAGTTCAGGCAGGTAAGAGCTCACAAACAGGATGGCCTTCCCCTGAGCAGCTAGCTCGGCCATCCACTGGTAAACCTGGAGCTTGCTGAGGATATCGATGCCCCGCGTCGGCTCATCCAACAACAGAACCTTGGCCTCTTGATGCAATAGCCGAGCCAGCGCGACTTTCTGCTGGTTTCCGCCCGAGAGAGTCAGGATGGACTGGCCCGGACTCTGAGCTTTTATTTTCATCCTCTGAATCCATCTCTCTACCTCTTTGTTGCGCAGTCCGAGCCGCAGAAATCCGAAGCGGGAATAGGGCGCAAGACGGCTGAGCGTGATGTTGTCCGCAACGGACTGGCCTGGGGATAGACCCTCTCCTTGCCTGTCTTCGCTCAGGAAGCCGATGCCGTGATCAATTCTCAGCCGGGGCCCCGTCAGGGCAATCTCCTCTTTTCCGATTCTTAGGACTCCTTCATGACAGGCGTCGAGCCCAAAAAGGGCGCGCAGGAACTCCGTCCTCCCGGAGCCAACGAGGCCCGCCAGGCCGAGTATTTCGCCATGATGGAGAGAGAGGCTGACCTCGGCTTGCATGCGTTTTCCCCTCAGCCTGAAAGCGGCCAAGGCGACGGGCCCAACCTCATGAGGAAGACGCGGAAACACCTCTCTAACCTTCTTCCCGACCATCAGCTGAATGATCCCGTCCAGGGATATTTCCTCCATCTGTCCCGACCCGACATTCTTCCCGTCTCGCAGGACGGAGAACCGATCAGCCACTTGCTGAACCTCTTCCAGAAAATGGCTGATATAGACGATGCTGACGCCCTGGCCCTTGAGCTGTTTGATGAGCCTAAAAAGCCGGTGCCTGTCCTCCCCAGAAAGTGAGCTCGTCGGCTCGTCCATGATGAGGATTTTAGCCTTCTCGAGAAGCGCCCGGGAAATCTCCACAATCTGGCGAGCGGCCACACTCAACCTCCTGACCGGGACATCGGGGGCGATCTCAGGATGAGAAACCAGGCGGAGCACCTCACAGGCTTTTTGCCTCATTTTTTTGCGGCGCAGGAAGCCGCAGGCCTTCCACTCCTGGCCCAACATGATATTCTCCTCAACCGTCATGTGAGGAGCAAGGTTGAGTTCCTGGTAGATGACCGAAATGCCCATCTTTCGGCCTTCGAGGGGGCTGGCCGGCGAATATTTAGCTCCTTCGAGGTTCATCGTTCCTCTCGTGGGTCTTATGGCTCCGCTCATGATTTTGATGAGAGTGCTCTTGCCAGCGCCGTTTTCTCCTAACAGGGCATGGACCTCTCCCCTTTTGAGGTCAAAATGGACATCGTCAAGCGCACGGGTGGCGCCAAAAGACTTGCTGATGCCTTTCATGGAGAGCAGCGGCCGTGTTTGGTTCATGATTCAAACATCGGGATAGGCGGAAAAATCAGGAAGAAGAAGCGTCTTGATCTCCGGGTCATCCATGTTTTCCCGCGTGACGAGATAGACTCCGGTGTCAATAATCGGGTCAATCGGCAGGCCTTTAAGGTGGAGCACCATCTGCTTAACTCCCAAGTATGCCATTTTTACAGGATTCTGGAGAATGAGCCCGGAGATCTGCCCTTCCCGAAGCGCCTGGACAAGCTTGGGAGAGCTGTCAAACCCGACAAAGACGATCCTCCCGGCGCGTCCGCTCTCTTGAAGCGCCCGAAGCATTCCGAATGTGCTGGATTCATTGGGACAGAAGATGCCATCGACGTCGGGAAACCGGCCCAAAAGGTTCTCGGCAAGTTGATAAGCGCTCTCAGTCGTGGCTCCGGCATATTGGTCATGAACAAGCAAAGAAATGGCTGGCGATTCCCGCTTAATCGTCTCGAAGAATCCTTCCTCTCTCTGCGTGGTCGAAGCAGATCCCACCTGGTAGCGGATGAGGAAGACTTTTCCCTTGCCATCGAGCAATTCAATGATCCTCCGGGCAGCGATCACGCCCCCCTTGTGATTGTCCGTCGCCACATAACTGATATAATCGCTGCCTTGAAGACCGGAATCAATGATCACGACGGGGATTTTTTCCCTGACAGCGTCACGGACAGGCCGGCAGAGAGCTCGATCGTCCAGCGGGGCCAGGACAATCCCGTCGACTCCGCGGCTGATAAAGTCCTCGACAACCGTGATCTGTTGGGCCCGGTCGTCCTCCTTCTGGGGTCCTTTCCAGATCACCTCAACGCCGAACTCCCGCGCGGCCATCAAAGCTCCCATATGGATGGATTTCCAGAATTCGTGGGTTGTTCCTTTCGGGATGACCGCGATCCGGAGTCTTTTGGGCTTCTCTCCGCCGGAAGACTGCTCAGGCTTTCCTTTGCAGCCTGGTTGAAGGATAAGAAAAAGCAGAAGAGTAAAGGTGAGAATCAAGTTTTGTATCACGCTTAGAATATACAGATAAGCAAAAGCTCAGTCAATTTGGAGGGATATTTTAACCAAGAAAACGGGGACGGACCTTCGCTGAGGACTGTCCCCTAGAACACTGACGAGTTTTTAGGCTTTCTTCAGGATGGGCATTCCCGTCTTGGCCGTCTCGATGACTTTGAAGCCGGCCGGGACGGAGTCAAGGGCGCCGGGTCTGATGTCGCGAGCGAAATAATAGATGACTTGTTTCCTGCCGCCCTTCAGAGTGACGGTTCGAGAGTGCAGAAAGTACTTCACCCCTTTTTTGTTGGTGAATTCGTAAGCCATAAATAACCTCCTATGAATCCGCCTTTCCTCGATCTTGACAAAGTATTTATAAAAAAAAAGAACCTCTGTCAAGCTCAATTTATTTTTTTCTTTTCAAGAAATAATAAGGTCTTCCCGGCCCAGTTGCCGCAAAATCCGCGGGTAGAGGTCGAACACCGGCTTGAGGAACGGCACGATCTTAGTTGCGAGGGCAATATTACCATCGGCGCTGACCTTGCCACCAAACAACGCCTGGATGACATTGGCTTTGCCCAACCAAAACTCATGGTTGAAGTCGGCCGAACTCATGAGCGTCAGGTCCGGTTTCACTCCCGTCTCGCCCAGAGTGAAAGAAAAATACTTTCCCGCCGGCGGCACATCCCGGCAGTTGATCGTCATCAGGCCGTCAGGGTCGTGAACCTGGAAACGGACGATGAGTTTTGACTTATGGAAGTCGGGACCAATGGCCGGGTTTGAAGCGATAGCCTCGAAAAAAGAACGAAAGATATCAAACATCTCCTCCTGACTTTTGAAATACGGCATCACCGTCCTCCTTATCGGCCTCTCAGTGGATGAACCCGACCGAAGGCGGAAGATCGGCCGGAATAATGGGGCCAAAATTTTCCTCATACCTCCTGACGTTGGCCTGGAGAGCTTCCATGAATCTCTTGGCGTGAGCGGGGCTCAGGATGGTCCGTGAGACGAGCTTGCCCATCGGGCCATCCGGAAAGATGAACGCAAAATCAAAAATGAATTCTTCTTTTGTGTGGCGGATGGCCGCCAAGTTGGAATAGTGGCCTAAAGCAATGTGCTCGTCCACTTTGATGTCGATTTTCTTTTCCTCCATCTCGCCTCCTCTCTTCGAGAATTGCCCTTATTTTCGCTGAATTCAGGGGGAATTTCAACATAAATAAAATTTTAAAAAAAAATAAAAAAAAACTTTACTTTTGCATTTTGAGTGGTATAATAAAAGTGGCTTTCTTGCGCGGGCTGGAGAAAGCCCCCACCTTTTTGGTTCCCATCATCAACCCCCCTTTTGCTGACAACAGCCCGCACCTCTTCTGCCCATTTATCCGCTCCACGCATCATCATTCCGCAACAGGGAAGTTCGAAGATCGAGAGTCGAGGAAAAAGAAAAAATAAGAAGAGGGGCTAACGGGAGGGAAAGCACAAGCCGTTGCAGAGAGAGAGAAAGAGAAAGAAAGAGAAAGAGAATAAATAAAGAGAATGAAGTTCCAGGAGTGCTTCAGGTGATTGGATCGCCTTCCGGGTATTTGGCGACGACTTCGACCGGAACTTCGAAGACTTTGCCCCAGCCCCCGAAACGCTGGACAACTTGCGGGCTGGTCAGCCCTCTTTTTTTCCCGTTCTCGATAAGATACACGGGCCGGTTGGGACGGTTGCTCTGCTCGATGATCAACCAGCCCTCAAACGTCAGGTCGATCATCTGTCCTTCTTCCATTTTTTCGAGCGTGTCATTGGACACTTCAACAAGATACTTCCAGGGGTCCTTTCCTCTTTTGAGGTCATAGTTGTAACGGAAAAGACTTTCAAGATCTTTAAAAGCTCGACGGACGTATTGACCCGGCCCCCGGCGCTCGATCATGTAGACGGCGTCTCTCCGTCCCTTTACATATCTCTGATGGAGATAAGCAAGGTTATCGGACATCGGCCACTTCGAGAACTCAGCGTCCATGGCGTTGAGAAGTCGTCGGCAAGCAGAGAGTTCATAAGGCATCACCTCCGCCTTTCTCATGGAGCTTTCGAGGTCCTGGAAGGCGCGAGTGAGGTAGAAAAAAGCGTTGTAGAGGTTTGTCCTCAGGAATCCAGCCCGATAATAATCGGACCTCTCCTCTGTCAGCCGCAAAAAGAGCCGGCAGGAGGCCAGAAAGGCCTCCGATTTAAAAAGGACTGCCTGTTCCTCATCGGAAATGGCATTGTTCCAGCCTTTGAAATGGCCAAAGCTCGTCTCAGCCAGGAACGAAGCCTGCTTTTCGAGTTCAAGAGCCAGGCCGTAGATTTGCTGTCTTCGATCGGCCCTGCCGGCTGAGAAAACTGTCAAGATAAAAATAATAAAAATGATTGGTTTGAGACCGTTCCTTTTCATCTTGACCTCCGGCTTTTCATGTCCTAAGTTATCTTTGTCCGGGCCGAAAGTCAACTAGGCATATTCGCCGCTCGTCAACCTTGACGGAAAAACTTGGCGGTGCTAAATTGGCGGAAAACAAAACAGAAGGGAGAGATTGGATATGGACAAAACGAGAAGCTTGGCCAAGAGATACCAAAGAATCCACGCCCAGCTCGCTGAGCTCTTTCTCAAGACGAAGAACAAAACCTCTCGTCTGGCCAGCATCGCCGCTCTCCTCCACCACAAAATGCCGCACTTCTTCTGGACCGGCTTCTACCTCCTCAGCGAAGGCGAGCTTGTTGTCGGGCCCTACCAGGGTTCCCTGGCCTGCCCGGTCCTTGAAAAACACAAAGGCGTCTGCTGGGCAGGCATTCTGCGTCGGCAGCCAGTCATCGTTCCCGATGTCCATCAATTCCCCGGACACATCGCCTGCGACAGCCGCTCCAACTCTGAGATTGTCATCCCTCTGTTCGACGAAAAAGGCGAGGTCTGGGGGGTCCTGGACGTCGACAGCCGCGCCTTTGACGCTTTCACAGAAATTGATAGAGAATGGCTCGAGAAAATCGTTGCGTTGATTTAGCGGGCCTTACCGTTCAGCTTCTCACTCGGTATAGTATTTAATCACCCGGCGGACAGCCTCCTCGCAGACCTTGCAGAAGGGCTTGGCTCCTTTCGTGAACATCAAACAATCAACGGCCGGACGGTAAAGCCCCCAGGACGAATACCCAGCGCCTTCCATGGCACCGACCATCCCCGAGAACCTGCTCCGGCGGAGAAACTCATCCACTTTGTTGGCCTGTTCCCGCGACAGTTTCTCGGACTCCTCCACGAGCCTTTCCACGTCGGCTAGCGGCGCTCCGGCTCTCTTCATGACCGCGATTCTCGTGTTGATCTCTGCGCGGATCTTCTGGTAGGCGCCGTCCATCCTGTCGAACTCTTCTTTCTCCCAGGGCGTGGGAATCTCGATCTCCGGCGTGAGCAAGTCTTTCCACTTGAGGTTCTTGGGGTCAAGGAGGGCGGTGATGTTCGGCTCGAGCGGCTCGACCCCCTTCGGGTAGAATTCGTTATAGGCAACCTCCGACGTGTAGTACTCGTCGGCCAGACCGGCGAACGAATGGCCAAATTCATGGAGGAAGAGATACTCATACCACTGATTGTCTGTGGTAAAAGTGCAGAAGAGGTTATAAATCCCGCCGCCGCCGTAACGCCTGTGATTGACCATGATGACAAGGGCGTCATAAGGAACATGAGCGGCGATGTTGCGCAAACTCTTGTTATCTTCTGTCAGGACATAGCGTTCAGAGCCGAGGGAATCAAAAGAGGCGCTCACGGCTGTGTTCTTATAGCTCCCGTGACTCGGCTCATCGCAACCGCTTTCAGCCGATGGTTTGAAAACACAAGAGAGGTTGAAAAGGTCGGGCCGGCTTTTATAAGGCTCCAGGCTGAAGAAGACCTCGGTAAAGCGTTTCAAGTCTGCAAGGAGTTTTTTCTCCTCGGCCGCCGTGTAACCCTCAGCGACGAAAGCGATGTCGACTTTCTCATGCGGGTCGCCGCTCTTAAGAACCCGAAGGACTTTCACCCCAGCGACGAGTGATTCCCTGTTGATGAAGATGTCAGCAGGGTCTATCTCGGCGCGAAAGATGGGCTGGAGAATATTCTCCCTGTTTCGTAACTCGACCGTAAAAATGATTTTGTTCTTGGGATACGGGATGAGGGCAGACTCATGGTACGTCCTTTTAACTCCGCGCAGCGCCATGTCCGTTGTCTTGTATTCTCCGAAATAGCTGTCAAAGCCCCGAGAAAAAATGAGCTCACCCGAGGCGGCATCGTACACTTTGACGCAATAGCGGCCGAGGTCAAAGGGATCAAGAAGGTTCTTGAGGCTCCCCGGCCAAACGCCTTGATCGTAAACCTGGTCGAGTGTGATAAACTCCTCTTTGGCGTCTCCACCGTGAAAGGTGTCTATGCGCATTGTCCGGTCGATAAAATATTTATCAAAGTCGACGGGAGACGCGGTGGCGAGAATTCCCGAAAAGATCAATATGAGAATAAAAAAAAGAAAACGCCTGGGCATGGTCAAACCTCCTGTTTTGCTCCGTGTCAATTCTTTCGAGACCCCCGACCCTTCTGGACCATCTTTCCGGCCGTTTCCTTGATGATCTTAACGGCTGCGGCCGCTGTGATCCCGGAGGGATCGCGCGTCGGGTTGAGCTCAACGACGTCCATCCCGACAAGATTTGCCTTTAAAGAATGGATGATGTCAACGGCCTGGCGTGTCGTCAGGCCTCCGGGCTCGTGATGGGAGACGCCTGGCGCAAAGGCCGGGTCGAGGGCGTCCAAATCAAAGGAGATATAAAGGGGATTCCGGAAACTCAAGACCGGCCCGCCTTCAAGGTCTTTCATCTCGATCATTCGGACACCATGACGGCTGGCCACAGCCCGCTGGTCTGAAGTGGCGGCCCTGACGCCAACCTGGACGAGTTCCTTGGCCAACCCCTCTTCCATGATTCGGGCAAAAGGGCAGGCGTGGGAATAGCGATCACCGTAAAGCTCTTCATACAGGTCCGGATGGGCGTCAAAATGGAGGAGGGAGAGGGCAGAAAATTTTTTTGCCAGAGCTCTCACAACAGGATATGTGACGGAATGGTCACCTCCCAAGATAATCGGCCTGGCTTTTTTCCCGACTACTTCCAAAACCGCGGCTTCAATTCGGCTGAAGGTCTTATCCACGTCGCCGGACGTATCCACATCACCCCAATCGACGAGCACCGCCTCCTTCTCAAGGTTGACGCCCAGTTCAGTGAACGGGTTAAGAGCTCTCCCTGTTGAAGCCGCCCGGATGGCTGCCGGCCCCAGAGCTGCTCCCCTGAGGAAGCAGGATTTTTCGTCAAAAGGAACCCCGATGATGGCAAGATCATAATCACGGCTTTTTTTGATGGCTCCACCGAAATCAGTCATGTCGGGCCTCCTCAGTCAGGAAACTGTCAAGATGGCAGCCGCAAAGCTGACAGCTGACGCCGTCGCTTCTTCTCGCCAGAATTCATAATCAAGAACCTGGCCCCGGGATTCTGGGAAAATTTCGAGAAGCGAGGCCAGGGTCCCGAGCCCGCAGACGTTGTACCTGTCTCTGACCCTCCGCGATTCAGCCCATAGAGCTTCAACATCCCCGCGGCTGAGAGCCTCGAGGAGGGCATGGTCGTGCTGTTTAGCCTCAAGGAGGAGGGACATCGCCCTTTCCCGGTGGCCAAACTTTGGGCCGATGTGGGAAAAATCGACGCCAGCGACAAAAAGAGAGTCATGTTTATTTTCATCCCAGCAGGCCCTCATCTCTTCCAAAAACCGGGCCACGTCGTTGATTTGGGAAGGGCGGGAAACACGTTCAACGTCTGCGGCGAAAGAGCCGCACAGGATGGGGACGAGAGAGAAGGATGTGCCGTAAAGGTGCTGGAGAAAAACGAGCTGGAACTCGAGAGAATGCTCCCGACGGTGGGAAATGTCGTAAGGGGCCACAGCGCGGTTGCCCGCTTTTTTAAGTTTGTTGACAACATCGCGGTCTGTCTTCGTTCGTCCAAGGGGCGTCTCGTAGTCTTTCTCCGTTAGAGAGAAATACCCTTCATCCAGGCTATGACCGGTGCCCAAAAGGAAAACCCGGCGGGGAGAGACATCCCTGATCGCCCGGTAGGCTTTGGCGTAGACTCTTTTTCCAACCTCAAAGTCGATGTGCGGAGCGATCAGAGCACAGATGCGGCCGGGAGGAGTCCCAGGGACGGCATCATCTCCCCCCGAAAAAAAGAAAGATTCAAGATAATGGGACAGCTCGCGGGGGTTGGCCGGATAAGAATGGCCCGCGTGGGATGCTTCCCTGACTTCGAGCCGGACATATTCCTCGAGAAGCCGTTCCTTTTCCTTCTGGTACTGCCAACTCTGCAGAAGAAAGGAGGCTTCCAGCTCAGCAACGATCCTTTCGATGTGCCCGCAGTCAACGAGCATCCCCCGCTTCAGCCGGACGAACTCTACCTGGATATCCCGTACCGTCCTCTGACCGTCGATGAGTCCGAGTAGACTCAGCGCATCGCCCTGGAGTATGACGGGGTCACGGATCAACCCCAGGTGGTCCCTCACTAACAGAGCTTTTTCTCCCCGGTAGGACGTGGGAATGACTTCCAGGTCCGTCCTCAGCCGCGGGATTGGGCTATCTTCTTTCATTTGGCTCGGAAACAATAATAGCCTTCATTAAGTACATTTTTTTGGCCAAAAATGCAATATCAGGGAGGTCTTAAAAAAATGGCCTCCTTGATTCATTGTCTTGATTCAAGAAGGCCATCGAAAGGAGGGTGGGGGTGGGGGGAGAGAGGGATCTTAGCCCCCTCTCCTTTTTCACAACCTCGGCTACGCCTTGGATGAGAAAAACTCGAGCCTTTGAGGCTGCGACAACGTCATCCTGTCACACGCGTGACAGCGGCGCAATCCCCTTTAAGGATGGTTTTGGGGGTGATCTTTCCTCCCCTCCTCTCCTCCCCATTCAGGCGCAGGCTCAAGCCCTTGATGGCTTTTCTTTTTCTGAGAAATGATTATAATCTGAGAGAAAAACACCACAAGGAGGACCCGTGGAAAAACTAAAAACAGTCAAGACGCAGCCGGACGCCCTAAGGCTGCTCAACATTGCCCTGGAGCATGAATGGGCGGTGAGTTTCGAATACACCATCCACGCCTATTCCATGCCAAAAGGGGAATTTTTCTACGATGACCCGGTCATGAAACTCAAGACTGACGCGAGGGCTCAGACAATCCAGATCGGCATCGACGAGATGTACCATGCCCTCCAGCTTGGCATTGTCATCACTCAACTGGGAGGGACCCCTTCATTCAAGACGGACAAAGTCATCCGCTATCCTAAGATCATCGAAAACCTCCGGCGGGACAAGATGACAGAAGACCTCGTCACCGACCTCTACCAGTCCGCCGAATGGGAAGAGGGCGCTTTCCCCAAGATTCAGAACATGGTCCTCAACATTTCTTACGACGAGGTGCGCCACTCGCGCCAGTTCGAGACGATGATCAGGACGATGGAAGAGGAGGGGTCGACTGAAGCCCTCTGCTTCAAAGAAACCCCGGATGCCGCCGCCAGAGAGGATGTCCGGCTTCTCCACGACATCACCCGTATGGAAAACGAGCTCATGCACCGCTACCTCAAGTACGTCATCCTTTTTAGCGAGCACCAGGACCTCAGCCAGCGGCTGTTCAAGAACTCGATCAACCATATGCGGCACTGGGACAAGAACTCGGGCATCCTTGTCAAGCTGGGCAGCGTCATCCAGATTGAGAACGCGGTCAGGGACACTGACGGAGTCGAAAAAAGCACGGACCCGATGCCATCGTTCTACCCGGGAGAGGACCGGCTGTCCGCCCTTGAAACGCTCATCCCGGCCGAGGAGAAGCTCATTGCCGCCTACGAAAGACTTCTCAACCTGCTGCCGCCCGGAGAAATCAGGGATCAGATCGGCCTTCACCTTGGGCTGAACAGGGAGCATCTCTTCACCCAGGAATGGCTGCTCACAAATGCCCGAAAGATTAAAGGGCTTCGCTGATAAGGTGGCCTCTGCGGCGGCCAGGAGGAGGATCGGCGGTTACGGAGAGGAACTTAGGTCATCGGAGGATGAACCATGAAAAACATAAGAACCCAGCTTAAGCGCTTTCAGTATTTCTACCCTTACACCGTGGCACTGGTGGGAGCTTCAGTCGGGGGCCAGGTCAACTTCATGAGTTGCGCCTGGCACACAGCTCTCTCTTTCGACCCGCCGCTTTTCGGCGTTTTAGTCTCCCGCAAACGCTTCTCTCACGGGATCATCTCCAAGGCAAGAGAGTTCACAGTGAACTTTCTCAGCTTCGAGAGGGTAAAGCTGTCCGCCCAGATGGGCCGAAAATCAGGCCATGACCTGGACAAGGTCAAGGAGTTCAAGCTTCGCCTGGCACGCTCGAAGGTCATTCAATCTCCAATCGTGGAGGAGGCTTACGTTTCTTTTGAATGCCGGCTGGCTGAAGTGCGGGCTTACGGCGACCATGACCTTTTTGTCGGTGAGGTTCTGGCTGTTCATGAGGAGCCCGGCTGTTTCAACGCCGAAGGGATTCTCAACCCGGGAAAGGTCCGGCCGCTTCTTTACCTGGGAAGCGATTTTTACCTCACCGTCGACCAGGACACACTCAAGCACGTATTGCCAGACTAAAATGGTCAAGAGCTTTTTTTCTAACCTTCGTTTCGCTATACTAATAAAGAAATTCTGATGGCCGCTGTCCTCAAAGTTGAAAACCTCCACAAGTCCTTCAAGGTGGGGTTCATCCCCAAAAAGCGGGAAATCCTGAAGGGCATTTCTTTTTCGGTCGAGGCGGGGGAGATTTTCGGCTATCTCGGCCCCAACGGCGCCGGCAAAACCACCACTCTGAAGTGCACGCTTGGGTTGATTTTCCCGGATCAGGGCCAAATCGAAATCTTCGGCCATTCCCACCTTTCCCTTGAGGCCAAAGAGCGCATCGGCTACCTGCCGGAAAGCCCTTATTTTTATGAATACCTCACTGGGGGGGAGTTTCTTGATTTCTATGCCCGTCTTTTTCTGTTAGGAAAAAAAGAAAAGGAAGAAAGGATCCGAAGCCTCCTCCGGCTTGTGGGGCTGGAGCGGGCGGCCCGCCTCCAGCTCCGCAAATTCTCCCGCGGCATGCTCCAAAGAATCGGACTGGCCCAGGCGCTTATCAACGACCCTGAGCTTGTTTTTCTCGATGAGCCGTTGGGCGGCCTCGACCCTCTCGGCCGGAAAGAGCTCAGGGATATCATCATTCGCTTAAAACGAGAGGGGAAAACGATCTTCCTATGCTCCCATATCCTCCAGGACATCGAGATGATCTGCGACCGGGTGGCCATCCTTGTCGGCGGCCGGGTCATCAGCCAGGGAGCGCTTGAGGCCCTTGTCTCGGAAAAAATCCTTTACACCGAGGTCACTCTGTCTGGCCTCTCTGAATCCGACCTCGAGGGCTTAGGCGAGCCGGTCTCCTCTCATGGCGACAGGATAATGCTCAAAGTTTTTCAGGAGGATAACATCGAGCGCCTGGTGGCTCTTGTTCAAGATAAGAAGGCGAGAATCCATTCTCTTGTCCCCCGGACAGAAACTCTTGAAGATATTTTTGTCGAAATGGTGAGACAGGGATGAAAATCAAAGCGATCGCGCTCAACACGTTTAAGGAGGCGATCCGGGACCGCATCCTCTATCTCCTTTTCTTTTTTGCCGCCGTTTCCGTCATTTTTTCCCGGGTGCTGGCTGTCCTGACTGTCGGCGACCGGGTTAAGATCGTCAAGGATGTCGGCCTGGCCTCGATCTCTCTTTTCGGCGTCTTGATGGCCGTTATGATCGGCACGGGCCTGGTCTATAAGGAAATCGACAAAAAGACGATCTACACCCTTATTTCGAAGCCCATCCGCCGCTTCGAGTTTCTCTTGGGAAAATTCTTTGGCTTGGTCTTGACCCTGCTCATCATGACGTCCCTCATGAGCTTGATATTCCTCCTCACGGTCTTTTTTCACACCTTTAAGATTGAAGCCGGGCTTCTCTTGGCCGTCCTGTTTATTTTTATCGAGCTCATCCTCATCACGGCGGTGGCTATTCTCTTCTCCTGTTTCTCGACCCCGATCCTGAGCTCTCTTTTTTCCCTGTCTTTCTTTCTCATCGGGCATTTCTCCTGGAGCCTCGAAACTCTCATCCAGAAGACCAAGTCAGCGCCGCTGAAGCTCTTCATCCAGGCGCTCTATGCCCTCCTCCCAGACCTGGAGAATTTCAATTTCAAGACAGAAGTCGTCTACGGGTTGACGGTCCTTCCAAAATATTACCTTTTTTCCGCCCTCTACGGCCTGGCCTACACGGCTTTCATCCTGACGCTGGCCGTCCTCATCTTCAAGAGAAGGGATTTCGTCTGATGCCCGTGAGAGCCGTATCGGCCCGCCGAAAGAGTTTCTCTGCAATCTTTATCTTTTTCTTCGCCGTCCTCTTGTTGGGCGGCATCATTGCGCTCAAGATCGAAGTGGACAGGATTCCCCGGAAGAAAATCCCCGGCGCTTCCATCATCTACATTCCCTCCGGCAAGTACATGAAATACGCGACGTTCGGCTACTCCTCAGTCGTCGCAGACCTCGTCTATCTCTGGGCCATCCAGTATTACAGCACGCTCACCATTGTCGACCGGTATCAGAACCTCGAGCACATCTTCTCCATCATCGCGGAGCTCGACCCGCGCTACAAGGACCCGTACGAAGTCGGCGCCCTCATCGCGATATACGAAGCCAAGGATCTCGAACTTGGCTTAAGAATTCTGGACATGGGCCTGGCCAAGAACCCGGGTGAGTGGATTTTCCCGTTCCAGGCCGGGCACTACGCTCAGCTGGCCAAGGACTTCGAGCTGGCCCGCAAGTATTACGAGAAAGCGATGAAAATCCCCGGTGCGCCCGACATCGCAAAAAGGCTCTATGCGGCGGCCAGCTTCAGGACAATGGACCTCAAAGCGTCCTGGGAAACCTGGCAGGAAATCTATGCGACCGCCACAGACCAGCGCGTCAAGGACATCGCCCTGAGGCATCTTTACCGTGTGAAATCGGCCATAGACATCGCCCTCCTCGAAGAAGCGATTGCCAGGTTCAAAGAGCGGTACGGCCGCAACCCTGAGGAACTAAAAGAGCTCGTGCGGGCGCGATTTCTGCCGTCCTTGCCCAAGGATCTGGACGGAAAAGATTACGTCTACGACAAGGAGAAAGGAGAGCCAAGCGCTCCCACAATCTGGTGGAAAAAGTAATCATTATCCTATTCGGTTTAGCCTGGGGAAGCTTCCTCAACGTCGTCATCTATCGTCTTCCCCGCGGGCAGAGCCTCGTCCGGCCTCCTTCTTCCTGCCCCCGCTGCGGAAAAAGAATCAAAGCGCGCGACAACATCCCCGTTCTTTCGTTCCTCCTTCTTAGGGGCAAGTGCCGGTCCTGCGGGGCGCGGATCTCTCTTGTTTACCCGGTGGTCGAAATCCTGACGGCGCTTTGCTTGCTTCTTCTCTACTATCAGCATTCGCTGAGCCTCCATTTTTTTGCGTCCTGCTTCTTTGCAAGTGCCCTTATCGTTCTCGGTTTTATCGATTACTTCCACCAGATCCTTCCCGACGAGATCACTCTCCCGGGACTCGTGTTGGCTGTCCTCTACGCTTTCTTCCGGCCTGATCTGAGCCTGCGACAGGGGCTCATCGGCGCGGTCGCCGGGGCATCTTTCTTGCTCCTCATCTACGCAGCCTACTATTTCCTCAGGAAAAAAGAAGGCCTGGGCATGGGCGACGTGACTATGATGCTCTTTGTCGGCGCTTATTTAGGCTGGCTAAAGGCTTTCCTGACACTTATCCTGGCCTCTCTCGCGGGAGCGGTCGTCGGACTATTCCTTCTGTATTTCCGCAAAAAAGACCTCCACTACGCCCTTCCTTTCGGAACATTCCTCGCGCCGGCGGCCTTTTTCTCGCTTGTCTGGGGCGAAAGGCTTATCGCCGCCTACCTCAGCCTTTTCCGACAGTAGCCACCAACGACGGGGCCGGTCCTCTTTTGAGGACCGTTCACGGATTTGAATTTTCCCCCTGACTGTGATAATTGACAGAAGACAGGGTCTGCAGATGTCTCAAGGAAGGACCGCGAGCCAGATCATCTTGGTCGTTTTCCTCCTTTCTCTGGGCTCTTCCCTTTTTATCAACCTCCCTGTCATCCATCAGCACTTCCTGTTCTCCGACCAGGCCGTTTATTACGCCATGACTCAGAGCATCGCCCACGACGGAGACTTGGAGTACACGAAAAAAGACCTCATCCGGTATTATGAAGATTTCATGGCCGGACCTCAGGGCATTTTCCTGAAAAAAGCCTCAAACGGCAAGCTCTTCTACGCCAAATCCTGGGCTTACTCGCTGTTCGCCGCTCCCTTTGTCAGGGTTTTCGGGTATAACGGCTTCCTCGTCTTTCATTCCCTCCTTTTTCTCCTCATCCTGCTCATGGGGTATGCCTACCTGTCGCTTTCCAACTCCCCGGTTTCCTCAATCGTCTACCTTCTCTCCTTTCTTTTCGCCTCTGTGGCCGGCGTTTATTTTCTCTGGATCACCCCTGATTTTTTCAACCTGGCCCTGGTCTTCGCCATTATTTTTCTCTGGCTCTACAAGATTAAACACGGCGAACTGCCGCCCGAGGAAAGGAGCCCCGTCCGCTCGGATAATATCTTCCTGCGCTCCTGGACCGACTATGCGGCGGCGATTCTCATCGGTGTTGCGACTTTCTCCAAGCCGCCAAACATCGTCCTTATGGCTCCGCTCGTCGTTTTCGCCTTTGTTAGGAAAAGAATTGTCAAGGCGCTCGTCCTGAGCCTGGTTTTTGTCCTCACTCTCAGCCTCTTCTTCGGGATGAATTATCTCCTGACGTCCGAATGGAATTATCAGGGCGGCGAGCGAAAGACTTTTTTCTTCACTTTCCCTTTAGAAAGGAATGAATTCACTTTTGACAACCTGGGCCATACAATGACCTCCGAGGGCTATTTCCAGGAGTTTCTGTTGCCGCCCCAGTTCATTTTCTTTAACATCTTCTACTATTTCTTCGGCCGGTACACGGGACTGACCTGGTATTTTTTTCCTGCTGTCCTGGCCCTTATTCTTTTCTTTTCTTCCTCTAGGCGTAGGCTCTGCGACTGGCTTGTCCTAGCCACGGCAGCGGGAGGCATTCTGATTTACATCGTCTTCATGCCCGACAACTACAGCGGAGGCGGCGGCTCTCTGGCCAACCGCTATTTCCTCAACATCTACCCGCTTTTCCTCTTCCTTCCGCCCGGGGGAAAAAAACGCCGGGACATCATCCTCATCTGGGTCATGGCGGCTATTTTCATCTCGCAGATCCTTGTCAGCCCCTTCCGCTCTTCGGCTCAGCCAGCCACCCACGCCAAGAGGTTTCCGTTCAAAGCCCTGCCCGTAGAGATGACCCTGGTCAATAACCTCCCCACCAACACGAACCCGGATGCCTTTCGCGTGCACATCTGGCCGGATAAGCCTCAGCCGGCCAGGGAATTCCTCCACTTCCTGGACGACAACTTCTACCCCAGGCTTGAACCCACGGGCATCTGGACGCGGGGCGCAAAAACCTGCGAGCTGATCCTGAAAACCTATTATCCCCTTCGGGAAATAGGCGTCCGCGTGCTCAACAACCCGAGAGCCAACAACGAGATCACAGTCAGGGTAGAGGGGCAAACCAAGAAGGTCGTCCTCCAGCCCATGCAGCGGGCAACGCTCAGCTTTCCCGTTGGGAACGGGTTTAAGGTTGAAGAACGTTACAACTACCGGATTAAAATCAAGGCAGCCAAAGGTTCCATCCCCTATTATGAAGACCAGGCCAGCAAGGAGAGGCGGTATTTGGGCGTCTTCTTTGAGCTCAACCTTGTCCCCAGAGAATAATGTGCGGCATCTGCGGCATCGCCACAACTTCAAAGGCCGAGGCGGTATCCCCCGCTGTTTTGACATCGATGTGCCGGACGATTGTCCACCGCGGCCCTGACGATGAGGGAATTTATAAGGAAGAAACAGCGGGCCTGGCCGCCCGGCGGCTGAGCATCATCGACCTTGCCGGCGGCCATCAACCCCTGGCCAACGAGGACCGGACAATCTGGATCGCCCATAACGGCGAGGTGTACAATTTCCCGCAGTTGCGGGAGGCGCTGGCCGGACGCGGCCACGTCTTCCGGACCCGCACAGATACAGAGACGATCGTCCACAGCTACGAAGAATGGGGTGAAGAATTTGTCCATAAGCTCAGGGGCATGTTCGCTTTTGCTATCTGGGACGGCCGAGAACGAAAGCTTCTTTTAGTGAGGGACAGGCTTGGCGTCAAACCCCTCTATTACACTCTCCTGGGCGACGGGACTCTCGTTTTCGGCTCAGAGCTCAAAGCCGTCATCGCCCATCCTCAGGTGCAAAGGGCCCTTGAGCCGAAAGCTCTGGACTTGTACCTGACTCTCGAGTACGTGCCGGCGCCTTTCAGCATGTTCAAAGACATCCACAAGCTTCCGGCCGGAAGCATCCTTGTTTACAAAGAAGGCCAGGCCGAAATCAAGAGCTATTGGGATGTTGTGGCGGCGCTGCCTAAAAAACGGGAGGTCACGGAAAAAGAGCTGCCGGCCATCATGGATGAGCTCTACGCTCTTCTCAAGGAATCGGTCCATCTGAGGCTCATCAGCGACGTGCCGCTGGGCGCTTTCCTGAGCGGCGGGATTGACTCCTCGACCATCGTCGGGCTGATGAGAGAGCTCGGCGCCTCGCCGCTCAAGACATTCTCCATCGGGTTTGAAGAGGTTTCCTATAACGAGCTTAAATATGCCCGCCGGGTCGCCGAAAGATTCGCCACCGACCACGAGGAATTCATCCTCGAGCCTCAGGCGCTTGAACTCACCGAGAAGCTCATCCGTCATTTAGATGAGCCGTTCGGCGATTTCTCCATCTTCCCCACCTATCTGGTCAGCCAGATGGCCCGCTCCCGGGTGAAGGTCATCCTCTCTGGAGACGGAGGGGACGAAGTCTTCGGCGGTTACGAACATTATCAAGCGCAAAAAATCGCCGGCTCTAAGGCTGTTAAAACAGCCGGGCGCCCCCTCTCTCGCTTGATCAACACCTTCCCGCCCTCGAGCAAGAAAAAAGGTTTCTGGAATAAGCTCCAGAGATACCTCCTTGGGCTCGAACAGGACCCAAGGCTCAGGCATTTACGGTGGATGACCTTCCTCTCCTCCCGGGACAAGGGCAGACTCTACACGGACGACTTGAAAACTCGATTGGGCGGGCTGGAAGAGATGACTGAGCTTTCCCCGTTTCGCGAAATTTTTGCCGCACTTCCCTCCTTCGACCCGATAAACGGGGAGCTTTATCTTGACCTCAAGACCTACCTGGCTGACGACATCATGGTCAAAGTGGACAGGATGAGCATGGCCGCCTCCCTTGAAGCCAGAGAGCCTCTTTTAGACCATAAACTCGTCGAGTTTGCTTTCAGCCTGCCGGGCGGGCTCAAGCTCAACGGGCTCAAAACGAAATGGGTATTCAAGAAAACAATGGAGAGGCTTCTCCCGCGGGAGAATATCTACCGGCCCAAGGAGGGGTTCAGCATCCCGATCAAGCACTGGCTACGGCACGAGCTCAAGGATATGCTTCTCGACTATCTGAGCGAAAAGAGAATCAAGGAGCAAGGTCTGTTCAACTATGGCCCCGTCAAGAAAATGATCGACGGCCACCTCACCGGACGGAAAAACTGGAGTCACCAGCTCTGGGCTCTCCTCGTCTTTGAAGTCTGGCGCGAGAATTACCTGTAAAACAGTCTTCAGTTGAAGAAGCCATGCTTCGCCGGGTTTTAGGTTTCAAGATATAAACAAACACCGAGCACCCGACGGGTCCTGTCTCGGTTCACCCCCGGCGAACGCTCGCGATCGACACTGTTGATTTCTGTTTCAAAGAGTCTGCGGCATCAAGCGCTCGGTCCGGCGGGGGGCCCCCGAACCGTGCCACCCATCGGGCGCTTCCGTTGAGAGATTTGATCATTATCCTTTGCCTTTCTTGGAGGAGCTGATTTTCTCGATGACAAGAACTTCCTTTGTCCGCGAAGTTACCTTGAATGGATCAGCCACAGGGAGCCCGAGCACCCAGACGATGCTGTCCCCAGAAAGAAAAACCGGCCGACGATCCCTCTCGTCGGCAGGAATGCCGCGGGCCCTCATGATTTCCTTGAGCTTCTTGCGGCCGGGCGCACTAAGGGGTTGGTAGCGGTCGCCCTCGCGGCGGCTGCGGACAAGGAGCGGATATCGGAACTTGGCCGCATCCAGGTAAGCGCGCCGGCCGTTGTCAAACCGCAGATCGCTCTTATTCCAGCCGGTCATTTTAGCGCCGCTAAATTGAAGGTTGAGTTCTCGAATAGTTAGGTTCTTTTTACCATCCCAGATGTATTCATAGTGAATCCGCGGACGCCGTGGCGACTTTAATAAAATCTTATCTTTCTCCCGCCTCAGGGTGAGCCGTCCGGGAAGATGAATTTCCTTCCCCTCGGCCAGCGAGCGGACGGATTCGATGTCCCCGAAAGAGATTCTCCTCAGGTCGCCTTTGACCCGGCTCAAGAAAATCCTCGCAATGCGCCGGGCTAAACCAGGAGGAAGCGAGAAAAGCACGCGGGTGTCTAAGAGAATCCGGCCGCCTCT
>JARYMI010000017.1 GCA_029907205.1 Clostridiales bacterium
TGGGAAGGATAAAGGATGGTCTTGAGGTCCTCAAGATGGCCTTTGATTACATGCCCGGAAACTACGATATTTTTTCTGGCATCATTGCCTTTCTCATGGAGGATTCCCAGGACAACGCTGTCATCGAGGGGCTGAAGGCGTTTCATTTCCGGGAAATGGATTACGACCCGGTGATCTGGAATTACGCGGGTCTTGCCCACTGGCACAAAGGAGATGCCGAGGAAGCTCGGAAATGCTGGGAAAAGGCCATCAAAATTGACGCGAAATTTCCCACTCCTTACAACAACTTAGGGACGCTCTACCATTCCATTTTCAGAGAAACAAAAGATAGAAAAGTCTATGAACTGGCCCTCGCAAATTTCAAAAAAGCGATTGAGCTTGACCCTTACAACAGCAAATGCTACAACGGCCTGGGGTTGCTTCATCTGGAAGCAGCCGCTTACCAGGAGGCCATCGCCGCCCTGGAAGAAGCATTAAGAATTGACCCGGATTTCCCCGATGCCCTTTATAATGTGGGCATCGCCCATATGAAAATCGGAGGCTATTCCACCGCCCTCAAGTTCTTTCAGGCGTTTAAGGCCAGCCACGCTTATCAGTCTCTCAGTCCTTCCGAAAAAGAAGAGGTGGAAAAACTCATCCAGACATGCAGACAGAACTCAAGAGCTAAAAGGCCATCTCCATAACCTTCTGCTGCACGTCCCCTCCTGTCAGGTTCTTCAGCCGGATAAAGAGCTTATTCTTGCCCTGGCGCAGTCTCTCCAGGTTGCCTTCCCAGAGGAATGGAATTTCTTGCTTGAAAGAGGCGTTCATTTTCTTCTTGAGCTCGTCCTCGGCAAGGGCGACTTCGAAGGAAGACTTGAGCTCCCAGAACAGCTCGCCACCCGAGTCCTGGAGCTCCAGATGGTATTCGACCTGCGTCTTGAGCATCCCGGCCTCTTCCTTGAACCAGATGGCGGAGTAAGGAATCTCTAAGAGGACTTGGCCCTCGATTTTTTCCGCTTCGACCGTCCTTCTCACCTTCCAGTTGAAGTCGAAAAAGCCTTTTTCTCTTTTAAACGTTTTTTGGGCCCGGGCCTGGGCCATGCTGAGCTCGTGCATGTACATCAGGTTGAAGTCGCGAAGAGAGGTCAAATCATAGGTGATGAGCTTATAGTCCCCCGTGCAGGTGCGATCCTGGAAAACCACCGGGAAATTGCCGTAGTACCAGACCTCCCGGCAGGAGCCGTATTCGTCCCCCATGGAATCAATAATCCTGTCCGTCGGCGGCCCGAAAAGGATGTAGATTCTTCCCCTGTCGGTTAGCCAGCCGGGCCTGCCTTCGGCCACAAAAAGCTCGGTGGCCTTTTCGATGCGGTCGAAATATTCCATCTTGAACTCGTTCTCCTCGGTGTCCGGGTCCGGGTCGCGCCGGGCCCAGAAGTCTTCGATGAACTTATCTTTCTCCGCATGAGGAAGCTCCAGGAAGATTTTCTCTTCCTGCCTAGTGATGATATATCTCACTTTGGAAAGGAAATCAGCGTACTCGGGCGGGAGCTGCTGGGCCAGCTTATACAGGCGGCAAGAGGAAGAAAGAACAAAGAAAATTGAAAGCGCGCCGAATGAAAGCCAAAAGGTCTTAGTTAGCTTTGCATTTCTCATCGGCCTTCTCCTAATTCTCTAACCTGAACTCGGCCACTTTTCGCCGCTCTTCCTTTCCCGTCCTGTTTTTGACAAGGACGATAAGCCTGTTCTTTCCCTCCCGGAGTGACGCCATGTCTTTGTCCACCATGATCGGAATCTCAACCACGCATTTTTCATCCATCCTTTGCTCGAGCTCAGAAGCGGTTAAAACGAGATCCTGACTGCTCTTGTGCTCCCAGTGGATGGCGTTCCGGCTGTCCCTGAGTTCAAGCGAAAGGTCAAGTGTCGTCTGGAATGTCTCTCCTTCTGAGGAAAGCCAGATGGACCGGTAGGGAATTTCGATCACAACAACGCCCTCAAGCCTGGACTCAACGCCAGGATTTCTCTTGATGCTGAGGTCAAAATCAAAACGCGGACCTGTCTGTGCTCCGGTTTGTCGCGCAGCTTCTTGAGCCTTGTTGAGGTCATGAAGATGACTCAGGTTCAGGCTGACCAACGTGTAGTTTCCGTTGCAGTAGTAATCCAAGAAAACAACTGGAAAATCGCCGTAATACCAGACCTCCTGGCAGCGGCTGTAGGCATCTCCCGACATAGGCGTAGTGACTCGGTCGGTGGGTGGACCGAAAAGGACGTAGATCTTACCCCTGTCCGTGAGCCAGCCGGGTTTCCCCTCCCCGGGGAAAAGTTTGCCGGCAGAATCCAAGCGCTGGAAATACTCTTCTTTGAATTCATTGATTTCTGTATAGGGGTCAGGGTCGCGCCGGTCCCAGAAATCCTTGATGAACTGAGGTTTTTCGGAATCGGGAAGCTGGAGGAACGCCCGCCTTTCTTCCTCAGTGATAATGTACCGGACTTTGGATAAGAACTCCCCGTATTCCGGCAGCAATCGCCGCTCCAATCTGTAAAGCCGACAGGCGGGCGCCAGGAGAAAGAGTGCGGCGAAAAAAGCTCCCCAGACGAGGAGCACTTTGTTTTTCATTTTTTTCCCTTCAGGTTCTCGACGTGCTGGCGAATTACAGGCTGATCGGCGTTAATCTCCAGGGACTTCTCCCAGACAGCGAGGGCTGCCTTGACGTCTCCCTTCTGGAAATAACATTCACCAATGGCGTTGAGCAAGTTTGTGTTGGTCCCGTAGTGGGACACAACCCGGTCATAGACCTCGATGGCTTTATCCAGCTCACCCATGTGCTGGTAAGCCCTTCCCATGAGAAAGAGGAGCTCGTAGCGGGGCGTCTCTTCCTTGTCCAAGAAAGGCCCAAGAAGAGGCCCAACCTTCCCAAAATCTCTCTTAACCATATAGGCCTGAGCCAGGTTGAGGGCAAAATCCGTTGATTCGGGTTTTCGCCTCGACGCCCTCTCAAGATGGACAACGGCCTCATCGATCCGCCCAACGTTAAAAAGCTGACTGCCGACAAAGTATTCGTAAACCGGGTCGCTCGGGTCGGGAAGAATCCTGGAATGGACCCAGGGCCGGCTGACAGCCTCGAAATGGGTGACGTCGAAAGCCTCGCTCGCGGACAGAGATTCTTGCCCGTCAATGATTAGGGTTGCTTTGACAACATAATGAGCCGGGACGAAATCTGTTAGGGCAATTTCCTCCAGCAGGACGGGAAAGTCCGGGTATTCGGAAAGCTTTCTGGAAAAGCTGCGGACCGATTCTTCATCCTTGAGAAAAGTGTATCTGACCTCGGTTTTTTCCTTCAGCCCGGGTTCAAGACCAAGCACCTGGAAGATCAAGCCGAGAGTGTCCTTCTTGACGAAAACACGGTTGGGCGCAGAGTAGACCTGGCAGGGCCCGATGCGGAAGGGCTTAAGGCTTTTCTGCCATCCATCAACTCTTGTCACCTTATAACCCAGGATGAGCGGCGTCATCTGGAATTGAGCTTCGTCCCCCGGAATGAGAAGAGTCTGCTCCAACGATGTAAATTCCTTTGAAACCTCGTTCTTGACCAGGATTGACAGGTTGTATGTCCCGGGAATGAGGGGGAACATATCGTGAATGTTGAGCGGCTGGCGGCTGATGCTGGCCATCTTAGCTTCGTCAAGATCCAGGGAGATCGTCCGGTCGAACTGAAAGACTATCTTCCCCTCGGGTGTTGTCACGCTGCCGTTCAGTTTCAGGGTCGTGTAGTACTTCCTCTCATACTGTCCCACGGACAGTCTCTCCGGCTCGATCGAGAAATGGACGAAGGTGAGGCCGGACGGCTCTTTCACGATTTTTACAAGGGAGTCGCTGCCAATGTAGTTGGCCGTGTACTCCACCTCGACGATATCCTTGTACTGGAGGAATTTCTGGGCGTATTTCTCTTCGATCAGGCGCTGGGGCGTCGTCTCGATCCTCTGAACGAGCAGGTCAGAGGCCAGAGAAGGGCGGCCGATCGACGCCGATGCTTCTCCGGGGATATAGGAGAGTGAAGCATCAGCCAGCTCCGGTTCAAATTCTTTGAGCTTCTCATAAGCGCTCATGTAATCAATCGGATCGCCTTCATAAGAAGTCAGCAGTTTCTGGGGCCCGTCTCTCGTCGGGCTGTAGAGCTTGTATTCTCCGACGCCCCCTTCCTGGAAAAACACCAGGTTGAATCCTGGCGGCAGGCCCTCTTCTGTCTTGCCCTGGTAAAACCAGATCTCAGCTGCATAGGTCTGGGTTTTCCCCTCCAGCCGCTGGATATCGTTCGGTTCTCCGAGAATGATGTAGATGCGGCCCTGGTCTGTCTTCCAGCCGGGTCTTGGCGATTTGCGGCCAAAAAAATGGTTGGCATAGTTGATACGCCTGTAGTGCTCTGTCCTGAATTCATTTTCGGGGGTCCCGGGGGTTGGATCTCTCTGCTTCCAGAAGCCCTCGATAAAAAGGTCTCTCTCTCTGTCTGTTGTAAGCTTTAAGAAAACTTCTCGCTCCAAGCGTCCGATGATGTAGACGACCTCCTCGTCCAGCCATTTCTTGAAGCGTTCGGGAAGCTCGGTTTTCGCAGAAAAGCTGACCGAAGGAACTAAGGTGAAGCTCGCGGCAAGCAAAAGAGACAGGATTTTTGTTTTCACGCCGGGACTCCTCTTTTTCTAAGATAAACCTATCAGCCGATAAATTCAAGGACACGCGTTAATAAGATGCAAATTTTATGCCAAATTGGCTCGGGTTTGGGGTCGTCAGCACGCTCGTTTCCCCAGCGAGGAAACTCGCTCCGACTCATCCTTCGCTCTTCTCTCCCTCCGGTCGAGAAACCGTGCCCGCTCAGTCTTCGACGGGCTTCCTCACCCCAAACCCTCGCCTCTTCCCCAGGGGCCGAGGGCGGCTTCCTGCGCCCATCAGAAACGCACAAACGGGGATTCTCATAGAGGAGTGTCAAGCCGTCACATCTGGCAGGGTCTGTGTTATAATAGCAAATCTTTTAAGGGCTCGATCGAGTTGTTCAGCCGATGCGACTGATGACAGTCTTGAAATTCGGAGTATTTATCTCTTTCGGGCTTTCCCTCATCCTCCTCACGATTCAGGTTCTGCACGCTCTATCCTTCGGCCGGCACCGCCTCTTATCCCAGCCGGCAGGAAAGAGACGGAAGGGCGTCGTTTATGCCTTCGGCCAGGGCATGCTCCCCTGGGAAAAGGAAAGCGGGGCTAAGCACCTGCCCACTTACATCGCCGGGATGTTCTACCATGCTGGCATCTTTTCGGCCATTCTGGCTGTTTTGGCGCTGGCCGCCCAGGTCAAATTACCGGAAGTGACCGTCCCCTTTCTCCAAATCATGATGGCCGCCGGGCTCCTTGCCGGGGTGGGCCTACTCCTCAAGCGGGCGATTAAACCCCGGATGAAATACATCAGTTGCCCGGATGACTTCGTTGCCAACATCCTCGTTGATGTTTTCCTCCTAACCGGTCTTGTCAGTTTTTGGCGCGCTACGGCCCTGCCCGCGTTCCTCATTGCTGCCATCACAACTTTCTTCTATGTGCCCATAGGTAAAATCCGCCACTGTCTTTTCTTCTTCTACAGCCGTCTTCTCTTCGGCTCCTATTTCGGAAGGCGTGGTGTCCTTCCCCGCAGAGGACCGGCCAGGATTTAAGGTCTGAGCATGAGCATATCCGTTATCCCTGCCGATGCCATCGAGGAGAAAATCCAGAAGCTCACCGAAAAAGATGTCAAAAGGATTTTGACCGTTTTCCGGGAAAAACTGGATGCGAACGCCGCCTGCTCCCTCTACTCCTGTGTCCATTGCGGCCTCTGCGCCGACTCCTGCCATTACTACCTCGCTGCGGGAGAGCCAGAAGCAATGCCGGCGGCAAAGTTAGACCTGGTGAACCGGGTCTTTAAAAAATATCACTCCCTCATAGGAAGGAAGCTGCCTCAGCTCGCTGGCGCTAATCCCTTGACGAGGGAGCTCGTCCGGAATTGGGTAGATTCACTTTTCGGGCGGTGCACCTTGTGCGGCCGGTGTTCCTTGAGCTGCACGATGGGCATCAATATCTTCTCTCTTATCCGCGCCGCCAGGTCTGCCCTGGCCGCTGTCGGGCTTGTCCCTCCCGGGCTCCAATCGACCGTCGACACGGCCATCCGATCCGGCAACAACATGGGAATTTCGAAGGAGAACTGGCTGGAGACAGTGGCCTGGCTGGAAGAAGAGCTCCAGAATGAGCTCCGTGACCCGCGGCTCCGCCTGCCTGTTGACCGCAAAGGTGCGAAAATCCTCTACGCGATCAACCCAAGGGAGGCGATGTTTTTTCCTCTCTCGATCTCAGCGGTCGGCAAGATTTTTCATGCGGCGGCCGAAGACTGGACGTTCTCGAGCGCCAACTTCGATGTCACTAACTACGGCCTTTATAACGGAGACGACGAGGCCGCCGGTATCATGTCGGGCCGGCTGCTGCGGGCCGCTGAAGAGCTCGACTGCCGCGAGCTCGTCCTGGCCGAATGCGGCCACGGGTTTAACTCCAACCGCTGGGAAGCGCCGGAATGGCTGCGCCGGAAGCAGAGCCTCAGAGTGCGGAGCATCCTTGAGGTGGTGGCCGAGCACATCCAAAACGGCCGCATCAAGCTCGACGCTTCCCGCAACGCAAAGCTCCACACCCTCCACGACCCCTGCAACCTCGTCCGCCTCGGGGGAATCATCGAGGAGCAGCGGTATATTCTCAAGCACGCCGTCGGGGATTTCGTTGAAATGCATCCAAACCGCGAGAAAAATTACTGCTGCGGCGGAGGCGGCGGCCAGTTGGCCATGACCAACTTTGCTCGCCGGAGGATCGAGGCCGGGAAGATCAAGACCGACCAAATCCTGGCGACCGGCGCTGAGGTCGTCGCCACTCCCTGCCACAACTGCATCGACCAGCTCATGGACCTCAAGAAACATTACAAGCTGGCGATAGAAATAAGAACTGTCTGCGAGATAGCCGCCGACGCTCTGATTATCGAGGCTAAAAGCTAAACGCATTCGTATCCATACTCCTGGAAATGACGGTCGAAGGCAAAGGCTTTCTGGACTCCGGTCCGTCGCATGATTTCAAAACTCACGCAGTCGACAAGGCTAAGCGTGCGCCGATTCGCAACCAGATGAGCGCTCACGGCCGCTTCATGGATATCCCGGGTCGCCCAAATAAGGCGGAGGATAGGGACAATGTCCTGTTCAAAAACGTGCCCAGCCTCTATTCCTAAGCGCCGGAGGATGAGCGCCGACGTTTCAACCACAATACAAGTATGGCAGACAAGATCGTCTTTGTCGGTGAGCATTTTCTCCCAGTGCTTTTTGGCTGCTAAGTGGCTTGTATCTCCTCGACCAAGAACGGCAAGGAAAGCGCTCGGATCGACAAAGACGTTCATGATTCTTCAGTCTTGCTTGTCCTCATGTTTCTCCGGCAGTATTCCCGCATAGGCATCTTCGAGGTATCGGTCATGCTCCCGGGAAAGATCAGTGAGACCCGACCTGAAACGCCCGGCCTCCGCGATGGCCCGAGACCGCTTCGGAGATCTCGTCAAGGCTGTCGTCGATGTCACGAGAGGGATCATGGCCGTTGACGGAGAACTCCATGCTGACGAAGAAGCCCTTCTTCTGAGCCGGGGATCTCGTCAGGCGGATCTATGGGGTGTAAATATCTATCCAGAGTTTGACGACAAAGACAGAATCGAATTCGATTCGATCATCAACATCCGGCCCTCCCAAGGCAATCGCTCTCGCGGAGTGGACGACTCGGACCTGTGGCGCAAATGCTTCTACGCCTTTGGATACGCGGCGCGGTCGTCTAAATAGCCGGATGCCCCATTAGTTAGTCCGGCGCAGAGCATCTTTTACGCGGCATCATCATGCTTTCACTTGCTTGAACGCGGCGGGCGTGCAATTTTTCTCCGTTTAATGTATACTAATAATATAGGTTATATAAGAATAATAGGAATTGAGAAAAAAATGCAAAGAAATTTTTCCTTAGACGGATTGGTCTTTGTTTTCATCCTCTTATCTCCGTTCTTCTTGTTCCTCCTCCAGGGCTGTGACTCCAGGCCGGCTCAGGGGCTCGAAAACCGCGGTAACCAGGCCGCTAATCTTTGCCAGGAGGCCACGACTGTGAAAAAAATCATCAAAACCGACGAGGAGTGGAAGAAGGTTCTGACACCCGAGGAGTACCGGGTGCTCCGCCGGTCCGGGACAGAGAGAGCCTTCACCGGAAAATACAATGACCATTATGAACGGGGGATTTATGCTTGCGCCGCCTGCGGCACTCCCCTTTTTAGCTCAGAGTCAAAGTACGACCACGGCACTGGCTGGCCAAGTTTTTTGGCTCCCGTTGATGAAAATCATATCGAGTACCGCAGCGACTATTCCTTCCTCGCAAAACGGGTCGAAGTGAGATGCGCCGCTTGCGGCTCTCATCTCGGCCATGTTTTTGACGACGGGCCGCCCCCGACGGGCAAGCATTACTGCATCAACTCGGCCGCCCTGGAATTCATGCCGGCTGATGCCGCAGAAAAAAAAGAGGCACGGGAGAAGTCATCTCAAGAAAAACAGGCCTCCCAGGCAACGGACAGAGCCACTTTCGCTGCCGGTTGCTTCTGGGGAGTCGAGGACAAGTTCCTCCAAATCCCGGGGGTCCTTTCTACCCGGGTTGGCTACACGGGCGGCACCGTCAAGAACCCAACGTACAAGCTTGTCTGCTCGGACACAACCGGCCACGCCGAAGCCGTCGAGATTGTCTTTGACCCGGCCGTCGTCTCCTACCAGGCACTTTTGGAGCGTTTCTTTGACTTCCACGACCCGACTCAGGTCAACCGGCAGGGACCAGACGTTGGAACTCAGTACAGGTCGGCGATCTTTTATCACAATGACGAGCAGAAAAAGGCGGCTCTGGAAATGATCGAAAAACTAACCAGGGAGAAAAAATTTGACCGGCCTATCGCCACTCTCGTTATCCCCGCTGGGGAGTTCTACCAGGCCGAAGATTACCACCAGAAATACTACCAGAAACTAAGAAAAAGCCGGTGAGCAGGCTGAATTAATCAAACGTCTGTGCTGTGATGCTTTTCTTTGAAGATTTAATGCGGGGCTTTGTCCCCTGGCTGATGGAATTTGTTGATATGCTGACCGGAGTTTCCGGACGCATGGACTCGCTCCCGTCTCCTCGCCATGAATGCTCCCGCCGCAAAGGCCGCCAGCGCTCCCAGGATTGACGTCATGAACGGCGCTTCGAGTCCAAGGACATAGGAAAAAAGCGGGGTCAGCACAAGCCCTGCGGCCAGCGCGCTCATGGCTGCAGCGCCTCCGCCGACTCGGGTAAAGAGCCCCATGAGAGTGACCACGAGAATCCCGGCCGTCCCGAACGAGGAGGCTGTGAGGACGAGCTCGTATATTCCCTTGGCGTGAACGGCAATCACGTAGGCAAGAACTCCCGAGGCAAGCACAACCAGCCGGGCGCTCAAGACCCGTGTCTTTTCTCTTTTGAGGCCGAACAGGGGGACAAGCAGGTTATGCGAAACCAGCGCGGAGATTGCCAGCAGGATACTATCAACCGTGGAGATGATAGCTGAAATCAGGGCGCTGGAAAAGACGACGAAGAGCAGCCGGGGCAAGTTTTGCCCTGCCAGCCTGATCAAGAACTGCTCCGGGGCAGCCACTCCCGGAAGGATGTTCGGGCCGACCAGCCCAAGAAGAACGGGGATCGAACCCAGGCTCAGGTAGATCCCACAGGCCAGGAAACTCGCTCTTCTGGCTACAGACACGGACTTGGCTGCGAGAACCCTGGAGATCGCCTCCTGGGTGACGAGCGAACCCAGCACAGGGACCATCCACCTGTCCATCCTCTGAAGAAGAGTCTCTGTGGGCCCGATAAACCTCAGCCGTCCAGGATCCATGCTCCCCAGCATTTCCCTCCAGCCGTGAAAACTCTGAAAACAGACGAAAAAAAGAACAATGAGACCGAGGAAGATGAAAAATCCCTGGATGATGTCCGTGTAGATGTCACCGAGCATCCCGCCCATCAAGGTGTAGACAAGGACGAAAAGCGCGGCTGCCGTGATGGCCGGAGTCACAGGCAGAGGCGTGGTCGAGGCAATGACCTGACCGAAAGCCCTGATCTGCGCCGCTCCCCAGATCAGAGAGGAAGGGATCATAATCCAGACAGCCATCTTCTCGACGCAAACGCCGAAGCGTTCCCGGTAGTAATCGGCCAGGGTGATATAGTTACCCCCCCGGAGACGGCCGGCCAGAATAAGCCCCATCAGGAAGAGGCAAAGGCTGAACCCGAAAGGGTCGGCCCGGCTGCCCGACAATCCCTGGCGATAGACAGCGGCCGAGGAGCCCATGCATGTTTCGGCGCCAAACCAAGTGGCAAAAAGCGAAAACGCGACCATGATGAGCGGCAGGTTGCGGCCGCCGAGAAAAAAATCGCTCTCCGAACGGATCCGCCTCGAGATCCAGAGGCCGATCGCCAGCTGCACCACCATGAAGGCCAGGATGAACAGCCAGGTCATTAAAGGTACCCTCTGACGATAATGGAGAGGAGGTTGGACTCGGTTTGAGAAGAAAACACCTCGCGCACAGGCTCTCGCCCCACTAACCCGAGCTATTCACAATAATGCAAATAACCCAGGTCAAATAATTTTTTGGGAATTTATACATAACGAAGATTCTGTTGTCAATAGGCCGAGAAAGCCAGCCGTCTTGTCCTCTGGCGAGCGCGGTGCTAAAATGTATAGTGCTTCCATGCGGACAATTCTTTTCACCGGGAAAGGAGGAGTGGGTAAAACCACCCTTGCCGCGGCCACGGCTCTTCTCTGCGCTCGACGCGGGCATAAAACGCTGGTGATCTCGACAGACGCCGCCCACAGCCTCTCCGATTCCTTCGAGGTCCAACTGGGCAACTCGCCCCAGCCGATCGTTCCCAATCTTTTCGGCCAGGAAGTTAACGCCTTAGAGGAGATTGAGAAAAAATGGGGAGAAATCAAAACCTATCTCACAGCCCTGTTTGCCTCTCAGGGCGTTGACACGATCGAGGCCGAGGAGCTGAGCGTCTTCCCGGGCATGGAAGAACTTTTCAGCTTGATGGAAATCCGGCGATACAGCCTGACTTCCGAGTATGAGGTCGTTGTCGTCGATTGCGCGCCGACCGGCGACACTCTCCGCCTTCTCAGCGCGCCGGAGATCACGAGCTGGTATCTCAAGCACATCTTCCCCATCCAGAGAACCGCGGCCAAGGCGGTGCGTCCGGTGGCCAACCGCATCCTGCCGTTCCCTTTTCCCGAAGACAGCGTCTTCGAGGCCATGAAAAAGCTGACCACACAGCTCGCCGAAATGAAGGGCATCCTCGAGGATCACCGCCGGACTTCCATCCGCCTCGTCATCAACCCCGAGAAAATGGTCATCAAGGAAGCCCAGCGGGCTTTTACATTTTTCAGCCTGTTCGGCTACAGCGTGGACTTGATCATTGTCAACCGCATCATCCCTGGTGCTGTGCAGGATCCCCACTTTAAAACCTGGAAGACCATCCAGGAGGCATACCTTCGCCAGGTCGAGGAGAACTTCGCGCCTCTCCCGATCTTTTCGGCCGAGCTCTACAGCCGGGAGATCGTCGGGCTCGACCTCCTGGCCGAGCTGGGCCGGAGTATCTACAGCGACGCCGATCCCGCCGGCCTCTTCTTCGCTCACAACCCGATCCAGATTAAGAAAGCCGACGGCAAGCTCATTCTCTCTGTCCATCTTCCCTTCGTCGAGAAGAGCGACCTTGACCTCCTGCAAAAGGGGGAGGAACTCTTTATCAAAGTGGGGAGTCTCAAAAGGAACATCCTTCTTCCCCGGATCATGCTCAACCACGCTATTGAGGGAGCCAAGCTTGAGAAGGGCAGGCTGAAAATAACATTCGTGTAGCCATAAATTTCTCCGAAAGGAGGTGAGAGCATGGCCGCCGAGAAAATGCGCGAAATCAGGATATCGATTCCCGAGGAACTCTTCTCTTTCATCATTCCTTCCCGCACGAATGAGCATCTCCTCCGAGCCAGGAAAGAAATCCTTTTGGCTCTTCGCTCCCTGATCGATGCCCGGATCGAATCCCTGGAAAAGCGGGCTGAGCCGAAGCCGGAGACAAAGAAAAAAATCAAGGTCGAGTAGAAAGTTGACTTGATAGCCTATTCGTATTAGATTAGTTTATCTTTGTCATAAGACCCATGGTCCAAACCTGCCCTTCTGAGGCTTCCAGCGGAAAAATCAGGTTGCTTAATGCCGTGCCGCAGAAGCTGATTCGGGGTATCCACGCAAGCCTCGACAGACTTGCTGATTTCCTGACGGGATTCCACACGAGTCCTAATATCATCACGGTCCTCGGGCTTCTGGCCGGGTTGGCCAGCGGACTCCTTTTTGCCATCGACCGTCCGCTCGGCGCGGCCGGACTCATCATCATCTGCGGCCTCCTCGATATCCTGGACGGCAAGGTCGCAACAAGAGGCAAAAGGCAAAGCCTTTATGGGGCCATTTTCGACTCGACGCTCGACAGATACTCGGAGTTTTTCATCTATCTCGGCCTGGCCGTCCATTTCCGCAACCGCTGGCCCCTCTGGGTTGTTTTTCTCACCTTCCTGGGTTCGACGATGGTAAGTTATACCCGCGCAAGGGCTGAGGGCTTGGGCATCGAATGCCGAGAGGGACTGATGCAGCGGGCGGAACGACTGATTCTTCTTGTGCTCGGCTCTCTCATCGGGTCGCTTTTGAAAGCATTCGACCCTGTGATGACCGCCGTATTGATTTTCATCGCCCTCGTCTCTAACATAACGGCTTTCCAGAGGACGTTTCTTGTCAAAAAAGTCGAAAAAAACCTTAAAACCCACAAGGAGGTCTAAAGGCATGGACAAAATCAGGGTTGCCATCATCGGCGTCGGAAATTGCGCCTCGTCACTTGTCCAGGGTATTGAATACTATAAGAAAGCCAAAGAAGGCGATTTTATTCCCGGCGTTATGCATGTGAACCTAGGCGGCTACCACATCCGTGATATCGAATTCTCCGCAGCCTTTGACATCGACAAGAACAAGGTTGGAAAGGACTTAAGCGAAGCCATCTTCACATGGCCGAACAACACGACAAAATTTTCCGAGGTCCCCCGTCTTAACGTTCCCGTCCACAGGGGCATGACCCATGACGGGCTCGGCAAGTACCTCTCCCAGATCATCCAGAAGGCACCGGGCGCAACAGCCGACATCGTCTCCATCCTCAGGGAGACAAAAACGGATGTCGTCATCAGCTATCTCCCGGTAGGAAGCGAGGAGGCCACGAAATGGTACGTCGAGCAGGTGCTCGACGCCGGCTGCGCTTTCATCAACTGCATTCCCGTTTTCATTGCCAGCGAAAAATACTGGCAGAGGAGGTTCGAGAAAAAGGGGCTGCCCGTCATCGGCGACGATATCAAGTCGCAGGTTGGGGCGACCATCCTCCATCGCACCCTGGTCAACCTTTATCTCGACCGTGGCATGCCGATTGAAAAGACCTACCAATTGAACACGGGGGGCAACACGGACTTCCTGAACATGCTGGAAAGGGAGAGGCTCCATTCCAAAAAAATTTCCAAGACCAACGCTGTCGTCTCCCAGATCAAGGCTCGCGGCCTGACGATCGCCCCCGAAAACGTCCATGTCGGCCCGAGCGACTATGTCCCCTGGCAAAAGGATAACAAACTCTGCTTCCTTCGCATCGAGAGCCGGCATTTTGGCGACGTTCCCACTACCTTGGAATGCAGGCTTTCTGTAGAAGATTCACCCAATTCAGCCGGAGTCGTTATCGACGCTATCCGCTGCGCCAAGCTGGCCCTGAATAACGGCCTTTCAGGGGCTCTTTTCGGACCGTCATCCTACTTCATGAAAACTCCCCCGAGGCAATACACCGACACCGAGGCCAGGGAACTCACCGAAAAATTCATCGCTTCGTACGGCAAAAAAGCCGCCGGTCCGAAGCCGAGAAAAAAAGCGCCAAAAAGAAAGAGCCGGAAATAAGCCTCCCCGGACAAGGGAAACCGTTTGCGGCCAGCGAAAATTTCGACAGGAGCAAACGCGTCATGAGAAAAAAGACAGAAAAAAAAGTCTTTGCGGCAATGACGTTCGTTATCGCCGTCTCGAGCCTGCTTCAGGCCATTGAAACCGGAGAAATCAGGGGCAGAATCTTCGATGATAAAGGCGCGAGCCTTCCGGGCGTTGAAGTCAGAGCCGCCAGCGCCGCTCTTCAGGGCACACGGACAGTTTTCAGTTCAAAAAACGGAGAGTTTACCTTTCCCCTCCTGCCGGTCGGAACATACACTCTGACCTTCCTGCAGGAAGGGTTTTCGACCCTAGTCGAGGAAAACGTCGTCGTCCGGCTGGGCCAGGTGACAAGCCTCAGCATAACAATGAAATTCACGGAAATCATGGAAGAGATCACTGTCACCGCCGAGACGCTTCTCATTGACAGGACAGCCAGCGACACGAGCTTCCACCTGACGACGGCTGACCTGGAAAGACTGCCCGTCCAGAACCGGACTATTGTTGATGCCATCAAGTTCACGCCCGGTGTGACCGGGGTTCGCGTCAACACCCGCCGGGGCACGGCCACGGAAGGCCAACCGAGCTTCCGGGGGGAAGGAGAAGAAGGGAATTCCTGGATCGTCGACGGCCTGGCCGTGAGCGGCGTCAGGCTTAAAAACTCCGGCCTCAAGATCAACTTCGACAGCATCGAGGAAATCCAGGTCATCTCCGACCCGTTCAGCCCGGAATTCGCCTCCGCTTACGGCGGAATTATCAACATGGTCACAAAAAGCGGCAGCAACGCCTTCAGCGGCGATATGGCCGTCCTCTTTACCAGCCGGAACCTCCAGGCCGCCCGCGAGAATCAACTTTCCACGGCGAGCGAACCAGAATTCTTCTTGGACACGACGACCTACTTCAACCTGGGTGGACCGGTGGTCAAAGACAGGCTGTGGTTTTTCATCTCCAACAACTATTATCGAAACACGCTCGAAACAGAGGAAGGCGCGTTGGATTATTTCCGTATTCCCGCAGGCGAGCTGACGACTCACAACAACAACTTTTTTGCTAAGCTGACCTGCTCTCCTGGAAGCGGTCAAACCATCTCCCTGACCACGATTTTCGATAAATCCCTTCCCCAGAAAGGGGGAATAGGAGTGCCGGAGCTCTACGACGAAAAATCGTTCGCTAGCCTGGCCTTCCGGCTCAACTACAAAGCCATTCTCAATTCTTCGACATTTCTCGAAGCCGGACTGGGTCGGGCGAAAAGAGATTCCTCCGAGAAGCCGAAAGACGGCGACCTTGGCCCGGCTCAGTATTTTATCCAGGACCTGGGCCTGAACATCCGTAACTCTTACGGCAACGTGGTCGACAACCAGAAAAGGCTCGATTTCAGCCTGAAGCTCACCAAGCACCAGGAGACGGATACTTTTGGACGCCATGAGATGAGCCTGGGTTTTGAGTATTATGATTTTTCCTCTGAGTTCAGCGTGGACTTCAGCGGAAAAGCAGAAGACCTTTTTCCCGGCAACGGGTTCGACACCGGGACCAAGTATTATTTTGAAACCTGGCAGAGCGGCCGCAAGACACCTACGTTTTTTTACGAGTACGGACCGTTCAGTTTCATCAACTCGGCCGCCGGCGTCGGCCTGTTTTTCAAGGACAAAGTTACCTGGGGACGGGTGACCTTGATGGCCGGCCTGCGCAGCCAGACGCAGCGGTGCCTGGATGACCGCGGCCAGGTCCTATGGGCCTGGGGGTTGGACGACTTTATCTCGCCGCGTCTAACCCTGATATACGACATCACGGGCAACGGCGTCAATGTGCTCAAGTTAGGCTGGGGCCGCTTCTCCGACCTCATCACGACCATGCCGCTCGGGTTTTTCAATTCCGGCGCCGGGCTGACTTTTCGCACCTACCGCTGGCAAGGAGGGACAAACCCCGCGGAAAGCGAGGTCCATGACCCTTCATCCTGGAAGTTCGAGGCCGAGCAAAAAACTCAGCCTCTTGAAGTCAGCGAAGACATCAAGCCAAATTTTCTCACCCGCTACCTCGTTGAATTCAGCCGAAGGCTCAGCTCAAACTGGGCTCTTAAAGCCCGCTTCATCCACACAAGAGCGGATAAGTTGTTGGAAATCCTGGCCATCTTCGACCCGGCAAGCCTTTACAAGTTCCTGTATGATAATTTCGAGCACAAGAGGCGGCGGTACACGGGCTTCGAGGTCGAGGTCATCGGCCGGATCGGCCAGACGGTTTTCGTGAATGGTTCTTATGCCCATTGCTCGGCCATGGGGACAAACCCCGGCCAGGTGGAGACAGGCTCCTACGCCCAGGAAGAGGGGAGCACGAACTATCTCGGGCTCTTCGGAAACCATCTCTATGTCCCTGACATCCCGGAACTAAAGGACATCAAAGCCTGGGTCGACAAGGTCCTGGGAGGGCTCGGAGGAAGGGGAATCGGGGATGAGGGCTGGTACGGCAAACTCCCCTACTCTGTGGACCACAACATCAAGCTCAACGCGGCTTCTCTTCTTCCTTACGGGATCCTTTTTTCCTCGGCTTTCGAGTATGTATCAGGCTATTATTGGGAAAAGCTCGGCTATGTCCCTTTTTTCGGCGGCTACTACGCGTTCCCCGAAGGCCGGGGCGCGCGGAAATCCCCTGGCCATTATTATCTGGATGTAGCTATCGAGAAAAGCTTCCAGCTGGGAGGCTTTCCCAGCCGTAAACCCTTGACTCTGTCTCTCAGGGCCGAAGTTTTCAACATTTTCAACGGCCAGAAGCCGATTTCATTTGTGAAAGAGGACACTCCTCTTTTCGGCCAGGTCTGGGGAAGACAGCAGCCGCGTCAGGCAAGAGTGATGGCCAAGCTCAGCTGGTAAAACACTGGGGACAGCTTACGTGTTTACCCAATTTTATCTTTCAGATTTTTCTTGAAACTCGAGATCAGCCCTTCTTTTTGTAACCCGCGGGCACCTGAAAATCAGCGGCTCCGAGCGCGGGAGTCGAGATTCCGAGGACCTCGGTGCGATAGGCAAGAACGGGTTCGTTGGCGCTTTCAGTCGCTACCGGTTTCTTCTTCAGCGTCTTCTTGAGCAACCCACCCAGGCGGCCCTTGACATCCGTCGCCGACGGCTCCTCTTCAGGTTCCGCCGCTGCGCCCGCCGGCTTCTCGCCGCTGATGAAATACTTGCCGTCGATGACGACCGGATAGCCTTTGATTTTCTCCATTTCAGACGCCGCCTTGGAATAGTCGCGGCTCGGACGGCCCTTCATTTGACCGAAGGAATCTAAGATGGCCATCCATCGGACGCCGAGCACATCTTCCTCCATCTTTCCGGCCTCGATGCCGAGTTTTTCCAGGTAGGCGACCGCAAACTTCATTTCCTCGTCCCTGGCTTTCTCGAGCGTGTCATTCAGCGGCGTCGTCCAGACGAGCGTTTCCAGGCGGCTTGCCCCCTTTTCGCCTGTCTCGACGTCTTCCCATTCAAGGAGCCAGAGGACGAGGTACTTGCGGACGGGGAAATTGTTGATCGTCGATTCTTCTCCCGTGTCCTCGACCTTGAATTCGTTTTTTGTGACTTTGACCTTGCCCTCCGCTTCCTCCTCTTCCTTGATTTCCTCCCCGGTCCCAGCCATCTCTTTCAGCTTCTCGATGGGACTAACCGTGTATTCTTTCTTTTTGTTGTCCAGCCGGTAGAGGGTCGCGGCCGGCAGGTCAATGATCTCGCCGGTGTCACCTGACCTGAGGATGGTCTTTGCCGCCAGGCCTCCGGCCAGCCCCTGGCCTTTGAAATCGCTCAGCATGTTTGACCATCTTTGTTCGGCCGTCAGCTTGTCGCTCTGGGCCAGGCTGAATTTGCCGAAACCCCGGAACGTGATATCCGATTTGGTCTTTTTGACCACTCCGGAAAAGCCCGGCGCGGCAAGAATCAGAAGGACAGCGCAGATAGCAACCGTTTTTCTCATTTGGCTTCCTCTCCTCGATACCCTATTTTTCCTATAAAAATTATATATTAAGTAGAGATTAAGTCAACTGCCTCAATTTCTTTCTCTCTTTCGTTGTCATCGCTCTCCGAAAAAATTCAATCGTCCGCCTGCCTGGATAAAGAGCTACTCCACCGTGACGCTTTTTGCCAGGTTCCGGGGCTGGTCAACATCGGCTCCCTTCCTGGCGGCAACATAATAAGCAAAAAGCTGGAGCGGAAGAATCGTCAGGAAGGGACTCAACAGGGAATTGACCGAGGGAACGCGGATAACCTCGTCCACATGGCGAGCGATTTCTTGATCGTTGTCAAAAGCCACGGCCAGCACGTAGCCAAGCCGCGCCTTGACTTCGGAGATGTTGCTCATCATTTTGTCATAGGCTCTGTCCCTGGGGATGACCGCCAGCGTGGGCATTTTTTCATCGATGAGGGCGATCGGGCCGTGTTTCATCTCCCCGCCCGCATAACCTTCGGCGTGGACATAGGATATCTCCTTGAGCTTGAGGGCTCCTTCCAGGGCGACAGGGAAACTAACCCAACGGCCGAGATAGAGGAAATGCGAAAAGACGAGAAAACGTTGAGCCAGGTCCTCGAGCCTTCTGGAATCGGCCAGGAACCGCTCCATCTGATGAGGAACCCGGAGCAGGTCCTGGACAATGGGCAGGCTGGATTCATCGTCCATCCTCCCTTTTATCTGGGCCAGGAAGAGGGCAAGGAGCGAAAGAGCGGCCAGTTGGGCGGAGAACGTCTTTGTGGCAGCCACCCCGATTTCTGGTCCGGCATGAGTATAGAGGACGGCGCCGGCTTCCCGCGGAATTGAGGAGTTCACGACGTTGGAAATGGCCAAGGTCAAAGCTCCCGACTTTTTCGTCGCCCGCAGCGCAGCCAGGCTGTCGGCCGTTTCACCGGATTGGGAGATAACAACAACAAGGATCTTTTTGTCCAGCATCAGATCCTGATAACGGAATTCCGAGGCATATTCGACGGCGACCGGAATCAATGCCAATGATTCGATAAAGTACTTGCCCACAAGGCCGGCGTGGTAAGACGTGCCGCAGGCGATGATGACCACCCGCTGGATTTCTTGGAGCGCCACCGCATCCAGCCCTGTTTCGTCAAGATAGACTTTCCCAGAGCCCTGAGAGATCCGGCCCTGGAGGGTGTCGCGGACAACCTGAGGTTGCTCGAAAATCTCCTTGAGCATGAAATGCTTGAACCCCTTTTTTTCTATCATCAAGGGAGTCCATGAAAGCTGGTCTTCTGTTTTACCGATCGGCCGGCCGTCAAAATCAACGTACCGAACGCCTCCCCTTTCCAAAATGGCAATTTCCCTGTCTTCGAGGAAGACGACTCTTGACGTGTGGCTAAGGATAGGGTTAATGTCTGAGGAAATGAAAAACTCATCCTTGCCCAAGCCGACGACGGCCGGAGGGCCGGATTTGGCGACGACAACCTTATCCGGGTCGCCAGCCGAGATAATGGCCACAGCATAAGCACCCTGGAGCTCCGGCAACGCCTTCCGTACTGCCTCCTCCAGGGATCCCTCGAAACGCCTTTCGACCAGGTGAGCAATGACTTCGGTGTCGGTCTCAGTCACAAACGTATGGCCTTCTGCTTGGAGCTTCTCCCTGAGAGGCAGGTAGTTCTCGATGATGCCGTTATGGACGACGACAAGAGTACCTGAGCAATCCCGGTGGGGATGGGCGTTTTCCTCGCTCGGCCGGCCGTGAGTGGCCCAGCGGGTGTGCCCGAGGCCGCAGCTTCCCTCAAGGACAGAATCTTTCAGGCAATCCTCAAGGTCGCGAATCTTCCCCTTTACCCGCTTGACCTGGATCTGGCCTTCCTTGATAACCGCGATTCCCGCCGAATCATACCCCCTGTATTCAAGTTTCTTCAGCCCCTCGACGAGAACAGGGACAGCGTTCTGAGGACCTACATAGCCGATTATCCCGCACACGGCTTCTTCATCCTTCTTATGGCCCAGCCGGGCTTCTCGACCTGCCGGCTTCGCGCAACAGCCAGCGCGCCGTCCGAGACGTTCTTCGTGATCGTCGACCCAGCGCCCACATAGGCATTCCGTCCGACTTTGACCGGCGCCACAAGCTCGGTGCCCGAGCCTATAAATGCCCCGCTTTCTATCACAGTCTGATGCTTCCTTAAGCCATCATAGTTGCAGGTAATGGTGCCGGCGCCGATATTGACTTTGTCCCCGACAACGCAATCCCCAAGGTAAGAGAGATGGCCGGCCTTGGATCCCGGGCCAAACACGGTGTTTTTCAGCTCGACAAAATTGCCGACCTTGGCTTTGGCCCGCAAAACCGTGTTCGGCCGGAAGTGGGCAAAGGGCCCGACCTGGGCGTCCGCTTCCACCCTGCTCCCTTCGATCATCGTCGAGCTTAAGATCCTGACCCGGTCTCCAACCTTAGTGTTGATGAGATGGACAAAAGGATAGACACGGCATTCCTTACCCAGCCGGGAGCGGCCCTCGATGACCACGGAGGGATAGAGAACAGTGTCGCGACCGACCCGAACGTCGAGGTCAACCCAGGTGGAAAGCGGGTCGAGCACGGCCACTCCTTTTGCCTCGAGCTCGCGGATTTTTCTCTGTCTGAGGACCCGCAAGGCTGCAGCCACAGCAGCCGGAGTCTCGAGAATCAAATCTTCGTCTGGCGGCAGGGGGTAAGCATTGACTTTTTTGTTGTTTGAACTCAGAGCTTGGATGAGCCTGCTCAGGCGAAGGTCATTTTTCTTGCCTCCCGTGAGAGTATCCCAGACCTCCAGAAGATCTTTGATCCTCACGACAGAAGCCGGAGCGAGAGTGCTCTTTCTGCCGGATATCGCCCGGCCTGGCCTCTGGGAAATGCGAAGGCCCCCGCTCAGCACAGTCAGGCCGCTTTTTTCCGCACGATGGTAGCCCAGCATGCCGCTCAGTGTCTTTGGCCTGAGGAGAGGAACCCGGCCATCCATGATCAACAGGTCCTTTTTCCTGTGCTTGTCCAGGATTCCCCTCATCGAGAGAAGAAAGCTCAGGTTTCCAGGCTGACCCTTCCAGAACAGGAAGCCAAGGCCCGTAAAGAAATCGACCCTTCCCAGCTCCTTTTTGTCGCGGCAGGTGACGAGATAAACCTCCTTCGGTTTCAGACACGCCACCGCTCCGAAGGCCAGTTCGAGAGAAGACTTTCCCAAGAGCGGCTGAAGATAGGGAGCCTTGGCCGGCCTGGATTCTGTGCCTGAGTCGGCCGCCACAACCAGCGCAAGGAGGTCGCCTTTCATGTCATTCGGGTGAGAAGCTTGAATTTTTTGTCTTCCCACAGCGGTTCAAAATCCGACTCGTTCTGAGCCATGATTTTGAAAAACTTATCCTTCTGAAACGCTTTTTTTAAATGCTCGAGAGCGTCTTCGCTTCTTCCTAAACGAATGCAGGCATTGGCCATCAGATAGTGTGTCCGCCCTTCCTCCTCCCCGAGGCTCAGCGCTTTTTCCAAGAGCTTCATCGCTCCTTCGCTATCGCCGCTGTTGATCTTGTAAACGCTGTAATAAAAATAATCATCAATGGTCTTCAGAGAGATGGATTCCTTTTTCCCCCTTTCCTGTATGATTCTGACATAAAGATTCGCTCTGTCGACAAGCTCTTTTTCGCCGTCATATTTCTCCACAAAGGCCCGGAATAAATCCTGCGCCTTTTCTAACCTTCCTTTCTGGAATTCTTTCATGGCATCCGCATAGGCCGCCAAGGCTTTCTCATAATTGTCTTTCTTGCTTTTCTCTTCCTTCACTTAATATCTCCCGTTTTCGAGGATTATGATTTTCCCATTTTACTCCAGAACGACGGCTCTTGACAAGAAGCGTTCCCTTCAGGCATCGAGGAAAGAAGGAGCTTCGGACTCCTCGAACGCCCAAAAATCAGGGTTGCGAAGAAGGAAGTGAATGGTCTTCAGATGAAGGCTGTGTCCGGCTCGATAAGCCTTGAAATGACCCAGAAAGGGATGCCCCCAGAGGGCAAGATCGCCGATCAAATCAAGAATTTTATGCCGGACAAACTCATCGGGAAAACGAAGCGGGCCGTTGATCACCTTTTCGTCATCCAAAATCACGGCGTTCTCGAGAGTCCCTCCCTTAGCCAGTCCCCTTTTCCAGAGCTCCAGGACATCTTTGAGAAAGCCGAAGGTTCGGGCTGGAGCGATCTCAGCCAGGAACCCCTGCCTGGTTGCGGCGAAGGAGAACTCCTGGCTGCCGATCGCCGGATGGGGAAACTCGATTGAATAAGTTAACCTGAAGTCCTGATCAGGGCTAAACGAGAGGCTGGCTTGCCCCTCCCTAAGAGTATGTTCCCTGAGTATTTTGACCACTTTTTTCTGACTAGGCAGCCGGCTTAGGCCAGGCTCGAGGATCGCGTGCGCCAGAGGAAGGGCGCTTCCGTCCATAACCGGGATCTCGCCGCCGTCAAGGTCAATCTCGATGCTATCAATACCCAGAATGTGAAGGACAGCCAGGAGGTGCTCCACGGTTTGAACGGCGCAATCTTCCGAAATCAGGGAGGAAGAGTTCTTCGATTCGACCTTTAAGGGGTCAACTTCGATTTCACGGCCGCCCAGGTCCAGGCGCCGAAAGACTATCCGGCCGCAAGCAGAAGGTCTCAAAGTCAAGGAGACTCGCTGGCCCGAATGGATGCCGACCCCCGAAAGAAAAACCTCCCTCTGAATCGTCCTCTTCTCGACCATCCTCGGAAAGCACCTTTAGTTTCTTAAGTATACTTTAAATTGCCATCAGGTTAAAGCACCCGCCGTTTGGGGAAACATCTTGCAAGCTTTTCCAAACGTGTGATCTTCGCGATGGGCGCAGGGGGCTGCTCTGAAGCCCCCGTAGCGGAGGGGGGACCTGTCGGGTTTCCCGACGGGGGGAACCGAGGGGACTGGTTCCTCGGGGTGCGGGGGCCAAGGGCAGCCTACTGCGCCCTGCAGAATCATGCCGGCCTGGCAAGAATCGGTCTCTTGTGCTAAAATAATTATTGTGAAAACCGGCGTGGAGGAGATCCTCGCGAGAGTCTATAAGAAAGAAATTTCGCCTGAAGAGGCTTTCCAAAGGCTTAAAGAGTTATCCTACCAGGACTTAGGCTTCGCCAAGGTCGACCACCACAGGGCGGTGAGGAAAGGCTTCCCCGAGATGATCTATGGCCCGGGGAAAAGCGAAGACCAGATTATCAGGATCGCCCAGGAAATCAAGAAAAGAGGGAACAACCTGCTGATCACGCGGCTGGAGGCTCCGGTCTACGCCAAGCTGAAGAAAAAAATCCCGGGATGCCTCTACAGCCGAGATGGAAAAATCGCCTATCTCAAACAGAAAAAAACCATTCCTGGAAAAGGAAAAATTGGGATCATCACGGCCGGGACATCCGACATTCCTGTGGCCGAGGAAGCAGCCATCACCTGCGAGATTCTGGGCAACGATGTGGAAAGAATCTACGACGTTGGCGTGGCCGGAATCCACCGCCTTTTCGGAGAAATGGAAAAGATCAAGACGGCCAGGCTGATCATTGTCGTGGCCGGAATGGAGGGAGCTTTGCCGAGCGTCGTCGCTGGACTGGTCAGAGTGCCGGTCATCGCGGTCCCGACAAGCGTTGGCTACGGAGCCAATTTCCAGGGACTTTCTGCTCTTCTGGCCATGCTCAACTCCTGCCCCGGCGGAGTGGCTGTGGTCAACATCGACAACGGGTTCGGCGCCGCCTGCATGGCCAGTCTGATCAACCATTTGTAAGAAAAATGAGGGAGAAAAAGAGGACCGTTGACTTGACAACAACAGGATCGCTCCCTATATTTACGTAGACTTTTTCGGCCCTGGTTTGCGCTGCGAATGGAGACCATCGATCAAATTCGGCAGGTTGCCAATATCGTAGAGATTGCTTCCCTCTACACAACCCTGAGAAAACGCGGGAAAAAGCACATCGGACTCTGTCCGTTCCATTCGGAAAAAGACCCCTCTTTCACCGTTGACGGCGAAAAGCAGCTTTTTCACTGCTTCGGCTGCGGAGCTGGCGGAGATGTCTTCACGCTGGTTATGGAGAAGGAAAACCTGAGCTTCCCTGAAGCTGTAAAGTATCTGGCTGAGAAGTTCCACATCCCCCTCCCCCGCCAGACAAGGCTCTCTCCTGAAGCCCTCAAGCTTGAGGAAAGAATCTTCAAGATCAACGAAGCCGCTCTCGGCTTTTTCCGGAAAAGCCTTTATCAGAGCAAGGAGGGAGAGGCTGCTTTAGATTATTTAAAAAAAAGAGGCTTCACTCTGCAAACCTTGGAAACGCTTAAAGTCGGCTATGCCCCGAACTCATGGAACGCGCTCCGCTCCCATTTTGAAGGAAAGGAAGCCGACGCTTTACTCCTCCAGAAGGCTGGCCTCATCCTGCCCGGGCAAAAAAAGGATGAGTTTTACGATCGTTTCAGAGGCCGGATCATCTTCCCCATTTTCAGCCTCACTGGAAAGGTGATAGGGTTTGGCGGCAGGTCTCTCTTCAACGCCGAACCAAAGTACCTCAATTCTCCAGAAACCCCCGTTTATTCTAAGGGCAAGGTCCTCTACGGGTTGAACTGGACAAAGGAATTTATCCGCCAAACAGGCGAGCTCATCCTTGTCGAGGGCTACACGGACTTTGCCTCCCTTTTCCAGGCCGGTATCCACAACCTCGCTGCTTCGCTCGGAACGAGCCTAACCGAGCATCAGGTGGCCCTGGCAGGACGTTTTGCTCCTCGACTGATTATCAATTATGACGGGGATTCGGCCGGATTGAACGCCGCCTTCCGCGCCCTGCCGACCTGCTTTGAGAAGGGCTTGCAGGTTAACGTTCTTGTCCTGCCCCAGAACTTGGACCCGGATGGGTTTATCCGTCAAAACGGCCGGGAGACTTATCTCGACCTTTCAAAAAGAGCTGTCTCTGGTCTCAAGTTCCTGGTCGACACCGTTGTTCAGTCAGGGCGGATGGATGTCCCCGAGGAAAAAGTCAGGATCGTCAGAGATGTCGTGGGCGTCTTAGAAAAGATTCCCGACTCCCTTGTCCGGAGTGAATACCTCAGGCTGGCGAGCGGACTTCTCTCCGTCGAAGAGTCATTGCTCCGCCAGATCATCGAGAAAAGGGCTGGCGAGCCGGACAACGAAGAAAACGAGTTTTTTCTGCCGGCCGAAAAAAGACTGCTCCAGATTCTGCTCGAGGACAGCAAGCTCGCGGCTCTCTTGGGGACGAAAATGAAGCCCGAAGACTATAAAGGCTTGAAGAGTGAACCCGCCTTTGCCTTTATCCTCCAGAGCTCCAGAATAGGGAAAGCGGTTGTCTTTCCCGAGCTCTCCCAGGCCGTCGGTCCCCAGCTGATCAAACGCCTGTCCCAGATCAGCCTTGAACAGATAGGACGGGCCACAGAAGAAGAAGCACTCGACTGCCTTTGCAGCCTGCGTAAAACTGCGCTCGAGAATCAGCTCCGGGCCCTCCAGAAGGAAATCGTCCGCTGCGAACGGAACGGCGAAAAGGAGCGGCTTTCCCGCCTGCTCAGCCAGAAGCAGAGCCTGACCAAACAGATCCTTGCCCTTGAGGAAGGAACACAATGGCCTTAAGCCGAGTTTTCTCTAAAGAAAAAAAATAGCTTCAAGAAGAGGTGCTGGCCTTGTCATCAGCGAATAAGTACCAAAAAGACGAGATCACTGAACTCCTGTCGAAGGGACGGAAACAGGGATACCTGCTTTTCGAGGAGATCGATAAAACCTTCCACGACGAGATCGAATCCGAGGAGGATTTTGACGATTTCTTGACCTCCATGGGCGATTACGGCATCAGGATATTGGATTCTAAACAAAGGGATATCCTTCCCAAAAGGAGAAAGACCGACCTGATTGCCGTCCATGGCTTGGAGAGGACGACCGACCCGGTGAAACTCTACTTGCGGGAGATGGGCAACATCTCACTTCTCACCAGGGAGGGAGAAATCGCCATCGCCCGCGAGATCGAGCGCGGAGAAAAGGCGATCCTCAAAGCGTTGTCCAAAACGCGCCTGGTCCTGACCTACGTTCTGTCTCTGGAGGAGCAGATCAAAACAAACCCGTTGGTCTTCCTGGAAGTGTTCGACCTGAGCGACGAGGAAATCACAGAAGAAAAACTGGAGGAGAAAAAGAAGCAGGTGCTGGCCAAAATCAAGAAGACGAGGGAACTGAGCAAGAAGCTCGACAGCATTCCTGATGCCCGAAAATACAACTTCGCCCGGGGCCGGGTCATCGTCAAAATGAGCCGTCTGATCAGAGAGCTCAACATCCGGTCGAGCGAGAGAGAAAAAATCATCGACGCCCTCAGGGAAAAGCTGAAGGAGGTTAACGATCTTGAGGAAACCAAAGAGGAGCTGGTCCTGGCCCTGAACCGGTCCCGGACGAAAAAAAGCGAGCTGGCGCTCACTCAAAAGATCAAAGACGTCAACAAACAGCTGAAAGCCTTTCATAAGGAGATCGGCCTTGACGCACAGAACCTCAGAAAAATAATCCGGGCTATCACGACCGGGAAGAAAGTGAGCAATCAGGCGAAAAAAGAGCTGGTTGCCGCCAACCTGAGACTCGTCGTCTCCATCGCCAAAAAATACAGCAACCGCGGCCTTCAGTTCCTCGACCTCATCCAGGAAGGCAACATGGGCCTGATGAAGGCTGTGGATAAGTTTGAGTACCGCCGGGGCTACAAGTTTTCAACTTACGCCACATGGTGGATCCGCCAGGCTATCACACGGGCCATTGCCGATCAGGCCAGGACCATCCGCATTCCCGTTCATATGATCGAGACGATCAACAAGCTGATCCGGGTCTCCCGAAGTCTCGTCCAGGAAATTGGCCGGGAGCCGACGAGCGAAGAGATCGCTAAAAAAATGGACATGCCGGTCAACAAGGTGCGCAAAATCATCAAGATCGCTCAGGAACCGATCTCGCTGGAAACTCCGATCGGCGAGGAAGAGGACAGCCACCTGGGCGACTTTATCGAAGACAAGCTCATGCCCTCTCCTCCCGACACGGTCATCCACATCAACCTCCGTGAGCAGATTGAGGAGGCCTTGAAATCGCTGACCGAGAGGGAGGCAAAAGTCCTGAAAATGAGGTTCGGCCTGGGGGACGGAAACGAGCACACCCTGGAGGAAGTCGGTCAGCAGTTCAAGGTCACCCGGGAGAGGATAAGGCAGATCGAGGCCAAAGCCTTGAGGAAACTGAAGCACCCCAGCCGCAGCCGCAAGCTCAAATCATTCACGAACAACAAATAGCCGCCCGGAGCGCTGACGGCCCCAAACCAGAGCCTTCTGCTTCAATTGACTTGGTATTCGATATTTGCTATAAAAAACCAAGGGCCTATAGCTCAGCGGTAGAGCCACCGGCTCATAACCGGCAGGTCCCAGGTTCGAATCCTGGTAGGCCCATACCGAGACCGAGGACACGATGTGGAAATCGAGTTCGAGAAGCTAATCTTTCTCCAACAGATTGACTCAGAAATCCGGCAGGTCAACCTTTTTCTCGAAAACACCCCCCCTTTGATCGAGCAAATCGACAAAAAAATAGAAAAAAGCTCCCAGCTGGCGGCCGCGGCCAAGGAGAAACTCGTCGAAAACCAGAAAAAAAGACGGGAGCTCGAGGCTGAAGTCAAAGTTGTCAAAGCTCAGGTGGCCAAATACAAGAGGCAGCTGAACGACGTCAAAACGAACAAGGAGTACGCGGCCATGCTCAAAGAAATCAAGGAGTCCGAGAAAAAGATCGACGGGCTGGAAGAAGTCATCATCGCCGAGATGCTCAGGGCTGACGAGATCGAGGCCGAAATCAAGGAGTCCAACCGGAGGTTTGCTGAAGCAAAGGAAAAGCTCTTTCAGGAAAAAGAGACGATTTTCCAGAAAAAGAATGAGCTCGAGGAGAAAGCCAAGCAGTTAGGTCAAGACAGGCAGAAGCTCCTGCCACAGATCCCGGCCGAGCAGGTCACCCTTTATCTCAGGATATCGAGCAAAAAGAGCGGCATCGCTCTTTCTCCTGTGAAGGATGACTTCTGCGCCATGTGTCATATGCGCATCCGTCCTCAAGTCCTCAACGAGCTCAGGGACACGCGCAAGCTTATTCTCTGCGAAAACTGCGGCCGGATTCTTTACTGGCCGGACAAGCAGCCCAAATCCAATTAAACCCCGATGTTATTCCTGTCTTCCTCGTAGAGGGAGTTGATTAAACCCTCGTATTTTTTCTCGATGATATTCCTTCTAACCTTGAGCGTCGGCGTGATTTCTTCTTTTTCTATCTCAAAATCGCGGTCAAGGAGGGCAATCTTCTTGATCTTTTCGAACGAGGCCAGGTCGGGTGTGGCCCGGTCGATTTCCGCCTGGATGAAGTTCCTGATTTTTTCATTCCTGACGAGCGCCGCACGATCCGCAAAGGGGATGCCGTTAAACCGGGCATACCCTTCGAGTTTCTCAAAATTCGGCACGACAAGAGCCGAGACAAACCGCCGTCTGTCCCCGATGACGACTACGTTGGAGATATAAGGGTTCGTCTTCAAGACATTCTCGATGGGTTGAGGCGCGATGTTCTTGCCACCCGCCGTGACGATGATGTCCTTCTTGCGGTCGGTGATAAAGAGGAAGCCTTCCTCGTCGAAACGACCGATATCGCCCGTGTGGAACCAGCCTCCTTCAAATGCCTCTCTGGTTTCAGCTTCCTTTTTATAATACCCCTTCATGATATTCGGCCCTCTGGCCAAGATCTCACCGTCCGGGGCAATCTTGACCTCCACGTCAGGGATGGGCTTGCCGACAGAGCCAAACTTCAGGTCTTCGAAGGTGTTGACGGAGATGACAGGAGATGTTTCTGTCAGCCCGTAGCCTTCGAGGATCATCAAGCCCAGAGCGTAAAAGAATTCCGCAATATCCCTAGACAGGGGAGCTCCTCCGGAGACAAAGAAACGGACATTGCCACCCGTCTTCTCGATGATCTTGGAGAAGACAAGTTTGTGGGCCAGGTTCCTTTTTCTCTGGAGCCCCCGTGGAATCGTCTCTTTGTTGAGCTTCCTGCGGCCGTAATCCTTTCCCACCTTTAAAGCCCAGAAAAAGATTCTTTTCTTCAGGGCGGAGCTGGAAAGGACATTGTCCATGACCCGTGCGTAGATCTTTTCGAAAACACGGGGGACACTGACCATGATGTTGGGCCGGATTTCGAGCAGGTTCTCAGCCACTGTCTCCAGGCTTTCCGCATAGCCGATCCTGCAGCCTTTGTACATGTACGTGAAAGTGACCATCCGCTCCAAGACATGGGACAGGGGGAGGAAAGAAAGGACAGTGTCCTTGTCGGAAAATTCGATAATCTTAGAAACCGCCTGGACGTTGCTGAGGAAATTGCTGTGGGTGAGAATGACTCCCTTGGGCACGCCCGTCGTCCCTGAGGTGTAGATGAGCGAGGCCTCGTCGTCGGGTCTGACTTGAAGAGCGAGCTTCTCGAACAGACCGGGACTCTGGGAGTTGACTTTCTGGCCCAGCTCCTGAATGTGATTGAAGGTCAGGACTCCATCAGGCCCTTCTTCCATAAAAGTGATGTAATGCCGGACCTTGCCGAGCGCCGGCCGGATGGATTCGATTTTCTTCCATTGCTCCTGGTTGCTGACGATGACCGCCTTGGCATCGGAATCATCAATGATGTATTTGATTTGTTCGGGAACAAGTGATGTGTAGATGGGAACCGTGATCGCTCCCAGGCACAGGTTGGTGAGGTCTGCCATCACCCATTCGGGCCTGTTCTCCGAGAGAATGATGACCTTGTCTCCCTTCGTCAACCCCAGTTCTCGCAGCCCCAGACAAAAATATCGGACCCGCCGGCCGAATTCTTCCGTCGAGATGGGGACATAGCGGCCCTCTTTCTTGTAGAGCATAAAATCCGGCTTGGGGTAATTCTTGACGGTGTCGAGCAAAACCTGGGCGAGTGTCTCAGACATTTTTCCCTCCTCTTTTCAAAGTGCGTACATTTTAGAATCGAGGAGATGCGCTGTCAAGCAGAAATTCTGGCCGATCCTTCTGGTCAGCTTTCGCCGGCCTTGGCCACCGAGCAGACTTTGTCTCCGTTCTCGAGGTTGATCAGGCGCACGCCCTGGGTCGCCCGGCCCGAGGCCCGGACATGTTTGGTCTTGATGCGGATGACCTTGCCCAAATGGGTCACGATAAGAAGATCCTCTTCAGCCACACCCAGCACGGACACGGCCGGGCCGATCTTGGGTGTGATCTTGAGGTTGATCAGTCCTTTGCCGCCGCGATGCTGCTTTCGGTAGAAGCCAACTTCTGTCTTTTTCCCGTAGCCTTTCTCGCTGGCCGTGAAGATAAACATGTCTTCGGGGCCGAGGGCGACCAAGCCGATGACTTCGTCTCTCTTGGCCAGGGTTATGGCCCTCACGCCCGCCGCCGTGCGGCCCATCGGCCGGATGTCTTTCTCGCTGAACCTGATGGCCTTGCCAAGCTTGGTGGCAATGACGATGTCGCGCTCGCCGTCGGTGAGACGGGACCACATCAATTCGCTTTTCTTGCGGAGGCTCATGGCGATGATTCCCCCTCGACGGATGTTGCGGAACTCATCAAGGCGAGTCTTCTTAATCAGGCCGTTTGTGGCCAGCATAACGATGTGCTTGTCTTCGCCGAAGTCTTTGACAGTGACGACTGAGGTCACCCTTTCCCTGGGCTGAAACCCAATCAAGTTGGCGATGGCTTTGCCGCGGCCTGAAATCCCGACATCGGGAATTTCGAGCGCTTTGAGCCAGTAGACGCGGCCGGTGTTGGTGAAAAACAGCAGGTAGGAGTGGGTGGAACAGACAAAAACGTCCTCGACGACGTCCTCAGCCTTCATGCTGATCCCCCGCCGGCCTTTGCCCCCGCGCATCTGGAAGTGGTAGGAAGAAAGCGAGGTCCGTTTGACGTAGCCGGACTGGGTCGTCATGACGACGACATCCTCTTCCTTGACCAGGTCCTCAGGACGGATTTCAGAAATGGCTTCGTCCCGGATCTCAGTCCTCCTTTTATCTCCGTACTGGTCTCTGACCTCCCTGAGCTCTTGGACGATTATTTCCTGGATGAGTTTGTCCGACCCCAGGATCTTTTTGAGCTTGGTAATGAGAGCTTTGACTTCCTTGTACTCCTGGACAATCTTATCCCTCTCCAGGTGGGTGAGACGCTGGAGCTGCATCTCCAGGATGGCCTGGGCCTGCATCTGCGTCAGTCCAAAGCGCTCCATCAGGCCTTGACGAGCCACCTCCACAGTCTTGGAGCCGCGAATAAGTTTGATGATGGCGTCGATATGATCGAGGGCGATGGTTAGCCCCTCCAGGATGTGAGCCCTGTGCTCGGCCTTTTTCAGGTCGAAGCGAGTCCGGCGTCTGATAACGTCCTGGCGGTGGGAAATGAAATATTTCATAATCTCCAGCAGCCCCATCATCTTCGGCTGCTTGTCGACAATGGCGAGCATGATGATCCCGAACGACGTCTGCAGGACTGTGTGTTTATAAAGATTATTGAGGACAACCTCGGGCAACTCGCCCTTTTTTATTTCAAGGACGATGCGGATGCCTTCGCGGTCGGATTCGTCCCGGATGTCAGCGATCCCTTCGATCTTCTTGGCATTGACAAGGTCGGCAATGCTTTCGAGCAGCCGGGATTTGTTGACAGCATACGGGATTTCCGTGACGACGATGCGCTCGCGTTCTCCCTTCTCACCCCGTTCGATCGTAGACTTGGCGCGGATCTGGATGACCCCGCGGCCGTCGCGGTAGGCCTCGCTGATGCCCGGCTTGTTGAATACATACCCGCCGGTGGGAAAATCCGGGCCGGGAATGAAGTCCATTATTTTCTCGAGCGAGGCGTTTGGGTGCTGGACGAGGTAGATGAGGCCGTCGCAAACCTCGGTCAGGTTATGGGGAGGAATGTTCGTGGCCATCCCCACGGCGATGCCCGAGCCGCCGTTGACCAGGAGGTTCGGGAACCTGGTCGGCAGCACTTCGGGCATGGTCAGACTCTCGTCGTAGTTAGGAACAAAGTTCACCGTGTCTTTGTCGATGTCGGCCATCATCTCGCTGGCGAGCTTCGACATCCGGACTTCGGTGTAACGCATGGCCGCGGGCGGGTCGCCGTCGATCGAGCCGAAATTCCCCTGGCCGTCGACCAGGACATAACGCATGCTGAAGTCCTGAGCCATCCGGACCAGGGTGTCGTAGACGGCCTGATCGCCGTGAGGATGGTATTTTCCGATGACGTCACCGACGATGCGGGCCGATTTCTTGTAAGGCCTGGTATACGACGTTCCCGACTCGTGCAGGGCGTAGAGCACCCGCCTGTGGACGGGCTTGAGGCCGTCCTTGATGTCGGGGATGGCCCGTCCGATGATCACGCTCATGGCATAATCAAGGTAGGAGCGTTTCATCTCCTCCTCGAGGCTGACCACCGTGAGGTCGGCGGCGGGCCGCGGGACGGGAGGCTGTTCCGGGTTTTCCGTGTGCTTGTCTTTTTTCTTATCCATATCGCATCATTCCTTGTTTGGGGAGGACCCGCTAAATATCCAGGTTTGACGCCAGGAGGGCGTTTGACTCGATGAAATTCCGGCGCCTCTCAACCTCATCTCCCATAAGGATGGAGAAGACTTCGCCGGCCTCGAAGACGTCCTGGATCGAGACCTTGAGCAGAGTCCTGTTCTCAGGGTTCATCGTCGTCTCCCAGAGCTGTTCTGGCGTCATCTCGCCCAGACCCTTGTACCTCTGGATCGTGACGCCCTTCTTCCCTCGTTCCTGGAGGTAATCGACAAGCTTGTTCTCGTTCTCGATGACAATGGTCTCTCCGTTGCTGATGACTTCATAGGGCGGACGGAACTCCTCGAGCTCCTTGTAAATCTTGTACAGGTTCTTGTATTCAACGGAATCGATGAGCGTCAGGTTGACCTTGCAAGTAATGGCTATGCCGTTGACCTGAAACTTGACTCCCAGCTCGTACGCTTCATATTCCTCGTCCTTGGTCAGCTCAGTCTGTAAACCCTTGGCCTCGACAAGCGATTGGATTCGTTTGATCGCCTTCCTGTCCTGGAGGAATTCAAGGCCGTCAACTCCCTCCCGGATCAGGAGGTCGATGAGGAAGAGGGGATAATTCTTCCGCTCGAGAAGCTGAATGTAGCTTTTCTTCTGCATGATCCGCAGGAAAAGCCTCCGGAACTTCTCGCCCTCAAAAACTTCCTTTTTCGCTCTAGGCCGGACCTTGAAATCCTCAGAAATTTTCTTGACCAGCCACTTCTCATAGTCTCGTTCTTCTTTTAGATAAATGACTTCTTTGCCCCGGGATATCTTGTAAAGAGGCGGCTGGGCAATGTACAGATGCCCCCGTTCGATCAGCGGTTTCAGATGCCTGTAAAAAAAGGTCATGAGCAAGGTGCGAATGTGGGAACCGTCCACATCAGCGTCGGTCATGATGATGACTCGATGGTAGCGGAGCTTGTCGAGAGACGATTCAACCTCGCCCAGACTCGTGCCCAGCGCAGCGACCATCATCCCGATCTCGTCGTTGTTAAAAATTTTATCTGCCTGGGCTTTCCAGACATTGAGAATTTTTCCTTTGAGAGGAAGGATGGCCTGAAACCGGCGGTCACGGCCCTGCTTGGCCGATCCGCCAGCTGAATCCCCTTCGACGATGAAAATTTCTGCCAGGGCTGGGTCGCGCTCCTGGCAATCGGCCAGCTTCCCGGGCAGGGACGCGGACTCGAGGACGCTCTTTCTCCGAGCCAGGTCGCGCGCTTTGCGGGCCGCTTCCCGGGCGCGGGCCGCTTCCAGCGCTTTCAGCACGATACGTTTGGCGTTGGTCGGGTTCTCCTCGAGGTAGGCGGCGAGTTGCTCGTTGACGAGAGATTCGACGATTCCTTTGACCTCGGAGTTGCCCAATTTGGTCTTTGTCTGGCCTTCAAATTGAGGGTCACGCATTTTGACGCTGAGGACCGCGCACAGCCCCTCTCTGGCGTCGTCTCCAGAAAGAGACCCAGCGCTCAGGTCTTTGAACAACTTGTTGGCCTCGGCGTAGCTGTTGAGGCAGCGCGTCAGGGCTGCCTTGAACCCGATGAGATGTGTTCCCCCTTCGGTCGTGTTGATGTTGTTGACGAACGTGAAGATCGTCTCGGTGTAGCCGGTGTTGTACTGGAAGGCCAGCTCGACCACGACATCATCCTTCCGGCTTTCGAAGTAGACGGGACGTGGGTTGAGGACGGTCTTGTTCTGGTTAAGATACTGGACAAACTCGACAATACCACCTTTGTACTGGAACTCGTGCGACTTCTCGGTCCGCTCGTCAGCGATCGTTATCCGGATGCCGCGGTTGAGGAAGCTCAGCTCCCGCAGCCGCTGGGTCAGGATTTCGAAGTTGGACTCGATCGTGTCGAAGATTTCATCATCAGGCCAGAAGGTGACCTTTGTCCCGGTTTTCTTGGTCTTGCCAACCTGCTTCAGACGGGTGACGGGAAGGCCACGTTCGTAGCTCTGGGTGAAAATTCCGCCGTCGCGTTTGACCTCGAGGTCGAGACGCTTGGACAGGGCGTTGACGACTGAAACCCCTACGCCGTGCAAACCACCCGAAACCTTGTAGATCTTGTCGTCGAACTTGCCCCCGGCGTGGAGCATGGTCATGACGACCTCGGCCGCAGACTTCTTCTCTTTTTTGTGCTGCTCGACGGGAATGCCGCGGCCGTCGTCGATGACGGTCACAGAGTTATCAACGTGGATCGTGACGTCAATGTTTTTGCAAAAACCGGCCAGGGCTTCGTCGATGGAATTATCGACGACTTCATAGACAAGGTGATGAAGCCCTTCCGGCCCGGTGCTCCCGATGTACATAGCCGGACGCTTCCGGACAGCCTCAAGCCCTTTTAATACCTTAATGCTTTCAGCCGTGTATTTTTTATCTTTCATCTTCGTCTGTTGAGGGAAAAAAGATGCTTATGTGGGGAAGCCAAGCACATAACCTGAACGGCATAAAACTGAGTTATAATTATACCTGAAATATTGTAGTGGAGTAAAGCAAAAAACACATGATTTTGCGCTTTTGTTCATTTTTCGTCACTTCCAAAAAAACCACCAAAACCAGGTGTTTTAAGCCCTCGGGGACGGTCCTCGGAGAGGACCGTTACTCTCTTTGAATAGACGCTCGAGTTCGATTATAATTCGCAGTAGTGAAGCTTGAAATGCCAGCTAATTTGACTCCCCAGTACATCGAAGCCGAGAGGAAATTCCGGGCAGCCAAGACTGCGCAGGAAAAAATTAAATGCCTCGAGGAAATGATAGCCACGATCCCCAAGCACAAGGGGACAGAAAAGATGCAAGCCATGCTCAAAACCAAGATGGCCAAGCTCAGGGCAGCGCTCGAGTCCCGGCCGGGAGCCACCCGCCACGGCCCGGGCTTCCACGTGGAGAAGTCCGGCGCCGGCCAGGTCATCGTCATCGGACCGCCGAACAGCGGCAAATCCTGCCTCATCGCAGCTCTCACGGGCGCCCAGCCCGAAGTCGCGGACTATCCGTACACAACCCGATTTCCCGCTCCTTACATGATGAAGCACGAAAACGTCAGGGTTCAGCTCGTGGACACGCCTCCGCTTTCGCCCGATGACATCAACGCCGAGCTTGTTGAGTTAGCCAAAACAGCCGATTGCATCATGTTAGTCCTCGACCTGGCCAACAGGGACGCTGCTTCTGCCCTGGAGGCGCTTCTCTCTGGGCTCCAAGGAAAGCGGCTGGAGCTGGCGCCAGAAAACGCTTCCCCTTTTCAGGAGCCCGGCAGGTTCGTTAAAAAGACGCTCGTTGTGGGAAACAAAAGCGATCTCCCGGCAGCTGAGGAAAACGCCGCTTTCCTCCGGGAATATTTTGCAGATAAAATTTCGTTCGTTGTTGCATCGGCCGTCCGGGGTGACGGCGTGGACGCGCTGCGCACAAGAGTTTTTCTTCTTCTTGACGTCATCCGCGTGTACAGCAAGATCCCGGGAAAGAAGGCGGATTTAAGCGACCCTTTCGTTTTGAAGAAAGCCAGCACCGTGATGGAAATGGCGCGGACCGTGCACAAGGATTTCGTCGAAAAATTCAGGTATGCCCGGGTCTGGCGGAAGGGCGCGCTCCAGGGTCAGATGGTTAACCGCGACTTTGTCCTCGAGGACGAGGACATCGTCGAGCTCCACATATAGGCTCGGGTTTAGGGCCGTCAGTCCGACATCGTGAGAATGGGTCCTGTCACGGCGCGTCCCCGTCCGTCCTTGCCGGAGACGCTCACATATTTCTGGGCCCTCCTTGATTGCTCAAGGAGGGTAGGGTGGATTAATAATTTTAAAATCAATTTCTTTTTAAGCGTCTCCGTCCTCGCTCATACGGACTTCTCGCCAATCACCCCTCGCCCCCATTTAGGAGGCTGGATTGAAGGTTTGCAGTTACAAATTGGTTTTGTGGGCCCGTTTCAGGATAGCAAGATAATCGTCAGCTGAGACGGGGCGGGGGTTTGATGCGTTGGAGTTATTTTCAAAGGACTTTTGGGCGATCGCGACGAAATCGCCCTCCGGGATTCTTAGGTCCCGAAAGGAGGAGATGGAAAGCGAGTGAGACAGGGCCTTTATTTTCCGGATGAGAGCGCCGGCGCCTTCGTCTTGATTGGCCGCCCCGAAGCCGACGGCGGCGGCGATGACCGCGTACTTTTCTCTTGCCGCGGGATAGTTGAACTCCATGACATACGGAAGGAAAACGGCGTTGGCCACCCCGTGCGGCGTGTCATAAAGCGAGCCGATCGCTTCTGCCAGGCAATGGACGGCGCCGACATCGCTGTTGCCAAAGGCCATCCCGGCGAGGAGGCTTCCCAACATCAGGCCTTCTCTTGCCTCCGCGTCATTCCTGATGTCTTTATAAGCCGCCGGCAAATAGCGGAATATCAAACGCGAGGCTTCAAGGGCCAGCGCATCAGTAATCGGGCTCGCGGGTTTTGACGTGTAGGCTTCCACGGCATGGGTCAGAGCATCCAATCCTGTCGAAGCAACCAGATGAGACGGTAACGTCACGAGCAAATCCGGGTCGACGAGGGCCACGGCCGGAAACATAAGGGGGCCCTTGACGCTCATCTTGAACCTCCGGCCGGTGTGAGTGATGACCGAAACCCAGGTGACTTCGCTTCCCGTGCCGCAGGTCGTCGGAATGGCGAGCACTGGCAACGGAGCTGTTTCATATTTTTCGCGGCCTTCATAATCTTCGATCAGACCAGGATTTGTCGCCAGCAAGGCCATCGCTTTGGCTGCATCAAGGACGCTTCCGCCTCCGAGCCCGATGACGAGGTCGGGCTGGAGTGCCCGGACGAGCTCGCCTCCCCGATCAACCGTCGCATGCCTGGGGTTTGGCTCTATCTCATCAAAAACCGGAACCCCGGCCAGCGGCTCTTTGACTCTGTTCAAGATCCCGGCCGCTGCGATTCCCTTATCGGTAACCAAGAACGGCCGGCTGGCCTTTAGTTTTTCTTTGATGATGCCGGTGAGCCTGGCGATAGTTCCCGAGCCGAAGACAATCTGGGTCGGCATGTGGTAGTTCATCTCAATTCTCCCTCTTCAAGCAACACTCAATCACTTCCGAAAGTCTAGGACTGGCTCGTCGCTCATGTCGAGAACGGCCACAAACAATAGCTGGGCGAGGTCTTCCAGGATCTCAGGCGTGATGGTCTCAATCGTGTCCTTGGTGTTGTGATAAAAAGACGGAGCGCCCGAGACGCTGAAAGAAAGACTGGGGACATTTTTCCAGAGGAAGCGAGCAGCGTCGAGTCGCGGCCGGGCGATATTGGCAAAAAATGAAGGGTCAACTACACGGTGAACGTATTGGGCGTTTGCCTTCTCGATAAACGCCCAGAGCTCAGGAAAGTTATTTCCGGCTAGGACGTTGATTTTGTCGCCGCATCCGACTCCGTCGAGGTTGAGAAGCGCTGTTGTTTTCTCCAGTGGAAAAGCTGGGTTGTTGAGATAAAACTCGGAGCCGGCCACTGCTTGTTCTTCAGCACCGAAAAAGAGAAAAACGACCGAGCGTGGAGGTTTGACCGGGCATTGGGCCAGGGCTTCGGCCACTCCGAGCAGCACGGCCACAGCGGAGGCGTTGTCGTTCGCGCCAGGCATGAGCTCGTAGCAACGCCCGAGGTGGTCGAGGTGGCCTCCGAGGATGATGACTTCTTCCTTGAGTCTAGGGTCCGAACCTTCAAGATAGCCGATGACGTTGTAACCGATTCCCTCAGGATAGTGCTCGGTCTCATTTTTCAGAGTGAATGTCTTTCCCGTAATAAACGATTGCGGCTTAAGTTTTTTCCTAATCTTCTCCAGTGTTTCTTTGTGTGTCCGGCCTGTTCCAGCAAAGATATCAGAGACGACAACATCGCCCACGTGGCTGTAAATAAACCCCTGCCGGTATGAATTATTGGGGTTGCATATAGGCCCGTAGTTGTAAAGCATCCCAGCAGCACCGTGGCCGACGGCGTTTTCAAGCTTGTATTGATGAAACGAATACGGCCGCCACTTTTTGAAAAGCTCGGGGTTGTCATCCGGAGAAACCGGGACTTCCCGTTCCATCAGGACGATTTTTCCCTTGACATCAAGCCCTGCATAATCATCATAGCCGAGCTCGGGAGCCGTGATCCCGTAGCCGACATAGACGACGCCGGCTGTGACCTCGCCCGAGCCTGATGTAGCGCCGGGAATGAATTCCTCATCAAAGCGGTAATGCTTTTTCACGACGGCGCCGTTCACAGGCAGGTGGAGATAGGCCTCGCAACCTGGAAAAACAAGGGTATAGGGGTTTGGAAAAGCTTGAAGATAGCTGCCTTGGTCCCCAGCCGGCCGAAGCCCCCATTTCTGAAGGAGCTCAGCCACCCATCGGGCGCTGGCGTTGTACCCTTCTGTCCCGGTCAGCCTGCCGCCGTACTTCTCAGAAACAAGCTCCCTGACATAATCCAGGAGTTTGTGGCTTGAAATGGAATGAAGGCTGGCGAGAATCTTCTCATCGCTCGCCTTCTCAAGCTCCTGGGGCTGGGCGAGGCGGGATAAAACGCCAAGCCAGAGGAAAAGGAAAAGCATGGGAAGTGCCACGATCCGCCCTTTTTTCATCGTCTCCTCCTTCCGTTTGGCAACTCTCGACTCATCAGTTTATTCAGAAAACGCGGAAAAAAACAAGGCGAAATTCCTGCATCTCTTCTCAATTCTCTGATAAAGAGCGAAAGCCGCCAAGTGCCTCCCTTACGGTCCGCCGGGGCAAACCGCAACAGGGCCCGTCGGGGAATTCTGTCAATTCGGGCTAATCTGAGGGCGGACGACTTCCTTCTTGTTCATGCCCTCGCTGTTCATAGCCGACCTGGGCAGGAAGTGCTGTTCTTGAAATAATTACAGGCGGACCGAGACGCCGCCCCGGAGCAAGAATCCGTTCCATATTCCTGCGTCGAGCAGGAGATGAATGTTCTGGGAAAACTTGGCTTTCAGGCCCAGGCTCAATTGGATAAAGGGTATAAACCCGGGCAGGAAAAAGTCTTCACCCTCTTCCTCAAGTTCCACTTTCAACTCTTTTAGAGTTTTACCTATGGAATCCTTGTAATGTTCTGGCAATCGACCGGGAAGGATGAGGTCGCCGGAGTAAGAATAGGTCACCCGAGCCTCTTCGAGCGCTGTCCCGGTCGCCGCTCCCAGCCCAAAAGTGATATACGGATGGACAATCGACGAAGGAATGATATCCCAACGGAGGCTCACGTGGAACGACAGGGGTTTGATCAGGAATTCCCCGGCCGAAGACGCGGCAAAATGCCCCTTCTCTCCAGAGATGGCATCGCGGAGGCTCAGCGAAGCGCTTATCTCGGGCACAGCGACTTTCATGCTCGTCTTCTCGACCGACAGCCCCAGGCTGAAGGAGCCGTTAGACCCCCCGGGATACCACCTGATTTCAAACCCGAAGTTATCCCCGCTCGAGTCAAAGGCAACCTTCTGGTCATAAGCCACCTCTTCAAGGTTGGGGTAGTCCGCCTGGATATCCTCAAGGATGCTTCCCTTTAAGTCTGTCTTTAAGGCATTGCTGATGCCTTCCTCGATGAACGACCGCAAGAGGTTGATGCTCCATCTCGAGTAGTGGAACCCGAACTCAAAATGCCCTTGAGCACCTGCGGGGGGAGCCTGCGCTGCCAAAACAAAACAGAAGATGATGACAAACAATACGGGAGATTTTCTTTTCATCTTCATACCCCAGACAAAATTCTTCGGGATAATCTATCAGAGATCGCTGTGGAATCCAATACTATTAGTCGGGGCAAGCTAATGATTTTGTGATGATTTTGTTGAATCGAGCCCCGATTTCTGATATTTTTTGTTTTTTTAAACTCACGCGGAGGTCAAAATGGCAAGAATTTTCTTTATTCTACTGCTAACAGGGCTGTTCTTGGTGTTTGCCGGCACGCAAACAGCTTCGGCGGCCAACCCGAAAGTCCTGATGAAAACCAGCAAGGGCGACATTACCATCGAGCTCAACGAGGACAAAGCTCCCGTCACTGTCCGGAATTTCCTTTCCTATGTGGATGAAAAATTCTATGATGGAACCATCTTCCACCGTGTCATCAAAGGGTTTATGATCCAGGGCGGCGGCCTTACGGCCGACTTTAAGGAAAAGCCTTCCAAGCCGCCGATCCAGAACGAGGCAGCCAACGGCCTTAAGAACGAAAGAGGGACAATCGCCATGGCGAGAACCCCCGAGATCAACAGCGCCACGTGCCAGTTTTTCATCAACCATGTCGATAACGCTTTCCTCAACCACCGGGATAACACAGCTCAAGGGTTCGGGTATGCGGTTTTCGGCAGGGTTACCTCCGGGATGGAAGTCGTTGACACAATCGCCAATGTGCGCACGGGGACGATCAAAGGGTACGCCGACGCTCCCCAGGAGACGATCACGATTATTTCGGTCCAGCGAATAAAAAATTGAAAAATTGAATGAGTAATCTCAACAGGATGGAAGAGTCATTCCATCCTCTGGCCGCTGTCCTGGAAATCAGCCCCGGAAAGGGGTTTAAAAGCGCTGCTATGAGACAATGAAGGCGGCTAACGTTCAGATCAAAATTCGTAGAAAAAAGAAAAAAAGGCTTTTTCTTCTGGCCTTCTGCCTGCTGGCCCTGGCTGTATTGATATTTTTCCCGGTCGAGCTTGTCCTAAAGAAAAAAGGAGAGCCCGAGGGAGTCGAGGTAGCTCCAGCCATCAAGGCTGACGTGCCCCATCTTGTTGAGTACAAAGAACATCTCCGCGCCGGAAACACGATCAGCGAGGTGATTTCCAACTACGGATTCACACCAGGGGAGATTCACACCCTGTATGAACAGACAAAGCCTGTCTACGACCTGCGTTTCATCAGGGCCGGCAGGGAATTCCGGCTCTTTGCGTCGCCAGAGGGCAAAATTGTCCGGCTTGAGTATGATATCGACGACACGCGCTATCTTTCTATTCAAAGGAGCGGGGAAAAATTCTCGGCGGCGGTGGCAACTCATCCTGTCCAGACAGAAGTGAACTATCTCTGCGGCGTCATCGAGGACAATCCCATCTTGACGTTCAACGAACTGGGCGAGGCCGACGCTCTGGGTTTGGCGTTTTCCGACCTTTTTGCCTGGGATATCGATTTCTACGTGGACCTTCGCCAGGGCGACACCTTCAAAGTCATCTTGGAGAAGATATATCTCAAGGGGAAATTCGTGGGCTACGGAAATATTGTAGCTGCTGAGCTCGTCAATCGGGGAAAGGTATTCCAGGCATACCGTTTTGTTCGGCCGGACACGCAGAAACCTGGCTATTACGACGCGGAAGGCAAGTCGCTCAAGAAAGAATTCATCAAATCTCCGATCAAATGGGCCCGCATCACCTCACGATTTAGCCAGCGCCGTCTCCATCCCATCCATCAGGTTTACCGAGCTCACTTCGGAGTGGATTATGCCGCGCCGGTGGGAACGCCGGTCCAGGCGACGGCCGACGGGACGGTCATCCATGTCGGTTTTAACGGAGCCTCGGGGCGGATGGTCAGAATCCGCCACAAGAACGCTTACGAAACTATGTATCTTCATCTAAGGGGCTATGGGCCGGGGATCAAGGTCGGCGCCAGGGTCAAAAGCGGAGACATCGTGGGATATGTCGGCTCATCGGGAGAAGCTACCGGGCCCCACCTGGATTACCGGATAAAGCTAAAGGGAAGATACATCAACCCGCTGAGTTGGAAATTTGAACCGGTCGAGCCCCTCAAGGAAGAACTTGTGGATGATTTCAAAAGGCATATCGAACCTTGCCGCGTCCTCTTAGAGAATCCCCTTCTCCTTATTAGCCCGGGCGTGCTCTAAAAAAGGGCTTCCGGTCTTAATTTTTTTCCTTGTGTCCGCCTTCGCGGGAGCCGCCAGAGTGAGTAGGACCGGATGATGCAGCCGAGGCTGTGCTGCCTCCGCTCGAGGATGTCCCGCTTGATTCTCCGCTTCCGCCTTGGCCGCCCCAGGATCCTCTGCCCACGCTGTCTCCGGAAAGCCTGACCCTCGGCCCCATCGTGTTCGATGAGAGACCGAGCTCTGGACAGGTTACGGCATTTGCGCGACTGGAATAGGAGACTTTCACTCCCAGAGTCTGTGCTGTGCGGACATCGGGATTCCAATCCCTGAAGCGCACCGAATCTGATCCTGGAAATGACGCTCCCGCCGTTTCCGGGCGAGCCGTGGTCTTCGGGTCTCGATAGAAACCTTCAAAAGAGGGTTTTGATTTCCTGCTCTCAGAATGATCAGGTAAGGACAAGACTCGTGCCCGGAGCTCGGATGCAGCCCGGCCTGACTGGAGAGCCCTCAAAGCCTCCGAGAACACAGAGTGGGGGTTGCGCCGGATACTATCTTTTGGAGAAGAGGGTTCGGCCTCAGGTCCGCGAAAAAACTTTTCAACGCCGACAACCTTCTCTTGCATCCGAGGCGAGGCCAGGTCACCTTTCTTGATCATCGCAGCTTGGCGCGGAATCTCCCTCAGCGAAGCCAAAACATTCTCATTCCCTCTCTCCAAGGCAGCAATCGTCGCCTGATAAGACTTCTTGAGATCCTTCGGCAGAGGAAGTGTCGTTGTTTCTTTTTTCTTCAACTGGCTTTTACGGATGGAACGGACAACTTGTCCGGAGAAAGTTTCACTCGGAACAGCATAGGAAGTCAACCAGGAGTAGGGAGGGCTTCCATAGCCGGCCAAATGCATAGACGGCACCCAATACCAATCAAACAGAGACCATGGCCGCCATAAGTAATAGCCGGAATAGAAATCCCAGACGGCCCAGGCAGGGGCAAAGAGCGAGCCGGGAAGCCAGAGCCAGCCCTTCTTGGCATCCCACATCCAGATGCCGAGGTGATACGGAACCCAGCCCCAAGGCTCTTCGGGAATCCAGAAAAGCTGACCTCGGTAAACACTCCAGCGGCCATAGAACAGCGGTTGCCAGGTTCCCCAAGGATAGTAATCATTGTAATAGGGCCTCCAGACATAGCCGTAAAGGGAATGCCAGATCCATTCGCCGTAACGATTGCCGAATTTTTGAGCGAAATAGAAGACAGCCGGGGGTAGCTTTTGAAGCGGCTCGGGGAGAAAGCTTCCTTCGTGAAGGGCCAGGAAATTTTTATTGATGGAAACATTCCATGAAATAAAATCAGAGCTCTCGACAAAGGCGGCGCCTTCTGCCTGATCATCCGCTGAAACGATGTATCTTTCTCTCCTGTTGATTTTTACCTGAGAGATGAGGGATTGATCCGGACCAAAAAGAAGACGCGCCGTGCCCGTCTCGACCTGGACATCAGTCTCACCCTCTGACGTCAGCTTGATAACAGCAACGGAATTGTGGTCGAGCTTGACGGCGGCATGAGGAGTCATGACCTGGAAAATCTCCTTCGAATCATATCTTTTGTGCATGATATAGACTTGACCCTTAGCCAAAAGGAGGTTTGAAATTTTTTTGCCCGAGCTCAAGCTTTGAGCCAGGATGGTTTCGATCTTCAACTCGGTGGCGAAATCCAGCCTGACAATTGTGCCGTTATCAAACTGAATCTCACACCTCCTCGTGTCTGAGGTCTGGATGATGTCTCCGGGCCCGAGAGGAAGGTTGAGGATCGCGACTTCAGGAAGGGTTTGTCCCTCTCTGTAAACAACAGGATCATTGCCGTCGTTCTTGATTTCCACGTAGCTGATGTGACCAAAATAAAAGTCCTTCGTCCCGTTTGCCATCTTGTATTTGGCCAGGGCCGGCTGAACGCAAAGAACCCCGATCGCAAGGGCAATCGAGATCATGACCTGTGTGCCTTTTTGCTTCATGGCTTGCCTCCTTTTTCCAGGTCTATTACATTTCTAATAATTGCAACTTCCGTGCCAATCGAAGACTGGCCGCCGAGCCATAGGCCGCTTCGGTTTTCGTCCTTATTCGGGGACACCTGCGGCCTTTGCAGGGGACAGTCCTTGGTGAGGGCCGCCCCCATCTTGAAAGCCTCTCCAAATCCGTGAACATTGCCGTCGGGATTTGAGCATGGAGGAGCGACTTCGAAGGTTTAGCCTTTCGGGGGCGTTTTTCGAGGGAAACCGGCCTGGCGGTCGCGAGGACTGTCTGAGCTCGCTCGGAATAAAGGGAAATGCCCCGGACGGTCAAGAGCAGTGTCAGATGGGATCGATTGACGTGCGAGTTCCGCAGTGCCGAGAAAAGCGGCTCTGAAACGGCGTGAAAAACCTGAGTGGAGCGACGAGATGCTCAGGTCCCGACAGATTCATTTAATGATCACAAAAAAGGAGATGCTAACCTTCTTCTTGTTAAGGTTGACAAGGGAAGCGCTGAATCACTAAAATGAATTCGCTCGCCTAACAAAAATCATTAAGGAGGAAAGATGAAAATCACTCTCAGTGTTCTCAAGGCCGATATCGGCAGCATCGGCGGTCACATCAAACCGAGCCAGGCTCTTGTTGATGAAGTCAGAAATTTCGTCAGCCAGAACGGCAAGAATCTCATCATTGATTATTACATTAGCTCCACAGGGGACGATATCGCCATCCTCTGCACTCATGAGCGTGGCGTCCTGGATGAAAAAATCCACAAGTTGGCCTGGGACGCTTTCTTGGCCGGGACCGCGGTGGCGAAAAAGCAGGGACTTTACGGCGCCGGCCAGGATCTGCTGAAGGATTCATTCAGCGGCAACATCAAAGGAATGGGGCCGGCCGTGGCTGAAATGGAGTTTGAGGAAAGACCGAACGAACCGTTTATTTTCTTCGCCGCCGATAAAACCGACCCGGGCGCTTACAACCTGCCTTTCTACCTTGCCTTCGCCGACCCGATGTACTGCGCTGGCCTTCTTCTCAGCCCCAAGATGAGCGAGGGTTTCACTTTCCGGATCATCGACGTCAGTTACACCGAAAAAGATAAAGTCATCGAACTCCGTGCACCCGAAGAAACCTACGACATCGCCACTCTCCTCAGGGACAACGAGAAGTATGTCATCGAGAGCATTTTCTCCCGCAACACGGGAAACCAGGCCGCAGCCATCTCCACGACCCGCCTGCACAACATCGCTGGAAAGTACACCGGCAAGGATGACCCAGTTGCCCTCGTCCGCGTCCAGGGAGAGTTCCCGGCGACCGGAGAGGTCCTGGCTCCTTTCGAGATCGGGCATTACGTGGCGGGGTTTATGCGGGGCAGCCACATCGGACCGCTGATGCCCTGCAAGCTCAACGCCACGATCTCTTATTTCGACGGACCGCCTGTCCTGACCGGCGCAGCCTTCAGCGTCAAGGAAGGAAAGTTGACCGAGCCGGCGGATGTGTTCGACCACCCCTTCTGGGATACCGTCAGGTCAGAGGTTGCCGCCAAGGCAATGGCCATCCGGCGCCAGGGATTCTCCGGAGCGGCCATGCTTCCTTTCAGCGAGCTCGAATACGGCGGTGTCGTCGAAAAACTGGCCAAGCTGGAGAAAAAGTTCAAGCTGCGCGATTAGGGTCTCGAACCATGGGCAAACGCCGCATCCCGTTTCCGACAGTGGACATCATCATCGAAGTGACCCGGGCTGACGGAAAACCGGGCATCATCCTGATAAAGAGGAAAAACCCTCCCCTCGGCTGGGCTCTTCCGGGAGGGTTTGTCGATTACGGCGAATCGTGCGAGGAGGCTGCTCGTCGTGAGGCCAGAGAGGAGACGTCACTCGAAATTGAAAGCCTCAGCCAGTTTCATACGTATTCTGACCCCGGCCGAGACCCGCGTTCTCATACGATTTCGACCGTCTTCACAGCCAAGGCCTGCGGCATCCCCAAGGCTCGGGATGATGCTCAAGAGGTCGGCATTTTCACCCGGGATGACCTGCCTCAGCCCCTTGCTTTTGACCATGAGAAAATTCTCGCCGATTATTTCAAGGACAAAAAAACCTGAAATATTTTGACAAGGAGGAAAAAATGGGTGGCGGTCCGTATCACGAACCTTTCGAAAAGCTGTCTAAAGAAACGAGAGAGTTGCACCGCGCCATCAATTCTCTGATTGAAGAGCTGGAGGCCATCAATTGGTACCAGCAACGAGTTGACAGCAGCGAGGACGATGAGCTCAGAGACATCCTGGCGCACAATCGGGATGAGGAGAAGGAACACGCGGCCATGATCTTGGAATGGATCAGGAGAAACGACGAAGCCATGGCCGAAGAGCTCAAAACGTACCTCTTTGCCTCCGGCAAGATCACAGACGTCGAAGAAAAGAAGACAGGATAGGGCCTGCGGAAATGGAGGAAGAAAAAGACAAGAGACCAGATAAAGATATGAAGCTTAAAGAGCTTGGCAAAGTCTGGGGTCCGGCTGAAGCCGAGGTCATCAAGAGCTTCCTGGAAAGCCACGGGATTTCTTGCATCTTTCGGGGGCTGGTTGTCCAGTCCATCCACCCGTTTTCCACCAACGGGCTGGGAGAGATCAAAATTTTTGTCTCGGGAAACAACTATGCCGAAGCGAAAAAGCTCTTAGAAGAAATATCTCCAGTCGAAGAGGCCGATGAGGATTAGCTTCAGGGCCCATTTTATAGAGTCCCTTTATTCATTCCCTCACTATATTTAGTTAATCAATAATTATTAGTATTTTTTTCATTTTTTTGCTTGACATTTAAAAATTTCTCTCCTATATTTACGGCAAATGGGACGAAATGGGATAAAATGGGAAACTTATTGATAGGTAGTTACACAGCGAAAATTGACAAGGCCGGCCGGGTCAAGATTCCGGAAAAATTCAGGGCCGCTATTGAAGACGACTACGGCAAGGACGTCTTCATCACCTCCCTCACCGACGAAGCCGTCCAGATCTACCCGCTTCCTGTGTGGGAAGAGCTCACCGGTGTTGCCAAGCAGGGAGCTCTCCATCTTCGGCCCGATGTGAGAAATTTCCTCCTCCGCGTCAACCGCCGAGGCACCAGGCACGAAATTGACTCTAAAGGCCGCGTCCTGATCAACACGCAGTTGCGCGGAACGGCCTTGCTCGCTGATGAGGTCGAAGTTATCGGCCTCAACAATCACCTGGAAGTCTGGAACAAAGAGAGGCTGGATGAAAAGCTCGAGAAGAGACCGTTGACCGATGAAGATTTTGAAACGATCGCCGGTCTCATTCCCCGCGGAAAATCGGAATGAGCAACAGAGGACATCGACCCGTCCTTCTCAAGGAGGTCCTGGACATTGTCGACGTCACGCGAGAAGGAATTTACATCGACGGCACGATTGGCCTGGGTGGCCATGCCCTGGGAATCTTGCGGCAAAACCCGAGGGCTGCTCTTATCGGACTCGACATCGATGAACAATCCTTGGACGAGGCCAAGAAGAACCTCACACCGTATGCCGACAGAGTCCAGCTTTTCCATGCCGACTTCAGGTATATTCCCGGGCTCGACATCGATTTTTCGGCTGTCCGGGGAATGATCCTGGACCTGGGACTGTCTTCATTCCAGCTCGATTCTCCGGAGAGAGGCTTCAGTTTCAACCAGGAAGGGCCGCTGGATATGAGGATGGACTTAAGGAATAAGACGACGGCCTTTAAGATTATCGACACGTATTCCGAACCCAGGCTGGCCAGGCTCTTCTGGGAATACGGGGAGCTCAAGCAGGCCAGACGCCTGGCAAAGGAGATTATCGCCAGGAGGAAAGTGAAGAAAATCGAAACGACAACCGAACTCCGCTCCCTGGTCGAAGGCGTCTGCGGCTGGATTCCCCAGAAAGGAAAGATCCATCCCGCGGCCAAGGTCTTCCAGGCGCTCCGGATTGAAGTCAACGGAGAGCTCGAAGGGGTGGCCGAGTTTCTTGAAACAATGGCGCGAAAGGTTCCAACGGGCGCTCGTTTGGCCGTGATCTCGTTCCATTCTCTCGAGGACAGGATTGTCAAGCGTACCTTTGCCCGTCTCGCCTCAGATGAAGGAGGGACTGCCCTCCTCCGCCTCCTCACCCGAAAGCCTATCACTCCATCGGAGGAAGAAAAGATATCTAACCCCAGGTCCCGGTCAGCCAAGCTCAGAGCAGCGGAGAAACTCTGATGGTCAGAAGGCGATACGAAAAAAAAGAAATCGCTCTGGCCGCTGCCTGCATCCTTTTGGCTGTCGCTTTCCTCACTTTCTACATCTGGCATCAGGCGGCTCTCATCAGCCTGGGCTACCAGACAAGCCGGCTGGAAGAAAAAATAGGCCAGCTCGAGGAGGAGATCAAGGGGCTGGAGATCAGGAAGACATCGCTTTTATCTTTGGAGAAGGTGGAGAGGGTCGCGCGGGAAAAACTCGGCCTCGTGGAGCCACGGCCCGAGCAGATCATCTATGAGGATTTCAGGTTGACGAACGAAGATGAATGAGTCAAGCTCTTTCTTCCAGAAGCGCATCCGCAAAAGAACAATCATTTTGAGTTTCTTTTTTTTCCTCTGGTTTTCCGCGTTGACCCTGCGTCTCGTCGAACTCCAGGTGATTGAACACGGCCGGCTCAGGGCTGCTGCTTTCAGGCAGAACCAGCTCAAGTCGAAGATAATTCCAGAAAGGGGAACAATCTACGACCGCCGGGGCATAATTCTGGCCCGGAGCTTCCCCGCGCCTTCCGTCTCTTATATCCCCTCGGAGGAAGAACCCCTCCCCCAAAAGCTTGCCAAGATCGAAGAGCTCTCAAGAGTCCTCGAGCTTTCTAACGCGGACCTCACAAGAATCAAGGCGAGAATCGAAAAAGGAGAGACTTTTGTCTGGATCAAAAGAAAAATCAGCCCTGAAAAGGCGGAACAGGTCAAAAGACTCGGGATGAGCGAAATTACTATCCAGGAGGAAAATAAGCGCTATTACCCTCTCGGCCGGCTGGCCGCCCATGTCCTCGGCGGGGTGAACATCGATGATGAAGGGGCCGGCGGAGTAGAGCTCGAATGCGATGTCAGGCTGAAAGGCGTGGCTGGGGAGGGTCTCTTCCTGAGAGATGCAAAAAAAAGGCATTATCACCGCGAGGTCCTAAAGCCGCCCACACCTGGCGAGGACTTGATCCTGACCGTCGACGAAACCATCCAGTACATCGCCCAGCGGGAGCTGGAGAGGGCCGTGGAGTCTCATCAGGCAAACTGGGGAACCGTCATCATTTCCCACCCTCCCTCGGGAGAAATCCTCGCCATGGCCAGCTCTCCGGGTTATGACCCGAATGATTTTTCACGGGCTCATCCTGAAGAGAGACGAAACCGGGCCATCCAGTACAACTTTGAGCCCGGCTCGACATTCAAGATCGTTACCGCAGCGGCTGCCAGAGAATTTGGCCTGGTTGATTTCATGGACACTTTCGATTGCAGCAACGGCAGCATCAGAGTCGCCGGATGGACGATCAGCGACCATAAAAAAATGGGGGTCCTCAGCCTCTCTGAAGTCCTCATTCACTCCTCGAATGTCGGGACGGCCATGGTTGGCCAGCGCATCGGCCCAGAGATTCTCTACAGGACGATCAAAGCTTTTCGTTTCGGGGAAAAAACCGGGGTCGAACTCCCCGGGGAGGAAGCCGGCATTTTCCATCCCCTCCCGAAATGGAGCGGCTCTTCGCTCGCTTCCCAGTCCATCGGTTACGGGATTTCCGTGACCGCCATCCAAGTGCTTCAAGCCATGAATGTTTTTGCTAACAACGGTCTCTTAATTCCGCTTCGCGTGACGAGGGAAACTTTTGATTTTTCGCCCTCGCTCCAGGCTGCTCGTCCTGCTGGCGAGAGAATCATCTCAGAGAAAACAGCTTCTGACCTCGTCGAGAAAGTGTTCGAAAAAGTCGTCCTCGACGGCACAGGCCAGGCCGCTCGCCTGAAAGGCTTCACGGTGGCCGGCAAAACAGGGACAGCACAAAAAATAGACCCGGTGACAGGGGCTTATTCAGCACGCAAACATCTGGCTTCGTTTGTCGGGTTTGCCCCCGCCCGGAAGCCCTTCCTTTCGATGATCGTGGTCATCGATGAGCCGAAGGCGGGGCTCCATTACGGCGGCCAGGTGGCAGCTCCTGTTTTCCAGGAAATCGCCCGGCGAGTTCTCCTTTACCTGGGCCAGACGCCTCAATTTGACCCGGCCAAGAAAGTGATCACTGCCCAGCTTCGGGAGGCGAGTTACCGATGACCCTAAAGGATTTATTGAAAGACATTCCCGACCTTCGGACAGGAAGCGACATCGACGTTGAAATTTCAGGCCTGGCCTATTCCTCGAAAATGGTCCAGCCTGGATTCCTGTTTGCGGCTATCAGGGGAGAAAAGAGGGACGGCTATGAGTTCATCGGAGAAGCGATCAGCCTGGGAGCTCGGGCCATCCTTTCCGAAAGGCCCGAGCCGCCGAACATGAAAGTTGCCTGGGTTGAAGTCAGGGATTCCAGAGAAGCGCTGGCCCTGGCCGCGGCCAATTTCTACGGACATCCTTCACTCGGGATGAAGGTTATCGGCATCACCGGGACCAAAGGGAAGACAACCCTGACATATCTTTTGGAGTCAATCCTCCGCCAGGCCGGTTTCAAGCCGGCCGTCATCGGAACAATAAACTACCGCTGGCCGGGAGAGGTCATTCCTGCTCAGAGGACGACACCCGAAGCCCCAGACCTCCAGAGAATGATGAGCAAAATGAAGTCGCTGGGGATGACCCATTGCCTCATCGAAGTTTCTTCTCACGCGCTCGACCTCAAACGCGTCTGGGGAATCCATTTTGACGTCGCCGTCTTCACCAACCTGAGCGCCGAGCATCTCGATTACCACGCCTCCATGGAAGATTATTTTGAAACCAAGAAAAAGCTTTTCTTTCTCAACGCCAAGAAAAGAACGGCAGTTGTCAACCTTGACGACGCCTGGGGCAAAAGGTTGATCTCCGAGCTTCCTCTGACCACCGTCTCTTATGGTCTCGAACCCGCCGCCATCGTTCGCGGTCAAAACTTCCGCTTCACAGAAAACGGAATCAAAGCGGAGGTGGACTATCCCGGCGGCACAATGAAAATCTGCTCCCGGCTCCTGGGGAAGCACAATTTCTACAACATCCTGGCAGCGGTCGCCATCGGGCTTGCGCTTGACGTGCCCGCAGCCCGGATCAAAGAAGGAATCGCCGAACTCAAGGGAGTGCCGGGCAGGCTTGAAAAAATAGACAACAACCTCGACCTTTGGGTCTTTGTTGATTACGCCCATACCGATATCGCCTTGAGAAGTCTGCTCGACGCCGTCCGGGAGCTAAAACCCCGCCGGATTCTTCTCGTCTTTGGGGCTGGAGGCGACAGGGACAAGGGGAAGAGAGCTCGGATGGGAGAAGTAGCGGCTGCGCTCGCCGACTGGACCTTTCTGACGTCCGACAACCCTCGGTCCGAAGACCCGCTGGCCATTCTTGCTGAGATAGAACAGGGTTTTGCCCGTTCAAGTTGCCGAGCTTACTCCATCATCCCGGACCGCCGCGAAGCCATTGAAGCCGCCCTGGCCGCAGCCAAAAAAGGGGACGCGGTCCTCATCGCCGGCAAAGGTCACGAGAATACTCAGATATTCAAGGACAGGACGATTCCTTTTGACGACGCTGACGTCGCTCGCTCAACCCTCAAAGCCTTGGAGTCAAGAACGTGATGGCCGAGCTGCGTTTGAAAGAGATTGCCGCAAGAGTCAACGGGCGGATCATCCAGGGCGATCCCGCGCTTGTTTTTGCCCAGTTCAACATCGATTCCCGTTTGAGCCAGCCGGGAGAGTTATTTTTTGCCCTGAGGGCCAGGCGGGATGGCCACGATTTCATCCCCGACGCCGCAGCCAGGGGAGCCCGCGGCGCCGTCATTTCCCGTGAGGTTCAGTCTCCCGGGCAGAACTTTGCCCTTGTTCGCGTGGAGGACACAGCCGTCGCTCTGCAAAGACTGGCCGGCTCTGTCCTTGCCGACCATCCTGTTAAGGTTGTCGGCATCACGGGAAGTGTCGGCAAGACCACGACCAAGGAGTTCGCCGCCAGCCTCCTTGCCCGGAGGTTCAACGTCCTCAAGTCCGAGGGCAATTACAACAATCACATCGGGTTGGCGCTCTCACTGCTCAGGCTCAATCCAAGCTACGACGTGGCTGTCCTTGAGATGGCAATGAGTGGTCGCGGTGAAATCAGGACGCTCACCCGCATCGCTCCGCCCGACGTCTCGGTCGTTATTAACGTCAACCCCGTTCATCTCGAATTTCTCCACAGCTTGGAGGAAATTGCCCTGGCCAAGAAGGAAATCCTCGAGGGCACAAAACCCGGCGGCACGGCCGTCGTCAACGCTGATGACCCCTGGGTCCGCACCATCAGCCAGGACTGGAAGGGCCAGAAAATAACCTTTGGCCTTTCGCCCCGATGCGATGTCCGGGCCACGCGCATCAGGAAAAAGGGCACCGACGGAATGGTTATCAAGCTTCACTTAGGGAGAGAAAAAGAGGAAGTCCTCTTTCCTTTTGTTTACGATGACTACCTCTATAATCTCCTGGCAGCTGTCAGCGCAAACCATGCTCTTTTTCTTCCCTTTGACGACATCATCCAGATGATTCCCCAACTCAAGCCTTTCAGCCGGAGGGGCGAGATCTTCCGGCTGGCTTCATCAATCGAGCTCGTCGACGATTCCTATAACTCCAACCCAAAAGCGCTCGCCTCGGTTCTCAGGAGCCTGGCTTCTCTCCCGGCTCGAAGAAGGGTCGCCGTGCTCGGCGACATGCTCGAGCTCGGAGAAAAGGAAATCGAATTCCACATCGAGGCTGGCGAAGAGGTTGTCGCTTGCGGCTGGGATGTCCTTATCACTGTCGGCCGTCTCAGCCTTCACCTGGCCGAAAGCGCCCAGGCAGCGGGCCTCGACCCCTGTCGAATCTTTTCATTCGCCTCTTCTGAAGAAGCCGCTGCCAGAATGACCTCAATCATACAAACAGGAGATCTTATCCTGGTCAAGGGATCACGGGGCATGAAGATGGACTTTATCGCCGACAGAATCAAGTCCTATTTCAGGGAGGACTGAAGTGCTGTACTGGCTGTTCGTTCCGTTAAAAGAATATTTTTTCTTTTTCAACGTCTTCCGTTACATCACTGTCAGGACAGCCTTGGCTGGGGTAACAGCCCTGTTGGTGAGTTTCCTCCTCGGTCCCCGGCTGATCAGGATGATGAAAAAATACCAGGTCGGGCAGGAGATCCGGCCCGAAGGCCCACAGTCTCACCACACAAAAAAGGGGACGCCCTCCATGGGAGGAATCCTGATCATCGCTTCCACCGTCATCCCGACGCTTCTCTGGGGAAACCTGGGCAACGTTTACGTCTGGCTAGCCATGTTGACCATGATCAGTTTCGGGGCCATCGGATTTTGGGATGATATCCTGAAAGTCAGGAGACACCGGTCTTTGGGGCTCAAGGCAAGAAACAAACTCCTCTTGCAATTCTTTCTGGCAGCAGCCATCGGCCTGGTTCTTGTCTATATCAGCACCGCCGGTCGTTTCAGCCTCCAGTTGAGTTTTCCCTTCTTCAAAAAATGGGTTCCCTACCTGGGCTGGTTTTATCTCCCCTTGATCATGTTTATCCTTGTCGCGTCCTCCAACGCCGTCAACCTGGCCGACGGACTGGATGGGCTGGCCATCGGCCTGACTTTTATCAGCGCCATGGCGCTGACCGCGCTGACTTACATCGCGGGCCACGCCCTCTACTCGACTTACCTGAATATCCCTCGCGTTCCGCTGGCTGCGGAGCTGACCGTGTTTGCCGGAGCTTTCTCCGGAGCTTGCCTTGCTTTCCTCTGGTTCAACTGCCACCCGGCTGAAATCTTCATGGGAGACGTGGGAGCCCTTTCTCTTGGCGCTACGCTGGCCTGCATCGCCATCCTGATCAAACAGGAGTTCCTCCTGTTCACCGTGGCCGGCGTGTTCATTCTTGAGGCGCTCTCGGTCCTCCTTCAGGTGGGATATTTCAAGGTCTCGGGAGGCAAGAGAGTTTTCAAGATGGCGCCGCTCCACCACCACTTCGAGCTCATCGGCTGGCCCGAAGAAAAGGTCGTCATCAGGTTCTGGATTCTGGCCATTATCTTCGCTTTGTTCAGCCTGACAACATTAAAACTGAGATAAACATGGAAATTGCCGGAAAAAAAGTGCTGGTCGTCGGATTAGGAAAAACCGGCCGCGCTTTGGTCCACTTCCTTCTCCGACAGGGCGCCAGCGTGACGGTCAGCGAGAAAAAGACAGAAGCTGAGTTGGGCAGAAAAGCGAAAAACTGGAAGCGAAAAGGAGTTCGCCTGGAAACCGACGGCCACCGTCTGCCGACTTTTCTTGAGGCTGATATCATCGTGCCCAGCCCCGGAGCCGCGTCGATCCCGGAGCTCAACGCGGCGAAAAAAGCCGGGGCCAGAATCATGTCCGAGATCGAGCTGGCTTATCATTTTCTGAGAGGACGGGTTGTCGGCATCACCGGGACAAACGGAAAATCAACGACCGCGACTCTGGCATATAAGATCCTCAAAGAGGCGGGCAGGAAAGCCTATCTGGCGGGAAACATCGGAACGCCTCTCATCGCCTACGCCGAAAAGAGCCGGGACGACCATATCTTCGTGACTGAAATCTCCAGCTTTCAGCTCGAGCACATCGACCGCTTCCGGGCGTTCATGTCCGTTTTCCTCAACATCTCTCAGAATCATTTGGACTGGCACGGCTCCTTTGAAAATTACTTCAACGCCAAGAAAAGACTCGTCTTAGCTCAAGATGAGGGCGGAATCGCCATCTTAAACCGCGACGACCCCCTGGTCTGGCCTCTGGCCAAGGAGGCTCGCGCGACAGTCTTTTCCTTTAGCACGAGAAGGAAGGTTGAGCGCGGCTGTGCCGTCAGCGGAGACTGGATCCTCTTGGCCGGCCAAAAACAAACGAAACTCATGAAGACCGCCGAAATTCCCCTCCGCGGCCTCCACAACCAGGAGAATGTCATGGCCGCAGCTCTCATCGGACACTGCCTCGGAGTGCCGGCCGGGTTGATGCGGCGGTCGATCCGGACATTTTCCGGGTTGGAGCATCGTCTAGAGAAAGTGCTCTCCTATGGTCGCGTGGACTATATTAACGACTCCAAGGCCACAACAGTGGACGCGACCATCAAGGCCATCGAGAGCTTCGACAAAAAGATCATCCTTATCCTTGGTGGCCGGGACAAAGGAGCTGATTTCACCCTTCTCCGGAAGCCGGTCCGTGGGAAAGTGAAAAAGGTCATCCTCGTCGGAGAAGCCCGGGAAAAAATAAGAAATGCCTTGCGCGGTGTCGCCCCGATGGAAGATGCCTCAACTCTCCGCCAGGCGGTTTCCCTTGCGTCCGCTTCTGCCCGTCCGGGAGAAGTGGTTCTTCTTGCTCCAGCCTGCACGAGCTTCGACATGTTCAAGAATTTCGAAGCGCGGGGCCGGGTCTTTAAAAAGGAAGTCAGGAGGTTAGCTCAAGCCTTCCAAGGAAAGAAAGCGTAAGCCATGGAAATCTTCAAGCCCTTCGGGTTCGACAAAACGCTCGCTCTCATCACGTTTGTCCTGCTCGGCCTGGGCTTTGTCATGGTCTTTAGCTCCTCCGCCGTGCTGGCCGAGGAAAAATACCACCAGTCCCTGTATTTTCTCATCCAGCAGCTCATCGGCGCTGGAGTCGGTCTGGCAGTTCTCCTTTTCATCCTTTCAGCGAGAAAGCCTTTCTTCCAGAATCCTCTGCTCATCTATGGCCTCCTTCTCCTGACTCTTTTTCTCCTGGCCATGTGTTTTGTTATGCCCACAGTGGCAAGGACCAACCGCTGGATCCAGTTTTTCGGGTTGCGCTTCCAGCCTTCGGAACTGGCCAAGATCAGCCTCGTCCTTTTCCTGGCCTTTTATCTGGATAAAAAAAAGGACCGCATCGATGAGTGGCGGATCCTGATTTTTCCGCTTTTTATCATCAGTCTTTTCACCTTGCTTATTCTGAAGGAGCCCGACTACGGAACAGCCCTGCTCGTTTTTGCCATCTGCGCTGCAATGCTTTACCTTGGCGGAGTCAAACTCCGCTACCTGGCGGTTCTTGGCCTGGGGGCAGCAGGACTTTTCGCTTTTTTCCTATTCCAGGCGAGCTACCGGCTGGAGAGGATCGCCGGTTTCATGGATCCGGACAAGGACCCTCTGGGCAACAGCTTTCAGGTCATTCAGTCAAAGCTCGCCGTCGGGTCGGGCGGCCTCTTAGGCTTGAGCCTGGGTCAGAGCACGCAAAAACTCTTCTTTCTGCCGTGCGCTCACACCGATTTCATCTACGCCATCTTGGGCGAAGAATTCGGCCTCCTCGGCACGCTGGCCGTTCTTCTCCTCTTTCTCGTTTTCCTGTGGCGAGGTTTGGCCATCTCGGCTAGAGCACCCACTCCAGCCGGTCAGTTGGCCGCTGCGGGCTTGACCCTTGGGATCTTCGTTCAGGCTTTGCTCAACATCTCCATCGTTTTGGGGTTGGGTCCCCCAAAGGGCGTTCCCCTGCCGCTTTTAAGCTTTGGCCGCTCATCGCTCATCATGAACCTGGCGGCCATTGGAATCATCCTAAACATCTCCCAGAGAAAACGGAGCGAGAGAGGCAAACGATGAGAGCAAAGCGGGTCGTCATCAGCGGGGGGGGAACAGGCGGTCACGTCTATCCTGCCCTTGCCGTAGGCAAGAAGCTGCGGGAAAAGGACCCTGGGCTTCGCCTCACTTTTATCGGAAGCCATCGCAGCGTTGAGAAAAAGATCATGGACCGGACCGGCGCCCATTTTATCCAGCTCAAAATCGAAGGCCTCAAGGGCCGTGGGCTACGAAGCCTCGTGACTCTGGCTCTCCTGCCCTTTGCCTTTCTCAAATCCCTGGCCATCCTAGTCCGCCTCAGGCCTGACCTGGTTATCGGCGTCGGCGGTTACAGCTCCGGGCCGGTCGTCCTGGCGGCGGCACTGATGAGAATCCCAACGTTGATCCTCGAACAAAACCTCCACCCCGGGTACACGAACCGGCTTCTTGTCCGCTGGGCGCAGAAAGCGGTGGTGGCCTTCAAGGATTCTTTGCCCTTTTTCAAAGGAAAAGGCGTCTTCCTCGGGAATCCCGTCCGCGATGAATTCTACGCGCTTCGGCCCAAGCCGAGAACAAGCGAGCTCACCCTCCTCGTTTTTGGAGGCAGCCAGGGGTCTCATGTTCTCAACCAGGCGATGACGGCCGCCCTGCCTCTTCTTAAAGCAGAAAAGGGCAGCCTGCGGATTTTCCACCAGACGGGAAAGGCTGACTATGAATGGGTCAGGGCAAGCTACATTCATCATGGGTTTGATGAAGCTGTGATTTCTCCCTACTTCTTCGACATGTGGCGCTTTTTCGAGAAGGCCGATCTCGTCATCAGCCGCGCCGGCGCGACCACGATCGCGGAGCTCATCGCTTCCCAGAAAGCTTCGATCCTCATTCCCTTTGCCCAGGCATCAGAGAATCATCAGGCGAAGAACGCCGGGGAGCTGGAGAGTATAAATGGGGCGGAGGTCATCCTGGAAAAAGGCCTCAACCCCGCCCGCCTCGCGGAAAAAATCGTCTTTTACATCAAACATAAAGAAAGAATCACCGATATGGAAAAGAACCTGGCAGCTCTCAGAACAGACCGGCCGGCCGAAAGGATCGCCGATCTCTGCTTTGAGCTGATGGATGCCCGAGCCGTAGGAGGCAGCCCTTGGTCAAGAAAACTTACCGGAAGCTGAAACACATCCATATGGTCGGCATCGGCGGAACGGGCATGAGCGGGATTGCCGAAGTCCTCCTTAACATTGGCTATAGGGTCACGGGGTCGGACTTGCAGACGAACGACGCAACCCTGCGTCTGGCCCGCCTCGGGGCGAAGGTCTACAAAGGTCATAAGGCCAACCGCGTCCAGGGGGCGGATGTCGTCGTCATCTCTTCAGCCGTCAGCGAGGACAATATTGAAGTCCGCGAGGCCAGAGATCTCCAGATTCCGGTTATCCCCCGGGCCGAGATGCTGGCTGAGCTGATGCGGATGAAATACGGCGTGGCCGTGGCCGGCGCCCACGGAAAGACATCCACCACCTCGATGATTGCCCAGGTCCTCAACCAGGGCGGGTATGACCCGACCATCATCGTCGGCGGCCGCTTGAACACGATCGGTTCTCACGGCAAGCTCGGCGAGGGAGAGTTTATCGTGGCCGAGGCCGATGAAAGCGACCGGTCCTTCCTGATGCTCTCGCCTTTCATCGCTGTCCTCACCAACATCGACGAGGAGCACCTCGATCAATACGTCACCGTGGACGAGCTCAAGAAAACATTCGTCAATTTTGCCAATAAAGTCCCCTTTTACTGTCCCGTCATCCTTTGTCTTGACGACGCCAACCTGCAAAGCCTGATCCCGCTCATCGAACGCAGGATTGTCACCTACGGGTTCTCCTCCCAAGCCGACATTTTTGCCCGGGGGTTGAGCTTCGACCGGTTCGAAAGCAGGTCAACCCTCTTCTCCAAAGGGAAGAAAATTGGCGACCTGAGGCTTCGGGTCCCCGGCAAGCACAACATTCTCAACGCCATGGCGGCCGTGGCTGTGGGGCTCGACCTGGACATCCCCGCAAAAACGATCCTTAAGGCTCTCCAGGACTATTCCGGGACAGGGCGCCGGTTTGAGCTTAAAAAAGAAATCAACGGCCTCATGATCATCGAGGACTACGGCCATCATCCGACCGAGATCAAAGCAACTCTGGACGCGGCCAAGCGGGGTTGGACACGCCGCGTCGTGGCCGTCTTTCAACCCCACCGGTACACCCGGCTGTCCCTTCTGATGAAGAGCTTTGCCACAGCTTTCAATCAGGCCGACGTGCTGGTCATGACCGAAGTCTATCCTGCCGGCGAGCAGCCGATCCCCGGCATCACGGGAGAGGCGCTTTTCGAAGAGATCAAGCTCCTCGGACACAAGAACGTCTATTTTGAACCTAACATGAAAAAGATTCCTTCCCTGTTAGCGAAAATTGTCCAGCCTCAGGACATGATCCTGGTCCTGGGCGCAGGGAATATTTATAAGATCATCCCCGAAATCATCGCGCGTCTGGAGGTCAAGTCGTAGCCATGGCCACTCTCAACCCGCCGCTGAAATACCGGCCGCCAGCGGCCTTGAGCGCGCCGAGGCGCTTCCAGCGAGGGCTGGAAAAGGTCCCGGTCAAGAAAATTCAGCGGAAGCTGACTCTCAAACTCAAGCACATCATCCTCTTTTTCCTCCTCTTTGTCGGCCTCTTCTACCTGCTGACGAAAGCCTGCATTTTCTTGATCACCTGGGATGAGCTGGCCGTCAAGAGAACGGAAGTCCTCTCGCGACTCGATTTCGTCGCCCGGGATCTCGCTCCTATCGTCGAAGCGTCCCGACTGGGAAATCTGCTCCTCCTTGATATCGCCAGCCTTCAGGACCGCATCGAAGCCCACCGCTGGGTCAAAAAGGCGCACCTGCGCAAGGTTTTTCCCTCAACGTTGAGAATCGAGATTGAAGAACGGTTGCCTGCCGCGGTCCTGAGGGTCGGCGAGGCCAACCTGCTCATCGACGAAGAAGGCGTCATGCTGGAGCGGCTCAACGCCCGGGAAGAAAGTCACCTGCCCTTGTTAGTGGATACATCACAGTTCAAGGGTTACTACCGCGAAAAACTCAACTTAGCCTGGGCCTGTTTGAACTCGTTGACTCCCGAGATCCGGGGGGAAGTGGAGGCCCTGGACTTTTCCCAGGTCGACAGCGTGAGCCTGACCTTCAGGGATCGACCGACACGCCTTATTCTCGGCACTGACCGCTTTTTGGAGAAGATCCAGTTTTTCCTGAGTTCGTTGCCCAGGTTGGAAAGCAGCCATGGGCCTCTTGAATACGTTGACCTGCGCTTCGACGACAGGATCTACTTCAAGCCGCTGGCGCTTTTAGGCCAGGCTGCCCGTTTGAACTCCGGTGAGGAGGTAGAGTAATGCCAAGAAATAGCTACATCGTCGGGCTCGACATCGGAACAAAAAAAGTCGCGGCCATCATCGGCGAAATCACCCCAGAAAGAAAGGTCGAGATCATCGGCATCGGCGCGGCCGACTCCAAGGGACTGCGAAAAGGCGTCGTCGTCAACCTGGAGGCCACGACCGCGGCCATCAAGAAGGCCCAGGAAGAGGCCGAGCTGATGGCGGGCGTGGAGATCGACTCCGCGTTCGTCGGCATTTCCGGGGCCCATATCAAGAGCTTCAACAGCCGGGGCGTCATCGCCGTCTCCGGAAAAAACCGGGAGATCATCCGCGAAGATATCCGCCGGGTTATCGACCAGTCGAAGGCTGTCTCCATCCCTCCCGACCGGGAGATCATCCATGTGATCCCGCAGGAGTTCATCGTCGATGAGCAGGATGGAATCAAGGCCCCGCTTGGGATGAGCGGCATCAAATTAGAGGTGAACGTCCATATCGTCACTTCGGCCATCACTTCGATCCAAAACTTGAGAACCTGCGTCGAACGGGCCGAGATCGAGATCGAACAGGTCGTCCTCAACCAGATCGCCACCTCAGCTTCGGTCCTGACCCACGACGAAAAAGAGCTGGGCGTGGGCCTCATCGACATCGGCGGCGGCACAACCGAGGTCGCTATCTTCGAAAGGGGAAGCCTCTGGTACACCTCGGTTGTCCCCATCGGCGGGGACAACTTCACCAACGACATTGCCGTCGGGTTGCGCACGCCCATTCCAGAGGCAGAAAAAATCAAGAAAAAGTTCGGTTGTATCGCCAGCCCGACTCTGGATGAGCAGGAGACGATCGAGGTCGCTTCGGTCGGCCGCGGGAGAAAACCGCGCGTCCTGTCGCGCCAGATTCTGGCCGACATCATCCAGCCTCGGGCCGAAGAGATTTTCCGCCTCGTCGACGGGGACATCAAAAGAATGGGCTACGAAAAATCGTTGAACTCGGGCATCGTCCTCACAGGCGGGACGGCTTTGCTTGAAGGTCTCGAGGAAGTAGCGGAAGAAATATTCGACCTTCCTGTCCGCCGGGGCGAGCCGACCGGGGTCGGCGGCCTGGTGGACAGAGTCAGCACTCCCGACTATGCCACTGCCGTCGGCCTAATCCTCTACGGGTTTGGCCAATGGCAGGAACGCGGCATGGCACAGGATAAAAAGAAAGGACTTTGGGCCAAGTTGCGCGACTGGCTCAAAGAATAAGAGGAGGCATCATGAGCGACGAAGTCATCGGCAAACTGAAATTTCATCTCGTTGAAGAATGCATCGGCGCCAAGATCAAAGTCATCGGCCTCGGAGGCGGAGGAGGAAACGCCGTCAACCGGATGATCGAGACCGGCATCGATGGCGTCGAGTTTATCGCCGTCAACACGGATGTTCAGGCCTTGAACAACAACCGTGCCGGCACCAAGCTTCAGATCGGCAGTCAGGTCACCAAAGGGTTGGGCTCGGGCGGCAGGCCTGAGACCGGCAAGCAGGCGGCCGTGGAAGATACGGAAAAGCTTATTGAGCTCATCCAGGGCGCTGATATGGTCTTCCTGACCACAGGCCTGGGCGGAGGCACGGGGACGGGCGCAACGCCGATCCTGGCCAACCTCGCCTCGGAGATGGACATCCTGGCCATCGCCATCGTCACTCTCCCCTTTGAGTTCGAGGGCCGGGTCAGGGCCAAGCAGGCAGAAGAAGGTCTCAAGGAACTGAAAGGGGCCGTGGACACAGTGATCTCCATCCCCAACGAGCGCCTTCTCCAGACCGTCAACCTGGACACGTCCATCCAAGACGCTTTCAAGATGGCTGACGACATCCTGCGGCAGGCCGTCCAGGGCATCTCCGACTTGATCACCAAGCCTGGACTTATCAACCTCGATTTCGCTGACGTCAAATCGATCATGAAGGGGATGGGCATGGCTTTCATGGGGACGGGCATCGCTTCGGGCGAAAACCGGGCCGTGGACGCCGCCCAGAAAGCCATCTCAAGCCCCTTGCTTGTCGATACGTCCATTGAGGGAGCACGGGGCGTGCTCATCAACATCACCGGCGGCAAAGACCTGACCCTTCACGAAGTTTCCAAAGCCTCACAGCTCATTCACAGGCTGGCTCACCCTGACGCCAACATCATTTTTGGCACGGTCATCGACGGCGCCATGAAAGAGATGGTCAAAGTCACTGTGATCGCCACAGGGTTCGAATCCAAGCTGGAAAAAGAGGTTGAAGCAACCGAAGAATACATCAGGCCGCGAAGGCCAACTCCTCCGCCCTTCCAAGTTCAGACAGACACGCCGACATTCCTTTTCGAGCCAAAACAAAACCCCTCTTTGTGGGAGCCGCCGGCCTGGGAAAAACAGTACGAGCCCTATGAAACTCCGACCTTTATCCGCAGGAGCCGCCAGTCCTCGCTGAGAAAACATCCCCATGACCTCGGCTGACCTCGTTGTCGCGAACTGCCGCCAGCTCCTGACTCTGGCCGGCCCGATTCCCAAAAGAAAACAAAGCCTCACGGATGTGGGGCTTTTAGAGAAGGCCTGGCTTGCTTCCTGCCGAGGCCGGATCGTCTTCACCGGTCAAGAGAAGGATTTTAAGGCCAGAGTCAGGGCTGAAAAGAATGCAGTTCATATCGACGCCCGCGGCCTGGTCGGGCTGCCCGGGTTCGTCGATTCTCACACTCACCTCCCTTTTGCCGGAAGCCGGGTTAATGAATTCCGGCTGAGGCTCAAAGGATACACCTACGAGGAACTGGCCAAGAAAGGAATGGGCATTCAGACGACTGTCAAGGCCACGCGCCGGGCCACAAAAAGCGAACTCGTCCGCCTTTGCCTCTCCCGTCTCGACACGATGCTCCAGAACGGCGCGACAACAATCGAGGCCAAGAGCGGCTACGGACTAAACCTCAAGGACGAAATCAAGCAGCTCGAAGCTTTGCGCGAAGCGAGCCGGAAGCATCCTGTGGACATCGTGCCCACGTTCATGGGCGCGCACGAAATCCCAAAGGAATACAGAAGCCGGAAAAGCGCCTACGTGAATTTTCTTTTAAGGCGCGTTCTTCCCGAGGTCAAGAGAAAAAAACTGGCTGAATTCTTCGACGTCTTCTGCGAGGAGGGAATCTTCTCGCTGGAGGACACACGGCGGCTGGCTGATGGCGCGAAGTGGGCAGGGCTAAAGGTCCGCATCCATGCCGATGAATTTACTCCTCTGGGCGGCGCCGAGTTGGCTTCGGAAATCGGAGCTCTCTCAGCCGATCATCTGATCAACATCACTCCCGAGGGAATCCGCAAGCTAGCCCGGAGCGACACCGTTGCCACGCTTCTTCCCGGCGTTTCCTTTTTCCTCATGCTTGACAAAAAAGCGCCTGCCAGGCAACTCATCGAGGAGGGCGCGATCGTCTCTTTGGCCTCCGACTTCAACCCCGGAAGCTCGATGGTGAGCTCGATGCTTTTTGTCCTTCAACTCGGCGTTTTCCTGCTGCGCCTGACGATCGAAGAGGCCATCAATGCCGTCACAGCCAACGCCGCCTTCGCCCTGGGAAGGCACAAGGAAGTAGGAAGCCTCGAGCCAGGCAAAAAGACAGACCTTCTCCTCTGCGAGCTTCCTGACTATGCTTCCCTGGTCTACCACTTGGGCATTAATCCCATCCGTTATATCATCAAGAACGGCCGGGTCGTCGTCAAGGACGGCCGCCGCCTCTGAGATTTCCTTCTTATCCTTCAAGCAGAAATGAGAAATGGAGCCATCTTCAGATTAATAAGCGTCGGAAACATCTCTAAACATGGGGTATCTATGATGGGCGCAGGAGGCTGCCCTGAAAGCCCCCGTAGCGGAGGGGGGACCCGTCGGCTTCTCCGACGGGGGGAAC